>NC_014722.1:688827-1377654 GCF_000198775.1 Mycetohabitans rhizoxinica HKI 454 | reverse complement strand
CGACCACTTCCGGAATCACGTCGCCGGCGCGGCGCACGATGACGGTGTCCCCGATCAGGATATCCTTGCGACGTACCTCGTCCTCATTGTGCAGCGTTGCATTGGTCACCGTGGCGCCACCGACGAAGATCGGCTCGAGCCGCGCAACGGGCGTGATCGCGCCGGTACGGCCGACCTGCACCTCGATCGCCAGCAGCCGGGTCAGCGCTTCCTCGGCCGGAAACTTGTGCGCCAGCGCAAAGCGCGGCGCACGAGACACGAAACCGAGCCGGTCCTGCTCGTCACGCCGGTTGACTTTGTAGACGACGCCGTCGATGTCATATGGCAGCGACGCGCGGCGCGCGCCCACGCCGCGGAAGAACACGAGCAGGCCTGCTGCACCGCGGACCACCGCCCGTTCCTTGTTCACCGGCAAGCCCATGTTGACGTACCAGTCGAGCAGCGCCGAATGCGTGTCCGGCATCGGCACGCCGTCGAGTACGCCGATGCCGTACGCGAAAAACGACAATGGACGCTTCGCGGTGATTCTCGAATCAAGCTGCCGAAGACTGCCGGCTGCCGCGTTGCGTGGGTTCGCGAATTCACGCTGGCCCGCCTCGCGCTGCCGCGCGTTGAGTCGCTCAAAATCGCGCTTGAACATCAGCACTTCGCCGCGCACATCGATGACTTTCGGCACCGCGTTGCCGTTGAGTGTCAATGGCAGTGACCGAATGGTGCGCACGTTCGCGGTCACATCCTCGCCAGTCGTGCCGTCGCCACGCGTGGAAGCCTGCACGAAGCGGCCGTTCTCATACCGCAGCGAGATTGCCAGGCCATCGAACTTTAGCTCGCATGCGTATTCGACGTCACCGTGCTGCAGCACATCACTGACGCGCTTGTCGAACGCGTCGACGTCGCTGTCCTCGAACCCATTGTTCAGCGACAGCATCGGCACGTCGTGAACGATGGGCGCAAAGCCTTCGGCGACCGCACCACCGACACGTTGCGTGGGCGAGTCGGGCGTGATCAGATCTGGATGGTCCGCCTCGATCTGCTCGAGTTCCTTGAACAGCTTGTCATACTCGGCATCCGGGATCTCCGGTCGATCGAGCACGTAATACGCGTGATTGGCGCGATCAAGCTCCGTGCGCAGCCAGGCGGCACGCTCGGCCGGGCGGTCTGCGGATGGCGGAAACATCATGCGTGACATGCAAATCGGTCGTTCATGGTGAAATTATCGCAGGAAGCCGCATGCGGCGGCATCCGCCGGAAGCGCTATGACAGGACGGACAGCACAAAAAAACCCGGCGCCATGCACCGGGCTCGCGCAGGTGCCGCACCGAGCACCCCATCATCGACTGGCGGCCGCCAACGGCCAACGGCCGCCGGCGCGCCGGGTCGGTCAATTGCTAAACAGCCGTCGGGTCGCCGGCGAGCCGGCGGGAATACCCGCCTGCTCCAGCTTCGCGTACAGCGTCATCAGTTGCGTATCGATCGCCGCCAGTGCCGTCTCGGGCAGTGGCCGGCGCTGGTCGTCGACGACCCGAGCGCCGATGCGCTGCGCGAGCGATTTCGCGTAGTCGCACATCAGCCGGAACGGCAAGATGTCTTCGTCGGCCACCGGCACGTCTAACAGCAGCGTGATCATCGTGCCGCCCTTGTATGTCAGGTCGTCACGCAAGAAATTGGTGTCGCCGAACTGCAACATGAACACCGGATTTTGCTTGGCGTCGAGCTTGACGAACCGCGTGCCGTCGCGCGACAGCAACAATCCGTCCTGCGATGCGACGGCCTGCACATAATTGGCCGACCACGGCGCGCCGTCAGACAACACGTTGACCGACAATTGGGCATCGCATTGCGCGGCGAACCCGTCCAGTTCGCGCGCCATCGACACCGTTTCCATCATGTCCGGAAACTCGGGCGCGCCATCCAGCGCATCGGCGAAAGCCTGCACGCCGGACACGAACTCCGAAAATTCCAACTCGTTCAGCGGCCCATTGCGGTTGGCCAGTTGCACCGCTGCACGCAACTCGTGGTACCGCCCGCCCGCCTGCAGCCACTCCCAGTGCTCGCCGCCTTCGGCCTTGCCCTCGATGAACACCGGCTTGCCACCAGCACGCCGCAACCGTTGCGCGAGCGGCAGCACCTTCTCAGCGGCGACCGGCGCTGCGATGCGGATCGGCACGACGCAGTCGATACGCCGATCCACGAGCGCCGGTGGTGCGGCGTTGATCGTCGTCGCAGCCGGCATGATCGGCTCCTGCTGCCCATCATGCGCGGGGCACGGCTCGGCCTGCGCGACGCCGACCCCATCGCCGACGCCTTCCGCCTGCAAATCGACCGGCGTATCGGGCGCCGCCGACGGTCCGAAACTCGGTTCGCGGCGTGCCCCGGCCTGGTTCGCGCCAAAACCGGACTCATGGCGTGAACCCGGGGCCACGGGCTCGATGAACGGCCGTTCCTCGTTCGCATCGGGTGCGCGCGCCAGCTCCGCCGCCGCATCGTCCGGCATCGGCCGGGGCATTCTGCGCCGTACCTTGGCTGCCTGCCACGCGTTGTACGCGACCACGCCGGTCACCACCACTGCGCCCGCACCTATCAATCCGAGCGTCAATTCATCCATGCAGACTCCATCAGCAATGCTTATTCGTGTTGCTGTCCATTACCCGGCGTTCTGCGCGAAACCCGCGGCCGTTTCCATATCGACCGCGACGATTCGCGACACGCCTTGTTCCTGCATCGTCACGCCGATCAACTGCTGGGCCATTTCCATCGCGATCTTATTGTGCGAGATGAACAGGAACTGCGTCTTGTCCGACATCGCCCGTACCAGGTTCGCGAAGCGTTCGGTATTGGCGTCGTCCAGCGGCGCATCGACCTCATCCAGCAAGCAAAATGGCGCCGGATTGAGCTGGAACATCGCAAACACCAACGCCGTCGCGGTCAGCGCCTTCTCGCCGCCGGACAGCAGGTGGATAGTCGAATTCTTTTTGCCCGGCGGCTGCGCCATCACCTGTACGCCGGCATCGAGGATCTCCGCGCCCGTCATGATTAGTTTGGCCTGTCCACCGCCGAACAACCGTGGGAACAGTTCGCCGAAATGCCGGTTGACTTCATCGAAGGTGCCTTGCAACAGCGCCCGCGTCTCCTCGTCGATCTTGCGGATAGCGTCCTCGAGCGTCTCGATCGCGTGCTGCAGGTCGGCCGACTGCGCATCCAGGAACTGCTTGCGTTCGCGGGCCGCGCTCAATTCGTCCAACGCCGCCATGTTCACCGGGCCCAGCGCGGTGATGGCGTTATTGATTCGCGTCACCTCACCCTGCAGGTACGATGGCTTCATGTCCGCGCCGAGCTTGGCTTGCAGCGCCGTCTCATCGACGCCGGCTGCCTCCAGTTGCTCGACGAACTGCTCGCGATTGAGCCGTGCCGCCTGCTCCTTGAGCTGCAACTCGGTAATCTTGTCACGCAGCGGCTGCAGCGAGCGCTCCGCGGCCAGGCGCTGCTCGTCGGCCTGCCGCAATTGGCCGGTCAGCGCATCGAGTTCGGCACGCGCGGCCTGCAGCGCGTTCTCACGCTCGCTACGCCATGCCAGCGCTTGCTGCAGCCCGGTATGGGCCGTTTGCTCGTTGATCGTTTCCAGTTCCGCGCGCGCCTCTTGCAGCGCGCCGGCGACGCGCGCGTCCTGCTCCAGCGCGACCTGGATACTGCGCGTGAGCGCCTCGATGCGGGCCGCGACATCGCGCTGCGCATAGACCGCATCTTGAGCCGCGCGCTCCAGTTCCCGCGCCTTCTGGCGTGCGTCGGCCAGGGTTTCGTCGAGCGCCTCGAACGCCAGCTGCTCTTCTTCGAAGCGTGCCTGCAGTTCAGCCAGCTCGGTGTCGAAACGCTCGAAATTGCTCTCGGACTCGCTGCGCAGGGCCCGCTGCTCGTCGATCTGCGCGGCGATCTCATCGAGTTCCTCGCCGATCTGCACGCTGCGTTGCGTGTAACGCTCGTGCGCCTGGGTCAGCTTGAGCACGTCCAGTTGCAATGCATGGACCCGCTGCGTCGCGCGTTCGACCTGTGCCCGCGCGTCGGCCAACGCCTGCGTCGCCTGCGTATGCGCGGCCTCGGCGCGCACCGCGGCGCCGCGCGCTTCATCCGCCAATAGCGCCTGGGCGCGGACCTCGCGCCCGAGATTGTCGATTTCCTGTTGCCGTGCAAGCATGCCGGCCTGCTCGGAATCGGCTGCATACAGTTGCACGCCGACGCGGGTGACCAGATGGCCGGCCTGGACAACAAAGCATCCGCCATCTGGCAGCTGGGCACGCGCGGCCAGTGCCTGGCCGAGATCGTCGGCTACGAACGCATTGGCGAGCCAGTCGCCGAGCACCGCGCGCAGTCCCGGGTCATCGATGCGCAGTAGCGCCAGCAACGGCCGCAGTCCAGCCGGCGTCTGCAGCGGCTTGCCGGCCGGCGGGGGCGCATAGAACGCGAGTTTGGCCGGCGGCGCGTCGGTGGCAAACGCGTTGACCCAATCCAGATTCGAGACCTCGAGCGCGGCCAGTCGCTCGCGCAAGACCGATTCCAGCGCCATTTCCCAGCCGGGCTCAATGTGCAGCTTCTTCCACAGGCGCGGCAGCGCAGCCAGTTCGTGCTTGTCCAGCCACGGCTGAAGCTTGCCCTGCGTCTGCACATTTTGCTGCAACTGCTTGAGCGCGGCCAAGCGCGCATCAAGCTGGTGGATCCGTGCGTTTTCCTGTTGCACGCGCTCCTGCGCGGCGCGGCGCGCCTCGTCTAGCTGCGGCGCCTGCTGTTGCGCGTCGGCGAGCCGTTGCTGCGCATCGTCCAGCATCTGCTCATGCTCAGCCAACTGCATGCGCAGTTCTTCAAGTTGCGCCTCGTCCGGCGCATCCAGCCCCTGCCGCTCACTCCTCAGGCGCTCCAGCCGCACCTGCAACTGCTGCAACTGCTGGTCAGCGTTGCGCTGATGCGCCGCCTCCAGCTTCAACGCTTGTTCCGTTTGCGCGATCGCGCTCCGCTCGTCATTGAGCTTGGCCTGCGCATCGCGCCACCGCGCTTCCAACGCCGGCAGCGCATCGTTTTGCGCAGCCGCGTCGTCCTGCGTGCGCGCCGCCCGCTCCTCGGCCTCGGCCAGCAACGCGTGCGCGTCGGCCAGTTCGTCGCGTGCCTGCTCGGCCTGCCTCTGCCACTGATCCCGCTGCGCGGTGAGCGCCGCAATCTGGTTCTGCGCACGATTGCGCGACTCGACGATGAATTTGATCTCCGCTTCCAGCCGGCTGACCTCGGCATTGGCCTCGTACAGCGTCCCTTGCGCGCCCTGCATCGCATCGCTGGCCGCGTAGTGCGCGACGCGCATCGTCTCCAGTTGCGCCTCGACTTCGCGCAGCCTCGCCATCTGCGCCTCAAGCTCGACCTGCGCGGCACCGATCGCCCGCTGTTGGCGCTCCTGCTCGGCCTGCGCCTCGTTCTTGCGCAGCAGCCACAGCAGGCGCTGCTTTTCCTCGCCCTCGGCCTGCAACGCCTTGAACTGCTGCGCGATCATGGCCTGCCCCTCGAGCTTGTCCAGGTTCGTGCCAAGTTCGCGCACGATATCCTCGACGCGAGTCAGGTTGTCGCGCGTGTCATTCAGGCGGTTCGCCGTCTCCCGGCGCCGCTCCTTATACTTGGACACACCGGCCGCCTCCTCCAGGAAGACGCGCAACTCCTCGGGCTTGGCCTCGATGATCCGCGCGATCATCCCTTGGCCAATGATCGCGTACGCGCGCGGGCCCAGGCCTGTGCCCAGAAAGATGTCCTGGATGTCGCGCCGACGCGCCGGCAGGTTGTTGATATAGTAGCTGGACGTGCCGTCACGCGTGAGCACGCGCTTGACCGCGATTTCTGCGTATTGGCTCCATTGGCCCGCCGCCCGCCCGTCGCCATTGTCGAACACCAACTCGACGCTGGCGCGACTGGCCGGCTTGCGCGCGGTCGAGCCGTTGAAGATCACGTCCTGCATCGATTCGCCGCGCAACTCGGACGCGCGTGATTCGCCGAGCACCCAGCGCACCGCGTCGATGATGTTCGACTTGCCACAGCCATTGGGGCCGACGACGCCAACGAGCTGGCCCGGCACCTGGAAATGAGTCAGATCGACGAAGGACTTGAAGCCAGCGAGCTTGATCGAGGTCAGACGCACGGCGATATTCGCTGTTTTAAAGAGATTGCATGGAGTCCGCGCGGCACCCATGCGGCGCCCGGACGTTCGGGCCCAATCATACCATTGCCGATTGGCGGCCCAAACCGGCTCGGGCCGTTCGTCACGCAGCGTGTCGTGCCGGCGGCACGCCCGCGCAGGCACGCTATAATTATAGCTTTGCGAATCAACCCGCTTTCAATGCGGCGGCCGCGTGCATCGACGCGGCGGCGCCTGTCCTCGCTGCCGATATGGCAGCCCGACGCCGTGCCCGACGCCGCCACAAAGGCCTGCTAGTGAATCCGCGTCTTAACCTGTTGCAACCGTATCCATTTGAAAAGCTGCGCGCGCTATTCGACGGCGTGCCCCCTTCGCCAGCCCATGCGCCGATCAGTTTTGGTATCGGTGAGCCGAAGCATCCGACGCCGGCGCTGGTTCACGAGGCCGTCCGCGCGTCGCTCGAGGGATTGGCGTCGTACCCTGCGACCGCCGGCACGCCGCCGTTGCGGCACGCGATCGCAGCGTGGCTGCAACGCCGCTATGGATTGCCGGCGGTGGACCCGGCCACCGACGTGCTGCCAGTGGTCGGCTCACGCGAGGCGCTGTTCGCGTTCGCCCAAACGGTCATCGATCCCAGTCGCACAAGCGATGCGAGTCAGCCGCCGGTCGTGCTGTGCCCGAATCCGTTTTATCAAATCTACGAAGGGGCGGCGCTGCTCGCCGGTGCGCAGCCGTACTATGTAAACAGCGATCCGGCCCGCCACTACGCATGCGATTACGGCACGGTGCCGCATGATGTCTGGGCACGCACGCAGCTGCTGTACGTGTGCTCCCCGGGCAATCCGACCGGGGCCGTGTTGGGCCTGGACGATTGGCGGGAGATTTTCGCCCTATCCGAGCGCTTCGGTTTCACTATCGCGTCCGACGAGTGCTACTCTGAGATCTACTTCGACGAGCGCAACCCGCCGCTTGGTGCACTGCAGGCCGCCCACGCACTGGGTCGTGGCTTCGAGCGCATCGTGATGTTCTCCAGCCTGTCCAAGCGCTCGAACGTGCCGGGAATGCGCTCCGGATTCGTGGCAGGCGACGCATCGATCCTGAAACGCTTCCTATTGTTCCGCACTTATCACGGTTCGGCGTTGAGCCCCGTCTACCAGGCCGCGAGCATCGCCGCGTGGGGCGACGAGCAGCACGTGCGCGACAACCGCCGGGAGTACGTTGAGAAATTCGGCATCGTCACCCCGATGCTGGCCGACGTGCTGGATGTCACGATGCCCGACGCGGGGTTCTACCTGTGGGCGCAGGTGTCGCGCACCGGCTTGGACGATTGCGCATTCGCGCGGCGCTTGTACGCCGACTATAATGTCACCGTCCTACCGGGCTCCTATCTCGCGCGTACCGCGCACGGCGCCAACCCGGGACGCAACTACGTGCGCATCGCGCTGGTCGCAGACACCGCCGAATGCGTCGAAGGCGCGCGACGCATCGTCCAATTCTGTCACAGCCTGTAGCGCACCGACGCCTGCCGCGCGGCGCGCACGCATTGCATCGATATCAACCACACTCGAGTCATCAAGCCATGTCGCAACCCTTGCAGCAGATCATCGACACCGCGTGGGAAAACCGCGCCGAGCTGTCACCGAAGTCCGCCCCCGCCGACATCCGCGAGGCTGTCGCACACGTGATCGGCGAGCTGGACCGCGGCACGCTTCGCGTGGCCGAAAAGAAGGACGGCGACTGGGTCGTCAACCAATGGCTGAAAAAGGCAGTACTGCTGTCGTTCCGGCTTGAGGACAACGTGCCGATGGCTGCCGGCGGCTACTCGCAGTTCTACGACAAGGTGCCGTCCAAGTTCGCGAACTACACGCCAGAGGACTTCGCCGCCGGCGGCTTTCGTGTCGTGCCGCCGGCGATCGCGCGCCGCGGCTCGTATATCGCGAAGAACGTCGTGCTGATGCCGTCGTACACCAACATCGGCGCATACGTCGACGAAGGCACGATGGTCGATACGTGGGCCACCGTTGGCTCATGCGCGCAGATTGGCAAAAACGTTCACCTGTCCGGAGGGGTCGGCATCGGCGGCGTGCTCGAGCCGCTGCAGGCCAATCCGGTGATCATCGAAGACAACTGCTTTATCGGCGCGCGCTCTGAAGTCGTCGAAGGTGTGATCGTCGGGGAGAACTCGGTGATCTCGATGGGCGTCTATCTCGGCCAGAGCACGAAGATCTATGATCGCGAGACCGGCGAAGTCATGTACGGCCGCGTGCCGCCGGGTTCCGTCGTCGTGGCCGGCAACCTGCCGTCGGCCGACGGCAAATACAGCCTGTACTGCGCGGTGATCGTCAAGAAAGTCGATGCCAAGACCCGTTCGAAGGTCGGCATCAACGAACTGCTGCGGGGCGACTGAATGGCCACCAGCAAGTCGCGCGGCAACGCGCTGACCATCTACGGGATCCCGAACTGCGACACCGTGAAAAAGGCGCGCGACTGGCTTGACGCGCACGGTGTCGCGTACGCATTCCACGACGTCAAGAAGGCCGGCGTCAACGCCGCATTGCTGCGCGACTGGCTCGCCCAGGTGCCGCTGGACACGCTCGTGAACCGGCGCGGCACCACGTGGCGCGCGCTCAGCGACGAGCAAAAGGCGGCAGCCGGCACAACCGACGGCGCCATCGCATTAATGATCGACAAGCCGTCGGTGATCAAGCGTCCCGTGCTCGTGGCCGACGACGGCATCAAGGCGGTCGGCTTCTCGGCCGACCAGTATCAAACGCTGTTCTGACCTTTTCTGCCCATGAGCCGCACGCTTGCCCTGACCGAGGCCCTAATCGGCCGAGCGTCCGTCACGCCCGAGGACGCCGGCTGCCAGGCATTGATGGCTGAGCGCCTCGTGGCGCTCGGCTTCACCTGCGAAACCATTGCCGAGGGCGGTGTCACCAACCTGTGGGCGCTCAAGCGCGGCGCTGACGGCCCGGCGGGCAAGCTGCTGGCGTTCGCCGGCCACACCGACGTGGTGCCGACCGGGCCGCTCGAGCAATGGCGCAGCGATCCATTCGTCCCGGTGCGACGCGACGGCCGACTATACGGACGCGGCGCAGCTGACATGAAGGCGTCGCTGGCCGCCTTTGTCGTCGCCGCCGAGGAATTCGTCGCCGCCCATCCGCAGCACCGCGGCTCGATCGGCCTGCTGATCACCAGCGATGAGGAGGGACCGGCGCGCTATGGCACGGTCAAGGTAGTCGAGCGGCTTGAAGCGCGCGGCGAACGCCTGGACTACTGCGTGGTCGGCGAGCCGACCTCCAGCGAGCGCTTCGGCGACACGGTGAAGAACGGGCGACGCGGCTCGCTGTCTGGCACGTTAACCGTGCGTGGCATACAGGGTCATATCGCGTACCCGCACTTAGCCAAGAATCCGGTGCACCTGCTCGCGCCCGCGCTGGCTGAGCTCGTGCGCGTAGCATGGGACCAGGGCAACGAATACTTCCCACCGACCACGTGGCAGATATCGAACCTGCATGCCGGAACTGGCGCGACCAATATCATCCCGGGCAGCGCGAGTATCGACTTCAACTTCCGCTTCTCGACCGCGACGACGCCCGACGAGTTGAAAGCGCGCGTGCACGCGATCCTCGACGCCCACGGACTGGACTACACATTGACGTGGAACCTGAGCGGCATGCCGTTCCTCACACCGCGCGGCGAGCTGTCCAACGCGCTCGAGCAGGCGATCGAGGCCGAGACCGGCATACGCCCCGTGCTCTCGACCACCGGCGGCACCTCCGATGGCCGCTTTATTGCGCGAATCTGCAAGCAGGTCATCGAGTTTGGCCCGTGTAACGCGTCGATCCACAAGGTCGATGAACATATCGAGTTGGCCCACATTGAGCCACTGAAAAACGTTTATCGGGGCGTACTGGAGCGTCTCGTCGTGTGACGTACGGAACGGTTGGCGCCGCCGTGGCGATGCCAGACGCAGCCCGGCCCGGCCGCCGGCGACGTCAAGCTCAATACGTCGCTGGTGCCTCATGCCGCCGTGCCCCTTCCTACCCGCCAACGCTCAACCCGGCCCTCATGCCGTCGCTTACCATGAATCATCCATTTTCGACCGTCCGCGACTTGCTGCGCTACGCGGTCACCCGCTTCAACCAAGCTCAATTGGCATTCGGCCACGGCAGTGCAAACGCTTATGACGAAGCCGCGTATCTGGTGCTCCATACGCTGCACCTACCGCTCGACACGCTGGACCCTTTCCTCGATGCCCGTCTGCTGGACGAGGAAGTCGGCGCGGTACTCGACATCATTGAACGGCGCGTCACGCAGCGGTTTGCCGGCCGCCTATCTGACCCACGAAGCTTGGTTACACGGCTATCGCTTCCATGTCGATGAGCGCGTGATCGTGCCACGTTCGCTCATCGGCGAGTTGCTGCTCGAGCGGCTGTCGCCATGGATTGACGCGCCCGACGAACTGGGCGCGGTGCTCGAGTTGTGCACCGGCTCCGGCTGCCTTGCGATCATGGCGGCCGACGCGTTCCCAGGCGCCGAGATCGACGCGGTCGACCTGTCGGCGCACGCGCTGCAGGTGGCGCAGCGCAACGTCGACGACTATGACTTGAATGAGCGGGTCACACTGTTCGAAGGCGATCTGTTCGAGCCGCTGCCGCAGCGCCAGTACGATTTGATTCTGGCCAATCCGCCTTACGTCAACGAGGCGTCGATGCAGGCATTGCCCGCCGAGTATCGCCACGAACCGGCCATGGCGCTGGCGGGAGGCTCAGACGGCATGGATATCGTGCGCCGGATCATCGGCGCCGCACGCGACTGGTTGACCGATGACGGGGTGCTCGTCATTGAAATCGGCAACGAACGGCCCCACGTCGAGGCTGCATTCGGGGGCCTGCCGTTGACGTGGCTGCCAACCCACGCCGGCGACGACAGCGTATTTCTACTGCGCGCGTCGGACCTGCCACGTCGCCAATCATGATGCACGGCAGCCCTGTCGTGGTATAGCATCGCTGAACAAGAAGACACAACCGCACGCTGCGGCGCCACATCGCCCCAGTGTATGCGCCGTTGCGGCATGCACGCCACATCGGCGCTGCCGAAAAAGCGCCACGACGGGTAAGATGCAAGACATGCCGCACCGCGCGAGCTGTCATTGGCCCGCTTTCCCGCATGCAACTGGATTGGCTCCATCTCGGTACATTGGTCGCTTGTGCGCATGGGCTCGGCGTCATCGCCGCCTGCCATGCGATTCTCCACACGCGTACGTCGCAAGGGGCGATCGCGTGGGCGGTTTCGCTCGTCGCGATGCCCTACTTGACGCTGGTTCCGTACCTTTTCCTGGGGCGTAGCCGTTTCGAGGGTTATGTCGACGCGCGACGCGTCGAGTACGAGGCGATCCGGGAGCGGCGTTTGGATCTGGTCGGCGACATCGGCACGCAATCCGACGCGCTGGACAGCGCGCCAGTTAATCGGCTGGGCGTACAGACGATCACCGCACTGTCGTCACTCGCGCACATGCCGTTTTTGGCCGGCAACCACGTGCGCACGCTGGTCAACGGCGAGGCAACGTTTGCGGCGATCTTCGACGCAATCGACACCGCACGTCACTACGTGCTCATCCAGTTCTTCATCATTCGGGCCGACACAGTCGGCGACATGCTGCGCGATGCACTGCTGGCCAAGGCGGCACAAGGGGTGCAAGTGCATTTGCTGTATGACAGCATCGGCAGTATTGACCTGCCAGCGGCCTACGTCAGCGCGCTGCGTGCCGGCGGCGTGCAGGTGCATGCGTTCGCCACCAACCGCCGCTTCGTCAACCGCTTCCAACTTAATTTCCGCAATCACCGCAAAATCATCGTCGTCGATGGCGAACGCGCATTCATCGGCGGCCACAACGTCGGTATTGAATATTTGGGTGGCAAACCACCATTATCGCCGTGGCGTGATACGCACATAGAAGTGCGCGGGCCCGTGGTGAAGCAAATCGAATTCGTGTTCGTCGAGGATTGGTTCTGGGCCACGCAGCGGCTGCCCCGTACCACGCCGCCCATCCGCCCGTGCGGTGGCAACATGCATTGCCAGGTCATCGCCAGCGGTCCGGCCGACCGCCAGGAAACCTGCTCGTTGTTCTTCGTTGCAGCGATTCATGCGGCACGCGAGCGCATCTGGATCACCAGCCCTTACTTGATACCCGATGAGGCCGTATTCGCCGCCCTCAGGCTCGCCGTGATGCGCGGCGTCGACGTGCGCGTGCTGATTCCGTCGCGTCGCGATCATATCGTCGTTTTTGAAGCCTCCCGACTGTACGCCCATGACATGGCGCATGCGGGCGTCCCAGTCTTCCGCTATCGGCCCGGCTTCCTTCACCAGAAGGTCGTGTTAATCGATTGTGTCGCCGCCGCAATCGGCAGTGCGAACCTCGATAATCGGTCATTTCGCCTGAATTTCGAGATCATGCTATTGACTGTCGATTCCACGTTTGCCGCAGAGGTCGCGGCCATGCTCGAGGCCGATTTCGCATTGTCTGATCCGGTCCAAGCCAGCGAATACGCGCGCACACCGGCGTGGCGGCGCATGGTGATGCACGTCGCGCGGCTGTTCGCGCCGATTCTATAGCGGCGCGGGCTCAATGCGATAAGCGGGTGCCGCCTGCGTCAACAGTAGAAGCGTGGCGGCCAATGACAATTTCAATGCAGCTTCATCATGCCCTCTTCTCTAAAATTCATAGCAATGCCTACGCGTTTGATTGCATTGCTAATACAAATCGACCCATCGGATCGATCTTCGAAATGCCGACGTTACCGTCCTTTGACGGCGTGGTCCCGGATGACTTTAGTGTCACGCCGCAAAGTGTTCGTCGAACCGCAATCTTTTCCTGATAGCTATGCGTTGGCCGCCAGATTCCGCTCTAAACAAGCCATCCGCGCGAAACGCCGTACTTTTTGCCACTTACCATTAAGATTGTACGGTCCGTCGGATGGCCGGACACAAAGTAGCGTGCAGTCCTGCCGGGGGATAGGTCCGAGACAGGCTGCCGCCGAGCTTGCGTTTTGACGGCTTCAATCCGTCCAAACCGAACCGCCACACGCAGCGCGCGACCAGCGTCAGCTGCACAGGAAAGGAGAACCAATGAAGAAGCGAGCGATGACCATTGTGGCCTTTAGTGGCCTTGCCGCGAATGCCGCTTGGGCACAGAGCAACGTCACGTTATATGGAGCCGTGGACAACGGGATTGGCTATCAAACTAGCCAGACAACGCCGGGCTCGGTCAATGGCGGACGCTCGGCCATCAAGATGGCTCACGGCGTCTGGTTAGGTAACCGCATCGGCTTCAAGGGCGACGAAGATCTTGGCGGCGGGCTGAAGGCCCTATTCACGCTGGAAGCCGGTTTCAACGGCGCAAATGGCGAAGCCCTATTCGAGAAAAACGCTCAGTTTGGTCGGCAGGCATTCGTGGGTATGGCGCATCCTGAGTTCGGGACCGTGACGGCGGGCCGCCAATATACAGCCTATTACACATTGCTCGCGCCATATAGTCCGACAACGTGGCTCACGGCGTACGGCTCGCACCCAGGCGACATCAGCTCCCTTAATCTGGCGTACCGTACGAACAGTTCGATTGTCTATATGTCCCCCAACCTCAATGGACTGAAGTTCGGAGGATCATATGCATTCGCGGGCGTGCCCGGCAGTGCGTACCGTGGTTCGACGTGGAGTGCGGGCGTGCAATATATCAACGGACCACTCGGTATCGCTGCGGGATTTCAACGCATCAATAACGCCGCCGTCGGTGGCGGCGAATGGGATGTGCAATCGGCGACCACCTCCAACGGCAAGCCCCCTGTGTCGGCGATCAACTATGGGTACCAAACCGCGCAGGCACAACAACGCGTCGGCGTGACAGGCGGGTGGCAATTCGCGCCCGAATTCGATATTTCGCTCTCTTATACGAACACACAGTACGTGCCAGGCATGCTGTCGCGCTTTCGTAATCAGGCCGTGTTCAATGCGGCGGGTGTCGTGCTGCACTGGAAACCGAGCCCAGTGTGGGACCTCGCTGCCGGCTACAACCATGCGCGCGCAAGTAAGGCCAACGGAATCGAGCACGCAGCACGGTATAATCAGTTCAATCTGTCGCAGTACTATAGCCTGTCCAAGCGTACCGGCATCTACATGGTGCAGGCTTACCAGCGCGCAAGCGGCAATACGTTTACTGTGGCACCGGACGGCACCACGGGCGTGGTCAAGGCCACTGCGTCGATCGGCGATGTGATGAACAGTGCGCCCTCGTCATCGCAGAGTCAATTTGCCGCCGCTGCAGGGATCGTGCACCGGTTCTAAGTTGTCGCGGTCTTGATCGAAGCGCTAACAGCTGCTCGTTCATGGCAGCAGCAGCGCACACCTGGCTGCGTGTCCGCGTGGACACGCAGCCACACAGAAAGCTGCACTAAGAAGCTGCGTTCATGGTCCACCGATGGTCTCGCCATCCGCTAGTCGATGGGCAAGGGCCCTGCGTCGAGGACACGCTCCCATCACGTGCGTCGGCCAACCAATACAAGAAGACGCACCAGCACGTATGCCGACAAGTTCAGCCGCTTCAAAGCAACTTTTCGATATCCGGCTCGATCGCGTCGGGCTTGGTGACAGGCGCATAGCGCTTGACCGGCCTGCCTTCCCGATCGATCAAAAACTTGGTGAAGTTCCACTTGATCGCCTCGGTCCCGAGCACGCCGGGCGCTTCCCCGGTCAAATAGCGATACAGCGGGTGCGCATGGGCGCCGTTGACATCGATCTTGTCAAACATCGGGAACGTGACCTGGTAGTTTTTCGCGCAAAATGCGCCGATCTGCTGCGCGTCGCCCGGTTCCTGTTTGCCAAACTGGTTGCACGGAAAGCCCAATATCTCCAGGCCGCGCGCCGCATATCGCTCATACAAAGCCTGCAACCCCGCATATTGCGGCGTGAACCCGCATTCACTGGCGGTATTGACGATTAGCAGGACCTTGCCGCGGTAACGCTCCAGCGAAATGTCGTCGCCCTGCAGCGAGCGCGCAGAGAATGAATAAAGCTGGCTCATCTGGACTCCTTGTACGAACACGAGGTAATACGTGCAGTGTAGAGCAACTCCGGGCTGCTCGGCATCGGCCGGACGCACCACTGTCCGATGCCGGGCCGATCTACAATAATGTCTTTCCACGCATCTCCATGATGGTCCTCTGCCGTGATCCGCTTCAACCAACTTAGTCTGTCGCGCGGCACGAAGTCGCTTTTCGAAGGAGCCACCTTCACGCTGAACCCGGGCGAAAAAGCCGGCCTGATCGGCGCGAATGGCGCTGGCAAGTCGACGCTGTTCGCCCTTTTACGAGGTCAACTGCAGCCGGATGCCGGCGAACTCGCGCTGCCGCCATCATGGCGCATCGCGCATGTGGCACAGGAAACGCCCGCGGTCGAGCGCAGCGCGCTCGACTACACGCTGGACGGTGACACGGAATTGCGCAACATCGAGGCACGTATCGCCGCGGCGTGCGCCGCCGACGACGGCGCCGAGCAAGCGCTCGCGCATGCAGCACTGGCGGATGTCGACGGCTATTCGGCCCCAGCGCGCGCGCAAGCGCTGTTGCTCGGCCTAGGCTTCACGCTCGAGCAGACGCTGGCGCCGGTCGCCAGTTTTTCCGGTGGTTGGCGCATGCGGCTAAACCTCGCGCAAGCGCTGATGTCGCGCTCCGACCTGCTCTTGCTAGACGAGCCCACGAACCACCTAGATTTGGACGCCATCGTGTGGCTTGAAGACTGGCTGCATCGCTACGCGGGTACACTGATCGTCATTTCGCATGACCGGGAATTTCTCGACTCAGTATGCAATGTCACGCTGCACCTAGAACAACGCCAGATCAAGCGTTACGGTGGTAACTATAGCCAATTCGAGGTCCAGCGAGCACAACAGCTCGCATTACAACAAAGCGCATACGAAAAGCAGCAGCGTACGATCGCACACCTACACAGCTTCATCGACCGATTCAAGGCCAAGGCCACGAAAGCGCGACAAGCGCAAAGCCGGATGAAGGCACTCGAAAAAATGGAGCGCATCGCGCCGGCGCACGCGTCGTCACCGCTCACCTTCGAGTTTCGTGAACCCGCATGTGCCCCGAACCCGATGCTCGTGATGGAGCAGGTTCGCTGCGGCTATCCGTCGGACAGCGGCGGCGCGCCGGCCGTGATCGTCGACGACGTCAACGTATCGATTCAGAGTGGCCAGCGCATTGGTTTGCTCGGTGCAAATGGCCAAGGCAAGTCGACGTTGATCAAGACGCTGGCTGGCACCTTAGCGCCGATTGGAGGTGTCGTACGCAACGCAAAAGGATTGACGATCGGATATTTCGCGCAGCACCAACTCGAGACGTTGCGAGAGGACGACACGCCCCTGCAACATCTGGCACGGCTTGCCCCGGACACGCGCGAGCAGGAATTGCGCGACTTCCTGGGTAGCTTCAACTTCAGCGGCGAAATGGCCACCACGCCGATCCGCCCGTTCTCGGGCGGCGAAAAAGCCCGCCTCGCCCTTGCATTGATTGTCTGGCAACGCCCCAATTTATTGCTGCTCGACGAGCCGACCAATCACCTCGATCTCGAAACGCGCCATGCGTTGACGATGGCACTGGCCCAGTTCGAAGGAACGCTGATTCTCGTGTCTCACGACCGGCACTTGCTGCGCGCGACGACCGATCAGTTTATGCTGGTCGCGAAGCACCGAATCGCGCCATTTGACGGCGACCTGGACGACTACCGCGACTGGCTGCTGCAACATGCAGCCGAGCAGCGCGAAGCGGCAAAACGGACCGGCCCGCAGGCCGACGCGCCAGCACCGGGTGCCGGCACGGCAAGTCGCGGCGATGCTTCAGACATGACCCGTGCCGACCCGGCGATCAACCGCAAGGCACAACGCCGCGCCGATGCACAGGCCCGGCAAAAGACCGCGCAGTTGCGCAAGCCTTTACAGAACCAGATCGGTAAGATCGAGCAGCAGATGGACGCATTGAACACCGAAAAAGCCTCGCTGGAAGCGTTCATCGCGGCGCCGTCGAGCCATGAGCCAGCGCACAAGACGAGTCTGACCGACGCACTGAGGCGTCAGGCCGAAGTCTGCGATAAGATCGCCGCGCTCGAAGCCGAGTGGCTGGAACTAAGCGAAGCACTCGAGCAAATCGGCTGAAGGCGAGAGGGATTAGCGCCGCGCGTAATCGATGCGCTGCACGCCGTGCTCGGTGCCGACCAGGCACAGGTCGGCACCGCGCGCAGCGAACAGCCCGACGGTCACCACGCCCGGCCATTGATTCATGTCGCGCTCCAGCGCAACGGGATCGTCGATGGCCAGTGCCTTGACGTCGAGAATTTCATTGCCGTTGTCGGTCATGAATGGTGCACCGTCGTGCGTGAGCCTCAACACCGGCGTGCCAGCGGTCAACTGGGCGATGCGACGTGCCACCGCCACGCGTGCCATTGGCACGACTTCGACCGGTAACGGGAATGTGCCGAGCGTTGGCACTAGTTTGCTGCCATCCGCGATACACACGAATACGTCGGCGACCGATGCGACGATCTTCTCGCGCGTCAATGCCCCACCACCGCCCTTGATCATCGCGCCATGCGGATCGATCTCGTCCGCACCGTCCACGTAGACGGGCAACGATTCGACATCGCCTAACTCGAATACGCGAAACCCATGCGACAGCAGCCGGTTCGTCGTCGCAACGGAACTCGATACTGCCCCGCGATACCGGTCCCGGCTGCTAGCAAGCGCATCGATGAAGCAATTCGCGGTTGAGCCGGTCCCGACACCGATTACCGCCCCTTCTGGTACGTGAGTGTTCACATAATCGGCCGCCGCGTGGCCAACGAGCTGCTTGAGTTCTGCTTGAGTCATCTGGAAAGTACTGCAGAAAAATGTGGGATGGTGATAGTTTACCTGACCGGCTGCCACGTCACTCAATGCAGAGCGTTTGCCGGTGTCCGTCGGTGCTGTACCGGGAGCCTAGCACGATGCTCGTGGAGCATCATGCTGATTCTTGTTTGCCAGCTCATACTGAGCACCGCGCCGCTTTTACCCAGCAGGCAAACGGCAGCACCAGCGGCGCTTCGCCTCGACCTCGCGCAGGCTCAAATCCATCCGGCGCACGCAAGGACAGAGAAAATGCGCACCAAAAATCGGTTCGAGAGATCCGTTTTTGTCATCGCGACGGAGGACTACCGTGGAGGCATTGCGAACGGGCGGTGGTAAAGTAAGCGCCCCCATGATCCACGCTCGCCATGAAACGCTCCTCGACGATGACGCCGCACGATGCGCTCTTCAAGCAGTTCCTCACGCATCCGGAAACCGCGCGGGATTTTTTAAGCCTGCATTTGCCCACGCAGTGGTTGGCGCAGTGCGACCTGGACACGTTGCGTCTGGAGTCGGGCAGCTTTGTGGAAGAAGATCTACGTGCCTACTATTCGGACGTGCTGTGGTCGCTGCAGACCCGGCAGGGCGATGGCTATGTCTATGCGCTGATCGAGCATCAAAGTCGGCCGGAGCGTCATATGGCGTTTCGGCTAATACGTTACGCGATAGCCGCCATGCAGCGCCATCTAGAGGCCGGTCATGACCAGTTACCGCTGGTGATTCCGCTGCTGTTTTATCACGGGCAGGTCAGTCCGTATCCGTACTCGATGCGGTGGCTGGATAGCTTCGAGGTGCCTGAGTTGGCGTCGCAGCTGTATGCGGGAGGCTTTCCATTGGTGGATGTCACGGTGATTCCGGATGATGAAATCATCACGCATCGACGCATGGCGATGCTGGAATTGCTGCAAAAGCATATCCGGCAACGCGATTTGGCGACCCTGGTAGAGCAACTGGCAAGCCTGTTGCTCGCAGGGTACACTACGCATGAGCAATTGGTGTCGCTGATGCATTATATGCTGCAGTGGGGCGACACGACGGATCCGGAGCGATTTATCCGAGAATTGGCGCTCCGTTCCCCGCAACACGAGGAGGTTTTGATGACGATTGCACAGAAGCTCGAGCAAAAAGGCCTGGAGCGCGGCCGGATGCTGGGACGCGAAGAAGGTCGTGAAAAAGGCCGTGAAGAAGGGCACAAGGAAGCTGCGCTAAAGATCGCGCGCACGTTGCTAGCAAACGGCTTGGAGCGCGAAACGGTCAAGCGTATGACGGGCTTGTCCGAAGCCGACATGAAGCAGATTTGCCACTAACAATAAGGACAATTCAGTGCTGAGCAGCATAGGACCATGCGCCAGCATAGGACCATGCGCCACGTAATTAAACGTAAGCGCATACCTTCGCGCGGTGCGCCTCAAGCCGCTGCGGCAGGCCAACCCGGCATAGTCGTGCGTGCGCACAGCGTAGTCCAGCATGCGCGCAGTGTAGCCGCGCCGCCGGGGTTGGCAGCTGAGCTGCTCCTATCGCCATGGCTTGCCCCCCACTGCCGGCCGGGCCGAAGGCATGCCGCTCATTATGCTCATTAGAGGCCAGCGCAGCGCCGCTACCTGTCACACTGAACCATTCATAACGCGAATAAGGACGTATTCGGCCTTGCCACGATGTGGCTGCGCGCGCGGCGGACCAGCGTTTGCCAATCCCTTGCCGATGAATTGGAGCGTGCCTCAGCGCACTAGCTTAGGCGCACAGCCAAGTCGCACCAAGGCGACGATAGCTTCGATCAGTGTGGAAAGCCATCTTCAACGTGCTGCTGCCAGCAGCGAGGATTGCTTCGATAAGGCGCGGAACGCACGTGCTCGCTCCCAGTCGGCTAGCACCTTGCATTAAGCTGCCTTTTTAAAGGCAATCGCGGGGATACTGCATGGGCAACAACGCTTCTTAGAGCGGCAACATGCATTTTAAATCATTAATTTTTAATGCCCGTACGCTGCCTAACTGCCTCAAACAGGCAGATGCCGCTGGCAACCGACACATTTAGGCTGCCCACACTACCCATCATCGGGATGTGCATCAAGTCGTCACAGGTCTCACGCGTCAACCTGCGCATGCCCTCCCCTTCGGCGCCCATGACCAGCGCGACCGGACCATCAAGCGCGATATCGTACAGGCTGCGCTGAGCGTCGCCAGCCGTACCGATCACCCAGACGCCGGCGTCCTTCAATTCACGCAGTGTACGAGCAAGATTGGTGACCGTGATGTAGGGCACGGTCTCGGCCGCGCCACTGGCTACCTTCGCAGCAGTCGAATTGAGGCCAACCGCACGATCGCGTGGCGCAATCACCGCATGCGCGCCGGCCGCGTCGGCCACGCGCAAGCACGCGCCAAGGTTGTGCGGATCGGTGACTCCGTCCAGCACCAGTAGCAGCGCGGGTCCAGGCAGCGCGTCGAGCAACTCGGCCAGGTTTTGCGCAAGCGGCAAATCCGTCGCGCGTGCGACGACACCCTGGTGCCGGTGCGTGCCGGCCAGCCCGTGCAGCCGCGCATCGTCGGCGGCAATCAGCCGGACCCCGGATGATTGCGCCGCTTGCAGAAAATCCTGCATGCGGCGATCGCGTCGCGTCGCGTCGTACAGCACCTCCTCGATGCTGGACGAGTCGTGACGTAGCCGCGCGGTGACCGCGTGGAATCCATAAAGAACTTTTAAACGTGCCATAGGAACCGCTTTCAAAAAAGTGTGGCGCGACCGATCTACCGTTTCTTGCCGCGCACCCGTCCATTTGCGCCAGCGCCGGCCGGCAGACGTTTCTTCGCGGCAGCCTTAGCCGCGCCGCGTGCGTCGTTGATAGGCGCGCTCGGCGCAGACGCCGCCGTCTCACCGCGCGGGCCGCTGTCCACTGAAGCAAGTGGCTGCACCCGCGGGGCACAGCCGCTCGCCTCGTCAGCGGCCACGTTGCGCGGGGCTGCGCGCAACGGCGACTTAGCCGACACTTCGCGCACCAGGCGAAGATCGATCTTGCGCGCATCCAGGTCGACACGACTGACTTGCACACGCACGCGCTCGGACAGGCGATACCGTATCCCGGTACGCTCGCCGCGCAATTCGTTTTTGATCTCGTCGTACTGGAAATAGTCGGCGCCAAGTTCGGTGACGTGGACCAACCCCTCGATGAACAGTGAGTCAAGCTGCACGAAAATACCGAATGGTGTCACGCTGCTGACCATTCCGCCGTATTCTTCGCCAAGCTTGTCGCGCATGAAGTAGCACTTCAGCCATGCCTCGACGTCGCGCGATGCCTCGTCGGCACGGCGTTCATTGGCCGAGCAATGCAGGCCAAGCGCCTCCCAGATCGCGTCGCGCGAACGCGCGCGTTCGTCATCACGCTGCAAGGCACGCGCATGAGGCGCCAGCGACGTATTGAGCTTGACGTCGCCGGCGGCATGAGGTTGGTACTGCTTGCCCGCCAGAATCGCGCGGATCGCACGGTGCGTGAGCAAGTCTGGATAACGTCGGATCGGACTGGTAAAGTGTGCATACGCGTCGTACGCGAGACCGAAGTGTCCGATATTGTCGGGACTGTAGACGGCTTGCTGCATCGAGCGCAGCAGCATCGTCTGCAGCATCATCGCGTCGGACCGGTCTCGCACCTGCTTCATCAGCGCCGCATAATCGTTCGCGTGCGGCTTGTCGCCGCCGCCCAGTGTCAGCCCGAAACCGCGCAGGAACGCGCGCAGATTCGCCAGTTTCTCGTCGGTCGGCCCCGCATGTACCCGATACAACGCGGGATGCTTGTTGCGTTTTAGGAAGTCGGCCGCGCACACGTTCGCCGCGAGCATACACTCCTCGATCAGCTTGTGTGCGTCGTTGCGCTGGCGCGGCAGAATCTGCTCAATCTTGCCTTGCGCATTGCACGCGATGTATGTCTCGGTCGTGTCAAAATCGATCGCGCCGCGTTTTTCGCGTGCCAGCAGCAACGCCTTAAACACCGCATGCAGGTTTTGCAGATGCGGCAGCAACGCGCCGCGCCGCGCCGCCTCGGGACCCTTCGTGTTCGATAAGACCGCGGCCACCTCGGTGTATGTGAGCCGCGCCGCCGAGTGCATCACTGCCGGATAGAACTGGTATGCCTTGATGTCGCCACTCGCATTGATCACCATGTCGCAGACGAGCGTGCAGCGATCCACCTGCGGATTCAGCGAGCACAGCCCGTTGGACAGCTTCTCGGGCAGCATCGGAATCACGCGGCGCGGGAAATACACCGACGTGCTGCGCTCGAGCGCGTCATGATCAAGCGCGTCACCGTCGGCCACGTAGTGCGACACGTCGGCGATCGCCACGAGCAGCCGAAAGCCGTTTTGCCTGCCGACGCGGACCGGCTCGCAATACACGGCGTCGTCAAAATCACGAGCGTCCTCGCCATCGATCGTCACGAGCGGCACATCGCGCAAATCCACGCGCTGACGTAGATCGGCCGCACGCACGTCGTCGGGCAGCTTGGCCGCCTGCGCGAGCGCCGCGTCCGAGAACTGGTGCGGCACGCCATACTTGCGCACGGCGATCTCGATTTCCATGCCAGGATCGTCGATGTCGCCCAGCACCTCGACGATCTTGCCGACCGGCTGCGAATGACGGCTCGGGAAGTCTGTTAACTCGATCGAGACGACCTGGCCGGACTTGGGCTTGACCTTGCCCGTCTGCGTCACAAGGATGTCATGGCCGATCCGCTTGTCCTCCGGCGCAACGATCCATGCACCGTTCTCGTTCAGCAACCGGCCGATGATTCGCTTGTTCGCCCGCTCGGTGACTTCAACAATGTGGGCCTCCGGACGGCCGCGCCGGTCATAACCCGTCACGCGCGCGAGCACTCGGTCGTTGTGCATGACCTTCTGCATCTCTGCATTGGACAAGAATAGGTCAACACCGGCATCGTCGCGAATCAGGAAGCCGTAGCCGTCGCGATGGCCCTGAACCCGGCCAGCGACAAAGTTCGACGGATGCGTGAGCTGGTAATAACCGCGCTTGTCGAGCCTGATCTGGCCATCGCGCTCCATCGCGCCGAGGCGCTTGAAAAACCCTTCGCGCTCCTGGCGCTTGATCGCGAGTGCTTCGGCAATGTCATTGCCGGCAAGCGGCTGTTCGGTCGTGCGCAGTACGCCGAGAATTTCTTCGCGGCTAGGAATCGGATAGGGGTATTTGCTCAAGGCCTTGTCGATGAATGGTTGTCGTGAATGCGCGCGACGCGCGGGTTGGCGTGTCACGGATCGTCACTGCCCGGCCGACGCACGGTGGCACCGGCCAACTCACTGGTAAATGATTCTAACACCGGGTTTGGCCGATGCAGGGTCGATGCGCTTGGTGCGCCGGCGTTGCGGACAGCACGCACGTTGACACGGATGAACCACCGGCTTGCCCGCCGGCTGGCTGAAAGACAAAAAACCCTGTAAGACCTTTATCTTACAGGGTTTATCGTACCACTTCGTCGCATCACAACAGCGCAACCGTTGGTGCCCAGGAGAGGACTCGAACCTCCACGGAGTTACCCGCTAGTACCTGAAACTAGTGCGTCTACCAATTCCGCCACCTGGGCGGCTTTGCTGCGTAATCAGCGAAGAACGCTATTATGCTGATCTGCCACCGTTGTGTCAACAAGCGCGTTAAAAAATGATGTGACACGGCTAGCCGGTACATTGGTGCTGGCCAAAGTCCGGATAACGACTTCTGGCTTTGCCGATCCGGCGTTGCGCGCCCTGTTGCCGGCGATCACCCGGCGTGTGACGACGCACACGCGATTTGCCGACACGCCCGTGCCCAAAGCACTGTGCCAGGAACTTGCGCAGGCTGCGGCAACCGAAGGCGCACAGGCTCGGTGCATCGGCAAGTGTACGGTGCGCGAGCGCATCGCCGAACTGATCGCCGAGGCTGATCGACTGCAGTTCAGCGACCCAAGATTCCGGCGCGAACTGGCCCAATGGTTGCGACCGGCACGCCACGCCGAAGGCATGCCGTTGTATGCCAGCGTCGCGGACACGATGCTAGCGCTGGCCACGCCGGTCTCGGCGTCGATCGTGCGGACCTTCGACGTGGGCAACGGCGTAGCCGCCGCCCATCGCGAATTGGTCCGCGGATCACCACGGCTCATACTGCTAGTCACCGACGGCATACGCACGACGCGTGGCTAGCGGCCGGTCAAGCGCTGCAACGCGTGCTGCTGACTCTGGCGCGCGACGGCGTCACCGCATCATATCTGAATCAACCCATTGAAGTCGGCGCGCTGCGTGCGCAACTGGCACAACTGTGCGGCACGACGGCGGTCCCACAGTTGCTGTTGCGCGTCGGCTATGCACCGCCGGCACGACACCCCGGACGCCGGCCTCTTGAGGACGTCGTCTCGTGACCCGTCGGCCCACGCCGCGTACACTTGGCCTTAACCGCGCGTGCACCTCATGAGACACCTGAGCATGTGACCCGTCGTACACGTTCCGCCCTATATACGGCAGCGTCACTGGCCGGCGCAGGCGTGGCGCTTGCCGGCCGGGTTGCCGCCGGCCTTTAAATCTGTCACGTTGCCAATGCCATACAAGTACCATTCCTGATACTGAACGCAGGCTCGTCGCGCATCAAGTTCTCGCTGTACGAAACCGGTCCTAGTCGCGCGCTAGAACTTGGGGCGCACGGCGGCATCGATGGCATCGGCACCGGGGCACGCCTGCGTACACGACGCACTTCGTTACCTTGACGTCGAGCTGGATGCTTGGCGTCGAGCTGGATGCCGACGTCAACCGCGCGGATGGCCCGCGCATCTCCAGCGAGGCGTCGCGCATCAACGTCTAGGTCGTGCTGACCGACGAAAACTTGATGATCGCCCAGCATACCCGCGCCGTGCTGGACCGCCACGCAGGCTAGCGGCGGCGCAGGGCGGTTGCGCCCGATACCAGACACTGCACTCAACACACGGCAAGCAACGGCTCGAGCGAGCAGGCCGTGCCGGCCAATGAACGCAGCCACGTATGGCGCATGTGGCGATAACGATCGAAGATGCCGCACAGATTGCCCAAACGCACGCGCCCCGCATCGGTCGTCTCGATGAAGTTGCCCTCCAGCGACAGCAGGCCGGCATTCGCACAGCGGCGCAGCACGCGGATCTCGTTGGCGAAGTAGTCGGAAAACTCGATGTTGTGCGCCAACTCGATCGCCTGCCGGTCGATGAAGAAATTGGTGGCCAGCGACTGGATGACCGTGCGACGGATCGCGTCGTCGGCCGACAAGCGCCATCCGCGCAAGCCGGGCGCGTGCACCTTGCGCCCCGTGATAGAACGCACGGGTCCGGACGGCACTGCCTCCAGATGCTGGAAATAGGCGTCGGCGGTGGCGCCGATCGCCCCCGGCCCGAGCGGCACGACAGCGCGCGTCGCACGCGAGGACAAACCGAACGGCTTGCACACGAGACGACCGAATCCGCTGCGCCAATACCAACGGATCATCGCGACGCGCGTAGTCGTCGATACCCAATTGCACGTAGCCACACGCATGTAACCGCTCGACCAGTGCCACCCGCTCGGCGAGCACGTCGGCGCGCGTGCAACGCGTTTGCAAACGGATCCGCGTGACACCCTCGGCGATCAATGCATCGAGCGCGTGCAGCGTGCCCGGCGATTGCACGCCCAGTGCTGGGCCGCGAGGCCCGCGCGGCCCAGCACCATACTCGAGCACCGCCCCCACCGTTGCAAAACCATGCGTTCGGGCCAACGCGACGAGTTCGGCTAAACGCCGCCGCTTGGCGTCCGTCGGGCCCTGCTCGCCCACGTCGGCGCGTTCTGCCGATGACCGCGTGCCCTCGGCGATGCCGCCGGGCTGCGCCGTCGTCGTTGCGCCGCCGCGCAGTTCGAGATGCGCGAAGCCGTTCAATGCCAGCGTGTGGAGCAATGTCTCGTCATGTGCGGCACGCCAATCGAGCGAAACCGACCAGCGGGCATCGCGCGCGAACGCGAACCGCTGCCGCAATAATGCGACGAGCCGCGCGGTGCCGCTTGCCCCGAGCAAGCCGAGCGCGCCGCTCCAGTGCAACTCCACGACGTCGGATCGCGCCGGATCCCATTGCCGGTGAAACGCGATGTCGTCGTCGATGCGGCGCGCAAACGCTAGATAGGCGGCATTGCCCGGTGCGAGCGCCGGTACGACAACCGACAGTGCGATATGCGCCGGGTCCGTACCCGCCCCGTCACCCAAACCAGCACCGCTGATCGGCGACGCGCTGGCGTAACAGGCCGCCAGCGCCGCTTCGTCGAACGCGTCAACGAACCACCCACGCTCCGGATAGATCGCGTAGCGGCGCAGCGCGTACGGGTCCGCACCGCTGGGCATGGCGTCGCTCGTGCCCTCCTTCAAGATCCTGTTCTCCTTTCCGAATCCCCCCTCGGCGCAGTGCGCACGGGACAAGTGGCGCGCGCCGAGCCCCGATTCCTCTCGAACCAGATCGCGCTGGCAAATCCCGCGCATAACGCCGCACCCACACCAATCATCCACGTCAGGTAACCCATTTTTCTCCCTGGCATACGCCTCGTGAACTGGTTTGCCGCCCGGCAGGCCGGCTCGCCGGATGTCCGTCGCACACAACCCCGGCATCGATAAGTGCAGCGCCGCGTATCGCCCGCCGGTACGCCATGACGCCAATCAATGAGCGTCGCGGTATCCGGCCACCCGGGCACACGACGCGAACACCCGTATTTGCTCCACGTATCAATGATCGCCTCAATCCGCGCCCGGGCCCTTGACTGAAATCAAACCACACGCCGCACGCGTGGCGCGGACACGACCATCAAGCAATCGACGTGATGACCACCGGCGTTATGGCCGTGACACCTACCATGGCGGTGCGCGACGCCGCCAGTGCCCCAGCACCGGAAGACATTCAGCTGCGGCCGCATCGGCAAGCGACGGGATATCGCTAAGCGCAAGCCTGCCCGGCTCCAGCTGTGCAGCACATCTTGCAGCGCTGAGTCGGGCGTGCGGCCCGCCACTGTCGCCAGCGCGCCGACGGCGACAAATGCGCCATCGGCAAGCATCCAACGCCGCCACGCCGACCCGGCGAGATGCCGGGCAGGCTCATGACTAGGTTCCGCTTGCGTGGGGGCGTCAACGCTTCGCGTCGTCGCGCTCGCCCGCGGAACGGGCCAAGAAGGCGGTCACGACTTCTGGCAGGTTGTCGTGCAGCCAACGCGCCATCTCGACCTCCTGGGGCAGAATCTGCTCGCAACAACGTTGCGTCTCGACGTCGCCGGCCGCACGGGCGGCCGCGATCAATGCCGTGTACGCGGCAATCTCGATATGCTCGAATACATAGCCAGCCATGCCGCCCTTGACCACCTCATCGGTGACGGTCATCCCGCCGAGCGCTTGCCCAAATGCGGCAGCCCGGGCGGCAAGGTTCTTAATCGTCGATGGGCTGCTGTTCAATCGGTCCAGGCACTGCTCGAGCAGCCTTTGCTGGGACATCGTCTCGTCAATGTGCTGCTCGATGCGCTGCTTGAGCTTGGGGTAATGTTCCAGTCTCGAAGTTTGCGCCTTGAGCATCGACTCGGCATGCTGCTCCATCGCATAGGCGTCCTTCAGCCAATCAATCATATGTTCGCGTGGGCTTGTCATCATGTCTTCCTCGCCGGTACCGCACCGTATAGCACGCCGCGCAACATGCACGGCGCATCGATTTGCGCAACCGTCATACCCGACAAGACGCGGCTGGCCAGCATGGCACGCGATACCGGCAGCGCAATCCGTTCGCCTCGTCCTTGCAGCACCGCGGCGCGCGAACGACCGCCTCCGGCATGAGGGGCCAGACAAGTGGCCTGACGCCTGGCGTGAGACAGCGCCCCGTGACGGCAAATTTTTCACTACACTACGCTGTCGTTGCCGCATCTCGCTTTCGCGGCAGGCCGTGCAGGCGGTACAACAGCGTGCTGCAAAGCAATACAGGGCGTGAGCGGTAGCGCGTCCGATTGGCATAGTGTGTGCTACCCTCGCTCGTCCGTTTGATAATCGGAGGCCCAATGGCGCTCGACATCTGCACGGCGGGGCAACAATCCTGCTCCACCCATCGCGTTCGCGACTGCCAACGACGGGCTCTCGCCCCGCTTGCCGCAGCCGCAATGGCATTGACGCTTTACACCGCGCCGACGCAGGCACAGACGCCGTCGCCGCTAGGCGAATGGCAGTACTCGGCCGGTATTGCACTGCAAAAACTGTACGTGTCGTCTACCCCAGAATGGGAGACGAGGCTTGGCATCGGCACGACATTCAAGCCGCGCTATGACGGTGAGAACCGATATCACACATTGGTCGGCCCGAGCGTGGATATGCGTTATCGCGACCTTGCGTTCTTATCGACCGGCGAAGGTATCGGCGTTAATGTACTGCGCGGGCCGAACTGGCGTATCAGTGTCGCCGCGGCGTACGACCTGGGCCGGCGCGGCCACGATGACCCTTCGCGGCTCAATGGGCTGGGCAACATCAGCCCGGCGCCGGAGATGAAAATCGCTGCGGAGTACGCGGTATCGAAACAATTTCCGCTGGTGCTGCGCGGCGTGGCCACGCGCAGCTTCGGCGGCTCGAATGGCTGGTGGTTCGATCTAGGCACCTATATGCCGTTGCCCGGCAGTTCGGAGACGTTCTACTGGTTCGCGGGTCCGTCAGTGACCTTCGCGGACGCAAAGTACATGAACAGCTGGTTTGGTGTCAATCCGGACCAAGCCGCGCAGTCCGGATACCGTCGATACGACGCGCGTGCCGGACTGAAGTCTGCGGGTTTTGGTATCACAATGGTCTACTTCGTGAACAAACATTGGTTCGTCAGCGCTGACGGCGCCTTCAAGCGCATGCTTGGCAGCGCAGCAGACAGTCCAATTACCCGCTCGCGGCTCAACGGCGTCTGTGACGTGTCGATTAACTACCAGTTCTGACAACACCGTCTTATTCACTCCACCGATGCGCGTCATGGCAAGCGCGCATTGACCCTGCGGTAGGTGACGGGAACACCACGACAACCGTGACTATCAGCATGTAGCCTGTGGCCGGGCCACGCCCGTTATTAACGGGCGCAGGCCAAACTATATTGCAGCTTACTCGACAATCCCCAACTTTTGTGCGAGTTTCTGCGACATCTGGTAATGCTCTCTAAGCGTAGGCAGAGCCTTTAGCGCCGCCTCCTTCAACGATGGAAGCTCTCCATCCTTCGCTTCTTTCTCGAATGCGGCGATAGCTTGCCGGTGCGCCTCCAGGCCCACCTTACGCACATACGCGTGATCGAAGTTCGCGCCAGTCAAGGACTTGAGTGATTCAAGCAGTGCAATATCGGAATTGTCCTTGGGCACCTCCACGCCATGAGGGGCCACCGCTTTCAACTGCACCGTCAACCTCATATGGTCGGCGATCATATGACGCGCAAATGATCTGACATCTGCGTTACTCGACTTCTTGTGCGCAAGCTTGCCCGCATCAATCTCAGTCGATGACGACATCGTGGCCGCTTGGATAAAGTCACGATCCGCACTTGACAGCGGGTTCGCGGCCGTCGTTGACGCAGCCTGTGTTTGAGCATGAACAGCCGGGGTAAGCAGCAGCGCACCAAGGCAAACGACTGTAGTTAACTTCATTATAAGTTCTCCAATTAAAGTGGCATGATCGAGTACGGCCGTAGCCCCGCCGTGACTCATGAATACCCTTAGCAAGCACCGTGCCGCAATGATGTTTTATTGCATCGCGTATGCCAGCCTTTGCCGACTCAATCGTGCCGATCGGCCCGATCCTGGGCAGGTATCTGTTCAATCCGATCCGGCATCACGTCTGCATCGAGTTCTATCGTCTCGTCGCCATCGGCGGCAGCGCGCTCGCCCGTGCCGGCACGATCGGTGTCACTGCCTTGTTCCGCCATGCCCGTTTCAAGCGCGTGGTTGTCCAGTGCCGTGTCACGATCAAAATCGTGCCGCTTCGCGCCAATCGTGTCACTGCCAGTGTCGGACGAATCGCCAGGGCCAAGCGCTTCGGTATCGTGGCCGGGCACGTGAGGTTGCAACAAATTGTTGTCGGGATCTAGTGTGCTACTCATGATGCTCTCCATGCAAAGTATGCATGCGTAGGTAGCAGACACCGTGCCTCGGCCCATGCCGCGCACAAGCGCCGTCTCGATTAAGCCGACATGTAACATGGCGCCATGCCGAGGTGGCCTGCGTAAAAGCCACCAAGCAGCGGCCCGACGCCTGTGCGATGTAACGCGCTCGGCAAGCCTGCCTAGGTACGACGCCGATACGATGCGGCCGAGCGCGGCGGCGAACATCACCCAGTCCGGCACCATCGTGACCTGCGAGACGGGCACCCGCTGGGCCATAGAGACGGTAATGATTGGCTCGATCGACCTATTTGCCAGCATCATCAACATACCGATGACCAAGCCGGCCCCTTGTCCACCAGCGACGCCCGTGCGCGTTGCTGCCGCTGGCCTGTTGGCCCGCGCCCGCGGTTCCTGGACAGTACTGCTCACGCTATGACGTGACGTGCGCGGCGCGCCATGTCAAGATTGCCTTACCCGGGCGCTAGCAAACGCCTCCACCTTCTACGCGCGGACCGCATGACGGTGCCGACCGGACTCATGGACAGAAACACACGGAATCAAAGAGGCTTTCAAGTCCTACTGTACGCAGTATCGCTCGCCCTCGTCTGGATTCTGCTGCCGTTCTTCGGCGCAATTTTTTGGGGGGCAATCCTCGCGATCCTATTTCAGCCGTTGCAGCGCACGCTCACCGCGCGTTTGGGCAACCGCGCGAACCTCGCAGCACTGGCCACACTGAGTCTGTGCGTGCTAGTCGTGATCCTGCCCGTCAGCCTGATGATCGGCACACTTGTGCAGGAAGTCTCGTTCGCCTACGAGCAAATCAAAACCGGCCAATGGAACGTCACACTGTATTTCCAGAAGGCGGTCGGCGCACTGCCCGCGTTCGCGCAGCACTGGCTCAACGACGTCGGCCTGGCCGACATGCAAAGCCTGCAGGCCAAACTGACCGAAGGGGCTGCCCGCATCAGCCAATTCGTGGCCGCGCAGGCGGTCGAGATCGGTCAAAATACGCTGCAGTTCGCTGTCGGCTTCGGCATCATGCTCTATATGGTGTTCTTCCTGCTGCGTGACGGCAGCGCCATTTCGCGGCGTATCCGTGAAGCGGTGCCACTCGCGGACTCGCACAAGCAAAAGCTGCTCGGCAAGTTCACCACCGTGGTACGCGCGACGGTCAAGGGCAATATCGCGGTGGCCGCGGTGCAGGGACTGCTCGGCGGCCTAATCTTCTTCATCCTCGGGATCAGCGGCTCGCTGCTGTGGGGCACGCTGATGGCATTGCTGTCACTGCTGCCGGCGATTGGCTCGGCGCTGGTCTGGGGGCCGGCAGCGATCTATTTCCTGCTGGCCGGTCCGCTGTGGAAAGCGGTTGTGCTGGGGCTATTCTGCTCGCTGGTCATTGGCGGCGTCGACAACATCCTGCGCCCGATTCTGGTGGGCAAGGACACCAAGCTGCCTGACTGGGTCGTACTGATCTCCACGGTCGGCGGCATGGCCACGTTCGGCATCAACGGCTTCGTCATCGGTCCATTGATTGCCGCGCTGTTCATCGCGTGCTGGGACATTTCAGTGCTCATCGCGCGCGACGAGACCCATCCGTCCCCCTCTGTCGATGACGTGTTGGCGCCGCCGCGCAATGGCGCGCGGCGGCGGCGTCGGACACCACGAGTGGTGCGGCACGGGGACTTGTCCAGCGATGCGTGAGTACGCCGCTCAGCGGGGATTCGAACGCGGCAGGCCGGCTTCGGTCTGACGCTGCAAGTCACGGATATGCCGCTGCAACTCGCGCAGCTGCGTTTGCGCAGCAGTTTTCTGCTCGTTCAGTGCCTGCGCCTGCGCGGCGGTCTGCTTCTGGCGAGTCGTCACTTCCGCCTCCTGCGCGCGCGCCACGTTCAAATCTGCCTGCAGCCGCACAGCCCGATCACGCGACAGCGCGATCATACGGTCGGTAAATGCCTTCTGCGCCTCCAGCCGCGCACGACGAATTTCGATATCGGACAGTTGCACAGTCTGCCGCACCAAACCCGCATAGATGGCTTCGGCTCGGACTGGGTCCTGCGTCTTGATCACACGCCAAAAGTTTTTTTGCTGGAACAACGCAATGTAATAGGTCATTTCTTTGTCATAGAACAGCAGGCTTGCACCGTAGCTGCCGTTATACGACGTGCGGAATTCGGTCAACGCCGAAGCGTGGATCAGCCGTTGCAATTCGGCGACATTGCCGCCGGTTGAATGACGCGCCTCATCAGCCGTGGGCGTGCTAGACGCCACCGCGTCAGGCAACGCGACGTTGGCAGCCGGCTCCTGCGAGATAGCGACGCTACTAGCCGGCTCCTGTGGCGGCATACCGGCCCGCGCGGCCGCTGCTTGACTGACAATGGCCGCGGCAACCGCCGTCAGCACCCTACCCCTTGCTCGTGGTAATTGATTCATTTGTTTTCCGAGTGTGCGCTTTTTCGTGGGGTCAATATTACTTAAATTCGTGGGTTTCGGGTTCCTCGTCGAAGATTGAGTATTGGCGCATCTTTTTCATCATACCGCGCGGCTCATGCCCAGATGCTACGTGGTGCCGTGCCGCTTCCAGCCATTGACTTCCAACGCCGCAATAATCCGCGAGCATTCCGCCCTATCCCGCTGACTGCGATCGACCAACACCTCGGACGCGTTCTCGCGCCGGCACGGGGGGCGCAGCGGGCAAATGCCAGCGACCGCGCGTGCGCTTAGAAGTCGCTCTACCAAACGGCAGCGCCGCTTTGCCGTATGCTTTTCACGATCGGTGACGCGGCGACGCCGTGTCGTACCGCACTGCCGTATGTATCGGTTCGCGCCCCTGCATCATGCGACGCGTCACACCGTCATCGCACCGGGTCCACCATAGCCCGTGAAGATACGACTCGTTTCAGGAGGAAGACATGATGCAAGCGCTGTTCAATCTCCGCGTGGTCCGCGGCATGCTAGTCGCGATGACGTTGGCCATGTCCGTTGCCAACGCCTTCGCCGCCGGCAACGCATCGCCAATTGGCGTTTGGCAAACGATCGACGACCACACAGGAGAACCGAAGGCGTTGGTCCAGATCGCGCAGGAAGCCGACGGCACGCTGTCAGGCAAAATCATCAAGGGGCTAGCCGCAAACGACCAACCCAATCGCCGCTGCACCGCATGCACCGACGCGCGCAAGGACCAGTTGATGCTCGGCATGACGATCATCGACGGCATGAAACAGGACGCAGACAGTTGGGAGGGTGGACATATCCTTGATCCGGAGAACGGCAAGGTCTACAAATGCAAGATGCACGTCGAGGACAACGGCCAAAAGCTGGTCGTGCGCGGTTATATCGGCGTGTCGTTGATCGGCCGCTCACAGACGTGGGACCGCCAGCCGTAACGCGTTGCACGCCCCATCAATCAGCAGTCACGCGTTGTATGTCCCCGTCAGCTAGCAGTCACGCGTTGTAAGCGTCCATCGGACCGCGGCCCGTCGACAGCGCACCGCGCCGCGCACGGCCACGGGGCCACACATCGTCACGTCAATGACGTATCGACGATGCGCCGCGGCGCTTCGAGATACTCCTTCGATTGCATCTCGACAATGCGCGACACGGTCCGCGCGAATTCATTGGCCATCGGCCCTTCAACGTACAGCTGCTCGGCCGGCACGGCAGCCGACATCAACAGCTTGACCTTATGATCGTACAGTACGTCGATCAACCACGTGTAGCGACGCGCTTCGGACGCCATGCGCGGCGTCATCTGCGGCACGTCCGACAAGATGATCGTGTGAAAGCGTGTCGCCAACTCCAGGTAGTCGTTTTGCGACCGTGGCCCACCACATAGCGTTGCAAAATCGAACCAGACGACTCCATCGGCGCGGCGCAGCGCCTTGATCTCGCGTTTTTCGATATGCAGCACCGGGCTCTCATCGGGTATCGCGGCTAACCGCGCGAACGCCTCACGCAATGCCCCGTCGGCATGGGCGCCCAGTGGCGTATGGTAGGCCTGCACCCGCGCCAGCGTGCGCTGCCGGTAGTCAGTGCCGGCATCCACGTTCAACACGTCGAGCCTTTCGTTGATCAAGTCGATCGCGGGCAGCACCCGGTCGCGATGCAACCCGTCCGGGTATAGCGTACTGGGTTCGTAATTGGACGTCATCACGAACTGCACGCCGTTGTCGAACAACTTCAACAACAACCGATAAAGGATCATCGCATCGGCGATGTCCGAGACATGAAACTCGTCGAAGCAAATCAATCGATAACGCTTCGCGACCCGTCGTGCAAGTTCGTCCAGCGGATCGGCACGGCCCTTGAGTGCCTCAAGCTCACGGTGCACCTCGCGCATGAATTCGTGAAAATGCAGCCGCGTCTTGCGTTGCACCGGCACGACAGCATAGAAACTATCCATCAGGAAGCTCTTGCCGCGCCCGACGCCGCCCCACAGGTAGACCCCGCGTGGTGGCTCCGCTCGAACGATCCACTTTCTGAGCACGTTGGAACGCCGCGCCTTGTAAGCCACCCAGTCGTCGTAGCAGCGCTGCAGGCAGCTGATCGCGCGTTGTTGCGCCGCATCGGCCTGATAGCCGCGTTCAGCCAGTTCCTTCTCGTAGTATTCGGTGACGTTCATCGGTGCAAAAAAATGGGCGGGTATGGCCCGCCCTATTTCGCCGCCTGTCGCATGGCGATCTCACTCAGCCCGACCGGCAGCCAGCCTCGGTATCCACCTCGGCGCGAGGCGGATGCCGGCTTCGCGTTACATGTTCAACGCGCGCTTGTCGACGGCGAGCGCCGCCTCCCGCATCACTTCGGAAAGCGACGGATGCGGATGACAAATCCGCCCGATGTCCTCCGATGCAGCCTTGAACTCCATCGCGACAACCGCCTCGGCGATCAGGTCGGATGCATTCGCCGAGATAATGTGCACGCCAAGCAGTTCATCGGTATTCGCGTCGGCAATCATCTTCACGAAACCATCGGCGCGATTGATGCCCAACGCACGTCCGTTGGCCATGAACGGGAATTGTCCGGTCTTGATCTGCCGGCCTTCCGCCTTCAATTGCTCTTCGGTCTTGCCGACCCACGCAATCTCCGGCTCCGTGTAGATGACCCACGGGATGCAGTTGTAATCGATGTGCGGCTTTTGCCCGTCGATCACCTCGGCAACCAGTACACCCTCGTCCTCGGCCTTGTGCGCGAGCATCGGACCGCGCACCACGTCGCCGATCGCATAGACACCGGGCAGTTTGGTACGGCAATGGTCGTCGACGTCGATGAATCCGCGCTCGTTAACCGTCAGCCCGATCGCGTCAAGACCGAGGTCGTCGGTATTGGGCACGCGGCCCACGGACACGATCAGGCGATCGGCCTCGAGCTTCTGCGCGTGACCGTCCTTGTCCGCGTAGGAGATCGTCACGCCGCTATCGGTCGCACTCACCTCACTGATCTGCACGCCCAGGTGAATCTTCAATCCCTGCTTCGCGAACTGCTTCGCGGCTTCCTTTGCCAACCCTTGGTCGGCGGCACCAAGGAATGACGGCAGCGCCTCGAGCACTGTCACCTCGGCACCGAGGCGCCGCCACACCGAGCCCAGTTCGAGCCCAATGACGCCCGCGCCGATCACCGCCAGTTTCTTGGGCACCGAGTCGAATGCCAGCGCCCCTTCATTGTCTGCGACGATCCGGTTGTCCACCTTCGCAAACGGCAGGTGGCGCGCCTTCGAGCCGGTTGCAATGATTACGTTGCGCGCGATCACCGACTCCGTGCCGCCATCACCGGCCACGTCGATTTGATAGCCCGCGTCCGTCTTGCCGGTGAACTTGCCGTGCCCCTTGAGCCACGTGATCTTGTTCTTACGGAACAGGAACTCGATGCCCTTGGTCATCTTGTTGACGATCGCGTCCTTGCGCGCATGCATTTTCGCGATATCGATTTTCACGTCCGATACCGAAATGCCATGATCGTCGAGGTGATGCGAGGCATCCTCGAACGCCTCGGACGAGGCCAGCAACGCCTTTGACGGGATGCAACCCACATTCAGGCAGGTGCCGCCGAGCTTGAGCTCGCCGGCCGGGTTCTTCCACTTCTCGATGCAAGCCACGCTCTTGCCGAGCTGCGCGGCGCGGATTGCCGCAATGTAACCACCGGGGCCCGCACCGATCACGACGACATCAAATTCTTTTGCCATGAAGACATTCCTCGCTTAAAGGTCGAGCAGCAAGCGTGCCGGATCTTCCAGCGCTTCCTTCATTGCAACGAGCGACAGCACAGCCTCGCGACCGTCGATGATCCGGTGATCGTACGACAGTGCAAGGTAGTTAATCGGACGGATCACGATCTGGCCGTTTTCGACGACTGGCCGCTCCTTCGTCGCATGCACGCCGAGAATCGCCGATTGTGGCGGGTTGATGATCGGCGTCGACAGCATCGAGCCAAACACGCCGCCGTTCGAGATCGAGAACGTGCCGCCGGTCATTTCCTCGATCGATAGCTTGCCGTCTCGGGCTTTCGCACCGAACTCGGCGATCTTCTTCTCGATGTCCGCAAGACTCATTTGATCTGCATTACGCAGGATCGGCACGACCAGACCGCGCGGCGATCCGACCGCGATGCCGATATCGAAGTAGCCGTGGTAAACGATGTCGTTGCCATCGATCGACGCGTTCACGAGCGGGAACTTCTTCAGCGCATGCACGGCCGCCTTCACGAAGAACGACATGAAGCCGAGCTTCACGCCGTGTTCCTTCTCGAAGCGATCCTTGTACTTGCTGCGCAGATCCATGACCGGCGCCATGTTCACTTCGTTGAACGTGGTCAGGATCGCGTTGGTTTGTTGCGACTCGAGCAGACGCTCGGCGATTCGCGCGCGCAGCCGTGACATCGGCACGCGCTGTTCCGGACGGTCCGTCAGCCAGGTGTCCGCACCCGGCGCGGCGACCTGCGGCAACGCGGCGCGCGACGGCGCCGCCTTCGCGGTCACGCTGGCCGGCGCGGCCGGCTTAGCGGCCGGCGCTGCGCCAGCTGCCAGCACGTCCCCCTTCGTCACCCGACCGTCGCGGCCGGTGCCACTCAGTTGGCCGGCACTCAGGTTCTTCTCCGCGAGCAGCTTCGAGGCGGCCGGCGACGCGATTGCGCCGCTGGCGCCGCCGGCCGCAACCGGTTGCGCCGCGGGAGTCGGCGAAGTTTGCGGCGCCGGTTTCACTTCGGCGCCGGCGGCGGCTGCGGCTGTTTCCGTCGCCGTCGCGCCCGCTGCGGTGCCAGCCTTCGCTTCGGTATCGATCTTGGCGATCACCTCATCGGCAACGACCGTGTCGCCATCGTGCTTGATCACTTGAGCGAGCACGCCCGCAGCCGGCGCCGGCACTTCGAGCACGACCTTATCGGTCTCAATCTCGATCAGAATTTCATCTTGCGCAACCGCTTCCCCCGGTTGCTTCTTCCACTGGAGCATCGTGGCTTCGGACACCGACTCCGAAAGCTGCGGAACTTTAACTTCAACAATAGCCATCGTCATTATCCTGAATACGTATCGTGCCGTATCGTGCGACCAGGCGCCTGAAGACGCGGCGCACGGCTCCGGGGGAGCGAGCATACGCCGCCCCCCCCGGTATCATCCTTGCGTGATTACTTGATCAGCGTCGCGCCCTTGAGCCGGCCGAATGCGGCCTCGACCAGCGCCTTCTGCTGCTCGTAGTGCTTCGCGTAGTAGCCGACCGCCGGCGACGCGGACGCCGGACGCCCGCTGTACGCGAGCTTCATGCCGTCCCGCATCCCTTCGGCGAGGTGGTGCTCGATGTAGAACCAGGGTCCTTGGTTCTGGGGTTCATCCTGCACCCAGACGACCTCGGTCGCGTTGTCGTACTTTTTCAGTTCGGCTTCGAACTGCTTGTGCGCGAACGGATAAAGCTGCTCGATACGCAAGATCGCGACGTCGGCATTCTTTGCCTCGCGGCGATGCGCGATCAGATCGTAGTAGACACGGCCCGAGCAAACGAGCACACGCTTGACTTTTTTCGGGTCGATCGACGCATCGGTCTCGCTAAGCACCGGATGGAATGCACCGCTCGCCAACTCGGACAGGTCCGACACCGCTTCCTTGTGGCGCAACAATGACTTCGGCGTCAACACGATCAGCGGCTTTCGGAACAGCCGGATCATTTGGCGGCGCAGCAAGTGGAACATTTGTGCCGGCGTCGTCGGCTGCACGACCTGCATGTTGTGCTCCGCGCACAATTGCAGGTACCGCTCGATGCGCGCCGACGAGTGTTCCGGGCCCTGCCCTTCGTAGCCGTGCGGCAGCAGCATCGTCAACCCGGACACGCGGCCCCACTTGACCTCGCCGGACGAGATAAACTGGTCGACGACGACTTGTGCGCCATTGGCGAAGTCGCCGAACTGAGCCTCCCAGGCCACCAGCGTATTGGGTTCGGCGGTCGAATATCCATACTCGAAGCCGAGCACCGCTTCCTCGGACAGCACCGAATCGATGACGGTGAAGTTTGCCTGCCCGTCCGCGACGTTCTGCAGCGGAATATACGTGCCGTCGTCCCAGCGCTCGCGATTTTGGTCATGCAGCACCGCGTGGCGATGCGTGAACGTGCCACGGCCCGAGTCCTGGCCGGTCAAGCGCACCGCGTAGCCGGAGGCGACCAGCGAGGCAAACGCGAGGTGCTCGCCCATGCCCCAGTCGAGCGGCTGTTCACCGGCCCCCATTTTGCGACGGTCGTTGACCACGCGCTCCACCAGCGGGTGCAGCTTGAAGTTCTCTGGAATTGTCGTGATCCGCTCGGCCAGGCGCTTAAGCTCAGCCAGCGGCACTGCAGTATCCGCCGCATCGGTCCACTTACGGTTCAGGAACGGCACCCAGTCGACCGCGTACTTGCTCTTGTAGTTCGACAGCACCGGGTCGATCGTATGGTGCCCCTCGTCCATCGCCTTGCGGTACGCCTTCACATACTGATCGGCTTCGTCGGCGCCAATCACGCCCTGCGTCACCAGCTTCTCCGCGTACAGCGCGCGCGTGCCGGCATGCTGCGCAATCTTCTTGTACATCAGCGGCTGCGTGACCGCCGGCGTATCCTGCTCGTTGTGGCCGAGCTTGCGGAAGCAGACGATGTCGATCACGACATCCTTGTGGAACTGCATCCGAAAATCGATCGCCAGTTGCGTAGCGAATACGACCGCCTCCGGGTCATCGCCGTTCACGTGCAGCACCGGCGCCTCGATCATCTTTACGACGTCGGTGCAATACAGCGTCGAGCGCGCATCGCGCGGATCGGACGTGGTAAAGCCGATCTGATTGTTAATCACGATGTGCAGCGTGCCGTGCGTGCCGTAGCCGCGCGTTTGCGCTAGATTCAGCGTCTCCATCACGACACCCTGGCCGGCAAAGGCTGCATCGCCATGGATCTGCACCGGCAGCACCTGCTGACCGTTCAGGTCACCACGACGATCCATGCGCGCCTTCGCAGAGCCTTCGACCACCGGGTTGACAATTTCCAGGTGCGACGGGTTGAACGCAAGCGATAGATGCACCGGGCCACCCGCCGTCGAGACATCGGACGAAAAGCCCTTGTGGTACTTCACGTCGCCAGCCGGCAGGTCGTCGACGTGCTTGCCTTCGAATTCGGCGAACAGGTCCGCCGGCATCTTGCCGAGCGTGTTGACGAGCACGTTCAGGCGCCCACGGTGGGCCATGCCGATCACGATCTCTTGCACGCCCTTGTTGCCCGCGTGGTGCACGACCTCATCCATCGCCGCGATGAAGCTCTCGCCGCCTTCGAGCGAGAAACGCTTCTGACCGACGTACTTCGTGTGCAGGTAGCGCTCCAAACCTTCGGCCGCGGTCAATCGCTTGAGAATGTGCTTTTTCTTGTCGGCAGAGAAATTCGGCGTCGAGCGCGTGGACTCCAGCCGCTCCTTCCACCAGCGCTTCTGCTCAGGATCGCTGATGTACATGAATTCCGCGCCGATCGTGCCGCAGTACGTGTCGCGCAGCGCCTTCACGATGTCGCGCAACGATGCTTGCTCGAAGCCGAAATACAGGTTCGTCGCATGGAACGTCTGATCCATGTCGGCTTCGGTGAAATCGTAAAACGCAGGTTCAAGCTCGGGAATATGCGGACGTTCGCGGCGCTTCAGGGGATCGATGTTGGCCCATTGCGAGCCGAGGAAGCGATAGGCGCCGATCAGCGATTGAACGTAGACTTGCTTTCGCGCCGTGGACAGGTCGTTGTTGCCGCCACGTGGAATGAATGCATTCGCTTTGGCCCGTTGGGCGCAAGGACTCGACGATCGGCGCGTGGGCCACGTCATTTGCACTCGAGCCGTCCGACGCAGGGACGTTTTGCAACGCATCGAAGTAGCTGCGCCAGTTCTCGGGCACGGACGCCGGATTATCGAGATATGCTTCGTACAATTCTTCCACGTACGGAGCATTGCCGCCGAACAAATACGAGTTCAGCTGGAATTGCTTCATCATTTTGACGCTCACCTTTCTTCGAGTTTCTCGAGAAATAGCGGGTTACGAAACCTTCCGCGCGACGGCCTGACCGTGTAGCGGATTGCGCGAATCAAGTCTGCTGGGAAGGACCTAAAACATGCACCGGCGAAGCTTATCACGTTTAGCCTATTGCGGCTATTTGCCTCGTGTGCAAGCGGGCCGATGCCGGGCCTGAACGCAACGGGCCGAGGACGGGTCGCCTGCACCACACCGAGACGAAAACGCCGCACCAGCCCATGCGGGCACGGCACCGATGCGGGCGCGACGAGACTTCGCCGGCCGACGGCACCGATGCGGCGTGACGGGGCTTCGCCGGCCGACGGCATCGCCGCAGCCCCGTATCGCAGCCCCGTATCGCAGCCCCGTACGTCAGTCGGCTGCGGCCTCGCGGCTCGCGCGCCGGCGCTCATGCTCCTTCAGGTGCCGCTTGCGCAACCGGATCGACTGCGGCGTGACCTCGACAAGCTCGTCGTCGTCGATGAACTCGACTGCGTACTCGAGCGTCAGCTGGATTGGCGGAACGAGGCGCACCGCCTCGTCGGTCCCCGAGGCGCGCACATTCGTCAGCTGCTTGCCGCGGATCGGATTGACCACCAGGTCATTGTCACGGCTGTGGATGCCGATGATCATCCCTTCGTACAGCGCGTCGCCCGGCGACACGAACATGCGGCCACGATCCTGCAGCTTCCACAGCGCGTACGCGACCGCGGCGCCGTCATCCTGCGAGATCAGCACGCCGTTGCGCCGCTCGCCGATCGTGCCATCCCGCATCGGCTGGTACGCATCGAAGATGTGGCTCATCAGGCCGGTGCCGCGCGTCAGCGTGAGAAACTCGCTTTGAAAGCCGATCAACCCACGCGCCGGAATCCGGTATTCCAGCCGCGTACGCCCGCGGCCGTCGGACGCCATATCAAGCAACTCGCCCTTGCGGCGACCAAGCTCCTCCATCACCGCGCCCTGATGACCGTCCTCAAGATCCACGGTCAGCAACTCGTACGGCTCATGCCTGACACCATCGATTTCACGCACTACCACACGCGGACGCGACACCGCGAGTTCGTAACCCTCGCGACGCATGTTCTCAATCAAGATAGTCAAATGCAGCTCGCCGCGGCCGGACACCTCGAACACCGTCTCGTCGCCGGTATCCTTGACCCGCAACGCGACATTATGATTTAGCTCCCGGTTCAGCCGCTCGCGGATCTGACGGCTGGTGATGAACTTGCCTTCCCTGCCCGCCAACGGCGACGTGTTCACACAGAAGTTCATCGTCAGCGTCGGCTCATCGACGGTGATCATCGGCAGCGCGTCCGGCACGTCCGGTGCGCAGATCGTCGCACCGATGCCAACATCGTCGATGCCGTTGATCAGCACAATGTCGCCGGCCTCGGCGCTGTCCACCTGCACGCGCTCCAGCCCCTTGAAGACCTGCACCTGATTAATCTTGCGGTTCAACGGCTCGCCCTGCGGGCCGAAACGCATCACGACCGGCTGGCCGGCCTTGATGCGTCCGCGCGTGATGCGGCCCACGCCAATGCGGCCGACATAGGTTGAGTAGTCCAGCGACGTGATCTGCAACTGCAGCGGCGCATCTGGATCGGCCGCGCGCACCGGCACGTATTGCAGTACCGCTTCGAACAACGGGCGCATGTCGCCTTCGCGCACCTGCGCGTCCAGGCTGGCATAGCCGTTCAGCGCCGATGCATAAACCACCGGAAAATCGAGTTGCTCGTCGTTTGCGCCGAGCTTGTCGAACAGGTCGAATGTCTGGTTGATCACCCAGTCCGGCCGCGCGCCTGGACGGTCGATCTTGTTGACGACCACGATCGGCTTGAGCCCGAGCGCCAGCGCCTTCTTCGTGACAAAGCGCGTTTGCGGCATCGGCCCTTCGACCGCGTCAACCAGCAGCAGCACCGAGTCCACCATTGACAGCACACGCTCGACTTCGCCGCCAAAGTCGGCGTGCCCCGGCGTGTCAACGATGTTGATATGCGTGCCTTCGTATTCGACGGCACAGTTCTTCGCGAGGATCGTGATGCCACGCTCCTTCTCGATGTCGTTCGAGTCCATCACGCGCTCGACGACTTGCTGGTTTTCACGGAACGTGCCGGACTGCCGGAGCAGCTGGTCCACGAGCGTGGTCTTGCCATGGTCGACGTGCGCGATGATGGCGATATTGCGGAGCGGGCGTGTCATAGAGGAGTCGTTCTAACGCGGTGCGTGGCGAAGCGGGCCGACGCAAGGCAAAGCGGCTGCACGCAGCCCGAGGGTCGCGCCACAGCGGCGGGCGATGCAGGCACGGGCGCCAAATTGGAAACCTAAGATTCTACCACGCCGCAGCGTGCACGACATGCGCGCGCGGGACACACGGCACACCATCCTACGATTTTAAGCAGTTTTGAGAAAAACCCTGTTGCGATGTCACAAGGCGATTCCTATAATACATGTCAAGTCAACCATTGCAGATACACCTTTATGTCGAATCCGAACGCCGGACTGCCGCCCGAAATCGCAAATTACCCATTCGGCGAGAGCGTCGGCTATCTGCTCGCGCGGGTCCGCTCGAACATCTGGAATATGGTGTCGCAGCAAACGATGGCCGAATTGGGCATCACCAGCACGCAGGCGAGCATCCTATTCATGCTCGGCAGTGGCCGGTGCCTGGCCGCGGCCGAGCTTGCACGCGAATATGGCATCGACGCGAGCGCGGTGACGCGGCTCATCGACCGGCTCGAGAAACGCGGTCTGCTCTGCCGGGTGCGCAGCGAGGAAGACCGTCGTGTCGTGCGGCTCAGGCTGACGGACGAAGGGACCGCGCTGGCCACGCGGATGCCAGCGATCTACAACCGGGTACTGGACAAGCTGCTGACTGGCTTCACTGCCGAAGAAGTCGGTTTCCTCAAAAGTATGCTGCGCCGCATCCTGGTTAACTGCGACGAAACACCTAGCTAAACGCCAGGGACCTGCTGCCCGAGCCGGCGGCGATCAGATCGCGCCGACGGATCCGGTCATGTCACGTGCAATCAGTTGTATTGACAAGCTTTTAGTGAAGTTTTTGTTGGCTGATAGTCAGAATTTTGTTGGCTGATAGTTAGAAATTGGTTGCAATGTCCAATATATGGCTCATTTGAAGGACCGATTGATGAAAGTCGTTTCATGCTCCGCCCCGCCGGCGCGGCTGGCCCGGTGCACCACCGCGCTGGTGGCGGCCGCCCTGGTGCTCGGCGGCTGCGCCAACTATATCGGGCTGCGCAGCGACAAGCAGCCGGCTCGGGCCGACAGCTTCGACAGCGCGCAAAGCCTGCCCACTGAAGGCGGTACCTGGCCCACGCTGGATTGGGCTGCTCAGTTCGGCGATCCACAATTGCCGCAACTGATCGATGAGGCGCTAGCCGACAGTCCGACCATTGCCCAGGCGCAGGCGCGGCTGGCCAAGGCCGCGTCGTATGTGCAGGGCGCCAACGCCAGCACGCTGCCCAAGGCGGACGCGAAATACACCTGGACGCGCGAACTTTACTCGGGCAATGCGCTCTTCCCGCCGCCGTATGGCGGCGCGTGGTACAGCGAGAACAATGTGCTCGCCAGCGCGACGTACGAACTGGATTCTGTGGGGTAAAAATCGGGAAGCGCTGCGCTCGGCGATCTCCCAGGAGAAAGTCGCCGCGGCCGAGGCGCAGCAGGCGCGGCTGACGCTGGCAACATCGGTGGCACGTGCCTACAACCAGCTCGCGCAACTGTACGCGCTGCGTGAAATCGCGCAGCGCGAGATCTCGAACCGCGCCGATGTAGGCGCCATCACGCGAGGGCGCCTCGCCGCAGGCTTGGATACCGAAGTTGAGCGCCGCACCGCTGAGGGCAACATAGCGACAAGCAAGGCTTCGCTGACTGACCTGGACGGACAGATCACCACGACGCGATACCAACTCGGTGCACTGCTCGGCAAAGGTCCGGACCGCGGGTTGCGTATCGCGACGCCGCGGCTGGGCGTGGGTGGCAGCGTCGCGCTGCCGGCGAACCTGCCGGCGGACCTGTTGTCGCGCCGCCCGGACATCGTCGCCGCACGTTGGCAGGTGGAGGCCGCCATGCACGATATCAAGGTGGCCAAGGCCGAGTTCTTCCCGGACATCAACCTGAGCGCCGGTTTCGGTTTCGATGCTTTCGGCTGGGGCCGGTTCCTGCAGTCCGGCAGCCGCCAGATCCAGGCTGGACCGGCGCTCCACTTGCCGATCTTCGACGGCGGCACGCTGCGCGCGAACCTAAAAAGCAAGCTTGCCGACTACGACAGCGCGGTGGCGAACTACAACCAGACGCTGATCGGCGCACTGAACGATGTCGCGACCCAGGTGGCTGCGATCCGCTCGGTTGACCAGCAACGCGTCGACGCGCAAGCCGCCTACGACGCGAGCAAACGCGCGTACGAGTTGGCGGTGATCCGCTATAAGGCCGGCCTGGCGCCGCAATTACAGGTGCTCTCCGCCGACAGCCTGCAGCTGGCGCAGCAGCAGACTATGGTCAATTTGACAATGCGTCGACGCGACCTGCAACTGGCCCTGATCAAGGCGCTAGGCGGCGGTTTCGACGCGAACGGCACCGTGCTCGGCGCCACCGAGCCGGTCCAATGATGAGCCAACCTGCACATGTGGCCGCCCGGCCATGCCAATGAATCAAACTTGAGGACACGGAGCGATTGATGAGCAGCCCCCAACAACAAAGCGCCACGCCCGACGCAAACGCAGGCAATGGCAAACGCCGGCGCCTGATGGCGCTGATAACCATTGTGATCGTCATTGCCGCGATCGCCTACGGCGCGTATTACCTACTGATCGCGCGGTTTTATGAGGAAACCGACGACGCATACGTCAACGGCAATGTCGTGCAGATCACGCCGCAGGTCACCGGCACCGTGACCGCGGTAAAGGCGGACGACACTCAGGTCGTGCAGAAGGGTCAGCCGCTGGTACTGCTTGATCCGGCTGATTCACGCGTCGCGCTGCAACAGGCTGAAGCCGATCTGGCGCAGACCGTGCGCCAGGTTCGTACGCTGTACGTGAACAACAACCAGTATCAGGCCGCGGTCGCGCAGCGCCAATCCGATCTATCGCGCGCGCAGAATGACTTGCGTCGCCGTTTGACGATCGCCCAGACCGGCGCGGTATCGCAGGAGGAAATCTCGCATGCGCGTGACGCGGTCAAGGCTGCACAGGCTGCTCTCGACATCGCGCAGCAGCAGCTGGCGTCCAACCGCGCGTTGACCGCCAACGTCGCGATTGCACAGCATCCGAACGTGCTGGCGGCCGCGGCCAAGGTCAAGGATGCCTACCTGAACTACGCGCGCAACACCCTACCTGCACCGGTGACCGGTTATGTCGCCAAGCGCAGCGTGCAAGTGGGCCAGCGCGTCTCGCCCGGCACGCCACTAATGGCGATCGTGCCGCTGAATGAGGTCTGGGTCGACGCAAACTTCAAGGAAGTCCAGCTCAAGCACATGCGCATCGGCCAACCGGTTAAGGTCGTCTCCGACGTCTACGGCTCATCGGTCGTGTACCACGGCAAGATCCAAGGCTTTTCAGCCGGTACCGGCTCGGCCTTTTCGCTATTGCCCGCGCAAAACGCCACCGGCAACTGGATCAAGGTCGTGCAGCGCCTGCCGGTGCGCGTGCAACTCGATCCCGAGGAGTTGAAGCAACACCCGCTGCGCATCGGCCTGTCAATGACCGCCAACGTGTCGATCAAGGACGAGCAAGGCGGCGAGCTTGGCAACGCACCGACCACGGTGTACCAGACCGACGTGTTCGACGAGTACGGCAAGCAGGCCGACGCGCAAATCGAACGCATCATTCGCCAGAACGACGGCAGCGGCGGCACTGCCGCCCCCGCGGCGGACACGGCCAAGCCGGCCCCGGCCACAGCCCGGCACGCCGCACGATAGGGCCACGTCATGAGCCAGACACAAGCGCCTCACCCACCGCTGTCGGGCATGCAACTGGTGGTCGGGACCATCGCGGTCTCGCTCGCCGTGTTCATGAACGTGTTGGACACGTCGATTGCCAATGTCGCGATCCCGACTATCTCGGGTGACCTTGGCGTATCGTCGGATCAGGGCACATGGGTCATCACCTCGTTCGCCGTCGCCAACGCGATCTCCGTGCCGCTGACCGGCTGGCTGACCGAGCGGATCGGCCAGGTTCGGCTGTTTCTCGCATCGATCGTGCTGTTCGTCATCTCATCGTGGTTGTGCGGGCTGGCGCCATCGCTGCCGTTCCTACTGGCGTCGCGCGTGCTCCAGGGCGCGGTGGCCGGCCCCATGATCCCGCTGTCGCAAACGCTGTTGCTGGCGAGCTACCCGCGCTCCAAGTCCTCGATGGCGCTCGCGCTATGGGGCATGACCACGCTCGTCGCGCCCGTGCTCGGCCCGATCCTGGGCGGGTGGATCTCCGATAACTATTCGTGGCCGTGGATCTTTTACGTGAACATCCCGGTTGGGATCATCGCCGCGATCGCGACGTGGGTGATCTTCCGCAAACGCGACTCCGAGGTCAAGCGCGCGCCGATCGACGGTGTCGGGCTGATGCTACTCGTGCTGTGGGTCGGCTCGTTACAGATCATGCTCGACAAGGGCAAGGACCTCGATTGGTTCAACTCGACAACGATCATCGTGCTGGCACTGGTTGCAATTGTCACCTTCGCGTTCTTTGTCGTATGGGAGCTGACCGACAAGCACCCGGTCGTCGATCTGTCGTTGTTTCAGCGGCGCAATTTCACCGGCGGCACGGTGGCGCTGTCGGTCGGCTACGGATTGTACTTCGGTAACCTGGTCCTGCTGCCCTTGTGGCTGCAAACGCATATCGGCTATACCGCCACACAGGCGGGACTGGTCATGGCGCCGGTCGGCATCTTCGCGATTTTGTTGTCGCCACTAACCGGCAAATACATGCCCAAGACCGATCCACGCTACATCGCGACCGCGGCGTTCACCGTGTTCGCATTGTGTTTCTACCTGCGCTCGCAGTACACGACCGGCGTCGATACGTTCGCGCTGATGGTGCCTACGTTTATCCAGGGCATCGGCATGGCCGGGTTCTTCATCCCGCTAGTGTCGATCACGCTGTCCGGCTTGCCGCCGCATCGGATCGCCGCGGCCTCGGGTCTGTCCAACTTCGTGCGGATCATGTGCGGCGGCATTGGCACGTCCATCTTCCAGACCGCATGGGACCATCGCACCATCCTGCATCATGCGCAATTAGCGGAGCAAACTGGTCAATTCAGCCCGGTATTCGGGCAATCGGTCGCTCAGATGCGCGCGCTGGGCATGAGTGAAGCCCAGTCATATGGGATGGTCAACCATCTAATGACGCAACAGGCCGCGCAATTGGGGGTCAACGATCTGTTCTACCTATCCGCCGCGATCTTCATCGCACTAATTGCGTTGATCTGGATTACTAAGCCTGAGCGCGGCAGCGGCAGCGATGCGGGGGCTGCGGCATCAGCCGCACATTGAACGCCGGGTTCGGCGCGACGGGTAACCGCATGCAGACCGCCCGCCGCGCTCCCCGTTCCAGCACCTCGGCAACTTCGCCCTCTGACCACGCCGAGTCGTGGTTGCAGCAAACGCGCTTGTTGTGCGCAGTCCGCGGCAATGGCCCGTTTTCGCAACATCAGTGTCGGCCATATACTGGCCACATATAAGCCGTTCGTAATTCAAATGCCCAGTTCGATAATTTGCACTATAAATTAATGGGGACGATTTAACATTTGCGTCCGGAATCGATCTACGGGGGCAACGTGCCAAACACATGGTTTAAAAACTGTTCTCATTATTTGGCGGCCTGCGTCAAACCCGACGTTATGGATTGTGAACCGCAACGCCCGTCACGATCGGCCGGTTCCACATCGAATCGAGCCAACGCATTGACAAAGCTCAAGGCACTTCGGCGACCGCCATGGCGTAAGAGCAACGCGTCGCGCGATTCTCGCGCCAGTACGCCTAAAACAGATGCCACGGTCTCTACGCCACACTTGCTGAGATTGCCCAACGAAATTCACATGACCATCGCGAAGATGGTCGGCATCGAACCGGATTGGACGAGTCCGTACACATCCTACGTCAACAATCTGCAACAGCTTTCGTCGGKTGATACCTGGTTTGTCCGAATGGCTAAAGCCGGAATTGGAGAGCRMCAAAGCTCGCGCAGCAGGCCAGCGATTTAAAGCAGCTCAACGAACCGGAGCGAGTTGACAAATTCAAGGAAATCTTTACGCGCGCAATGGCATTGCAACCTCGGCGCCCTCAGGTGGAAGCCTATGTCATTGGTCAGATGCACTGCCTGCCGACATACGACGCGTATCTTGCAGCACAACACGTCACCGCCAAACTCAAGCAGTCCGCCCCCCACGAGTGCCACGCACAGTATATTGCGTTATCTAGAGAAATACCGCGCGTCGTTAAGGCGACACCACGCATCATTGGCGACTGGCGATCCCCTCCGGACACTCGTGCCAACCTGAACGCATTGCTGCTCCAACTGGTCGACGCCGCGTCCCAGCTGCCGCCGCACTCGAATAGTGCCAACGAGAAAATCACCAAGAAGAGAGCGACTGAAGCTATGCTAGCGGCCGTGCTGCCCATGCTCTCTGCGCAAGACTTGGTGCCCCGTTTTGATGCGCTGGTGAACATAGCACACACCATCAGTCCCAAGCTGGTGGCAGTGCTTGCGTCACGACTGCCAACACTTTTACTACTTCCAGCAGAAGAGCGTGCTGCGAAGTTCGATAACTTACTGTCCATTGTACAGAAGCATGACGGTGCGTCGGCGCCAACGCTCGCGGCTCAACTCTATGTCCTTTCCGATAACGACCAGCCTGCACGCTGGCACGCGCTGCTGCAAGTGGCAATACAACACCGCATCGCAGGCATGATCCAGCCTTTGCTAAATGCCGCAGTCTATCTTCCCGGCGAAGATGCTGGCGCGGCGTGTGCAGCAGTTCGCCACCTTGCAGACCAATCGCTGAACCCATCCAAGGATCGGGACGCCAATGTCATATTGGCCGCTGTTGCTGGCAAACTAAGTGCCATTCCGCAGGCAGAGCAACAGCCGATGTACGAATGGCTGCTTCGTCAAGTCAACAAGTTTCCAACACAAGAGCAGGTTTTAGAACGGTCGGCATTACGCTCACGTGTTGAACTGCTATCCTGCCTCGTGACGGAAATACACCGTTCGCCAGATGACAAAAAGCGCGAAGTTTTCGACATGCTGACCCGTATGCTAGATTGCGCCACGCCACACAATAGTCGCGACGCGCAGACTGCGCTTGAAGACCCATTTCGACTCCGAGGCAGACCCGCCAATTTTTCGCCATCCTCGCAACCTTGGATAGAACAATGGAGCAAGCGGTGCACGGATCCCACCCAGTCGCGTCTGGCACGCATTGCATTCTCCTGCGGATAGCATCACAGAGCAGGAACAATCGGTAACGCACTGATCCATCAGTGCCACGATATCCGCTGGCCGCACCAAAAGGCACCCAAAGGTACCGGCACCATGTAGGCTACATCGAGCACTGGAAAATTTCGTTTTCCTGTCGATGACATCTACCTTACCAGCCCCAGCGCTGACGTCATGACTATGCTGCGCAGCACATGGCAACTTACCATGATCATGAAACATTGCCCAATGCGATACAGCCCGTCGCATTGGGCGCCATGACCAATGCTGAGTGGCATGATCGACACAGCGTTAGCTGGTAGTAGGAAGCGTGCCCGCCAGCTCCTGGGTTAAACGGCTTAAAAATGAAAATACGTGATGTCAAGAAACTGGTTCGCTTATTTACCTTGCATGACAGGCGCATGTGGCGCCTCTGAGTCCCCGGACGCCGACACTGCATTGGCTGAGCCCAATCAAATGCCGGTAAAGTCACGCGACTATCGTTTGGACGTGTCAGCGTCACTGCCGCGCAGCGCGGCCTCGGAAGTCCCGCCGACGCGCCATCCCACAATCAAACAGCCAGTGCGCACGCGGACGCTAACGAAGCTGCCACTAGAAGTGCTGGAGATCATCGCCTGTCGAGTCGCTGAACCTACGACAAACATCAATCAAACCACCGCTTATCGTCACCTGTGGTCGTTCGCGACCGCGTCGCGCCAAACGTGGCACGCTTCGCAGCGGCAAATACCAGCAGCGCAGGTTCACGCGCGTGCGATGGACCTGGGCAGCGATGACCAGCAAGCACCGCTGCAGGAGTTCAAAGACATCTTCAACGCCGCTCGCCAGTTGCCCCTGGGTAAGGCGAAGCTTCAAGCATATGTAATCGAACAAATCGAGTGGATGCAGGACGGGCACCTGGACGCAATTCAGTGGACACTGTCCGAGCTTGCGAAGCAACCGACACATGCAAATGCCACCCCGTACCGCGCATTGATCAACGTGCTACCCAAAATCTTTAATCACGTGTGTCACCGTTTCGACAGCCCCCGCGATGCCATCGTGCCGGAGCACTCTGCGCAGCGAGCGGCATTCAATGTAGGGCTCGACGCAATCGGCCAGTTGCATGGACCGGACAAAGTGGACGCCATTGAGGTCATGGTATCGCTGTTGGAGCGTTTGCCCGATGATGAACGCGCAGCCAGTTTCGACGCATTGGTGCATGCCGCGATAGCTGTCTCGCCCACTTCAATAGCGGATCTCGTGCCATGCCTACGATGGCTGGAAAGCACCGAACAGCAAGACCGTTTGGATACCTTGATATCGATTGCAACTCAGTATAGCGACGCGGACGCGGTCGAGCCGCTGATCACCGCCACCGCGGCGATGCACCACGCTACCGATGCCGACACAGCACGATCCGATGCCACCGCGCCGCCGTCGGCGGCAGAGCAGCAGAATCGATGGGACCAAGTGCTAGCACTAAGTCACACGTTGTGGCGCTCGGGCAAAATGACGATCGAGCAGTTCAATGACGCGCTTTCGCTGCTCGAATCGATCTCGGAAATACTGCCCGCCGAACAGCGACAAAGGACTGCGGCGTGGCTCGAGAGTCAATTCAACGAAATAGCACAACGAACCGGCGCTAACTGCGAGGGGCGATCAGGCGTTCTGGACATAGCACACCGTGCTGGCACCGACCGAGTCCAAGCAGCCGACGCCCGTCAGCGTCATATACCCTGACCCTGACGTCGTCACCCACGTTCGACGCACGCACCAACCGCAACCGCTGACCGTGCGTGAAGCGCCGGGCCATCTCGGCATCCAGCTCAATTGGCTCAAACGTTGACAATAACGCGTCGACCGGTTGCAGACAGGCTAAACGTCGCGGCTCATCCGCATCAGACAGTTCGTCCAGCGTCACGGCATCGTTCAATGTCAATGCTCCGACACCGGTGCGGCGCAGCATCGTCAAATGCGCACCGCAACCCAGCGCTTCACCAATGTCCTCGGCCAGCACGCGAATATAGGTGCCCTTGCTGCATGTAACCCGAATCGTCACGGACGCCGCAGCGTCCAGCGCGCACGTGATGCACGCCAACGCATGGATCGTCACCGCCCGCGCTTCACGCTCGAGCGTCTGGCCTGCCCGCGCGTATTCGTAAAGGGGCTTGCCGTCGCGCTTAAGTGCCGAGTACATGGGCGGCACCTGCATGATTGGGCCCCGGAACGCGGTGAGCGCCGCGTCAATCGCCGCCCGGTCGCACGTAACAGGCCGCGTCTGTAGCACCTCACCCTCGGCGTCGCCAGTCGTCGTGCGCACACCAAGCTTCAGCGTCGCGTCATAGGTCTTGTCCGCATCGAGCAGATCCTGCGAAAACTTGGTCGCCTCACCAAAACACAGCGGCAACAGCCCAGACGCAAGCGGGTCCAGCGTTCCGGTGTGCCCTGCCTTCTTCGCGTTAAACAAGCAGCTTAGCGCGCATCAGCGCGTCATTGCTGGACAGTCCGACCGGCTTGTCCAGCAGCAACACGCCGTCCACGGCACGCCGGGCGATGCGTGGTCGCGTCGGATCGAATCGTTGCGTCATATCGATGCCATGTTCCGGCGCTCAGTCGTCCTTGGCACGCGTCGCGTTCGCCTCGTCGATCAGTCGCGACATCTGTACGGCCTTCTCGATCGACTCATCGAACATAAAGTGCAACGTTGGCACCGTATGAATGTGCAAGCGCTTGAATAACAAGTTGTGCAAGTGGCCAGCCGCGTGATTCAGTGCTTCTTGCGTCTGCCGAGGGTCTGCAGTCAGCGTCGTGAAAAAAACCTTCGCGTGCGCGTAATCCGGAGTCAACTCGACCGCCTGAATCGTCACCAGTCCAATCCGCGGATCCTTGACTTCACGCGCGATCAACTCCGACAAATCCCGCTGGATTTGGTCAGCGATCCGCACATTGCGATCGCCACTGCTGCGTTTTTTCCGCATAGTCCATTCCTGCCAACAAAAAAGGCGGAGCCCGACGGCCCCGCCCCTAGCACTGGTGCATCGAATTACAGCGTGCGCGCCACCTCGGTGACTTCGAACACCTCGAATTGATCACCTTCCTGGATGTCGTTGAAGTTCTTCAGCGACAGGCCGCACTCGAAGCCCTGCTTCACTTCCTTCACGTCGTCCTTGAAGCGCTTGAGCGAATCAAGCTCGCCGGTATGGATCACCACGTTGTCGCGCAGCACCCGTACTGATGCGTTGCGCTTGACAACGCCGTCGGTCACCATACAGCCGGCGACCGCACCGACCTTCGGCACCTTGAACACCTGTCGTACTTCAACCGTGCCGATCACCGCCTCGCGTTTTTCCGGCGCCAGCATGCCGGACATCGCAGCCTTCACTTCGTCTACCGCATCATAGATGATGTTGTAGTATCGGAGGTCGACACCGTTCGACTCGGCCAGCCTGCGCGTCTGGGCGTCGGCACGCGTGTTGAAGCCAATGATAACGGCCTTGGACGCGGTCGCCAGGTTGACGTCCGTTTCGCTGATGCCGCCCACTGCGCTGTGCACGATTTGCACGCGCACCTCGTCAGTCGACAGCTTCTGCAACGCATGCACCAACGCTTCCTGCGAGCCTTGCACATCGGCCTTCACGATCAGCGGCAGGTTCTGCACTTCGCCAGCACCCATCTGCTCCAGCATGCTTTCGAGCTTCGCGGCCTGCTGCTTCGCCAGCTTCACGTCGCGGAACTTGCCTTGCCGGAACAGCGCGATTTCACGCGCCTTGCGCTCGTCCGGCAGCACGATGACTTCCTCGCCGGCGTTCGGCACCTCGGACAGCCCTTGGATCTCGACCGGAATCGATGGCCCCGCCGACTTCGCCGCCTTGCCGAACTCATCGGTCATCGCCCGCACGCGGCCATAGGCGGAGCCCGCCAGTACGACGTCGCCACGCGACAGCGTGCCGGACTGCACCAGGATCGTTGCGACCGGGCCCTTGCCCTTGTCCAGCTTCGCCTCGATCACGATACCCTTGGCAGGCGCCTCAATGGGCGCCTTCAATTCGAGCACCTCGGCCTGCAACAACACGTTCTCGAGCAGGTCGTCAATGCCTTGTCCGGTCTTTGCGGATACCTCAATGAACGGCGCGTCACCACCGTACTCTTCCGGCACCACGCCTTCCGCGACCAATTCCTGCTTCACCCGATCCGGATTCGCGTCGGGCTTGTCGATCTTGTTGATCGCCACGACGATCGGCACACCGCCTGCCTTTGCATGCGAAATCGCCTCCTTCGTCTGTGGCATCACGCCATCATCGGCCGCAACCACCAGGATCACGATGTCGGTCGATTTCGCGCCCCGCGCCCGCATCGCGGTAAATGCCTCGTGGCCCGGTGTATCGAGGAACGTAATCACACCACGCGGCGTCTCGACGTGGTATGCGCCGATATGCTGCGTGATGCCCCCCGCCTCGCCCGCAGCAACCTTCGCGGTACGGATATAGTCGAGCAGCGACGTCTTGCCATGGTCGACGTGGCCCATCACCGTGACGACCGGCGGGCGCGGTAGCGCCTCGGCATCGGCCACCTCGCCTTCGATCAGCAACGCTTCCGGGTCGTCAAGCTTCGCGGCGAGCGCATGATGACCCAGTTCCTCGACGACGATCATCGCGGTTTCCTGGTCCAGCACCTGGTTAATCGTCACCATCTGGCCGAGTTTCATCATCACCTTGATGACCTCGGAGGCCTTGACGGCCATCTTATGCGCGAGGTCGGCCACGGTGATCGTCTCCGGCACGTGTACTTCACGCACGATCGGCTCAGTCGGCACCTGGAAATTCGTCTGCGCATCTTGATGCTTGCCACGGCCGCGCGGACCACCCCGCCAGCCACGGTCCACACCACCGCTTGAATCACCGCGCGTCTTGATGCCGCGCCGCTTCGCCGCATCGTCTTGCCAACCACTCTTGCCCGGAACTTTCTTCTTGTCGCCGGACGGCGCAGCCGTCGGCGCCGACACCGGTTTCTTCGCACCGGCGGCCGGTCGGGCCGGCGCTGCCGCGCCCGCCGGCCTGGCCGGCTTGTGCAGCGTGCCCTTTGCCTCAGCGGTCTTGGCCGGTTCAACCGGCTTTGGCGGTTCAGGCACCTTGACCATTGCCTTGCGCGGCGTCGCCATCATTTCGCGGATCGCCCGCGCCTCGGCTTCCGCCGCTTCCCGTCGCTTGCGGATGGCTTCCTGCTCCAGGCGTGCCTTGTCGGCGGCGGCGCGGGCATCGTCGGCGGCCTTCTTCGCTGCCTCCCGCTCGGCGGCGCGCTCGGCCGCCGCACGAGCGTCGTCAGCGGCAGCTTGTTGGCCGGCCGGTTGCGGCACATCGTGATTGCGCTGTTGCTCGGCCACTTGCTGGGCAGCCGCACGCGCTTGCGCTTGCGCCTGCGCCTGGGCCTGCTCCTGGGCCGCCTGCGCCGCGCGTCGCGCCGCTTCCTCCTCGGCGCGACGCCGTTCCGCCTGGGCCGCCTCTTCGCGGGCACGCCGCTGCGCTTCCTCGCGCTCAAGGCGCTCCTGCCGCTCCCGCAATTCGCGCGCTTGCTGGGCCAGTGCCTCGGCTTCGAGACGCGCCTGCTCCTCGCGACGCGCAAGCTCGGCAGTTGCACTGTCCTGGTCCTCGCCGTTCGGCACTTCGGTACCTGGCTCGTCGCGCTTGACGAACACCCGCTTCTTGCGGACTTCGACCTGGATCGTGCGAGCCTTGCCGGTTGCGTCGGCCTGCTTAATTTCTGACGTCTGCCGGCGCGTCAGCGTGATCTTGCGCTTGTCGCCGTCAGCGCTGCCGTGCGACTTGCGCAAGTGATCCAGCAAACGCGCTTTGTCCGCTTCGGACAGCACGTCGTCAGCGCTAGCTTTCTGCACACCCGCAGCTTGAAGCTGTTCGAGCAGAAGGCCTGCAGGCATTTTCAGTTCCGCGGCAAATTGGGCTACGTTGTTGCTCGCCATTCATCCCTCTTGAGGCAAGGACAGCGGTCCTTGCAGTTGACATCCCGGTGCGGCCTATCGGGCCGCGTCATTTCAATGCGCCATCATAATCTCGCTTCGCGCCCGTCACTGGAACCAGTGCTCGCGCGCCTTCATGATCAGCGCCTTCGCGGCCTCCTCGTCGATGCCGGTCATCTCGACCAACTCGTCGACGGCCAACTCGGCCAGATCATCACGCGTGTGTATCTCGTGCTCGGCGAGCTTAGCAAGCAACTCCCGATCCATCCCCTCGAGGCTCTTCAGCTCGAGCGACGCGTTTTCGACCTTTTCCTCATTCGCAATCGCCATCGTCAGCAGCGCATCGCGCGCGCGATTGCGCAACTCGTGCACCGTGTCTTCGTCGAACGCCTCGATCTCGAGCATCTCGTTGAGCGGCACGTACGCGATCTCCTCGAGGCTCGTGAAGCCTTCGTCGATCAAGATGTCAGCGACCTCCTCATCGACGTCCAGCCGCTCCATGAACAGGTCGCGCAGCACCTTGCGCTCTTGCGACTGTTTCTCGGCGGACTCGTCCGGCGTCATGATATTGATCTGCCAGCCGGTCAGCTCGCTGGCGAGCCGCACGTTCTGGCCACTTCGGCCAATCGCGACAGCCAGCTCGTTCTCGTCAACGACAACATCCATCGCGTGCTTTTCCTCGTCAACGACGATTGATTGCACGGCAGCCGGCGCAAGGGCGCCGATCACGAACTGGGCAGGATCTTCTGACCATAGCACGATATCGACGTTCTCGCCACCCAACTCGTTGCGCACTGCCTGCACGCGCGAACCGCGAATGCCGACGCACGTGCCGATCGGGTCGATGCGCTTGTCATAGGCGACCACCGCGATCTTCGCCCGCACGCCGGGGTCACGCGCTGCCGACTTGATTTCGAGCAAGCCCTGCTCGATCTCCGGTACCTCGAATTCGAACAGCTTCATCAGAAATTCGGGCGCGGTGCGCGATAGCTCGATCTGCGGCCCCCGCGCCGTGCGATCGACCTTGGCGATATATGCACGCACGCGATCGCCGATGCGCAGATTCTCTTTCGGGATTAGTTGGTCGCGGCGCAGCAACGCCTCAACCCGCCCCGATTCGACGACTAGGTTGCCCTTGTCGAGCCGCTTTACCGAGCCGGTCATGATCTTCTCGCCGCGCTCGAGGAAATCATTCAGAATCTGTTCCCGCTCCGCATCGCGCACCTTCTGCAGAATCACTTGCTTGGCCGCTTGCGCCCCAATGCGACCGAATTCGATCGACGGAATCGGCTCTTCGATATAACCGTCCAATTGCGCATCCGGATCCTGCTCGCGCGCCTCAAACAGCAAAATTTCCTGGTCCGGCTGTTGCAAGCCCGCCTCGTCCGGCACGATGCGCCAGCGGCGAAAAGTCTCATGCTCGCCAGACTCGCGGTCGATCGACACGCGTATGTCGACATCCTCGTCGAAAAGCTTCTTCGTGGCGGAAGCGAGCGCGGCCTCGAGCGCGGCGAATACCACATCCTTGTTGACGTTTTTCTCGCGCGCCAGCGCATCCACCAGCATCAACACTTCGCGACTCATTGTTTGCGGCTCCTAAAATCGACTTGCGGAACAAGACGAGCACGGTCCATGTCGGCGAGCGTAAAATCGAGCCTCGCCGGGCCGTCTTTTCCTTCAAATTCCAAACCTATCGTGTCGCCATTGGGCGCGTGCAGGATGCCGCGGAACGATTTTCGGCCGCCCAGCGGCTGCTTCAGCGTCACCATCACTTCGCTGCCAGCGAAACGTTCGAAATCTGCCCGTTTCTTCAGCGGCCGGTCTAGCCCCGGCGACGAAACCTCGAGACGTTCATAGTCGATATTCTCGACGGTCAGCACGTGCTGAAGCTGGCGCGTCACCTTCTCACAATCGTCTATCGCGATGCCCGCCGGCTGGTCGATAAACACGCGCAGCATGCCGCGGCCGGAGCGCTCCAAATCGACAAGCTCGTATCCGAGCCCGGTAACGGTATTTTCAATCAGTTCCGACAATTGCACGTTGTTTGACCTCATGCAGCACGGACCGCGCGCAACGCGCGTACCGGTTTCCTGTTTCGCGGTACCGGGCACGCTCGTGCAACGCGGCGCACGCAAGCGGCAGTACTGCGAAGCAGCGTCATCGGGCCATCCCCGCCACGATAACGACGCACTGCGGCAACGGCAAAAAAAAATGGGCGCCAACACGCCCATCTTCTTTTTACCGGTGGTCGCGCCTCGAGCCGCACCTTAACTAATAAGACGTGTGCCCAGCGACTGCGAAATTATAGCGTTTTTCGCCGCGACCCGCAATCTACGCCGCATATCGAAACCGAAACGTGGCCACGCGACGACACGCGCGCGGCGCGTCGGCACGCCATGCCGCGCACGAGGGACGCCTTCGGCAAGCGCACGCTTAACGACCGCGCGGGCGCCCCCGCGGTGCACCGCCCTGACGCACGCCATCTTGCCGCAGCGCCGTCTGCGCACCGCGACCGCCACGCGGCTTGCCCTTTTGCGCACGGTTGCCGCCCTTGCCGGATGCCTGGTTGCCGTTGACGTCACGGTTATCGTGTTTGCCACCCGTCATATTGCCGTGCCCGTGCGCAGCGGCAAAGCCGGTATACCCAGGCACCGGCGGCGTGGACGAAGTCCAGTTCGCGCCGCCGCGCGCACCGCGGCCAAATCGTCGCTGCGGACCTGGCGCATCGTAGCTAATATAGCCGAGCGCCGTTTGCATCGGATCGGGTTGGCGACGCGGCGTCGCCTTACTGCGCTCCGCCTTGTCCTCGCCCGGCCCTTTCAGCCCGACGGCTGACATCAACGCGCGCACCTGGTTGTCCTCGAGTTCTTCCCAGCGGCCACGCTTGAGGCCACGCGGCAGCACGATCGGGCCATGGCGCGTGCGGATCAATCGGCTGACGGTCAGGCCCACGGCTTCGAACATGCGACGCACCTCGCGGTTGCGCCCTTCTGCAAGCGCCACGTGGTACCAGCGATTGGTGCCTTCGCCACCCCCATCCTGAATGCGCAGGAAGCTCGCCGGACCGTCATCGAGCTCGACGCCGTTGAGCAGCTTTTGCCGCGCGCTCTCGGCCAATTCGCCGATGACCCGCACCGCATATTCGCGCTCAACCTGGTAGCGCGGATGCATGAAGCGGTTTGCGAGGTCACCAGACGTGGTCAGCAACAACAAGCCTTCGGTATTGAAATCCAGCCGACCGACGGCCAGCCATTTCGCCGTCTTCATCGGCGGCAGCTTGTCGAACACCGACGGGCGACCTTCCGGATCCGCGTGGCTGACGATCTCGCCTGCCGGCTTGTGATAGATCAGCACGCGCGGCGGCTTGTTCGGCAGCTTGCGCTTGACCGGCTTGCCATTGATGCGCACCTGGTCGGTTGGCATGATCCGCTGGCCGATGTGCGCCGGCTCGCCATTGACCGACACGCGCCCAGCAATAATCAATTCTTCCATTTCACGACGCGAGCCCATGCCGGCCTCGGCAAGCACCTTGTGCAGCTTCGGCGCATCGTCGTCGGCCGACAACGCGCGCTTGCCAGCGGGCACGCCACCCTTGCGGCCGCGCCGCAGCATTGGCGCGCGCACACTACCCGCACCGGTGTTGTCGGCATCGAACGCCGGCGACGTGACGTAGGCAAATACGTCGTCGTCACGCCCTCCGGCTTTCGGGGAACCGCCGGCCGGCGCCGCGCTGGCGTCACGCCTCGCGCGCGGCTCGCGACGGGGCGCGTCGGCATCGCGGCGCGCCTCAGGGTCACGCTTGGCGCCCTTGCCCTGACGCTTGTTGGCGGGGTCCTTACGGGGCATGCGTACATGCGCGACCACCTCGCCGTCGGGCGGCGCCTCAGTCACTGTGGCCGGCGCAGCACCGATGGCATCGGTCGCCTTCGACTTGGCCACCGCACGACGGCGAGCGATCAGGCTGCGCGGTCCGCGGCGCAAACCGCGCCGTGGCCGCTCTTCGCCTTCGCCGCCTTCCGCGGCCGGCAGCACCGGCAAGGCGCGCTGGCCCGCATCGCGATCGTCCACGGCCGCCACGCGGGCAGGACCGGACTCGGGAGAATCGGGATCGTGGTTCTCGTTCAAAACAACCTCTGAGTGTCAGAATGCCGGCATGCGCCATTTGGCTGCGCCGGGGTCGGTGTACATGTCACGTCAAACGTCGCGCGATATCGGGTCGCTCGGCGCCTGCTCGTTAATCTTCTCGACGTTGCCAGGTGCGGTCGCCGCTACTGGATGCGCGTGTCTGGCATGCTCGTCACCCCCGTCGGTATGGCTGTGCGCTGCTGGGTCAACTACCAGATCGTGCACGGGCGGAACCGCGCACCTCTGGGCAGCATCACGGTGGCCACCCACGGCCGGGACCGGGGTCGCGAGCTCCGCGACGGTGGGCGCCGCTTCGGCGCTCTCGCCCGTCACAGGCTCTGGCTGGGGCGACGCCGCCGAATCATCGCCTGCGGCGTCGCGCGCTAACCCGGCTGCCTCACCGATCACCGCAGCGCGACGCGGTTCCGCGTCGCCCTCGGCAAACTCGATGGCGCGCTGCGCCAGCAGATCGGCCTGCCCCTGCGGTCTCGGGTCGGACAGCGGCGGCAACTCGTCCAGCGTGGCCATACCGAGATCGTCCAGGAACTGCTTAGTCGTCGCGTACAGCGCCGGCCGCCCGGGCACATCACGATGCCCGATCACCTCGACCCATCCTCGGTCCTCCAGTTGCTTGATGACCTGCGTATTGACCGTGACACCGCGAATCTCCTCAATATCGCCACGCGTGACCGGCTGACGATACGCAATGATCGCGAGCGTCTCGAGCACTGCACGCGAATACTTTGGCGGCTTCTCCGGATTGAGCCGATCCAGAAATGCGCGCATTGCCGGACGGCTCTGGAATCGCCATTCCCGTTGCCACCGATACCAACTCGACACCCCGATCGCGCCAGTCCGTGCGCAGCTCTTCGAGCAGCGCCCGGATCGTATCAGCCGAGATCGCGTCGGCAAACAGCCGGCGCATGTCGCTGACCCTGAGCGGCTCCTGCGCGCAAATCAAAGCAGTCTCGAGGACGATTTTCGCCTCTTGGGTATTCATTCAGCTGGACCAGACCTGTTTGGTCAATGAACCGGATCAAAAGCGCCTGAACAACGCGCATGATGAAAGACCGCGCTCGCCCGCTTCTGGTCGATCATATTGATGGGAGCACGCCCGGAGGTTGGCAGAATGACCACGGGCCATACCGAGCCGGGAAGCCAGAGGAATTCCGTAAGGAACCGCGTGACTGAACGTTATAGTACGCAAAAAAACACAAAGCGTAAAGATCAGGGCGCGCGCTATGTGCCATGTGCCATGCGTCGTGTGCCGGTGTCGTGCATCCCGCCCAGCGCATCGCGAGGACACTCATGTCAGATCCTCGGCCCGGGCGGGCAGCGTGCGCACCAGTTCCCATACCGCCTGAGCGGCCGGCGATAGTGAGCGATCGCGACGGCGCACGAGTTCCACCGTGCGCTGCGCGCGCGGCACCAACGCACGCGCGACAAGCCCGGAATTGGCCGGCAACGGCAGCGACAGCCACGGCAGCACACTGATGCCCACGCCAGCCTTAACCAATCCGAACACCGTCGCCGAGTGTCCCAACTCCTGCACGACCGGCGAGACGACGCCATGCTCGCGCAGCACCCGGTCGATGATCGGCCGGCTGCCCGACTCTGGGCCGAGCAGCACCAGCGACTCGCCGGCCAAAGCGCCCCATTGCACCTGCGTGCCGGCGGCCAGCCGGTGATTGGCTGGGCAGACGACGCAAAACGAGTCGGTCATCAACGGCTCGCCAACCAGTTCGTCGGCCGCCAGACCGCCGACGATCACCCCAAAGTCCACTTCGCCGGATTTCACTTTGCGCACCACGTCGCTTTGCACATCGTCACGCAGGCCAAGCTGGATATACGGGAATTGTTGTTGGCAGCGAGCAACGACGCGAGGCATCAGCCGGCACGCAATGGTCGGACTTGCGGCCACGATCACCCGGCCGCGCCGCTGCTCGCTGATCTCCCGTATCTCCTGCAGCACTTGGTCTAGGTCGGACAGCAGCCGCGACACGCCGCCCAGCAGATTCGCGCCCGCGTCCGTCGGGCGTACCTCGCGCGTCGTGCGATCGACCAGCTTCAATCCCAGTTCAATCTCCAACTCGCGCACGCAGCGGCTGACGGCCGATTGCGTCAAACCGATTTCATCACCTGCCCGGCTGAAACTTTGCAGACGCGCGACTTCGATGAAGACCCGGAGTTGCCTGAGCGTTACATTCATTTATTGAATTCATAAATGCGCGCAATGATGCAAATCATACGCCGAACTTGCGTGCCGCTGCGCTGCGCGAGTTGTGCCGCCATGACGGCGGCGCAGCGAATCTGCTGTGCCACGCGCTGTACATCGGTGCACTATCGGACGTCGATGCGCACCGACGTGGCGCCGCGTGCCTGTGATTGGTGATTGTCCCGATTCCTTATCAGGCCATTCCGTATTGAGATACACAACTAGCCGGACATGCATTCCAGCTGCCGTCGCGGCCGGCCACCGTGGCTGGCGCTGCAGCGTCTGCATGCCGGTCCAATGGCACGGTTTCTGCATTTGCCATGCGCACCAGCCTAGCCAAGGCGGCGAACCAAGCGACGCCCGCTTTTAAGGGGACCAGCGCCCCGCTGCCAGGGTTGCGATCAAGGTGCGCGGTGCGGGGCGGTACACCGGGGTTTGCTTCGTTGAGGTGAAACGATGATGCTGTTCGACGATTTAAAAGATCACGAGTGGGCGCTGGTCGAGGCGCTGTTCTGCGAGGAGCCAGCGCGCGTCGAACGTCGCGGCCGGCCGCGCGTCGAGCCGCGCGCCGTGGTCAATGCCGTGCTCTGGGTCTTAGCGACCGGGGAAGGATGGTCCAAGCTGCCCGGTCGTTATCCGTCACCGCCGACCTGTCGCCGGCGCTTCGATGAGTGGCAGGCTGACGGCACGCTGGTCGAGATCGTGCGCCGCCTTGCCGGCGCTGGGCGCCAAATCACGTTGCGCGGCCGCATCGGCGCGACGGCCGTCAAGCCCCCCGCGCCACCGAGCCGCGATCGGCTGCGTGGCGCGTTCTGGACCAATCCGGAGTCGTGGCGCGCGCCAGTGAAAATGGCCTGACTTGACGGACACGCTCAGATCCGCCCGCGTTGCCGGGCGGATCGCTTTTACGGACACGACGCGCGCCTGCTCGGGCCACGAAACGGCAGCTTGTTTCAGTGCGTTTCGCGCCACTGGCTGTTACTCGCGCGGTCGTCCCCCGTCACTGGGCGGCCTGAGACGGTGCTATCGGTACGCTGACCCGACAGCGCGCTCCATCGCCCGGCTGGCCCGGGAAACATTCATTTACTTTTATTTACAGCGGCCCTTCTCCCCCGCGCTTATCGTGGAATCGAAGCAACAGACGCCACCTCGATCGGCCCTGGGGAACAACAATGAGCGTGAAGGTCCGGATCGTCTGCGGCATAGCGCTATGGTCAATCGGCGCGGCCGCTGCCGCAGGATGGTTGGACAGCGGCTACCACAGCGCCGGTGCAGTCGCGCACGCCAGCCGTCCCGAGCACGTCGAGCGCAGCGCGTACATGCCCGAGGCGTTGACTCTGCCGGTACCGCGAGGCGATCTGCGCAGCGATATCGAAAGCAACGCGCGGGCCCAGCGCAATGTGCGGGACTGGCGCAGTCCACCGCCCGGGCGGGGACTACTTCCCCACTGAAGCCCGGAGGCAACGCGTGACGGCGCCCCCCCATTTGTGCATTGCGCACGCGCGGGAACCTGCGCGCGCCCACCCTGTCCGACACTATGCCATGAGCACAGCGTGGCAATGAGTCACATCCGGTATGTTCCCGTATCCGCGCGGATACGGGCTTTTTCCATCGCCCTGCCCGCCGGCAAGCCGCGCTGCGCGATGCTCCCCACCCTCACGGCTGAGGGTCGGCGTGCGCAAGCAGCGACGCGGCCGCGTCACAGGCATAGCGCAGCTCGCGCTCGACAGGCCATGCAGGTAGGCACGCACGGCGCTCCAGTCGCCCCAACTCCGTCTTGCCCCGGGCGCTGAGCACCGCAATATCCACGGGCGCGTGGTAACCTGGCACGAGCGGTGAAGGTTGCCGTGCGGTACCGATCAGCCCCTGCTCGCGCAGGAACTCGAACACTCGCGGTCGACGCGGCCAAGGCACCTGCCGGTATTGCGCGCGCCGCAGGCCCTCCAGCACGGCCTCGTTCGTATAATCCATTCCGCCCTCCACATTGGCACCGGCCAGGGTGGCCGGCGCATTCGACATGTCCGCTTATAATCGTCGCGCCGCGACCAGCTGGGCACCGTCACCGGCGCGGCTCGACCTGGCGCACGGCGGCCCCTTGACACTCACCGCCTAAACTCGATCGCCTCAACCGGCACGCAGCCGGCCGGGACGATGCCTGAAACGATACTTCCATGCTCGTTGCATTCGTTGCACTCCTCTGGCTCGTCGCCATCGCCGTATCGCGCCGCCACCGCCGTATGACCTGCGTCGCGGCGGCGTTTTTCGCCTACCTGTTGTGCGCCGGATGGCTCGGCGAACCGGCGCTGCACGCGCTGGAAACCTGTGTGCCAGCCGCAAGCCCCCCGCGCTACGGTGGCAACGTCGCGATCGTGCTGCTCGGCAGCGGCACTGAATACGACGATGCGCATCGGCTGGTGCCGAAGTTCGACGCGTGGCGACGCATCGACGCGGCAGCCGCGCAATTCATACTATGCCGTGCGCAGCGCGCGCAGTGCACGCTGGTGGTAAGCGGCGGCAATCCCCAAAAACACGAGCACAGCGAAGCGGCCAACTATCAACCGCATCTGGTATCGCACGGGGTGCCGGCGGCCAACATCGTGCTCGAGCCCGACAGCTTGAACACCTATGAAAACGCCCGCAACACCGGCGCGATCCTGCGCCGGCACCACTATGACCAGATCGTGCTGATCACGTCAGCGTACCACCTGCCACGCGCACTGCTCGACTTTCACCACTTCGGCATCGATGTCGTGCCGCTCGCATCCAACTACAGATGGCGACGCCCAAGCTGGCGACCGCACCCCGCCCATGTCATTAACACCAGCATCGCGTGGCACGAATGGATCGGCCTTGCACAGTTTTACGTCTACCGGCGGATCGGGTGGTTCTGATAGCCCCCAGACCAATCCCGATAGTATGCGCGGAAAAATGACCGCCGAATGGAATTTGTTGTGTCCGCGATATGCAACAAGATGCCACGTCACGGCAAGGTCGTTACAATGTCGCTGCGGATAGCCTATTTGCTGGCTAAAATGCGCGCTCTGCCGGATAGTATGGCACTTCCGGTCATGGGCCCGAGAACGCTGTCACTCTACGGAGATAAAGATGAAGAAAGTGTCCCTGGCATTGCTCGTTTCTTTATTTGCCGCAACGGCATATGCGCAGACCGATCGCGGCGTGACGATGAGCACCGACCCGGCCAAAGCGGCCGACGTCGAACAGCGCGCCCAGGCGCTGGAAGCTGCTCAATCGGAAGCCCCAGTAGCGCCAACGCCCGCGCACGCGCCGGCCAAGCATCGCAAGGCTGCCAAGCATCATAAGGCCGGGCACGCGCAGCAGGCCTTTGAGGCTGGCCCTGCCGCACCGTCGGCAGCAAGCCAGTAACGGCTGCGACCGGCGTGCGGCACGACATACCATACGCTGAGGTGCCATCGGGCCGAAGTCTCGCAGGCTTCGGCTTTTTTATGGGCGTCGGTTTCGTGTTACAGTCCCGCGCCCGATGCACGAGCGCAACGACATAGAGGATGGTGTGAGTAATATCGAACTCGAAATCGAATGGACCGAGGCAGCCTCGAAAAAGATCGACAAGCTGATGCCGCGCACCACGCGCGGCGATGAGCCGTACATCGCGCTGCCACCGATCGAATGCCTGCCCGTTGAGGGTGACGTGTTGTTTCTGGGCCCGCCGGGCAAACAGCAGCCGTTCATCGTCGCGGAGCGGCAGTATCACCACGAGGGCGAAGCGGACTGGACGATCATTTTGATTCTGGACGTCGTCGAAGCGCACTGACGCGTGTGCCGCCGCCCCGGTCAACGCGGAAAAGCCCCTCTTGCAGCACGAGGCACGGACAAAACCGTCGCGCTACGAGGATAAGCAACGGAGTCATCGGCGCCTTGCCCGGGTCAAGGCGGCGCCGGGCTTGGCAGTTGGCGCAGCCACGTCGAGTCATGCCGGATCGCGACGCGTCGAGTACGCACCGCCATGATTCGGGCGATGGCAACCCGCTTGCGCGCCCACTGAGGCGCATTCGTTGAATCAGCGGCCAACCTCGGCAGCTACTTATTAAGAAAAGAGAACCTTCCCCGGCAGAGAGCCCATTCGACGATGAGGCGGGATCGGCTGGCATGAAAGCGCCAGCCGTTACGGCGTCAAGTGACGTCATGGCATACGCGCGGCCTGGCGCGGACTCGCGGCCTGACGCAGATTGCAAGACGGCGTGCCGTGCGCACGCCGCCCGGGATGAAGGTCAGCGCGGCTTAGTTGATTAGCAGCGGCGGAGCAGCACAACTGGTTAATCAGCCGCGGCAGGGTCAGTGCAACTGGTCGATCAGCAGCGACAGAATCTGGCGTGCCTGCTTCGAATCGTCGACCTGCCCGCTCTCATCCACAATTGCGACCCTCGTCTGCGTCTCGGTCAGCGCGCGCACATTCACACGGTACTGCTTCGCCGCTTTTTCCTTGCGGCCATGGAATACTTGGCTCCAGAAGCCCTGTTTGGCCGAACTTAAGTCGTTCGGATCGACGTAACGAATGAAATACAGGCCACGTGTGCGATCGCGGTCATCGACCGTGAAATTGTTCCGGTCCAACGCCACGCCGACCCGCAGCCACGCGTCGTCATAAGACTCGGCAAGCGTAATGTCGGTCGCCCCGGTGAGCGTCGCGGTGGCCCCCGACGCCTTGAGCGCTGCCTGCGACGCACTGGCCGCCGCGTCGGCGGCCTTGGGCGCAGATGCGGCCACCGGCTCCGCGGCCATTGACGCACCGCCCTGCTGGTTACGCGCCAACGCTTGCATCAACCGCTTCAGGTATTCGGCCTCCAGCGCCGGATCATTCGGCCGATCTTCCCACCGGCTTTGCTCGTTGTTCGAGCCGAACAACTGCTCATGCAATCCGCGCTGGCTGATAAACACATACGTTCCGCCGTTCGGCGCGTTTTCAAGCCGCGTGCGGTACTTGTCGCGCAGGCCGGTCGTGTAGCCGGTGCCCAGCGCCTTGGACAACGTATTGCGGATCAGGCCATCCGGCACCTGCGGATGGGTTTCGTACCAGTCCGTCTCCATGATCCCGCGATCGCGCGCGTCCAGCGACAGCACGAAGCCCTGCTCCTGCCAAAAACGCCGCACCTGGGGCCACACTTGTGCGGGCGCCTGCTTGTCGATCACCAGCCAGCGCTGCGTACCCTCGCGCTGGATATGCATGCCCTGCACCGGCGGCAGCACCGCGTCGCCCACCGGCGCAAGCGCCGATTGCTGCACCTGCTGCAATCTGGACAGCGACGCCGAGCCGCCTTGAGGCGGCAGCGAACGCTGGTCGGCGATCTCGTGGGCCATGTCCGGGGGCACGGCCAGCGACGACGCCTTTGCCCGCGTGGCACTCTTGTAGTCGATCGCCTGTGGATGGGGCGAACTGCAGGCCGCCACGGCGCCGGCAATGATGGCACCAGCAACAAAGCGCGAGATGAGACGGGTTTGAATCAGTTTCATGGAATCCTTTCCGCATGCACCCGGACCAATGCCCGGCAATCAACCGGCCATTGTACCGATCTCTTTTCGCAAGGTACAAAAATGACGCGCGAACCGTGCTGCCGGCTCGACGCGTCAGTGGTGTACAGCGACCTCACGCTATGAGCGGCCGGCCCGCGATGCAGGGGCGACACCCGCCAGCGTGGCGGCCCGCACGCGCTGTGCGGGAGGGCGACGCGGCGGCAGCGTTGACAAGCGCATCATATGACGCAGCGCCATCAGGCCGCCGATCGTCTCTATGATGGCCGCGGGCACCCACATGATCAGTCCGCCCAGGCTTTGATCCAGCGCCGGCGACAGGTCCATGGCGCGACCGCACAACGTGAAGATCGGGTACAAGTCGCGCGAGGAGAACGTAATGATCGCACCGGCCAAAAGCTGTGGCGTCATCGTGATCACCGGTGACAACACCCGCATGCCCGGCTTTACCCGACTGGGCGGGCTCGGGCGATGATCCAGCAGCATCCACCAATACAGCAGACCACTGACCGTCACCGACCAATTCATGAACAAGTAGATGCGCCAGTCGAGCATCGAAATGAACTGCACGGACGGAATGAGCCAGAAGAGCACCGAAATCACGAACGCCAACGAGATGAACGCCGGGTTGAGCAGCACGGCGCCGGCTATGCGCGACGCACGCCGCCGGGCCGCCCGGTGCAGCATGCCGCGCCAGCGTGGCGGCATGCCGGCACGCATCACGCTGCCTGGATAGGCGGACATGACCAGCAGCGGTGCCAGATGATGCAGCACCAAGTGCTGGAGCCGGTGGACGAAGAATTGATGCTCGGCGTAATAGTCCACTCGCGTGTGCAGCGCGACATACAGCAGCACGAGACCCGTCCAGAACGCTGCCTGGCGCGCAATGCTCACACGTTGGCGCAGCGTGCCGCGCGCGAACAACACGGCGGCCGCGACAAAGATGAACACCAGCCCAAACGAGGGCTCCCACGGTTCCAGGAAACGAAGCAACGAGGACATGATAAGGTGGAACGATGCGGCGCACGCCAGCGGCGCCGGCCAATAAAAAGCGGCACCATCTTAACAGCAAAGCGAACCGCAGCCGGCTCAGGTTCGCGCGATGGTCCTAAAATAGAGGATCTTTTGTCGACAAGATGTCCCTATTTGAGATGCGCACGCCTGCGAAAAGACCTGCAGGGCCGAGCGAACCGGCAACCGCCGACAATCGTGCAACCGTCGGAGCGGACTGGCCCGTGCCGCTGTCCGGGCACGCCGAGCCCAACGCGCCGGTGCGCGACTTCGTCACGTTGCGCCGTGCATTGGTCGTGCTGCTGATCGCCACCGTCGTACTGCCGGCGGGGTTCCTGCTGTACTACGGCATAACGAGTTGGCACAAGGCGCTGGACGACGCCAGTGGATTTGCCACACGTTCGTCGCGGATCACCGAAGAGCAAGCGCTGAAGGTGTTCGAGCTCAATGAAGTGATCCGGGACAGGGTCCTGCAGGCAATCTATGAAGCCGAATCTCATGGCGGCGCGTTGGGCGGTTACGCAATGACCACCAAGCTGCGCTCAATTGCCGCACCTTTCGATCACTTGGCCGCGGTAAGTGTGTACGATGCAAGCGGCCGACTCGTGGTCACCAACGATCCCTATCTGGGCGTGCCGCGCAGTCTTGCGCAGACCGATGCATTCCGCAACGCCGCTCGGTGGAACCAGGGCGACTACGTGACCGAGGCGATCCCTTTACGGGGACACCGTGACCGCATCTTCGATGTCATCACACCGCGCCATCTCAACGATGGCTCATTTGCCGGCGTCGTCGCCCTGTCGATCCGCGCGTCGTACTTCGAGGACTTTTATCGTGAGCTCGTGACCGGCAGCCACATCGGCCAGCTCGCGCTGATGCGCAATGATGGCACATTGCTCGCCCGCTATCCGCCGCCAGTGCCCGGCGACGTCGAGCCGCCGGTGCCGCGCGGCGTGCTGGCCGCGCAACTGGGCGGCACCGAGCGGGTCCACCTGGCCGATACGCAGGCGATCATTGGCTACCGGCGCGTGGGCTCGCGGGACGTCTACGTCACCGACTACTTGCGGCTGGACCAGGTATTCTCGCGTTGGCTCGCTCGCACCGCGATCGTCACCGGCTTTTCGGTCGTACCCAGCATCGCGTTGTTCCTGGTGGCGTTCGTTGCACTGCGCCGCCTCGATAGCGAGGAAAAAGCATGGCGCCAATGGCAGGCGGAAGCCTCGCTGCGGCGTGCGGCCGAGGAAGACTATCGGCACGCACTGAAAATGGAATCGCTGGGCCGGCTGACCGGCAGCGTCGCGCACGACTTCAACAACCTGCTGATGGTGCTGTCCGCGAATGCGCGGCTGATCCGTCTAAAGATGGGCGAGGGCAACATGGCAAAACAGTGGCAGGCCATTGACCGGGCCGTGCACACTGGCGAAGCGCTGACCCGTCGTTTGCTCAGCGTCTCGCGCAAGCAGCCTACGCGAGCCGAGCGGATCGACCTGCGCAGCCGTCTGGCCGAGTGGAAGGGGTTGATCGAAGCATCCGCCGGCCCGCAGTGCGACGTGCGCATCGCGGTGCCCGACAGCGTGTGGCCCGTGCTGGCAGACCCCACCGACCTGCAGCTTGCGCTGATCAACCTGCTCGCCAACGCGCGCGACGCGCTACCGGCCGGCGGCCAGATCGCCATTTCGGCCAACAACCACCAGGCGGCGCACGAGCACGCCGGCACGGCGTCGATAGCCGAACCGGATCTAGTGCGTATTGCGGTCAGCGACAATGGCTGCGGGATGAGCGCCGACGTGGCAGCGCGCGCGTTCGAGCCATTCTTTACGACCAAGGAGCTCGGCAAGGGCACCGGCCTCGGACTGCCGCAGGTCTATGGCTTCTGCCAGCAGGCCGGCGGCAATGCGCAAATCATTAGCCATCCCGGCGTGGGCACGACGGTCGCCTTGTTCCTGCCAGCGGCGCCGGCAGCCGAAGCCGAGGCACCCGCCCACGTCGGGCTGCGCACCGCCGAACGCGACGGGGCTGCCCCGCATCCGTCGGTGTCTAACGGCGACATTCCCGTACCGGCGCCCAATGAACCCTTGTCGCGGCGATCGCCCGCCACGGCACCGGCGAACGTCGACGCGGTATCCGACGGCCGGCCGAGCCGCGCGGCGCGGGCGCGCCGCGCCTTGACCGGCATGACCGGGCTTGATCTCCTGCTGGTGGAGGACGATAACGAGGTCGCCGAAGCGACGGCGGCAGTGCTGAACCTGGACGGTCATCGAGTAACCACCGCGCCGGACGCCCATTCAGCCCTGCAGATCTACCATCGGCACGCGCGATACGATGCGGTGATCAGTGATGTGACAATGCCCGGCCCGATGAACGGCATCGACCTGGCCATCGCGTTGCGCGATGCGAACCCTAGCTTGCCCGTGATCCTGGTCACCGGGCACACCGACAAGTTAAGTCTGGCGCAACGTGAAGGCCTGCTGGTGCTACCCAAGCCGGTCAATTTCGACGTGCTGCGCTCCGCGCTTCCTCAAGCGGCATGACGATGGCTTATGCCAGCGGGCCCTGTTATGCGGCGCCCCGCAGGAATGCCACCAACTCGCGGTTGTACGTGTCGCGCTGTTCGATGTTCGAGATATGCGATGCGTCGAGTTCAAGATACTGCGCCCCCCAGATCGCCGCAGCCATCGCCCGGCCCTGCTCCGGACTTGTCGCAACATCGTGCGTGCCGACAATGACCAACGTCGGTAGGGTGATGCGGCCCAGTTCGTCGCGCAAATCCGCATCGCGCACCGCCTCGCAGTTTGCGGCATACCCCTCGGGGTCGGTAGCCATCAGTTGCGCTCGCAACGGCTCAACCTGGGCGGCTTGCCGCTCGCGAAATCCCGGCGTGAACCAGCGCTCAATGGCCGCGTTGGCCAAGTCAGCCATGCCTTCGCCGCGCGCTTTCGCGATGCGCGGGTTCCATACCGGCGGCGAGCCGATCTTGGGTGCCGTGTTCGACAACACCAGCCGGATCAGCCGGTCGCCATGACGCGCGCCAAGCGCAATGCCGATCTGCCCGCCCATCGACAAACCGCAAAAGTGCGCACGCTCGATACCCAATGCGTCAAGCAACGCAACCACGTCATCGGCCAGCCGTCCGATTGTATAAGGCCCCGGCGGCGTATCCGACTGTCCGTGTCCGCGCGTATCGTAACGCAGCACGCGAAAATGTGCGTTTAGCGCCGGGACTTGGGCATCCCACATCGCGAGCTGCGTGCCCAGCGAATTGGACAGCACGACCCACGGCGCATCGGTATGCTCGGCACCGTCAATACAGTAATGCAGGTGAATTCCGTCGATCGACGCAAATGGCATGATGGGTTCCTCGTCAGTCGTTCAGATAATGAGCCGGCGGGCTGCACGCCCACTATGGCACATTGGAGCGCGCCGACTTCACACGCGCTCGAGCGCAAGCGCGATGCCTTGGCCAACGCCGATGCACATTGTCGCAAGTACGAAGCGCCCGGCCCGTCGCTGCAATTCATAGGTGGCCGTCAACGTCAGCCGCGCACCAACGCAAGCGAGCACGATGCAACAAACAACAACTTCGAATCCGAGCGTCTCCGCCAAAGGACCGGCGCCTGACGCCGGACGACCCGCCGGCGGCGAACGCCCGGGCGACTCATACGTGCAGTCGTTCGCACGCCAACTGGCGGATGATCCGCTCATTCGACGCAACGCGGGCGCAGCAAACGCTGACCGACAAGCCCCAGATCAAGCAAGCCATCGCACAGGTGCGCGAACAAGGCTGGTCCATCGTTGACCAGGAGCTGGAGGTGGCCTGATTTCGATGTCAGCGCCGATTCGCGACCGCCAGCAGCGCATCATCGCCGCGATGAATATCAGCGGCAATGCACAACGACAATCGGCAATTCAGATGACCCAATCATGCCTTGCGCCATTGCTCGACGCGGCGCAACGCGTCTCCGAGTTGATCGCACGACGCGGCTGAGCGTGCGATGCGCGGGGGCGTGCAAAAATCCGAATAACCATGCACCATAAGGGTTGCTCAACCGGCCCGCGACACGCACGCACCATGACAACCACGGTTTCTTCCGCCGCATCCGCCTCTACGCTGGACATGATCATCTTCGGCGGCGGCGGCGACCTGTCGGCCCGCAAATTGCTTCCGGCGCTGTACATGGCGCATCTGCACGGCAACCTGCTGGCCGACACGCGGATCATCGCGATCGGCCGTAAGGACTTCTCGCGCGACCAGTACCTCGCGTTCATCGACGAGCACTCGCGGCCGTTCGTCGACAGCAGTGTGCTGGACAAACAAGCGTGGGACCGCTTCCTGGCGTTGCTCGACTACGTGCGGATCGATGCCGGCTCGTCACCCGACTACGCCAACCTCGTCGCGGCGTCCCGCCCCGGAGCACAACGCGTGTTCTATCTGGCCACCTCACCCGAGCTCTTCACGACGATCTGCGACAACCTCACCGCGTGCGGGCTGGTCGACGAACAATCGCGCGTCGTGCTCGAAAAACCGTTGGGACACGACCTCGCGTCGGCACGTGCGATTAACGCGTCGGTCGGCCAGCACTTTGCCGAATCGCAGATCTACCGGATCGACCATTACCTGGGCAAGGAGACCGTGCAGAACCTGATGGTACTGCGCTTTGGCAACGCGATTTTCGGGCCACTGTGGCAAGCGCCGTACATCAAGAACGTGCAAATCACGGTCGCCGAGACCGTGGGCGTCGGCAGCCGGGCCGGTTTCTATGACCAGACCGGTGCGCTGCGCGACATGGTGCAGAACCACCTGCTGCAGTTGCTGTGCATCGTGGCGATGGAACCGCCCGTGTCGCTCGATCCCGATGCGGTACGGGACGAAAAGCTCAAGGTACTGCGCTCGCTGCGTCCGATGACGGTCTCGGACATCGCCCGCGATACGGTGCGCGGCCAGTACACCGCAGGCGCGATCGGTAGGGAGCCAGTCAAGGGTTATCTTGAGGAAGACAACGTGCCGCCAGGCAGCCACACGGAGACGTTCGTCGCGCTGCGCGCGCACATCAACAACTGGCGTTGGGCCAACGTGCCGTTCTTCCTGCGCACCGGCAAGCGGATGCCGAAGCGGCTCTCCGAGATCGTCATCGATTTCGCCGACTTGCCTTTCTCGATCATTCCGAGCGGGCCGCGCAACTACGGTAACCGGCTGGTAATCCAGCTGCAACCGGAGGAATCGATCCAGTTGCAAATGCTTGCGAAGGAGCCGGGCAGCGGCATGCACATGCTGCCGGTCAATTTGAACCTGGACTTGCAGCAGGCGTTTACGGGACGCCGCGCCGAAGCCTACGAGCGGCTGCTGATCGACGTGATCCGGGGGCGCCTGACCCATTTTATGCGCCGCGATGAATTGGAAGCCGCTTGGACCTGGGTCGAGCCGATCCTGGCCGGCTGGCGCGAACTGGGCGAACGCCCCCGCACCTACACGGCCGGCACCTACGGGCCCGCCGCTTCGTCCGCGCTAATGGCGCACGAAAATATGTCGTGGGCCGAAGAAATGTGACGCAGCGGGCGGCGACCGGGTGTTCCAGCCGGAACACCCGGTTGGTGGTCGGATCGGTGGTCGGGTCGGTGCATAGGCCCGTGGCCCTACCGGTAGTTGACCCGTTACGCCGCGAGTGGTCGGCCCGCTGCCCGCCGCCTAGCGGTGACTCTCCGGCTGGATCTTCCACCAGCGTGGCAGCAACGCGCGCACGTCGCGCCGCATAAAGCGGTCATCCAGCAGATGCACGACACCACGGTCAGTCTCGCTGCGGATCACGCGGCCTGCGGCCTGCACTACTTTCTGCACCCCTGGGAACAAGTACGTATAGTCGAATCCGGCACTAAACAGCCGCTGCATCCGCTCGCGCAACTGTTCGTTCACCGCATTGATTTGCGGCATCCCGAGCGTGGCGATAAACGTGCCAACCAGCCGTGTGCCGGGCAGGTCGATGCCCTCGGCAAATGCACCGCCGAGCACGGCGAAACCGATGCCGCGGCCGTGCGGCTCGAAGCGGGCGATGAAGGCACGCTGTGCCGGCTCGTCCATCGCCCGGGCCTGCTGCCACACCGGAATCGACGGATGCGTAGTGTTGAACAGCGCAGCCGCCTGTTCCAGATATGCAAAGCTGCTAAAAAAGCACAGATAGTTGCCGGGCCGCGCCGCATACTGCGAGGCAATCTGCTCAACCAGCGCGCCAAGCGACGCCTGGCGGTCCCGATAGCGGGTCGAGATCGACGGCGTCACGTACACGGCGAGTTGCTCCGCACTGAACGGACTGTCGACGTCGACATTGACAGTATCGTCCGGTAGTCCGAGCAGGTCGCGATAGAAGCGCGCAGGCCACAGTGTCGCGGAAAAAAGCGTCATCGAATGGGCTGCCGCCACACGCGCGCGCAATGCCGCCGCCGGCACGATATTGTGGATGCACAACGTCGAGCGCCGCGTGGCACGCGCCGCGGCCCCCTCCAGCGTGGCCAGTGTGACGTCGAACATCCAGTGCTCGTCGAAACGCTCAGCGATGCGCAGGAAGTGGATCGCATCGAGATAAAAGCGCTCCAGGCGCACGTCCGGTACAAGTTGCGGCTCGGCCAGATGCTCGCCGATCGCACCAACGGCGCGCTGCAGCGCGCATAGCCATGCATCGGGCAACACGTCAGAGGCACGATACGGTTCGGCTTGCGCGCGATTCAGCGTGTTCCAGCATCGCTGCAAGCGACGCAGTGCGGTACCCAGCGTGCCGCGCGCGCCACGAGCAAGTTGGGCCAGTTCCCCCTGTTCGAGCGTGGCCGAGTACATCGCCCGCGCCCGTTCGGGCAAATTATGCGCCTCGTCCACCAGCACGGCGATCCGCCACTGATTTTGCACGGTCAACGCAAACAGGGGGGCGCCGGTGTCAAAATAGTAGTTGTAATCGCCGACGATCACATCAGCCCAGCGCACCAATTCCTGGCCCAAGTAGTACGGACACACATGATGGGTCAAGCCCACTTCGCGCAGCACGCTGCGATCGAGCCAGTATCTTGCCAACGCCGCCTCACGGGCAGCCGGCAACCGATCATAGAAGCCTTGCGCGAGCGTGCATGACTGCCCGTTACACGCATTCCCCGGATACTCGCACGCCTTGTCGCGCGCGACTAGTTCAACCACGCGCAGCGGCAGCGCGGGGGCAGACCTTGGCGCGCGCGCGCCGATGCCTGTGCGTCCGACCACCCTGGATCCGGCCCGCGCTGATTCTGCTGATTCTGCTGATTCTGCTGATTCTGCTGATTCTGTTGGTTCTGTTGATTCTGTTGGTTCTGTTGGTTCTGTTGGTTCTGTTGGTTCTGTTGGTTCTGTTGGTTCTGCTGACCGTCGCGGTCCCACGGTGCCACGCGTCAAAAACTGCAGTGAATCCAATGCCAGTTGCCGACCCGGACTCTTCGCGCTCAAGAAAAACACTTTGTCGATCGATGCGCGCGGACAGGCCTTGAGCAGTGGAAACAGCGTACCGAGCGTCTTGCCGATGCCCGTCGGTGCTTGCGCGAGCAGCACACGGGCGCCGAGTGCCGCGCGGTAGACCGCCTCGGCAAGCTCGCGCTGACCCGCACGAAACGCAGGAAACGGCAACTGCAAACCGTGCAGCATCGCATCGCGCGCGGCGCGGTGTGCTCGTTCCCGAGCCGCCCAGTCGATAAAGCGTGCACATTGCTGTTCGAACGCCGCTTGCAGCGCAGCGGCACTTGCCGTCTCGGTCAGCACTGTTTCGTGCCCAGTCGTGATGTCGTAGTACACCAGTGCGAGTTCGATCGACGGCACGCGCGCCTGCTGACAGAACAGCCAGCCGTACACCCGCAACTGTGCCCAATGCAGCGCGCGGTGATTGTCCGGCATCGCATCCAGTTCGCCGCGATACGTCTTGATTTCCTCGAGCCGACCCCGTTGCGGATCGTAGCCGTCCGCGCGACCGCGCACCGTCAGTTCCCGGTACTCGCCCGTGACACTGATTTCCGTTTGGTAGTCCGCATGGCGGCGGCTCGCAACGACGCGATGGCCGGTCCTACCCTCCTCGGCGCTGGGAGACGGCGTGAACCGCAGATCCAGGTCGCCTTGCTTCGCCGTGAATTCGCACAATGCGCGCACGGCAATCACATAGCGCATCACACCGCCCACTGCGCTGGCGCGCTGACGCCGTCCGGGATCGCATTGCCGACCGCGGCGGGCGGCGCCGACATCCTATCTCCGTCGTCGAGCCACCGCACGTGCGCGACGCTGACCGGCAGCCCCTTTTCGTGTGCGTAGGCGAGCCAGCGCAACTGATTGTCCTGCAGCCGGTCGCCGGGCCCTTTCACCTCGATCAGTTCATACGAACGCACGGCCGGCACGAATCGGACCAGATCCGGAAATCCAGAACGGTTCTGCGAGACGTCCCACAACAACCGCTCGAACCACAGCTTCAGATGGGCGGCCGGCATGCAGTCCAGCGCGAGCGTCAACAACGCGGGGTCGAACACGCCCCAGGCCACGAACGGCGATTGAATCCCGGCCTTCGCGGCAAAATTATTTTCGATCGTGCGTCGATAGCGACCATCGTCGAGCTGTTGCAGGCACGCATCGAACAGCGCCTGACGATGCGCGACGAACGTTGGCGCGTCTAGGTCCGCCGGCCCGCGCTGGAACGGATGAAAGAATGCGCCGGGTATCGGCGCGAATATCACCTGCCAGCACAACAGGCCAAACAAGGTGTTGATCAATGCGTTTTCGACATAGAACACCGGCGCCTCCGGGCGATGCAGGTGAGCGCGCAATACGTGCTCGACCCGCATCGGCACGGCGGGCATGGGCAGGAGCCAGTCGCTGCGCGAGATCGGCGTTGCCGATGTCTGTGTCTGTGTCTGTGTCGATGTCTGTGTCGATGTCGATATCGATGTCGATGTCGATGCCGATGCCGATGCCGATGCCGATGCCGATGCCGATGCCGATGCCGATGCCGATGCCGATGCCGATGCCGATGCCGATGCCGATGCCGATGCCGATGCCGATGCCGATAAATCAGATTGTAGTGAAGGTACGCGATGCGAGCCGGATGGCTGCTCGCCACATGCTGATTGCATCGGCAGCGGCGATTGCTGTCGTGCGGCGCGCGGCACGCGCTGTAGCCGCGCAAGGGTACGCGCGGCGCGCTGTGCCTCGACCTCGCTAACTGGCGTGCGTACGACTTGCGCAGCAAGCGCCAACGCGTCACCGCGACGGCCGAGCGCCTCGAGCACGCGCACTCGCCGATAGCGGGCTTCCGGATATGTGCTCACCTCGTACGCATGCAGCGCGCGCAGCCAATCGCGCCGCCGCTCGCAGTGCTGGCCGATCCGAAACAACACTTTGGCGCGACGCATACCGAGCCAAGGATTCTCAGTCGGACATGCGCACGCCTGCGACAGCAATGCATCCAGCTTCGCGTCGTCAGGCGCCGCGTCCAATGCCTGACGACACGCATGCAACGAGAAGTAGGCATCGACATCTTCGCGCCGTTGGAATGCACGGGACGATCCGTCCAAGCGCACGGCTTCGTAGCGGAAAACACCCAGGTCAGCCAGCACGAACTCCGACCAGTCCTGCCACAGGTTCCCGAAAAACATTAATCGAAGCCGATCACACAGGGGCCCCAGCAGGAAACGGACAACCTTTGCTGGCCCGTTCGGGCACCAGGCCGAGTACGCCTGTTGTACACCGGGATACGCGGTGCGCAGCGCGTCAAGCAGCGCCGCCTTCGTGCCGCGCGCCGTCTTCGCCGCCTCGAAGCGGTGCTCGAGTTGGACCTTGGTCGCCACAGTGAACAGTTCGTCGACCGACATCGGCGGATCGAGCTCAACCCAGCCTCGCGCAATCAATGGCCCGCATGCGGCAAGCGGCTCGCCGATCTCGGCATAACGCAGCTTGTCCGTGCGAAACAACGGTCCTTTGCGCATTAGCATCCGGACCAGCAGTGCGCGCGACGCGTGCGGCAACGGCTCGACCGCGTCGATGAAGGCTCGCTCTTGCTCGTCAAGCAGGTCATCACATCGATCGCTCAACCACGCGATAGCGCGACGAAAGTTTGCGACATAGTAGAACGGGTCCACGCCGCCGGCGGGAATCGCGTCCATCATCTAATCCTGTATAAATATACAGTACGAGATGATACCAGCGTCGGCCGCATCGGGTCACCCGCCATCGTAGCAGTGTCCGGTAGGCGCCAATCATCACCTTAACCGCGAGATAGCCTAACAGCGCGGCCGACAGCGCGCTGCGTCGCCGCCTCCTCATGAGACGACCAGTTTATCCTCGTGAGGCGACTAGTTTAAGGAGACTAACGAACGCGTGGTAATGCGGGAATAAATCGAACAGCCCGCCCAGCGGTACAGCGGCGGGCGCCGCATCATTGCGTCTGCCGGGCAACGGAAGACTAACGTACGATGCGCTGAGCAGCCGCTCAGAATGGGCGGTTTGTCGCCATTCTGGGCGTGGAGTGATCAAGACTTTTCTGCATGCTGCACAGCGCGCCGGCGCCATCGAGCCTGAAAACCCTGCTAGGGCGGGGCGCAGGCGCCGAGCAACAGCGCCAGCGCCGCCGTTGCGCCCCGCGCATTGGCGCCCTGTCAGTGCACGACCCGTTCGAACACGAACTTGCCATCCTCAAAGTCGACCGGGATCAGGTCCTTTGGACCGAACCGGCCACCCAAGATCAGCTTGGCAATCGGGTTTTCGATCTCCTGCTGGATCGCGCGCTTGAGTGGCCGCGCGCCGAACAGCGGATCGTAGCCGACCTTGCCGATGTGCTCGAGTGCCGCATCCGATACGTCCAGTTGCATGTCCATCTTCGCCAATCGCTCGGTGAGCCGTTGCAGCTGGATCTTCGCGATCGAGCGAATATGGCTGCGATCCAGGCCGTGGAAGACGACGACCTCATCGATCCGATTCAGGAACTCGGGGCGGAAATACTGCTTGACCTCTTCCCAGACCGCATCGCGCACCGCCGCATGAGGCTCGCCGACCATCGACTGGATCTGCTGCGAGCCGAGATTCGACGTCATCACAATCACGGTGTTCTTGAAATCCACCGTACGGCCCTGGCCATCGGTCATGCGGCCGTCGTCGAGTACCTGCAGCAGCACGTTGAACACGTCCGGGTGCGCCTTCTCGATCTCATCGAGCAGGATCACGCTGTACGGCTTGCGCCGCACGGTCTCGGTCAAGTAGCCACCTTCCTCGTAGCCCACATAGCCAGGCGGCGCGCCGATCAGCCGCGCGACGCTGTGCTTCTCCATGAATTCGCTCATGTCGATGCGGATCAAGTGGTCCTCGGTATCGAACAGGAACGCCGCCAGCGCCTTGCACAACTCGGTCTTGCCGACCCCCGTCGGGCCGAGGAACAGGAACGAGCCATAAGGCCGGTTCGGGTCGGCCAAGCCTGCCCGCGAACGGCGAATCGCGTCGGCCACCGCACTGATCGCCTCATCCTGGCCAACCACGCGTTCATGCAACTTCGCCTCAATTTGCAGCAGCTTTTCGCGCTCGCCCTGCATCATCCGCGCAACCGGGATGCCAGTGGCGCGCGATACGACCTCGGCGATCTCCTCGGCGCCCACCTGTGTGCGCAGCAACCGCGGCTTATCGTTCTTGGGCGTACCGGCCTCAGCCTGAGTGACGGCCTTCAGTTGCGCCTCCAGCTGCGGCAACGTGCCGTACTGCAACTCGGCGACCTTGTCCAGCTTGCCCTCGCGCTGACAGCCGCACGATTTCCGCGCGAGTCTTGTCGATCTCTTCCTTCAAGTGCGCACCGCCCTGCACGGCAGATTTCTCCGCCGTCCAAATCTCCTCGAGATCCGCGTATTCGCGCTCGAGCCGCGCGATCTCGTCCTCGATCAACCCGAGCCGCTTCTGCGATGCCTCGTCGGTTTCCTTCTTTACCGCCTCGCGCTCGATCTTCAGCTGGATCAGCCGACGCTCGAGCCGGTCCATCGCCTCGGGCTTCGAGTCGATCTCCATCTTGATCTTGGACGCCGCCTCGTCGATCAAATCGATCGCCTTGTCCGGCAGGAAACGGTCGGTGATATAGCGGTGCGACAGCTCGGCAGCCGCGACGATGGCCGGATCCGTGATCTCGACCTTGTGATGCAGCTCGTACTTTTCCTGCAACCCACGCAGGATCGCAATGGTCGCCTCGACCGACGGCTCATCGACCAGCACTTTCTGGAAGCGCCGCTCAAGCGCCGCGTCCTTTTCGATATATCGGCGGTATTCATCCAGCGTCGTCGCGCCGATGCAATGCAACTCACCGCGCGCGAGCGCCGGCTTGAGCATGTTGCCCGCGTCGATCGCGCCTTCCGCTTTGCCTGCACCGACCATCGTGTGAATCTCGTCGATGAACACGATCGTGCGGCCCTCGTCCTTCGCAATGTCGCTGAGCACCGCCTTGAGCCGCTCCTCGAATTCGCCGCGATATTTGGCGCCGGCCAGCAGCGCGGCCATATCCAGCGACAGCACCCGTTTGTCTTTCAGTGTCTCGGGCACCTCGCCATTGACGATGCGCTGCGCGAGACCTTCGACGATCGCGGTCTTGCCCACGCCTGGCTCACCGATCAACACCGGGTTGTTCTTCGTGCGGCGTTGCAGAATCTGGATCGCGCGACGAATCTCGTCGTCGCGGCCAATCACCGGGTCGAGCTTGCTGGCGCGCGCGCGCTCGGTCAAATCCACCGTGTATTTCTTCAGCGCCTCACGCTGGCTCTCGGCATCCTGGCTGTTGACCTGCGCGTTGCCGCGCACCGCCGCGACGGCGGCTTCCAGCGCCTTACGAGTCAGGCCATGCTCGCGCGCAAGCCGGCCGGCGTCACCCTTGTCATCAGCGAGCGCGAGCAGGAACATTTCGCTAGCGATATACGCGTCGCTGTACTTCTGCGCTTCCTTGTCCGCCTGGTTCAACAAGCCGCTCAACTCGCGGCTCACTTGTACGTTGCCGTCGGTGCCTTGTACCTGCGGCAACCGTTCCAACGCCGCGCCTAGCGCGGCCTGCAGCGCCTGCATATGCACACCGGCGCGCGACAACAGCGAGCGGGCCGCGCCATCGGGCTGCGCGAGCAGCGCCGCGAGCACATGCAGCGGCTCGATATACTGATTGTCTCGCCCAACAGCAAGGCTTTGTGCATCCGCAAGCGCTTCTTGGAACTTCGTGGTGAGTTTGTCGATCCTCATCGAGACCTCCAATCCTTGGTTGTCCCATATCTTGAGGCCCGAATGGCGCTTTTCAAGCGCCCGGGGTCAATGTGATCAAGCCTAGCGCGTGCGCGAGCGGCACGCTAGGCTGACTCAACTCAGCTACCATGTGCTTGTCAAGCTCGGCTAGGCTGCGCTGCAATCCGCTCTCTCTACTGACGACACGACATCATGTTCATTCCCGAATCCGACGCCGCGGCGAGCCGCCTTGCCATCCTGGACGAAGCAGGCATCCATGCGCTAGTCCACCGCTTCTATGCACGCGTGCGGGCAGACGACACGCTGGGACCGATCTTCGCGCAGGCGATTAGCGACGCATGGGATCCACATCTGGCGAAAATGTGCGACTTTTGGGCCAGCATCGCGCTGGGCGTCAAACGCTATAAGGGCAATGTGCAATTGGCCCACCTGCCATTAAAGGGTATCGAGCCCGAGCATTTCAACCGCTGGCTGTACCTGTTCCTGGACACGGTCGAGCACCTGTTCGAGCCCGCCGCAGCGCTCAAGCTGATGGAGCCGGCGCTGCGCATCGCGGAAAGCCTGCAGCTGAGCCGCTTCGGATGGCAATACCAAGTGCCGCCGGAGCAGAAGGCGCTGCTCGAGCGAATCGCGCCGCGCCGCGGCGAGCGTGGTGCCGCTCACTGATCGTCGGCACGCGGACCCTTCGCCGCGTTGTGCGACGCAATGCCCCAGCGCGCGAGCGCCGCGTCGTCGGTGGCGCGCGCATCGACCCAGCGCTCGCCTTGCTCAGTGCGCTCCTTTTTCCAAAAAGGCGCGTTAGACTTTAGGTAATCCATCACGAACTCGCAGGCGGCAAACGCGTCGCCGCGATGTGCAGCCGCGACTGCGACCAGCACAATCTGCTCGCCTGCATCGAGCCGACCGTACCGGTGCACCACGCACACGTCGATGCCCGCCCAGCGGCGCTCGGCTTCGGCAACAATGGCCTCCAGCGCCCGTTCGGTCATACCCGGATAATGCTCGAGTTCCAACGCGCTGATTGACTCGCCGTCGCTCAACTCGCGCACGGTACCCACGAAGCTAACCACCGCACCGATGCGTGGATTGCGCGCACGCAGCCGGGCAAGCTCCGTCGTCACGTCAAAATCGCGTGCCTGCACGCTAACTGTCATCTCATCCTCCGCAGTACCCCGCCCGGCCGCTGCCGCATCACCCGCCGGTGACGGGTGGAAAAAACGCTACCTCACAACCGTCGGTCAGTCGCGTCGCCGGGTTGGTCATGACATGGTCGCAGGCCATGCGCAGCGGGCGTGTGTCCGCCAGTGCGCCTGCCCACGCGCCGCCGCGCGAGCATAGCCAGGCGCGCACGTCGCCGACCGTGTTAACGCTGTCCGGTACGTCAACCGTTTCCGCGCCCGTGCCAACTGCCTCGCGCACACTTGCAAAAAACCTCAGTTCGATCTTCATTGCCCTTGACCGTTGAAAAACCTGTTTCGTCTGCGCGCGCCCTCTCCGTCGCGCTGCTACGCCATTACGCCAGCAACGTCGAGAATGGCAGGAAACGCACCGTCTCACCCGCCTGGATCGCATGCCCAGGGGGATTGTCGATCAATCCGTCCCCCCACACTGTCGATGTCAGCACCGCCGAGCTTTGATTCGGGAACAGGTCCAGGCCTCCAGCCTCGTTGATCCGCGCGCGCAGGAATTCATTGCGGCGATCCGCCTTCTTTTGCGTGAAATCGGCCCGCATGCGCAGCGCACGAGGCTCGACGCATCTCGTGCCGGCTAGGCGCAGGATGAACGGACGCACAAACAACAGGAACGTCACGAAGCTGGACACCGGATTGCCAGGCAAGCCGATGAAGAACGCCGCGTCGTGCGGCGCGCCGGCGCACGATGGCCCCGCAGCTGCCGGTCGGCGCACCGTGCCGAATGCAAGCGGCTTGCCCGGCTTCATCGCGATCTGCCACAGGTGCAGCGAACCTTCAGCCTGCACCGCGGCCCGCACGTGATCCGCCTCGCCCACCGATACACCACCGGAGGTGAGGATCAGGTCATGCGCAAGCGCCGCCTCACGCAGCACATCGCGCGTCGCATCGAGCCGGTCCGGCACAATACCAAGATCCGTCACGTCGCAGCCGAGTGCGGCCAGCAGTCCACCGAGCGTGAACCGGCTCGAATTGTAAATTGCGCCTTCACGCAACGGCTCGCCCGGCATCGTCAACTCGTCGCCGGTAAAGGCTATCGCGACCCTCGGCCGTCGCGCGAGCGGCAGCGTCGCACAGCCGACCGACGCGGCCAGGCCCAACGCCTGCGGCGTTAGCCGCGTGCCGGCGGGCAGGATCACCGCATCCTTGCGGATATCCGAACCACGCCGGTTGATCCACTCGCCCATTGGCGGCGGCGCGTCGAACGCGACCGTCTCGCCATGTGCATGCGCCTGCTCCTGCATCACTACCGTGTCGGCGCCCGCGGGCAGTCGCGCACCGGTGAAAACGCGCGCCGCGGTGCCGGCCTGGAGCGCTCCACTGGGCGCATGGCCAGCTGGCACGCGTTGTGACACGCGCATCGGCCGCCCGGCCACGACGTCGGCGGCCCGCACCGCGTAGCCGTCCATCGCGCTGATGTCGGCCGGCGGCACATCGAGCGCCGAGCGAATGTCGGCGGCCAACACGCGGTTCAGCGCGTCTTGCGTCGGCACTATCTCGACCGCGTCAGGCTGCACGCAGGATGGAAACGCCGCGGCCAGCAACTGCGCAAGCGCGTCCTGCGTGGACAGCCGTGGTGGGTGGATGGCGTCCGTGGCCGTGGCGGCGCCGGCCGTTTGGCTAGCCCACGCCACCGGCGCGGTATCGTTCGGGATCGACATCGGATTCGGGCCGGATGTTGACGAATAAAGACGTATTGTAGCCCCGGCGCTGTAGCCGCGGCGCCGCACCGATACGCCGCCTAGCCGTCGATCTGCGCGCGAATGAAGTCCTTCACACGCTCGGCGTCGGCCGGCAATACAGTGAAACGCTGCGGCAACGCCTCCAGTCCCTCAAAGGCCGGCGGGCGCGCAGGATCCTGGTCCAGCGCCTCACGGATCGTGTCGCCGAACTTGATCGGCTGCGCGGTCTCGAGCACGATCATCGGCACCCCCGGTTCTAGATATTCGCGCGCCACTTTCACGCCGTCCGCTGTATGCGTGTCGATCATCGCCTGGTAGCGACGGTGGACGTCGCGGATCGTCGCGATCCGATCCGCGTGCGTGCTGCGACCGGACACGAAACCGAACTCACGCACGCGGGCAAAATCACCCGACGCGGCCAAGTCGAACCCGCCCTTGACCTCGACGTCGCGAAACAACTGCAACACGCGCGCCGAATCGCGGCCCAGCAAGTCGAAGATGAAGCGCTCAAAGTTCGACGCCTTTGAGATGTCCATGCTGGGACTGGTCGTCTGGTAGGTTTCAGCCCCGACGCGCACGCGATACGTACCGGTACGGAAGAACTCGTCGAGCACGTCGTTCTCATTGGTGGCAACCACCAGCTTATCGATCGGCAAGCCCATCATCCGCGCAATGTGGCCAGCACATATATTGCCGAAATTGCCCGACGGGACGGTGAATGACACGCGCTGGTCGTTGCCGCGCGTCGCATCGAAATAGCCTCGAAAATAGTAGACAACCTGTGCGACGACCCGGGCCCAGTTGATCGAGTTGACCGTGCCAATTTGATAGCGGGCCTTGAACGCGTGGTCGTTCGAGACGGCCTTGACGATGTCCTGGCAATCATCAAACACCCCTTCGACCGCAATATTAAAGATGTTCGGGTCCTGCAGGCTGAACATCTGCGCGGTCTGGAACGCGCTCATCTTGCGATGCGGTGACAACATAAACACACGCACGCCCCGCTTGCCGCGCATCGCGTATTCGGCGGCGCTGCCGGTGTCGCCAGACGTCGCGCCAAGGATGTTCAATTGCTGGTCATGGCGCGTCAACACGTACTCGAACAGGTTGCCGAGCAACTGCATCGCCATGTCCTTGAACGCGAGCGTCGGGCCGTTGGACAGCTCGAGCAGCGCCAGCGGCGCGCCGCCCTCGACGCCCAGCGTCTTGAGCGGCGTGATGCGCTGCGCATCGCTGCCGGCGCGCACGTTTGAATACACGTCGGCGCGATAAGTGCGCCGCGTCAGCGCCCGCAAGTCGTCGGCCGGCATGTCGTCGCAAAATTTTGCGAGTATCTCGAATGCCAGGTCCGCATAGGACAGCGTACGCCAGCGGGACAACTCAGCGTCGGACACACGCGGATACTGCGCCGGCAAATACAGGCCACCATCCTTCGCAAGACCGCCGAGTAGGATGTCGGAAAATGAATGGCGCTCGCCGAGCCCGGCGCCGCGCGTGGAAATGTAGTTCATCCGGGAAAGCTCCTGGCGCTCCGGCCACGGGCCGAAGCAATTGGCGTGGGCATCAGTTCAACGCTTCCATGCGCAGTCGGGTCACGCCCGAGCGCACCGTGGACAACGCTTCGATACGAGAAATCGCTGCATTGATGTTCTTCTCCAGCGTCTCGTGCGTGATCAGGATGATATCGGTCTCGCCCGCCAGGCTTACGTCGATGACCTCCGACTCCTTTTGCAGCAGCGCATCGATCGAGATGTTTAGGGTCGCGAGGATGCGCGTGATGTCGGCCAGCACGCCGGTCTGGTCCGCAACGCGCAACCGCAGGTAGTAGCTGCTGGTGACCTCGTCGATGGGCAAAATCGGCGTGTTCGCCAATCGGTCCGGCTGGAATGCCAGGTGCGGCACGCGATTGTTGGGGTCCGCCGTGTGCAGTCGCGTGACGTCAACCAGGTCAGCGACCACGGCCGACGCCGTCGGCTCGGCACCCGCCCCCTTGCCATAGTACAGCGTCGCGCCCACCGCATCGCCGTAGACTAGGACCGCGTTCATCGCCCCCTGCACATTCGCGATCAGCCGCTTGGCCGGAATCAGCGTCGGATGCACGCGCAACTCGATGCCCTGCGTGGTGCGCCGCGCAATGCCGAGCAGCTTGATCCGGTAGCCCAGTTCCTCCGCGTAGCGAATGTCCAGCGCGTCCAGCCGGGTGATGCCCTCGACATGGGCACGCTCGAACTGCACCGGCACGCCGAATGCGATCGCCGCCATGATCGTGGCCTTGTGCGCAGCGTCAATCCCCTCGACGTCGAACGTCGGGTCGGCCTCCGCGTAGCCGAGCCGCTGCGCGTCGGCCAACGCGGTCGCGAAATCCAAGCCGCGCTCGCGCATCTCAGAGAGAATGAAGTTAGTGGTGCCGTTGATGATGCCGGCAATATACTGGATGCGGTTCGCCGTCAGGCCCTCGCGCAACGCCTTGATGATCGGAATGCCGCCGGCCACCGCGGCTTCGAACGCGACCATCACGCCCTTGGCACGCGCCGCCTCGAAAATTTCAGTTCCATGCACAGCGAGCAGCGCCTTATTGGCCGTCACCACATGCTTGCCATTGTGGATCGCACGCAGCACGAGTTCACGGGCGATGCCGGTGCCGCCAATCATCTCCGCGATGATGTCCAGCGACGGATCGTCGACCACCGCGACAAAATCCGACGCCAGCGCCACCGTGCCAAGCGCATCGCCCAGCACCTGTTGCGCCTTAGCCGGATTGCGCACCGCGACGCGCGTGATTTCGATCCCGCGGCCAGCCCGGCGGCTAATTTCTTCCTGGTTGCGGCGCAACACGTTGAACGTGCCGCTACCGACCGTGCCAAAGCCCAACAATCCTACTTTGATCGGTTCCATCATCCCGCGTGTGTCATAGTCATTAAAAGGGGGCGCAACGCGCGCGCGACACGCCTCACGCGCTCGTACGCTTACGATAGCCGTCGAGGAACCGTGCGACACGGCTCAGCGAATCGCCCAGGTCATCGACGTTGGGCAGGAATACAACCCGGAAGTGGTCGGGAGCGGGCCAGTTAAATCCGGTGCCCTGCACCAGCAGCACCCGCTCCTGCTGCAACAGTTCCAAAATCAGTTGCTGGTCGTCGCGCACCGGATAGACAGCCGGATCCAGCCTTGGAAACATGTACAGGGCCGCCTTCGGCTTGACGACCGACACGCCCGGAATCGCGCTGAGCATGTCGTAGGCAAGCTCGCGCTGCTTATACAGGCGCCCGCCCGGCTGGATTAACTCGTCGATGCTCTGGTAGCCGCCCAGCGCGGTCTGGATCGCATACTGGCCCGGCACGTTCGCGCACAGCCGCATCGATGCGAGGATGCCGAGCCCTTCCAGATAATCAGTTGCATGCCGCTTGTCGCCCGACACCACCATCCAGCCGGCCCGGTAGCCGCAAGACCGGTAGCTTTTGGACAAGCTGTTGAACGTGACGGTGAGCACATCCTGCGATAACGCGCCGACCGACGTGTGCACACCGCCGTCGTAGACGATCTTGTCGTAGACCTCGTCGGAGAACACAATCAGTTGGTGCTGGCGCGCGAGTTCGAGCATCGCCCGCACGAGGTCGTCCGGGTACAGCGCGCCGGTCGGGTTGTTCGGGTTGATGATTACCATGGCGCGCGTATTCGGTGAGATCTTCGCGCGCATATCGTCCAGGTCCGGCAGCCAGCCGTTGTACTCGTCGCACCGGTAGTGAACCGGCGTGCCGCCCGACAGGCTGACCGCCGCGGTCCATAACGGGTAATCCGGCGCCGGCAATAGCACCTCGTCGCCGTCGTTCAGCAAGCCTTGCATCGCCATCACGATCAACTCGGACGCGCCGTTGCCAATAAAGATGTCATCGAGCTTGACATCGACGATGCCCTTTTGCTGCGTGTAGTGCATGACGGATTTGCGCGCCGCAAACACGCCCTTCGAATCCGAATAGCCGGACGACTCCGGCAGGTTGCGGATCATGTCGGTGATGATCTCGTCGGGCGCGTCAAAACCGAACGCAGCGAGATTGCCGATGTTCAGCTTAATGATCCGGTGCCCCTCTTCCTCGAGGCGCTTGGCCTCCTCGAGCACGGGCCCGCGTATGTCATAGCAGACGTTTGATAGCTTATGCGATTTTAGGATGGGCTTCACGGCCAACGCTTCGGTAAGGGGAATCGGCGCTCACGCTGGAACGCGGCCATCGCCGGAGGGCGGCCGGGGCACCGGGCCGCGCACCGCCCGCTGACGCGGCGCCGCTCGCGTGAGCTAGCGGGCTTAACGGACGACAAAGGGTATAATTTAGCGGATTCTGGCGTAGTTCCGCAATGCATCAAACGATCGCGGGCGGCTTGCCCGTGGCGGCCGCACGTGCCGCGCGCGGAACTCGCCGGGTCCTCGCGGGTCGTTTCCATTGTCCCATAACTCGCGCCCACCGTCTGCCGCATGCGGCGGGCGCACATGGACTGCTGCATTGAAATTACACCAGGATTTTGCCGGCGCCCTGAATACCGTGACCGGTTACGGCGCTGACTATGTCGACGTCAATCTGCAACGCTACGAACACAGCGTTCTAGTCTTCCCGCAGACGCCGGTCGTGCCGTGGCCGGTCTCCTCATTCGATGCGCTCACGCCCGAGCATTTTGACGCGCTGGTCGAGTCCGCCGGCGAATCTGGCATCGAGGTCGTGATCTTCGGGACCGGCGCACGGCTGCGCTTTGCGCACCCGCGGTTAACCGTAGCCCTGTCGCGCCGGCGCATCGGCATTGAAGCGATGGATTTCCAGGCCGCGTGCCGCACCTATAACATCTTGATGGCCGAAGGCCGCAAGGTCGCGCTCGCGTTGCTGATCGAAAAACCATGAGCGCGAGCCACCATGCGGTGGCCCGCTAGCCGCGCCACGGCCCGTGGCGGGCGGGCGTGCCCATACACGCGTCCACGACAACTACACACTCTCTGAAAAACGGATAGCTGATGCAAGACTTGCTCGACCCGATGCGGCCGACGGCGCCCTCGACCGTCCCGTCCAGCGCCGTCGGCAACACGCCGTCGCGCGCGTTGCCGCTGTCGCCGGCGGCCCTGCTACTGCTCGTGCTGCTGTTCGCACTCGCATGGTTCCTGCAGTTGAACTGGCGCCACCTGGTCCCGAGCGACGAGGGACGCTATGCGGAAATGGCACGCGAGATGCTCGTCACCGGCGACTGGATCACCCCACGCTACAACGGGTACAAATATTTCGAGAAGCCGCCGCTGCAGACCTGGTTTAACGCCATCACGTTCGCCTGGTTCGGCCTGGGTGATTGGCAGGCGCGGCTCTACACGGCGCTGTGCGGTTTTGCCGGCATCCTGCTGGTGGGCTACACCGGCGCGCGCGTGTTCAATCCGGCGGCCGGGCTGATGGCGGCACTGGTGCTGGCCGCGTCGCCGTACTGGAATCTGATGGGCCACTTTAACGTGCTGGACACAGGCCTGGCGTTCTGGATGGCACTGACACTGTGCTCGCTGCTGCTAGCCCAGCGCGCACACCTGCCGGCCGGCACGCGACGTGGCTGGATGTGGCTGTGCTGGGCATCAATGGCGCTGGCGGTCCTATCCAAGGGCTTGGTTGGGCTCATCCTGCCGGGCGCGACGCTGGTGATTTACACAGTGGTGGCACGTGACTGGGCGGTGTGGAAACGGCTTTACCTGATCAGCGGCGCGCTGGTCTTTGCCGGGATCGTGCTGCCATGGTTCGTGCTCGTGCAGCGCAACAATCCAGAGTTCTTCCATTATTTTTTCATCGTCCAGCAGTTCGAGCGCTACCTAACACCCGCGCAAAACCGGCCCGGGCCATTCTATTATTTCGCGGGCGTGCTGCTCGTGGGCTTCCTGCCTTGGGTCTCAATCGTCGCCCAGAGCGTGCGCCAGGGCTGGCGGATGCCGCGTCAGCAGAACGGCTTCGCGCCAGTCACGCTGCTGCTGGTGTGGTCTGCGTTCATCTTCCTGTTCTTTAGCGCGTCGCATTCAAAGCTGATCTCGTACACGCTGCCCGTGGCGCCGGCGCTGGCCCTAGTGATCGGCCTGTACCTGCCGGGGGTCACGCGCGCGCAATGGCGGCGGCATTTGCTCGGCTATGCGGCGTTCCTGGCCATAGCGGCCGTGGTCGCGTACTTCGCGCTGAGCGGGGACGGTGACGAGAAAACGCCGAACGCGCTGTATCGAGAATACGTCGTCTGGGTCGAGATCGCCATCGGCGTCGGCCTCGTGCTGACGCTGCTCGCCGGCTGGCTCGTGCGGCGGCGTGCGCTGCCGTGCGGCGCCGCGCCGCATGCCGCGCCGCCGGCAGCGAGCATCGTTGTGTTCGGCATCGGCTGGTTCCTGCTCGGCGCCATTGGCGGCAATGGCCACGAGGTGTTCGGACGACACAGCAGCGGCGCCCTGCTCGCACCGGCGGTCCAGGCAGAGCTGGCGAAGCTGCCGGCCGACACGCCGTTCTACTCGGTGGACATGCTCGACCATACGCTGCCATTCTATGTCCGCCATACGACCATCATGGTCCAGCACGCCGATGAGCTATGGTTCGGAGCAACCATTGAGCCAAGCAAGTGGATTCCGACGGTTGACCAGTGGCGCGCCCGGTGGCGTGAGCCCGGACCCGCACTGGCGTTGTTGCCGCCCTCGCTGTACGGGCAGCTGGCCGCCGCCGGCGTGCCGATGAGGGTGATTGCGCGCGACACGCGGCGCGTCATCGTCGCCAAACCTTAACCGTAAGCCGAGCCTAAAGATGAATCCGATTTCCCTTACGTGCATTCTTTCCGGCGTGCTGCTCAACACGTGCGCGCAGTTGCTGCTCAAGGCCGGTGTGAATGCGGTCGGCCATTTTGAATTCTCGGCGGCGAACATCGTGCCGATCAGCGTGCGGCTGGCCACGCAGTGGCCGATCATCGGCGGGTTGGCATGCTATGTCGTCAGCGTCGTCGTCTGGATCCTCGGGCTGTCGCGCGTGGACGTGTCGATCGCCTACCCAATGTTGTCGCTCGGCTATGCGGTCAATGCGATAGCGGCCTGGTACCTGTTCGGCGAGGTCATTTCGATACAGCGCCTCGTGGGCATCGGTATCATTTTGCTCGGCGTGATCGTACTAGCGCGCAGTTGAGCCCACCCAGCCTGCCGAGAGAACCGGATCAGACAAACCATGAGTGAAACCTCCTTGCCCTTTTTGCCGTTCGTGCGGCCGCACGTCGATGAGGAAACGATTGCCGGCGTCGTCGAGGTGCTGCGCAGCGGCTGGATTACGACCGGCCCGCAAAACGCCCGTTTCGAAGCAGCACTGTCCAATTACTGCGGCCGGCCGGTGCGAACATTTAATTCGGGCACCTGCACGATGGAAATCGCGCTGCGCATCGCCGGCATTGGGCCCGGCGACGAAGTCATCACCACGCCGCTGTCATGGGTGTCCACCAGCAACGTGATTTGTGAGGTGGGGGCGACCCCGGTGTTCGTCGACATCGATCCAGTCACCCGCAACCTGGACCTGGACAAGCTCGAGGCCGCCATCACGCCGCGCACGCGCGCGATTATCCCAGTGTATTTGGCCGGGGTGCCCATGGACCTGGAACAGCTCCATGCGATCGCGCGCGCGCACCAATTGCGTGTGATTGAGGACGCCGCACAGGCGCTCGGCTCGAGCTGGAACGGCCGGCGCGTCGGCACGTGCGGTGACTTCGTGTCGTTCAGCTTCCATGCGAACAAGAACATCACCTCCATCGAGGGAGGGGCGCTGGTGCTGAACAACGACGACGAAGCGCGGCTCGCCGAAAAGTACCGGCTGCAGGGCATCACGCGCACCGGCTTTGACGGAATGGAATGCGACGTGCTCGGCGGTAAGTACAATCTGACTGACGTCGCCGCGCGCGTTGGGTTGGGCTCGCTGGCCCGCCTGGACGAAATCACCGCGCAGCGCCGCGCGCTGGCACGCGCCTATTTCGAGCATTTCGCCGGCGGCGCGGCTGTGGCCGCCGGCGTCGAGTTGCCGCCCGCGGACTTCACAAACTCGAACTGGCACATGTTTCAGATTGTGCTGCCGCTGGAGCGGCTCGCGATCCAGCGCGCCGACTTCATGGCGCAGATGAAAGAGCGCGGCATCGGCACCGGCGTGCACTATCCGCCAATCCATCTGTTCAAGCTGTACCGGGAACGGGGCTTCGGCCCGGGCATGTTCCCACACGCGGAGCGCGTTGGGCGGGCAATCGTCACGCTGCCGCTGTTTCCGCAAATGACGATGGCTGACGTGTCGCGCGTCGTGCAAGCCGTCAATGAGATTATTCACCGTCACCAACAATGAATACGCCTGAACTGTCCGTCGTGATCCCCGTCTACAACGAGGAAGCGGGCCTGGCCGCCCTATTTGCGCGGCTCTATTCGGCGCTGGACGCGCTGGACTTGACCTACGAAGTGATTTTCATCAACGATGGCAGTCGTGATCGCTCGGCCGCGATGCTGGCCGAGCAGTATCACGCACGCCCAGACGCCACCCGTGTTGTGCTGCTTAACGGTAACTACGGGCAGCATATGGCCATCCTCGCCGGGTTCGAGCAGACACGCGGCGACATCGTGGTCACGCTCGATGCGGATTTGCAGAATCCACCGGAGGAAATCGGCAAGCTGGTGGCGAAGATGCGCGAGGGCCACGACTACGTTGGCACGATCCGGCTACAGCGGCGCGACAGCTTATTCCGCCGCAAGGCGTCGGCCGCGATGAACCGGTTGCGCGAGCGCATCACGCGGATCCGGATGGCCGACCAAGGATGCATGCTGCGCGCATACAGCCGCCGCATCATCGACACGATCAACCTGTGCGGCGAAATCAACACGTTCATCCCAGCGCTCGCCTATACGTTCGCGCAAAACCCGGTCGAGATCGAGGTCTCGCACGAAGAGCGTTTCGCCGGCGAATCGAAGTACTCGCTGTACAGCCTGATCCGGTTGAACTTCGATCTGGTCACCGGCTTCTCGGTGGTGCCGCTGCAATGGCTGTCGTTCGTCGGCGTAATTCTGTCCAGCGGCTCCGCGGCGCTGTTCATACTGCTGCTGGTGCGGCGCTTTATCATTGGCGCGGAAGTTCAGGGCGTGTTCACGTTGTTCGCGATTACGTTCTTCCTGCTCGGCGTGATCATTTTCGCGCTCGGCCTGCTCGGTGAATACATTGGCCGAATCTACGAGCAAGTGCGCGCGCGGCCACGCTATCTGGTGCAAGCGGTACTGCAACAGCGCGACAGCGATGCACCCAGGCATGCGACCAGCACCAGCCGCACACCGGTTTCCCCGACGCCGCGCGTTGCGCGCGGCGAGCACGCAGATGACATGGTGGAGCGCAACGCAGACGGCAAGGCGAAGCGCAACGCGGACGGCGTGATGGAGCGCAACCGATGAACGCGCGCGCCGTCGTCTTCGCATATCACAATGTCGGCGCGCGCTGCCTGCGCGTGCTACTCGCGCGCGGCGTAGACGTCGCGCTCGTCGTCACGCATCAAGACAATCCGCAAGAGCGCATCTGGTTCGAAAGCGTGGCGGCGGTCGCGGCCGACTACGGACTGCCGGCGATTACGCCCGCCGATCCGCGCGCGCCAGAGTTGGCCGAGGCCGTGCGCGCGGTGCAGCCGGATTTCCTGTTCTCTTTCTATTACCGACACATGCTACCGGCTGGCCTGCTCGCGCTGGCACCGCGCGGCGCCTTCAACCTGCACGGCTCGCTGCTACCGAAGTACCGTGGCCGCGTGCCGACCAACTGGGCCGTGCTCAACGGCGAGACTGAGACGGGCGCCACGCTGCACGAGATGACGGCCAAGCCGGACGCCGGCGCGATCGTCGCGCAAACGCCAGTGCCGATCCTGCCGGACGATACTGCGAGCCAGGTGTTCGATAAGGTGACCGTGGCCGCCGAGCAGACGCTATGGCAGGTGCTGCCGGCACTGCTGGCTGGCAACGCACCGCGGCTGCCGAACGATCTGGCCGCGGGTAGCTATTTTGGTGGGCGCCGGCCCGAGGATGGCCGCATCGACTGGTGCCTACCCGCACAGCAGGTCTACAACCTGGTGCGCGCGGTTGCGCCACCGTATCCGGGCGCGTTCACCGACGTCGGCGGCGAGCGCTTCATCGTCGCCGCGGCCCGGCTCGCGCGTCACGGCGCGGCCGTCGCCGCGAAATTGCCGCCAGGCTTGCAGGTTTGCGATAATGCGCTATTTGGCGTGTGCGGCGACGGCCGCGCGCTGGCGATCCGCGAACTGCGCCATGTCGGCCGCAACGCTTGCGATCCCACGCACGACGAGCGCGTAATCGACGCGGCAACGTTCCTGCGCCTTACTCAATCCTCATCGCATTCATGAAAAAAGTCCTGATCCTCGGCGTCAACGGCTTCATCGGCCATCACCTGTCTAAGCGCATCCTCGAGACCACCGATTGGGAAGTCTATGGGATGGACATGCACAAGGATCGTCTGGGTGGTCTGACGCAGCATCCGCGAATGCACTTCTTCGAAGGCGACATCACGATCAACAAGGAATGGGTCGAGTATCATGTCCGTAAGTGTGACGCGATTCTGCCGCTGGTCGCGATCGCCACACCAGCCACCTATGTGAAGCAGCCGCTGCGCGTGTTCGAGCTTGATTTTGAGGCCAATGTGCCGATTGTGCGCTCAGCGGTCAAATACGGCAAGCATCTGGTCTTTCCGTCCACTTCCGAGGTATACGGCATGTGCACCGATGGCGAGTTCGACCCGGAAGCCTCGCCGCTGATCTACGGCCCAATCAACAAACCGCGCTGGATCTACGCATGCTCGAAGCAGTTGATGGACCGCGTAATCTGGGGCTACGGCATGGAGGGCCTGAATTTCACGCTGTTTCGCCCGTTCAACTGGATCGGCCCGGGGCTGGACACGATTCACACGCCGAAGGAGGGATCATCGCGCGTGGTCACGCAGTTCCTCGGCCATATCGTGCGGGGCGAGAACATCAGCCTGGTGGACGGCGGCGCACAAAAACGCGCGTTCACCGACATCGACGACGGCATCTCGGCGCTGATGCGGATCATCGAGAACCCGGCCGGCATTGCGACTGGGAAAATCTACAACATCGGCAATCCGCACAACAATTTCTCGGTGCGCGAGCTGGCCAACAAGATGCTGGCGCTGGCGGCAGATTACCCTGAGTATGCGCAGTCTGCACAACAGGTGAAGCTGGTGGAAACCTCGTCGAGCGCCTACTACGGCACCGGTTACCAGGACGTGCAGAACCGCGTGCCGAAAATCGACAATACGAAGCAGGATCTGGCCTGGGCACCGACGCTGTCGATGGACGACGCACTGCGCAAGATCTTCGAGGCCTACCGCTCGCAGGTCGCCGAAGCCCGCGCGCTGGTCGACTAACGGCGCGAGTGACGGCAGTGGCCCGTATCGTACTGAAAATCGACGTCGACACGCTGCGCGGCACCCGTGAAGGCGTGCCGAACCTCGTGCGGATGCTCCGGCACGCTGGCGCCGGCGCCACGTTTCTATTCAGCCTAGGCCCCGACCACACCGGTTGGGCATTGCGCCGGGTATTCCGACCAGGGTTCCTGCGCAAGGTGTCGCGCACGTCGGTGCTCGAACACTATGGCCTCAAGACGCTCGCCTACGGCGTGCTGCTGCCCGGCCCGGACATCGGCGCGCGTGCGGCGGCGCAGATGCGTGCCACGCGCGATGCCGGCTTCGAGGTGGGCATTCATACATGGGACCACGTGTATTGGCAGGACAACGTGCGCACGCGTGAGCGCGCATGGACGATCGCACAAATGGCGAAAAGCCACGCGCGCTTCGTCGAGGTATTCGGCGAGGCGCCGCGTACCCATGGCGCAGCAGGCTGGCAGATGAACGACCATGCATTTCATCAACTCGACGCATGGGGCATCCGGTACGCGTCCGACGGGCGCGGCCATGGCCCGTATCGGCCGACGGTAAACGGCATGCCGCTTGCCCATGTGCAGCTGCCAACCACGCTGCCGACATTGGACGAAGTGCTCGGACTGGATGGGTTGAGCGTGGACAACGTCGCCGATTACCTGTTGTCGCTGACGCGGCACGACGGCGTTGACCACGTATTCACACTGCACGCAGAACTGGAAGGACAGAAGCTCGCCCCCGTGCTCGAACGCCTGCTGGCGGGCTGGCGCGTGCAGGGGCATACATTGGTGTCGATGGCCGACTATTACGCCACGCTGGACCTGGACTCGCTGCCATCGTACCCTGTTGCATGGGGCGAGGTACCAGGCCGCGCCGGCGAGCTAATCATTCAGCCCGACTGAAGCAATGGCGCGAGCGTCGGTCCGCATCGGTCCTGCTCGCTGCCGCTGGTCATAACAACAGGAGAAATCCGTGCCGAGCATTGCGATCGACCACGCCGTTCCCGATTTCAGCGCTTTAGCGACGGGTGGCGAATTTACGCTGTCTGCGCTGAAGGGCAACAAGGTCGTTCTCTATTTCTATCCGAAGGACAACACACCGGGCTGCACCACCGAGAGCCTGGCGTTCCGTGATGCGTACCCGGCCTTCAAGCAGGCGGGTGCCGAGATCGTCGGCATCTCGCGCGACAGTGTACGCTCGCACGAGAACTTCCAGCGCAAGCTCGAATTGCCGTTCGTGCTAGTGTCCGACGCCGACGAGAGGGTGTGCCAGCTATTCGATGTCGTCAAAATGAAAAAGATGTACGGTAAGCAGGTACGTGGCATCGAGCGCTCGACTTTCCTGCTCGATGCGCAGCATGTACTGCGCCGCGAGTGGCGCGGCGTGAAGGTGCCCAACCATGTCGACGAGGTGCTGGCCGCCGTGCAAGCCCTGTGACGCAGTTGACGCAGCGCCACATGTGCCCTTTGACGTGAGCGTTTGACGCAGGTTATAGTGGGCCGCAATGAAGGCTGACTCCCTACCTTACCGCCGTGCTCCCCGTCCAAGGGGGTGCGGCTTTTTTTATTGGAGCCGCACCGACCTAGGCGAACCGGCACCCATTACATGTGACTGACACTCGCGCACGTCGCAGAGGGCGCCGCTGTATCGGCGCTCAAGCGGCGTGCATCGTTGAACTGATTCCGTCAGAGGAAACCATGCCTTTGCCTACCGCGCCGAGCAAACTCGGAAACCTGCTTTCACCCGACGAATACAAGGCCAAGGTGAAGACGGCCAAGGGCGCGCGCAAGCGCTCGCCTGCCACCGGGCACGACCATGACGACGCTTACGCAAGCCAGGACGACGGTGTCGCGTTCGGCGCCGCGGTGAGCGAGCCCCTGCCGGCGCTGACATCGCTTGAAGCAGATAATGCGGCATTGCGCGCAGCGTTGCCGGATGAGGAGGTGGTACGCGAGGCGCCCACCGCGCGCAAGCGCAAGTCGAAGCAGACCGCAGCGCTGCTTCAGCCATCACGCCCCGTCCCCGAGACGGCCGCCCCCAACTCAGTCTCGGCCGAGGTGGCCCGTGACGCGGCCGCGCCGGCGCCCGTCGCATTGCGCGAGACGCCCACGCCGGCACGCGCCACACCGCCCACGCTTTCCATCGCGCCGAGCACACGCGGCACGCGGCGACGGGCTAGTACGCGCGCCGCCGACACGACGCGCAAGCTTTTCGTACTCGACACAAACGTGCTGATGCACGATCCGAGTTGCGTGTTCCGCTTCGAGGAACACGATGTCTACCTGCCAATGATCACGCTCGAGGAACTCGACAACCATAAGAAAGGGATGTCGGAGGTCGCGCGCAATGCGCGGCAGGTCAGCCGCACGCTGGACGCGCTGGTGGCCGACGCCGGCAGCGCGATGATCACCGGCATCGCGCTGTCGCAGTTGGGCAACCGAGAAGCGGCCGGGCGCCTATTCTTCCAAACCGAACTCACCGATATTGAACCGGTGGTCGGGCTCCCGCAAGGCAAAGCGGATAACCAGATTCTGGGCGTTGTGCGGGCGCTGCAGGCGCAGATGCCGGAGCGGCAAGTCGTGCTGGTGTCCAAGGACATCAACATGCGTATTAAGGCGCATGCACTCGGCTTGCCGGCCGAGGACTATTTCAATGACCAGGTCCTCGAGGACAAGGACCTGCTCTACTCTGGCGTGCGCGCGCTGCCGCAAGATTTCTGGACGCGGCACGGCAAGGGCATGGAGAGCTGGCAGGACACCAAGAGCGGCACCACGTACTATCGGGTCACCGGGCCGCTGTGTGCGTCGCTGCTGGTCAATGAGTTCGTCTATCTCGAGCCTCAAAACGGCGAGCCAGCCTTTCACGCGGTGGTGCGCGAAATCAACGGCAGGACAGCGTTGTTGCAGACGCTGCGCGACTACGGACACCACAAGAACAACGTATGGGGCATCACGGCGCGCAACCGCGAGCAAAACTTTGCGCTGAACCTGCTGATGAACCCGGAGGTTGATTTCGTCACGCTGCTCGGCCAGGCCGGCACCGGCAAGACGTTGATGGCATTGGCCGCAGGCCTGGCGCAGGTGCTCGATGACAAGCGCTACAACGAGATCATCGTCACACGCGCGACCGTGCCGGTAGGCGAGGACATCGGGTTTCTGCCCGGCACCGAAGAGGAAAAGATGCAACCATGGATGGGCGCGTTCGACGACAACCTCGAAGTGTTGCAAAAAACCGACGACACGGCCGGTGAATGGGGGCGCGCCGCCACGCAGGAATTGATCCGTTCGCGGCTCAAGGTCAAGAGCATGAACTTTATGCGCGGACGCACCTTCGTCGATAAATACGTGATCATCGATGAAGCGCAAAATCTGACGCCGAAACAAATGAAGACGTTGGTCACACGGGCCGGCCCCGGTACGAAGATGATTTGCCTGGGTAACATCGCGCAAATCGACACGCCGTACTTGACAGAAGGCAGTTCGGGACTGACCTATGTGGTTGATCGCTTCAAGGGGTGGACCCACGGCGGCCACGTCACGCTGGCGCGTGGCGAACGGTCGCGCTTGGCAGACTATGCCTCGGACGTGCTGTAGTGCTGTAGTGCTGTAGTGCTGTAGTGCTGTAGTGCTGTAGTGCTGTAGTGCTGTAGTGCTGTGGTGCTGTGGTGCTATAGCGAACAGCGCGGCGATCCCCACCGCCAGCCAACATCAGCTTCCAGCGTCGGATCTAATGATCCGGCGCTTTTTTTTCGGGATGCCACGCCAGCTGCCGACACGAAACATGTGCTATCCAGGCGACGTGATTCCCCGGAAACTTAAAGTTCTTTCTTAAGTGTATTGGCCAGAGCCCGGTGCGGCGGCTATGATTCGGACATTGCCCCGCCGGAAGGCAGGCGCCTGGTCGCCCGCCCGCTTTTTCATGCGCCTCCCCTGGATTGCACTCGCGCCCTGTTCCATCGCTGTACTGCTTGCCGCTTGCTCCAGCGTGCAGCCGCCCGTCACGCGCGGGGATGCAGCGCCGGCGGGCGGCTACCGCACGCGCCCATCGTCTGGGCTCGGCTTCGTGGATCACAGTGTCGGCCAGGAGGAAGTGTCAATCCAGGCAATGAGCCTAGTCGGCGTGCGCTATCGTTGGGGAGGCAACACGCCAAGCAGCGGTTTCGACTGCAGTGGACTCGTACGCTACGTGCTAGCACGCTCGGTGGCGATCGAGCTGCCGCGAACCACGGTTGAAATGAGCCGACGCGGGCGACCGATCCAGCCGAACGAAATCGCGCCCGGCGACCTGGTCTTCTTCAACACGTCCGGCCGGCCGCATTCGCACGTCGGCATCTACGTGGGCAACATGCGCTTCGTCAACGCGCCGTCAACCGGTGGCACGGTACGCATCGACTACATGACGAACCCGTACTGGGCGAAGCGATTCGACGGCATTCGCCGTGTCGCCCCGGTGCGCAACGCGCCAAAGGGGCCGTTTGACGCACCGACGCTGCTAGCGGCCTCAGCGCCACCGACACCGCCGGCCGGCACGCGCGGCGCGATGCCCAGCCGGGTGGCGCCTGCTGCTGCGAGTACGCGGCACGGGATGGCTTATGCCGCTGGCGAAGCCGTGAGCGGCTGGGATGCGTTCGCGTCGACGCCACCGTCGGTATCCATTGCACGCGCGCAGGCGCGCGGCGTCGGTGCCGTCGAGCCAGACCCGATCGGCGCGATGGCGGCCGCCGGCGATACGTTGTTCGATGCGTTTGAGCAGTTCCCGCCGACCGCTGCGACCACGCGCAGCCAAGCGGCTTCATGGACCGCCGCGCCGGTCATGTCGGCCGCCCCCGATCCTGCCGCCACGACAGCGAGCGCCGCGCCGGCTGCGGGCAGCCAGGACTACGGGGCCGATACGCCGATGGCCACGCCAGCGCAGGCGGCCGCGGCCAATGATCCCATCGCCCGTTTCGCCCACGACAATTTCTGAGTGCCAGGCCACCCGATCAGCACGACTCGCGAGCAACCAGCCGCGGCTCGTACTGGACTGGGCTGGGCCGCGACACGAAGCAGGACGAAATCACCGACGTTGCGCTGCTCTTGGCCAGTGCGCGCCCCAATTACGTGAACGGTGTGATCATCCCGATGGACGGCCGCAGCGCGGCAGTGATCCGAGTGCGCCTACAGCAGCCGCTGACCGAGCCACCAGCCGGCAGCAGACAGCGCGGCGGATGCCGGAATCGTCAGAATCCAGGCCCAGACGATATTGCCGGCGACACCCCAGCGCACGGCCGACAATTTCTGCGTCGCCCCGACGCCGACGATTGCGCCGGTGATTGTATGCGTCGTCGAGACCGGAATACCGAGCCACGACGCCATGAATAGCGTAATCGCACCACCGGTCTCCGCACAGAAGCCACCGACCGGCTTGAGCCGCGTGATGCGCTGCCCCATCGTGCGCACGATCCGCCAGCCGCCGAACAACGTGCCCAGGCCCATCGACACGTAGCAACCGGCAATCACCCAGGTCGGCGGCGCGTCGGCGCTCACCGACGCATAGCCGGTCGCAATCAGCAACATCCAAATGATGCCGATCGTCTTCTGCGCGTCGTTGCCTCCGTGCCCCAGGCTGTACAGCGACGCGGACACGAGTTGAAGCCGACGGAAATGCCGGTCAACGCGGCTTGGCGGCGTGCGGAAGAAAAACCATGACACGAGCAGCATGAACAGCGACCCGAGCACGAAGCCGAGCAACGGCGACACAAAAATGAAGGCGATCGTCTTTACCAGTCCATCCACGTTCAGCGCGCCCCACCCCGACTTGGCCAGCGCCGAGCCGACCAAACCGCCGATCAGCGCATGCGACGAACTCGACGGGATCCCGTAGTACCAAGTCACGATGTTCCAGCCAATCGCCCCTACTAGCGCGCCGAACACCACGTAGTGATCGATGATGCCGGGGTCGATTGTGCCTTTGCCGACCGTGGCCGCCACCTTCAGATGAAAAATGAAATACGCGACGACGTTGAAGCCGGCGGCGAATGCCACGGCCTGGTGCGGCTTGAGCACACCGGTCGATACCACGGTCGCGATCGAGTTTGCCGCGTCGTGGAAACCGTTCATGAAATCGAATACCAGCGCGACGGCAACCAGCAGCGCGACCGCCCATAGAGCAAGTTGGATCGAATGCATCAGCTGCCCTATCTATGCGTTCTCGAGCACGATGCCTTCGATGATGTTCGCGACATCCTCGCACTTATCCGTCACGGCTTCGAGCAACTCGAAAATCGCTTTCAGCTTAATCAGCGTCTTGACGTCGTCCTCCTCGCGAAACAGCTTGGACATCGCCGAGCGCAGCAGGCGATCCGCATCGGATTCGTAACGATCGATCTCCTCACAGGCCTTCAGGATCGCACTGGCGCGTTTCATGTCGTGCAACAAACCCACCGCCGTCTGCACGCGCTCGCACGTCAGCCGGCAAACATGCGCGAGTTCGTTCGCCTCGGAGGTTACCGCACGCACGTCGTACAGCGACACCGCAGTGGCGACATCCTCCATCAAATCGAGGATGTCGTCCATCGTCGTGATCAGCTTATGGACCTCGTCGCGGTCCAACGGCGTGATAAAGGTTTTGTGCAGCAAATCGATACATTCGTGCGTCAGCTTGTCGGCACGTTTCTCGTTCGCTTGCACGTTCTGCTTGTGAACCTCCGCATTGGGCAGGTCTTCGATCAACCGCTCGAGTTCGAGACTGGCATCGACCATGCATTTCGCGTGGGCGTTAAAGATTTCGAAAAACTTGCCTTCAGTAGGCATAAAGCGTCCGAACATGAATCCCTCGGAAGTAATGGGCGCTGACACAAAAGTGCAGTATTGTACCTGGGCGTCGCCAGCCTGCGCGATGTGTAATATGCGTGCCGCTGCGGCACAGCGCAGCACAAGCGTAGCGCGCGCGATCGAGCGGGCATAAATGGGCGACGTTAAAGACACATCCCGGCTATTCGCTGCCGTAGAACGTCGACACGCCAGCAAAATTATCGAATTTTGTATAGGGTCCCAGGAACGTCAAGCGAACGGGCCCGATCGGTCCGTTTCGCTGCTTACCGATAATGATCTCGGCCGTCCCCTTGTCGGGGCTGTCCGGGTTGTAAACCTCGTCGCGGTAAATAAACAGGATCACGTCCGCATCCTGCTCGATCGCGCCAGACTCGCGCAGGTCCGACATGACCGGACGCTTGTTCGGCCGCTGCTCCAAGCCCCGGTTTAGCTGAGACAGCGCGATAACCGGCACGTCAAGCTCTTTGGCCAAGCTCTTGAGCGAGCGCGAAATCTCAGAAATCTCTGTCGCGCGGTTCTCACCCGGCGACGAGCCAGTCATCAATTGCAGATAATCGACGATAATCAAGCCTAGCTTGCCGCACTGACGCGCCAGTCGCCGTGCCCGAGAGCGCAATTCCATCGGATTGAGCCCGCCCGTCTCGTCGATAAAGATCTGCGCTTCGCTCATTTTCTGCACCGCGTGCGTGAGCTTGGGCCAATCCTCGTCGGTCAGCCGCCCGGTACGCATCCGGTGTTGGTCGAGCCGGCCAATCGAGCCGAGCATCCGCATCACAAGCTGCGTGCCCGGCATTTCCATCGAGAACACCGCGACCGGCAAACCGTACTCGACCGCGACATACTCACCGATGTTCATCGAAAATGCGGTTTTGCCCATCGATGGCCGTCCAGCAACGATGATCAATTCGCCCCCGTGCATCCCGGAGGTCATTCGGTCCAAGTCAATGAAACCGGTTGGCGTGCCGGTCACATCGCTCGGATTCGCCGTGTGGTACAGCGTGTCGATCCGCTCGACCACTTGTGTCAACAACGGCCCGATTTCCAGGAACCCTTGCGTGCCGCGCTGACCTTCCTCCGCGATGGAGAAGACCTTTGCCTCGGCCTCGTCGAGCAGCTGCCGGACCTCTTTGCCCTGCGGATTGAACGCGTCACCGGCAATCTCGTCGGCAACGGTCACCAGCTTGCGCAACACCGCGCGGTCGCGAACGATTTCGGCATACCGGCGGATATTCGCCGCGCTTGGCGTGTTCTGCGCAAGCGCATTCAGATAGGCAAGGCCGCCGACATCGTCCGCCTTGCCCGCGGTGGACAGCGACTCGAACACCGTGATCACATCAGCAGGTCGCGACGTGGCAATCAGCTTGCCGATGTGCTCGTAGATCAGCCGGTGATCAAAGCGGTAGAAATCCTGGTGACCCAGGAAGTCCGCAATCCGGTCCCACGCGCCGTTGTCGAGCAGCAAACCGCCAAGCACTGACTGCTCGGCCTCGATCGAATGCGGCGGGACCTTCAGTGACTCAAGTTGCGGATCGTGGTTTGAAGCGTTCATGGGCACCGATTATCGGTCATTCAGCCATTCGCGCAATGGCATGACACAAAAAAAGCAGGAACCGGTTGCCCGGATCCTGCTTGCACGCGACACCCGAAGGTGCGCAGCCGTCTTACGCGTGCTCGCCGAGCACCGACACTGTGATGTCCGTCACCACGTCGGTGTGCAGCGCCACTTGCACCGGATGGTCACCCACGGTCTTCAGCGGACCTTGCGACAGGCGCACTTGTGCCTTCTCAACGTCAAAGCCTTGCTGCTTGAGCGCGGCGGCGATGTCCTGATTCGTGACCGAGCCGAACAAACGGCCATCGACACCCGACTTCTGCGTAATTTGCAGCGTCAGGCCGGCCAGCTTCTCGCCCTGGGCCTGCGCAGCGGCCAGCTTGTCGGCCGCTGCCTTCTCGAGTTCCGCGCGACGCACTTCGAATTCGGCGATCGCGTCCTTCGTCGCACGGCGGGCCTTGCGCTGCGGAATCAGGAAGTTACGTGCGTAGCCGTCCTTAACCTTGACGATGTCGCCCAGATTACCGAGGTTGACAACTTTTTCCAACAAAATAACTTGCATTCGAATTCTCCTTGATCGACGCCCGCTTAGGCCTTGTGCAGGTCCGTGTACGGCAGCAGCGCGAGGAAGCGCGCCCGCTTGATCGCCGTGTCGAGCTGGCGTTGATAGTGAGCCTTCGTGCCAGTCAGGCGCGCCGGCGTGATCTTGCCGTTTTCGCCAATGAAGTCCTTCAGCGTCTCGATATCCTTGTAGTCGATGTACTCGACGCTAGCTGCCGTGAAGCGGCAAAACTTCTTGCGCTTGAACAGCGGGTTCTGTTGCTGGCGACGCTTGTCGAATTTCTTACCAGTGGGACGAGCCATGATCAGTCCTTTTCTATATCCTGCAATGCTGTGATGTGAAATACCAGGGTTTTTGCGTTACGGTGTCTTCGGGCCAGAAAACCGTCGAAATGCGCGTGAACACCCAACCCGCACGCCGCCACCTTGCTGCTGATGTCGCCGGCGGCCAGCGCCGGGATCGTCAACTCGACGCGGCGACTGACACCGGCCTCGACGACTTCCGACTCGTGCCGCAATACGCAATTGACGATCGGCACGCCGGCTGGCGTATAACGCACCGGATCACGCTCGATGACGCTCGCCACGAGCTGCAACCGGTTCGACATGCGCGCGCGACGGCTTGCGCCTGTTCCCTGATATTGCCCGCTACGTTACGCTTGCGCTTCAGAAGCCTGAGGCTGTGCAGCCGCCTTCTTCGCTTCCTCACGCTGCACTTCCTTCATCATCGGCGACGGGCCGGTCTCGGCCTTCTTCATCTTGACGATCAAGTGGCGCAGCACCGCGTCGTTGAACTTGAACGCATGTTCCAGTTCGTCGAGCGTGGCCTGGTCACATTCGATGTTCATGCAGACGTAGTGTGCCTTCGCGAGCTTTTCGATCATGTAGGCCAACTGGCGGCGGCCCCAGTCTTCGATACGGTGGATCTGGCCACCGTGGCTAGTGATCGTCGACTTATACTTCTCAATCATCGCGGGCACCTGCTCGCTCTGGTCGGGATGCACGATGAACGTGATTTCATAGTGACGCATAGACACTCCTTATGGATAGAAGCCACCCGAGCGTCGAACCGGTGTGGCAAGCGAGAAACGAGCGATTTTAGCCTAACTGCCTGGCATGCGCAATCGGCGCTTGGGTTTCTGGCGCAATTTCAATGGGTTATCGCCAGTCGGGCGCGGCCCTCGACCATTCAGCCTGGTCACCTGCCGGCAGCGGGACTTGCCATCCAGCCCCGGTTGGGCAGCGCTCACTGGCTCGTTCCGCGCAAGTGAAGTAGGCCACACATCAAACAACCTGCGCGGACCCGGCTATCAAACTCAGACGACGATACGGCGCGCACCATGATTCAGCGATTCCAGCTGGCTTCGCACTTCAGGGCTTATCGGGTTGTCTTCCATGTTCAGCGAAGCAAGCCTATAGGCACGCCTGTGTAGTACATCGATCAACCGTAACGCGCCTTCGTCGTCGATCTCCGTGTCCATCAAGTCCAACGACCTCAACCTGCAGTTCGCGAGCCCCAATGGGACGCCCAGGTGTTCGACACCCTGCGCGCCGATAGCGTTGGAAGACAGGTCCAGTGACGTGACCTTGCAATTCGGATGGGCCAGCGCCCGGCTCACCTGCTCAACGCCTCGGTGGTCGATTGCATTGAACGCAAGATTCAGCGACACAACCTTGCAATTTGCATCGCGGATCGCGCGGGCCATATGCGCGGCCCCTTCGTTGCCGATGTTATTGCTGCCAAGCCCCAGCGACACCAGCTTGCAATTGGGATGGCTCAACGGATCGGCCACATGCTTGGTACCGTCAGCGCCGATCTGATTGCCCTGCAAATCCAGCGACGTGAGTTGACAACCTGCGTTGCCCAACGCACGGCCCAAGTGTTCCGCACCTTGCGCACTGATGCCATTGGACCCGACGTCAAGTGACGTCAGTTTGCAATGTGGATTAGTCAGCGCGCGTGCGATGTGCCGCACACCGCCATCCGCGATGTTGTTTTGTCTCAGGCTGAGCCCGGCGAGCTTGCAATGTGAGTTGGCGAGCGCCTGTCCAACATGCTCGGCGCCCGCTTCACTGATGCGATTGTTGCCCAAATCCAGCGCTGTCAGACTGCCGCCGGGATGGGTTAGCGCCGCGCACAGGGACGCAATACTACGATCGCTGACGCCATTGTCGCGTAGACTCAGCATCGTGAGGCCACAACGCTGGTTGGACAGCATACGGGCCAGATGCGCGACACCTTCGTCATTGATGTGATTACTGCTCAGGTTCAGCGACACAAGCTTGCAAGCGGAGTCGCCCAATACACGACTCAGTTGCTCCGCACTGGCTTCCTGCAGCGAATTGCGTCCCAGGTCGAGCGACTCCAGCTTGCAGTGTTCGTTAGCCAACGCTTGGATCACCGGCGCGGCGCCTTCGTCACCGGTCCGGTTGGCGTACAAGCTCAGCGACGTCAACTTGCAATTCGGGTGGGTCAGCGCCCGCCCGAGATGTTGGGCACCTCGCCTAGAAATGCCACAATGGTTTAGGTTCAACGACGTGAGTTGGCAGTTCGGATCGCACAATGCGTCCGCCAGAGACTTCGCGCTTTTTGCACTGATCGGATTGTTACTTAGATCCAGCGAAGTGATCGTACAATCTGGACTCCGTAGCAAGTCAGCCAACTGTTGAACTTTTAATTCTCCGACGCAACCTTTTTCGATGCAACCGCCGCCAAAGCTCAACGTCTTAATCCGCGGGTAACGCTGCTGTTGAATGTCTTTCAGCACCGTACCCATCTCGGACACGTTCGAAACCGTTATGGAACGCGTCATCGCGTCGGCGATCGCCATCAGCCGAGTATTTTTCGACCGCTGGAACGGCTGCAGCACGTCATGCCCGCCGACGCTCGCGATGTGATACAAAATCTCTGTTGGCAATGCAGTCAACGAGCGCGGTTTTGATGGCGCATTGCGCAGTGGCTTTTGCGCCAACACGCCGCACCGTTCGGCCGGCTCATGAGCGCGCGGCAACCCGTCGAGCAGGGAAGCAACGGGCCGCTCGGTGGCGCTGACCGATCCGCGACGCGTCTGCGGCAAGACAACAGCATGGCCGCCGTCTTCAGCGTTTTGGGCGTTGCTCACGTGACTGATTTTACTGACCACAATAGCCTCCGTCGATAGGGCGGCTATGCAAGAAGCGCAAGCGGCAACCCATGCTTCACCGATGCGAGCGGCTATTCGTCAGCCGTGGCCGGCGATTCGTTGGGTTCGCTTCGTCTAGCTGCATGGCTGCATGCATTGCGCCTGTGCTGGCCGAACCGGTTAAGCCAGACCCGAACGCATGTCGCGCATGCCCGGGCCGACCTTCGCCAAAGTACCGCAATGGCCGGCCAATCATCATCGATACGCGAACGTAGAGCAGCAACAGCGACAGCAGCCACACACCGCCCGCACCGATAGACGATCAGTAGGCTTGCACATGGGATCGCGCGCCACAGCCGATGATAGGCGCAGCGCCGTGTCAGCAATCAGTACTGGTCGAACAGGCTCTGCAGCATCGCAGGCTCGCTCCAGCCGTGCGCGAGCGCGAGCATCAGCAGCACGCGTGCTTTGTACGGGTTCAGCGTGCCGGCGCTGACCAGGCCCAGCGCGTCATCCGGCGCAGCGCCGTTGCGCATCACGTGCCCAGAGCCGACGCGCGACGAGCGCACCACCGCGACGCCGCGCGCACGCGCATCGGCCAGTGCCTGCTGCAACGTCGCGTGAATCGAACCATTGCCGGTTCCAGCGACGACGATGCCGCGCACCCCGGCGTCAACCAGCGCATCGACAACCACCCGCGACGCGCCGGCATGACTGACGATGATCTGGACCGCCGGCAGCGCGTGCTGCGTATCGATGGCCTCGAGCTTGAACACCGATTCAATCGTATGCGCGCGCGTCACGCGCCGCTGGAATTCAACCCGCCCATCCTGGACCCAGCCCAGTACGCCGCTTTCCGGCGACGCGAATGCGTCGACCGCATACGTGCTGACCTTCGTGATGTCACGTGCGCTATGGATCCGGTTCGCAAACGCAACTAGCACGCCGCGCGCTGCCGCATCTGGACGGGCGGCGAGCGTCACTGCATTGAGCAGGTTCAGCGAGCCATCGGCCGACAATGCGGTAAACGGCCGCATTGCCGCAGTTAGCACGACCGGTTTCGCGCTCGTCACGGTCAAGTGCAGCCAATACGCCGTCTCCTCCAGCGTATCGGTGCCATGCGCGATCACGAGTCCGTCGATGTCGTCCTGCGCGAGCAATGCATTGACACGGCGCGCCAGCGTGATCCATAGCGCCTCGTCGATGTCCTTGCTGTCGATGTTGGCAACCTGCTCCGCACGGATCGCTGCAACGCGGCCTAGCGCCGGCACGGCGGCCAGCAGCCGGTCCACGCCAACCACGCCGGCCGTGTAGCCGACGGTCCGGGCCGCGTCGGCCGTCTCGCCGGCGATCGTGCCACCGGTCGCCAGTACGGCGACAGTGGGCCGTCTCCAGTGCGCCGCGTCTACGCTCATTCGAGCCCTTGACTGGCAAGGAACTCGTCGTAGCGGCCACTGAAGTCGACGATCCTGCCGTCCGGGCGGACCTCGATGATTCGGTCCGCCAGGCCGTTGACGAATTCACGGTCGTGCGACACGAAGATCAGCGTGCCTTCGTATCTCTCGAGCGCGATCTGCAGCGACTCGATCGACTCCATGTCCATGTGGTTCGTCGGCTCGTCCATCAGCAACACGTTGTGCCGGCCGAGCATCAGCTTGCCCCACAGCATCCGCCCTTTTTCGCCGCCAGAGAGCACCTTGACGGACTTCTTCACGTCGTCACCAGAAAACAGCAGGCGCCCGAGCGTGCCGCGCACCATCGTCTCGTCGTCGCCCTCCTGACGGAACGGGTCAATCCACTCGGTCAACGTCACGTCGTCCGGAAAGGCCTCGGACGTGTCCTGCGGCATGTAGCCGACATTCGCGTTCTCAGCCCACTTCACGTGCCCATGATCCAGCGGCAGGTTGCCGAACAACGCGCGCAGCAACGTGGTCTTGCCGGCGCCATTCTCGCCAACGATGGCGATCTTCTCGCCCGGCTGCACGGACAGGTCCAGGTTCTGGAAGATTGTCCGGTCATATTGCTTCGTGATCTGCTCGGCAAGCACTGCGATGTTGTGCAGCTTCTTGTCGAACTCGAAGCGGATGAATGGATTCTGCCGCGACGACGGCTTGAATTCCTCGATCTTGATCTTGTCGATCTGCTTGAGCCGGCTCGTCGCCTGGCGAGCCTTGGACTTGTTCGCAGAGAAGCGGCGCACGAAGTCCTGCAGATCCGCGATGCGCTCCTTGGCCTTCGCGTTCGCGGCGGCTTGCCGCTCGCGCGCCTGCGCCGACGCGAGCATGTAATCGTCGTAGTTGCCCGGGTAGATCTTCAGCGTGCCAAAGTCCATGTCTGCCATGTGCGTGCAGACTTGGTTCAAGAAGTGCCGATCGTGCGAGATGATGATCATCGTCGAATCCCGCTCGTTCAGGACGTTCTCGAGCCAGCGGATCGAATTGATGTCCAAATTGTTCGTCGGCTCGTCCAGCAGCAGCACGTCTGGGTCGGAGAACAGCGCCTGCGCCAGCAGCACACGCAGCTTCCAGCCCGGCGCAATGTTGCTCATCGGCCCGTTGTGGTCCTCGATCGCGATGCCGATGCCCAGCAGCAGCTCACCGGCGCGCGCCTCAGCCGTGTAGCCATCGTACTCGGCGAACTTCGCTTCGAGTTCCGCGGCGCGCATGTAGTCGTCATCGGTCGCGTCCGGATTCGCATAGATCGCGTCGCGCTCGCTCATCGCCTGCCACATCTCGGTATGGCCCATCATTACGACGTCGAGCACGCGCATGTCCTCGTAGGCGAACTGGTCCTGCCGCAGCTTACCCAGCCGTACGTTCGGCTCGAGCATGACCGTGCCAGCACTCGGCTCCAGGTCGCCGCCGAGGATCTTCATGAACGTCGATTTGCCGCAGCCATTCGCTCCGATCAACCCATAGCGGTTGCCCTCGCCGAATTTAACGGAGATGTTTTCGAACAAGGGCTTGGGCCCGAATTGCATCGTAATGTTCGCGGTAGACAGCACGGGGACGTCCTCAAAGCGGGATTCGGGAAAAGCCTGTTATTTTACCACCCCAGCGCTCGCGGCAGAGGCCAGCCAACGCGCGGCCGAGCCGGCACGCAGCGCGGTGGCCAGTGCAGCATCTCGATCGCCATGCTGGGCAGTCGTGACCCTGGTTACCGGATGGTTCGACGCGGCGCCGTGGCGTGCGCCTACGTCTGAGTCACATGACGGCGCACAACCCGCTCGCGTGGGCTTCATGGTGCGCTGGACACTGAACGCCGGCGAGATGCTGAACGCCGGCGCGTTGCACGAGCCCACGCCGATAGCCGGCGATGAGCCAGCAGCGGACGCATGAAGTCACCTACATCGATCTAGGCATCACGATCTGGCGGTGGCCGCCAGCCGACACCTCACCGCAGCCACCGTGGGCCGCGGCAAGGCGGCGCCCGCGACTGCCCCGCGCCACTAGTACTGGGCGGACAGCGACAATTGCGTGCCGTCCGACAACGTCAACGTCTTGGTCTTGCCATTGATCGGCAACGATAACCGGGTGACTTGGCTGAATGACACTGTTTTGGGACAGGCCAACGGCTTGCCATCGACCGTCACGGTCGACGTGCCCTGCACCGCACGGCCGCTGAAGTACAGCTGCAGGCTCGCCATATGGTTCTTAACGATCGGAGCGAGCCTGAGTTGGATTTGCCGGATTGGCGCGCCAGTGGCGTCGACCGGCACGCCGGATGCGCCGGGGCAACGCGGCGGCACCGAAGCTGGTGCTCCGGGGGCAGGCATGCGCCACGTGTAGTCATCGATCTGTCCGGAGCGGACAATGCGCGTTTGCTCCGCATTGCCGTACGTTTTCGACGTCACCTTGACGGTGTACTTCACCCGCGGCGCAGACGCCTCGGGCAAAGGTTGCAGCTGCGCCGAGGCGCTCACCGGCACGGCGGCGAGCGCCATGGGCAGCATCAACGGTCCTAGCCGCGCCGCGACACGGCGGATCGCTGCGCGGTATCGGGTGCGCGAACGACTTAACATCATGTTATTGCCTCCTTGCTATACACGGATCCTGTATTTGCCAGTGTAGCGCGCCTCGCGCATGTCACGACGGATGGCCATGCCGCCGCCTCCAGCGAGCAGCTACAATAGCCGCTTTTGCCGCGACGCACGCGGCCCGGATCGCCACCGATCCACCTCGACGACCGACACCTGTAGAACGATGAATCTAGTGATCCAAAGCGCCGCGCCGCTGTCCGATGACCATCTGCGACTGCTGACCGCGTTGGCGGGCGGCACGCATGCCGAGCGCCTCGATGCACACGCGCTGCGCGTGCGCGAGGCGAGTCCGTCGCAACGCGCCGATATCGCCGCATACTGTCGCACGCACCAGCTCGACTATGCGTATGTTCCACTGCGCCGGCTCGCGGATTTTGGCCTTGTCGCAATGGATATGGATTCGACGCTGATCACGATTGAGTGCATCGACGAGATCGCCGACTTTTGCGGTTTAAAAGCGCAGGTGGCAGCCATCACCGAGGCGGCGATGCGCGGCGAGATCACGGATTTCAACGAGAGCCTGGTGCGACGCGTCGGTCTGCTCGCTGGCCTGGACGCCAATGTGCTTGCGAACGTGTACGAGCAGCGCTTGCGCCTGTCGCCCGGCGCGCAAGCCATGCTCGACGGCGCGCGTGCCGCCGGTCTGCGAACCCTGCTGGTGTCAGGCGGCTTTACGTTCTTCACTGAGCGCTTGAAGTCTCGGCTCAGGCTCGATTTTACACGGGCGAACACGCTGGAGATTGTCGACGGTAAGCTGACCGGACGCGTGGTCGGCGAAATCGTCAATGGCGACGTGAAAGCGCGCACGTTGCTCGACACGTGTGCCCAACTCGGCATCGAACCATCACGCGCGATCGCGCTCGGCGACGGCTCGAATGACGTGCCGATGATGGCAGCGGCCGGTTGGTCAGTCGCGTTCCGCGCCAAGCCGCTGGTGCGTGAGCGCGCCAGCTGCGCCCTCGATCACGTCGGACTCGACGGCCTGCTGCGCCTGTTCGACTGACGCGGTGGCATGACCGGCAAGCGCGATGTCGCCGACGCGCGATATGTCATCGCAGGTGCCGCGTCAAGCTGCGCTCAATGTCGGCGCGCAAGTCGGCCTCGTGCTCCAGGCCGATATAGAAACGTACCAGCACGCCACGATGCGGCCACATACCGGCGGTACGCATCGCCGCAATGTCATACGGCATCGCGATACTGTGCGCGCCACCCCAGCTCCAGCCGAGCGCGAATAGCTCGAGCCCCTCGACGAATGCGTCAACCTGCGCGCTCGTGTAGCGTGGATCGAACACCACCGAGAACAATCCTCCTGCACCGGTGAAATCCCGCTTCCAATATGCGTGGCCCGGGCAGTCTTCAAATGCCGGATGCAGTACCGCAGCGACCTCCGGGCGGCGCTTCAGCCACCCGGCGATCGCCAACGCGCTGCGCTCGTGCGCACGGTAACGCACTTGCATCGACGGCAATCCGCGCAGCACCAGCGAGCAATCGTCGGCCGACACGCCAAGGCCGACGCGCATCCGGGCTCGCTTCATCGCCAGGTACAAGTCGTGGTCCGCCGTGATCGTCGCGCCCATCAGCACGTCGCTGCCGCCGGACTGGTACTTGGTCAGCGCTTGCACCGAGATGTCGACCCCATGCTCGAACGGCTTGAACACGAGGCCAGCCGAATAGGTATTGTCGAGCGCCGTCACGATGCCGCGCTCGCGTGCAAGTGCCGTGATGGCGGGTACGTCCGGCACTTCCATCGTTATGGACCCGGGCGCCTCTAGCCAGATCAGCCTCGTGTTCGGCCGTAACAGCGCGGCCATTCCCGAGCCAACCATTGGATCGTAATAGCGGACCGTGATCCCGAAATCCTGCGCGAGCCAGTCACCATGCTCGCGATTGGGGGAATAAACATTGTCCGGAACCAGCACGTCGTCGCCCGCCTTCACGAATGCAAAATAGACATTCGAGATCGCAGATAGGCCGGAGGGTTGCAGCAATGCATAACGCCCGCCTTCGATCGCCGCGATGCGCTGCTGCAAGGCCACCGACGTCGGCGTCGCGTGCAGGCCATAGCGCCACTGCGCATCACTGCGCCAGTCCAGCGCGCGCATCGACGCTAAGTCCGGGAATATCACCGTCGATGCCCGTGCGGTCGGCACCGAGAACGATTCAAAGCCGGGCTGCACAGGGGTGACGGGATGAAGCAATTCGGTCTGCGGATCGCGCGCGGCGCCAGCGGGCGCGGCGGGGAAATCGTCTGTCATCGTTTCACCCTCCTGGTTCATTGGTCTGTCGTCAAATTCGACATGCCGCCAACGTGGCGCGACGGCGCGCCGATGACGGCCCCATGGATCGGATCGCGCGCGCCGCGGGCGGCCGCGTTAGACGGTTGCAACTCGAACGGTTGCGGCTCGGAATCGTCCGGATTCATCCGCTCGCCCTGGATGCTGCCGTCCACGGCCACCTTGCCGACCCAGTTGCCCGTAATGTGCGTGCCATCGTCCGACTCCTCGATCTGCAACGTGCCGTTGTCCAGCTCGCCAGCCACGAGGACGACGCCAGCGGCACCGTCGAGGAAGCGGTACTCGCCCTGAATGCCGGTTGGGTCATCGGACTTCGCGCCTAAGCGCATTTCGATGGGCCGCGCACCGAGCGTGCCGGTGTACAGTGGAAAGTCCGCGTATTGTGGATTGGGCTTGAGCGGGAATTCAGGCGGCGCCAGCGCGCGCACGGCCGCCCGCGATGTGCCGGCATCCGCGTCGGCGGTGTTGCTGCGCGGCTGCGGCGCGCCGCAGGCCGACAACACGAACGGAATCACGCAGGTCATTGAAATATAAGCAATGGGCTTCATCGGCATGGGTCAAAAAAGTGGCGTTATCAGTATATCGGCGCAAGCGGGTATGATCCCGGTTTTGCCGCCGCGCACGGCGGCAGGGACCGTACAGGCGTTGTTTCGAGGAATCGCAATGGCAGTTTTCAAGCGCACGGCAAGCGTCGCCGCTATCGTTTCGGCAAGCACGGTGCTCGCCGCCTGCAGTTCATGGTCAATCCCGTTCACGCACCGCGAGCCCGCCGCGCCGGACCTTGCGCCGGCGAGCCACTTGGCGGATAACATGGTACGGCTGGATGCGTCGATGCGCTCCGGCTGTGACAGCGTGCAGAACATTGAGAAGCCGTCCGACGCGGCACCGACGCCCGGTAAGCCGCAGCGCTGGATCGCGCGCACATGCACCGGGGACATTTCATACGATATTGTCGCGACACAGACCGAGCATGGACCTGTCGTCAAGGTGCTGCCGGTCAAGGGGCCGCTGAACAAGCCGATCAATCCCAGCTTCAAGCCGGCGCTGCCCGAGGATGACTAGTGTTCAGACGTCGCCCCACAGATCGTGCCCGTCCGCGCCGGTGATGCTAACGTTGACAAAATCGCCGACCTTATAGCGCCGCGATGCCTTGCTGGCCGGCGACACGTAGACTACGCCGTCGATTTCTGGCGCGTCCGCCGCCGAGCGCCCGATGCCCCCGTCGGCGTTGACTTCGTCGATCAGCACCTTCAGTGTCTTGCCAACCTTGCGCTTCAAGCGCTCGGCGGAGACCGACTCGGCGACCGCCATGAACCTCGCGCGCCTCGCCTCGCGTACGTCGTCCGGTAGCGTCCCATCGAGTTCGTTCGCGCTGGCCCCTTCGACAGGGGAATAGGCAAAACAGCCGACCCGGTCCAGTTGCGCCTCGCGGATAAAATCCAACAACACCTCGAACTGCGCTTCGGTTTCTCCCGGAAAACCAACGATGAACGTGCTGCGTATCGTCAGGTCCGGGCACGCTTCGCGCCATGCCCGCACGCGCTCCAGCGTTTTTTCTGCGTTCGCGGGCCGCTTCATCCGCCGGAGCACCTCCGGATCGGCATGTTGCAGCGGCACGTCTAGGTACGGCAGCAGGTGGCCGCGATACGGGCCGTCGGCCATCAGCGGCACGATTTCGTCGACGCTCGGATACGGATACACATAGTGGAGCCGCACCCATGCGCCATACTGGGCAGCCAGTTCGCCGAGCGCCGCGGCAAGCTCGTTCATTCGCGTCCTCAGCGGGCGGCCGTTCCAGAAGCCGGTGCGGAACTTCACATCGACGCCATATGCGCTCGTGTCCTGCGAGATCACCAGCAGTTCCTTGACGCCGGACTTGAACAGGTTTTCGGCTTCGAGCATGACTTCCGCGACCGGACGCGAGACGAGATCCCCACGCATCGACGGGATGATGCAAAACGTACAGCGGTGATTGCATCCCTCGGAGATCTTCAGATACGCATAGTGTTTCGGCGTGAGCTTGATGCCGGCCGCCGGCACCAGATCGACAAACGGATCGTGCGGCTTGGGCAGATGCGCATGGACGGCTTGCATCACTTCACCGAGCGCATGCGGGCCGGTCACGGCGAGCACCTTCGGGTGAACCTGCTCGATCAGACCCGTGCCGCTCGCGTTCTTTTTCGCACCCAGACAGCCGGTGACGATGACCTTGCCATTCTCGGCCAATGCTTCACCGATCGCATCAAGGCTTTCCTGCACGGCCTCATCGATAAAGCCGCACGTATTGACGACGACCAGATCGGCACCGTCATAGGTACCGCAGATCTGATAGCCTTCCGCGCGCAGTTGCGTGATGATCTGCTCAGAATCGACAAGCGCCTTTGGGCAGCCGAGGCTGACCATGCCGACTTTGGGCGCGCAATCCGGCTTGGCCTTTGCTTTGTGATGGCTTTTCACTAATGTACCGTACTGGTGAGGGTTCCTAGCGCCGTGCGCCGACAAAGTAACATTTTACCGTGCTGGACACAGTCACCCCCTCAGAAGGCTTCAAGTTCCGCTGCGACAACGGCGAGCCGCTGCGCTTGACTTGACGTTTGCGCTTAACCGCTGCGACCGCGAGGCGACGCCCTGGACGGCAACGACCGGTGGCCTCTGAGACGATCGCGCAGATGCTGCACACGAATCCGGTCTTTGTCCGCCGCACCCTGGCTGTGCTACGCAAAGCGGGACACGTGGCGGGCAATCGAGTACGCGCCCGGCGGGCAATCGGTGCGGAAGCACCACCCGGCGCACTGGCACCGACTATTTCTTATCGCCGCCGGTCGATGACGTGCCGCCACCCGGCCCGAACGGAAAGCTGCTGAACAGGGTCTTGGCCTGGTTCTGCATTTGCTCTTGCATCTGCACGAACATGTTCTTCGACTGTTCGATGTAGCTGGTCATCATGCCTTGCATCATCGGCGCTTGCATATTCATGAACTGCGACCAGATTTCCGGGTTCAGCGCATTGTTGTCGTACAGTCCCTTCGACTGCTCGGCAAATTTGTTTTGGATGTCGATGAATGCCTGGATATTTTTCTCCAGGTACGCTCCCATCAAGCCTTGCATTGCATGACCATAGAAACGAATGATCTGCGACAACATCGACGACGAGAACATCGGCACCCCGCCGCTTTCCTCTTCAAGGATGATCTGCAGCAAGATGCTGCGCGTCAGGTCCTCGTTGGACTTGGCGTCGACCACCTTGAACGCTTCCTGGTCAAGCACGAGCTGCTTCACGTCGCTCAACGTGATGTACGTGCTCGTCTCGGTATCGTAGAGCCGACGGTTCGGATATTTTTTGATCAGACGTTCAGCAGGTTTCTTTGTAGTCGTCATGTCACGCCTTCAAGGACGAATGCGGACGTGCCATCCTCGACGAACGGCATGCCCCTTGTTCTGCGATGCATGCGCGGCGCGCGTAGGGTGGCGCGCGCCATACACGCATCACCCCATATGCAGACCACCGTTCAGGGAAAAGTCCGCACCTGTCGCAAAGCCCGATTCGTCCGAGGCGAGCCACGAAACAATCGATGCAATTTCCTCCGGCGCGCCGAGGCGCTTGACAGGAATGGTCGCGATGATTTTCTCGAGCACGTCTTGACGAATCGCCTTGACCATGTCGGTGCCGATGTAGCCCGGCGACACAGTATTGACGGTCACGCCCCTGGTGGCCACCTCTTGCGCGAGTGCCATCGTGAAACCATGGATGCCAGCCTTGGCCGTCGAGTAGTTCGTCTGCCCGAACTGCCCTTTTTGGCCGTTCACCGACGAAATATTGATCACCCGTCCCCAGCCGCGCTCGACCATCCCGTCGATGACCTGCTTCGTGACGTTGAACAGGCTCGTCAGGTTCGTGTCAATCACCGCGGTCCAGTCTTCGACGGTCATCTTGCGGAACACCACGTCACGCGTGATGCCCGCGTTGTTGACCAGCACGTCGATATCACCGACTTCGGCCTTGACTTTGTCGAACGCCGCTTTGGTTGAACTCCAATCGCCGACATTGCCCTCGGACGCGATGAACTCGAAGCCCAATGCCTTCTGATTGTCGAGCCATTTCGTGCGACGGGGCGAGTTCGGGCCGCATCCGGCCACCACGCGAAATCCGTCGCGGTGCAACCGCTGACAGATTGCGGTGCCGATGCCGCCCATGCCTCCCGTTACGTATGCAATGCGCTGTGTCATCTGTCACGTCCTCCGATATCGATTCTGTCGTTCGCGCCGATGCCGCTCAGTCACGTTCGACCGCAAGCGCGACGCCCATGCCGCCACCGATGCACAACGACGCCAGACCGCGCTTCACGTCGCGCCGGCGCATTTCATGCAACAGGGTGACCAAGATACGCGCACCGGACGCGCCGATCGGATGACCGATGGCGATCGCGCCGCCATTCACATTGATCTTCGACACGTCCCAGCCCATTTCCTGATGGACCGCCAGCGCTTGCGCGGCAAACGCCTCGTTGATCTCCATCAGGTCCAAGTCGGCCACCGACCAGCCCGCGCGCTCCAGGCAGCGACGCGAGGCGGGCACCGGGCCCATGCCCATCACCTTCGGGTCCACTCCCGCGCTCGCGTACGACTTGATTCGGGCGAGCGGCTTCAAGTCGAGTGCCTCGGCTTTCTTCGCCGACATTACGACAAGCGCCGCCGCACCGTCATTGATGCCCGATGCGTTCGCCGCGGTGACCGTGCCCTCCTTTGAAAACGCCGGCTTGAGCCCGGCCAACGATTCTGCTGTCACGCCGTGGCGCACAAACTCGTCGGTCGCAAAGTGCACCGGCTCACCCTGCTTCTGCGGGATATGGATCGGCACGATCTCGTCGTCGAAGCAGCCGGCCTTCTGCGCGGCCTCGGCCTTGTTCTGCGACAGCGCAGCGAACTGGTCCTGTGCCTCGCGCGTAATGCCGTACTCCTGTGCCACGTTTTCGGCGGTGATACCCATATGGTACTGGTTGTAGACGTCCCATAAGCCGTCGACGATCATGCTGTCGATCAGCTTCACATCCCCCATCCGGAAGCCGTCGCGCGATCTGGGCAGCACGTGCGGCGCGGCGCTCATGTTCTCTTGGCCACCGGCGACCACGATCTGCGCGTCGCCGGCGATCACCGCGTTAGCGGCCAGCATCACCGCCTGCAGGCCGGAGCCGCAGACCTTGTTGATCGTCATCGCCGGCACGGCAGCAGGCAGCCCGGCCTTGATCAGCGCTTGGCGCGCCGGATTTTGGCCGGAGCCGGCGGTCAACACCTGCCCCAGGACCACGTCGCTGACCTGCTCCGGCTTTACGCCGGCCCGCTCCAGGGCAGCCCGGATCACCGTTGCGCCAAGCTCAGGCGCGGGAATGCGTGCCAGCGAGCCACCGAATTTGCCGACCGCGGTACGGACGGCGGACACGATCACAACGTCAGTCATTCGCTTTCCTTTTTAAAAGCCTCATCCGATTGCATGCGCGGCGTGTTCATACGTCGCGCACGAGGACATAACGGCCCGGCGCGGGTTCGATCGGCAGGTATGTCGCATTACCGGCCTTCGCTCGCGCCTTGATCCGTTTGCCGCCGTACCGCGCTAGCCACCCCGACCATGCCGGCCACCAGCTTCCGGGCCGCTGCGTGGATTGCCGGAGCCATTGCTCGGGATCGTTTGGCAACGCGCGAGTTTCCCCTTCGATCGCCCAATAGCTGCGTTTGTTCTTGGCCGGCGGATTGATCACTCCCGCAATGTGGCCAGATGCGCCGAGCACGAACTGGAGTGGACCGCAGAGCAGCGACGTCGATGCGTACGCGGTGCGCCATGGCACGATGTGATCGTCCCTTGATCCATAGATGAACGTGGGCACGTCGAGCTGGGTCAGATCCACCGGCTCCCCGCACACCGTCACGCCGCCCGGCACGCGCAAGCGGTTCTCCAGATACGTCTCGCGCAGATAGCGCGCATACATGGGTCCCGGCAGGTTCGTCGAATCGCTGTTCCAGTGCAGCAGGTCCAATGGTGCCGGCGTGCGTCCCTTCAGGTAATTATCGACCACGTAGTTCCATACCAGGTCGTTCGGCCGCAGCAAAGAGAACGTGTTCGCAAACTCGACGCCACGCATCAGGCCTGGCGTGCCGCCTCCTTTTGCGCCAATCGTCTGCTCGCGCAACGCGACGTGTGCCTCATCGATGAACACATCGAGCACGCCAGTGTCGCCGAAATCCAGCATCGCGGTGAGCAGCGTCATCGACGCAGCCGGACGCTGGCCGCGCGCGGCACGCACGGCCAGCGCCGTCGCGAGCAGCGTGCCGCCGACGCAGAAGCCGAGGGTATTGATCTGCTCACGGCCGGTGATGTCGCGTGTGACGTCGATCGCCGCGAGCACACCGTCGGCGATATAGTCGTCCCACGTCTTGTGCGCAATCGACGCATCCGCATTGCGCCACGAGATCAGGAACACGGGGTGGCCCTGGTCGAGCGCGTAGCGCACCAGCGAATTGTCCGGCTGCAGATCCAGAATGTAGAATTTGTTGATGCACGGCGGCACGACCAGCAGCGGCCGCTCGTGGACCATCGGCGTACGTGGCGTGTATTGGATCAGCTGGATCAACTCGTTCTCGAACACGACCCAGCCTTCGGTGCTCGCCAGGTTCTTGCCGACCACGAAACGCGATTCGTCGGTCTGCGAGATCTTGCCGCGTTGCAGGTCCGCCAACAGGTTTGCGATGCCCTGCCGTAGGCTTTCTCCCTGGGTGTCAAGCAGCGTTTTTTGCACTTCCGGATTGAGCGCGAGAAAATTGCTCGGCGATGCCGCGGCGACCCACTGCTCGACGACGAAACGGATCCGCTCGCGCGTCCTCGCCTCCGCCTCCAGCGCATCCACAAGCTTGTTCAAGTATCGCGAATTGAGCAGGTACCACGCCGCCGCCAACGCGCAGGTCGGCGTCGCCTTCCATTCGTCGGCGCTGAAGCGGCGGTCGCCCGGCTCAAGCAGCGCGCCGATGTCTGCCAAGCCCGACGTGAATTTCAGCGCTCGCTCGATCAATGTCTGGCACTCATGCAAGTAGTCATGCCGCAGCGCTTGCAATCGCTGCGGATCAAATCTCACGCTGGGCCCCGCACCAAACGACGCAAACGGGTTTGTCAACGCGGCCGGCACATTCGGCAGCTCGCCGACGGCATGGGGCAGCGCAAACGCAAACGGCGACGCGGTCAGAGCAGGACCGAACGTACTGGCCAATGCCGGACCGAACAGCGTGGCCAGCCCAGCCATGGGCATCGCGGCCGTTGCGCCGCCGTATGGCGGATCGGCGCGGCCCTTGCCACCCTTCGCGCCACGCGCGCGTTCATCTGCATCGTGCGCCGCCGGCTGTGCAACCACGGCCTGCTGCATGTCTGCCATCCGCTGCGGCCAAGTGGCCGGGTCCGCGAACTGGCGCCATGCGTTCAGCCAGCCGTCGAACAGGGAGCGGATCTCCCCGGCCGGATCACCGCCTGACGAAGCACCAGTGCTGGATTGCTGCGAGGTTCTGGATGAGTCTGCCATACCCGTATGGAGTGACCGGTGCCCTCGTATGGAGTGACAAAGGCAGGCTGTGTATCAGTCGCGCGAACGTACTGCAAGGCCGTCGCCAATCGACCGCCTCCGGGCATTCTTGCTCCCCCGCACGACGGCTGTCAATCACGATCATCGATTTTGCCGCAACGCACCATTTTTTTAATCGGCATTTTCCCGATGTCGCGGCACGCAACCTCGGCCGTGCGGCATGTGACGGTGCGGCATATGGCAGTGCGGGCCAGCGCCGCGCCGCACACACGGTCAGGTCAGCCAGATCAATGCTGCCATGCGGCCTGTCGTGCGGTCTCGTCGATAGGAATAGAAACGAGCAGGATCGCTGAACGTACACGCGTGGGGCCCGCTCACATAGTGCACGCCGACCCGGGCCAGCCTCAGCCGGGCTAGTGCGCCGAGATCTGCAAGGTACTTGCATCGGCCATCGCCGTGCACATCAGCGACGTCATCGACACGCGTGGGCAGCGAGACGAACGCCGCATCGGTCGCATCGCGCTCGCCCGGCAGCGACGCGTCAAGAAACGCGGCGCGCACCGCTTCTCCGACTTCGAACACACCTGGCCCGATCGATGGGCCGAGATACGCGTGCAGCACCCCAGGCGCGTGCTTATTGCGCGCGAGCAGCGCACGCACTGCACCAACCGTATGCTCGATCACGCCGCCGGCAAGCCCGCGCCATCCGGCATGCGCAGCGCCAACGGCCCGGCCAGCTTCGTCGCAAATCAACACCGGCATGCAGTCGGCCACCAATATCGCGCAAACCGCCCCAGCACGGTCGGTCACGCTGGCATCGGCCTTGGGCCCCAGCGCATCGGCCGTCAGCCGCTCGTTCTCGACCACTTCGTCGGCACTGACTACGCGCGTGCCATGCACCTGCTCGAGCCATGCGGCGGGCGCACCCACCAGCGCGAGCACACGACGACGGTTCTCGTGCACCGCATCAATGTCATCGCCGGTATGCAGCCCCAGGTTCAGGCCGCCGGACGCGCTTTGCCAATCGCGCAACACGCCATATGCGCCGCGGCTCACACCGCCGGCGCGCGTGGTGATTAGCGCGCGCACGCGGGGACTCACGCGCCAGTCCGGCACGATACAGTCGAACAGCGTCAACTCGGCAAAGCGTTGGAGCGCCGGGTCGCCGATCGGATTCATTCAAACTCGTCCTCCTCATCGTCGGCAACAATGCTGCCACCCTCGTCATCGTATGCGTGTTGCCGTGCGAAGTCGATTGTCTCAGCCTGGTCATCGGGTGGGTCCGTCAGCTCGAGCACGGCAGCCAATTGCGCCAAATCCTGCGGCATCGCCGAGCGCCATGCCACCGGCGCGTGGGTGGCCGGGTGCACCAGGGCGAGTCGCCATGCGTGCAGCGCCTGGCGCGCGAAGCCGGCGGGCAGCGCGGGACGTTGCCGCGCGTTGCGCACACGGCCATACAGCGGGTCGCCGAGCAACGGATGACCGGTATGGGCAAGATGCACGCGGATCTGGTGCGTGCGCCCGGTCTCCAGATCACAAAGCAGCCTTGATACCGGTTGCCCGGACCACACGCCGGTGGCCACGGTCTTGAAGTGCGTACGCGCGGCCTTGCCAGCGGCCCCGGCGAGCACCGCCATGCGCGTGCGCTCGCGCGGGTCACGCCCGATCGGCGCGTCGATGCATCCACTCGGCGGAGTCACACCCCAGGCAAACGCGATATAGCGGCGCTTGACCGTGCGCGCCTGCAACTGCCTGACCAGATCCGTCTGCGCGGCCAACGTGCGCGCGACCACCATCAAGCCGGAGGTGTCCTTATCTAGCCGGTGCACGATGCCCGCACGCGGCAGTCCGGCAGCGTCCGGATAGCGATGCAGCAGGCCGTTGAGCAGCGTGCCGCTCCAATTGCCCGCGGCCGGGTGCACGACCAGCCCGGCTGGCTTGTCGATCACCACCAGGGTTTCGTCCTCGTAGACGATCGGCAACGGCACCGGCTCCGGCGCGAACGCCAGCGCTTGCGGTAACAGGTCCGGCACAAGCCGCACGGTCGCACCCAGCGGCACTGACTGGCGCAGCCGCGCCGGTGCACCGTCCAACGTCACGCGCCCCGCGTCAATCCACGTCTGCAGGCGGCTGCGTGAAAAAGTCGGGAACAGTCGCGCCAGGACCTTGTCCAGCCGCTCGCCTGCCAGCGCCGGCGGTACCCGCGCAACTTGCTCGTCGGGGCGGGCCGGGCTTACGCTTGGGCTATAATCGTGCGGATCGACGCCGGCGTTGGGCCGGTCATTTGAACGAGTCATTTGAACTTCACTGGAATGCGAGTGCTGAACACATTGAGGATCGCTGCCGTGGCCATCGCAGCGGCGATCGTCGCCGGCTGCCACGGTCTGCCCGAGAAAACGGACGAAACGGCGGCGTGGACCAATCAGAAATTATACTCGGAGGCCCAGGATGCCTTTACCGCCGGTGACTGGGGCAAATGCTCGAAGTACTTCGAATTGCTGCAGGGGCGCGATCCGTTCGGTCATTTTGCACAACAGGCGCAAATCAATGTCGCGTACTGCCAATGGAAGGACAATGAAACAGCGGCGGCCGAACAAGCGGTGGACCGTTTCATCCAATTGCACCCCGACCATCCGGATATCGCGTACGCTTACTACCTAAAGGGCCTAATCAGCTTCAACGACGACCTGGGCCTGTTCGGCCGCTTCGCCGGCCAAGACATGAGCGAACGCGACCCGAAGGCATTACGTGACTCGTACGATGCGTTCCGCGTCGTCGTCGAGAAATATCCGAGCAGCAAGTATGCACCGGATGCCGCACAGCGCATGCGCTACATCGTCAACGCATTAGCGTCGCACGAAGTGCACACCGCCGACTATTACTATCGGCGCGGCGCGTATGTCGCCGCGATCAACCGCGCGCAACTAGTGCTGAAAGAATACAAGAACGCGCCGGCCACCGAGGATGCGCTGCATGTGATGATATTGTCGTATCGCGCGCTGAACCAGCCGCAGCTCGCCGACGATACCCAACGCGTGCTCACGTCAACGTTTCCGGACAGCCCCTACGTGACCGGCCACGCCCGCGCACTGCGCAAGGGTGAAAAGCCGTGGTATCAATTTTGGTGAACAGGCGAACTGGGCCGGCCGCACGCGCCGGCTTAGATGCCGCATGGCACGGCGCCACGCCTGTCGTCGAATCGCCCGGCTGATGCCGGGCTTTTTCATGTCTACTCGATGCCTGTGACCGTCACGCCAACTGGGACACTGAGTGTGCATCAACGAGCGGATCCGCTGTCACCGAGCCGGTAAAAAAGGTCCGCACTGCATCGATCTCACGAGTGCGGCGGAACGGGGGTAGGCTTTGCCAAATGCGCTTGCCGTACGGCTTATCGACCAGGCGCGGATCGCAGATCATCAGCACACCGCGATCGGTTTCGGCACGGATTAGCCTGCCAGCGCCCTGCTTCAGCGTGATTACGGCCTGCGGCAACTGGTGTACCGCGAACGGACTCAGCCCCTTGCGCGTCAATGCGTCCAGCCGCGCGGCTAGCACCGGGTCGTCGGGCGGCGCAAACGGCAGCTTGTCGATGACCACCAGCGACAACGCGTCGCCGCGTACGTCCACGCCCTCCCAAAAGCTCTGGCTGCCCACCAGGATCGCGTTGCCGTATTGACGGAAACGGTCCAGCAGCTCGGTGCGACTAGCCTCGCCTTGCACCAGCAACGGATACGGCCATCCCCGCGCAAGGATCGCGTCGCGCAATCGCGCGGCCATCCGATCGACCGCCCGCAGTGTCGTGCATAGCACGAACACGCCGCCACCGGACGCCTCGATCGCCGGCAGCGCGGCGTCGAACACCGCGTCGGTGAAATAGGGCGATGACGGTTGCGGCAAATTGCGCGGCACGTACAGTAATGCCTGATTGGGATAGTCGAACGGGCTGGGCAATGTCATCGAGCGACGCGCGTTTAGACCCATTTGCGTGGCGTAGTGGTTAAAATCGCCCCGCACGGACAACGTCGCGGACGTGAAAATCCACGCGCGAGGCGCGCCCCCGCGTTGCTTCGCGAATATCGGCGCGACAGACAACGGTGTCTGATGCAATTGTACCGTGTGAGAAAATACCTCCACCCAGCGCACCCTCTCGTCGCCGAACTGGCTTGCGTCATCGGGCTGCACCGATCCCGAAGCGGATCCTGATGCAGACGCAGACGCCGATGTCGATGTCGATGTCGGCGCAGATTTTGATGCCGATGCGACGTCGCCGCGCTGCCGCACGGCGACCGATGGCCCGCCCCGCCGCGAGCCTGCGGATGACGCAGCTTGCGCCGGCGCATTGTCCGGCCCGCACCAGCCATCGAGCATCTGCCGTAGTTCTCGGGCACGGCGCAGGCAGTTGGCCAGCGGCTCCGCGCGCTCGGCCTGCTGCACAAGCGCCGTGATCAATTCGTCAAGCGCCGCTTCAACGCCGACGAGCGCGTCGAACAGCGGATGCTCGTTGCCAAGTTGCGACTGCGAGATGCGTAGCGAATCCTGGTTAAACGCGAGCCTAACATCGCGCGCGGCGCGCTCCAGCGTCGCGCCAAGCCGCGTCCATTCGACTGCATCACGCGCGTTGAGCAAGCCTTCGGCGACGCTGTCGCGGGCCAGTTCGAGCAGTTGCGCGGTCGACAGCGTGTCACCGAAGAACAGTGTCGCGGTCTCGGGCAGTTGGTGCGCCTCGTCGAAGATGATCGTGTTCGCGCTGGGCAGCAACTCGGCCATGCCGGTGTCGCGCAGCATGATGTCAGCAAAAAACAGGTGGTGATTGACAACCACGAGATCAGCCTGCTGCGCATCGCGACGCGCCTGCATCACAAAGCAGTCCTTGTAATGCGGACACTCCTGCGACAGGCAATTGTCGCGTGTAGACGTCACCAGTGACCACACTGGCGCGTTTTCCGGCACGCTAGCCAACTCGGCCTTGTCACCGCTGCGCGTGACCTTCGCGAAGCGCACGATTTCCTGCAAATGCGCGGCATCCTGCCGCGATGGCAACCGGCCATTATCGGCGGTGCGCGTGAGGTAATAGTGACACAGATAGTTCGCGCGCCCCTTGAGCATCGCGATCGATACGGGGACCGCGAGCGCGTCGCGCACCGTCGGGATATCGCGCTGGAACAACTGGTCCTGTAAATGCTTGGTGCCGGTGGACACGATCACTTTGCCACCCCACAGCATCGCGGGCACTAGATACGCGAAGGTCTTACCGGTGCCGGTGCCGGCCTCGACGATCAGCGTATTGTCGCCCGCCGTCGCATCCGCGTCGCCGGCGGTCGCGGCATCCGACTCACCGCGCGGCTCACTGCGCTGCGCGGTGAGCCGCCGCGATGGACGTTCGGTATGGGCCAGCGCGAGCGCGCCGGCATCCGGCATGCGCCCCGTTGCATCGATCGCCGCCGCGACCGCTTGCGCCATGCGCAACTGCGCGTCGCGCGGCCGATAGCCATCGATATGATGGGCTAACACACCGCCCGCGGCGAAGATCGCGTCAAGTTCGGCGAGCCGGCGCGGCGCAACGGCGAGTCCATCTGGGGTCAGCGTCGGCGCGGCCGACGCGCCATCGACCGACGGCGAACTATCCGGTTCGCGCGGACGCAATTCAGGCGTGGATGTCAATGCGGCAATCCCTGCAAAGTCGGTGTGGCGCCGTGCCAGCGCGCGCCGCCTACCGGCGTGTCGCGCGAACGCGGCGGGAACCGCCGCGCTGCATCAATTATGGGTATCGGGCCTCAGCTGCAACTGCAACAGCGTAATCGTGTCCTTGACCTTCAACTTGCGCTTTTTTAACCGCTGCAACTCGAGGTCACTCATGCCGGGCACGTCAGCCACCCGGTTGACTAGGCAGTCCAAGTCATGATGCTCATCCTGAAGTCGAGCAATCTGGCCCTGGATTGCCACCGTGTCAGCGTCATATGCATGCTGCATGCCCTTTTCCTCCCGATCGATCGGAAGCCGTCGCACCTGCGGCGCCGGTCCCCGATATGAGGTCGCTTTACCATGATTCTACTGCGGTTAGCGCAGAGCTTGGGCATTTGTCCGCAAGCTGGGGCTGCGGCCCTACTGTCCGCCCATGCCGGAGGCTGCCGACGCCGCGCCCGGTGTGGAAGCGCCCTGCTTTCGGGCTTGGCGCTCGCGTACGTCCCGCGCATGCTGCACCGCACGCTGCTGCTTTTGCTCGAACTTGCGCACGTTGTCTGCCCGCTGCTGCGCATCCTGGGCGGCCTGCCGCCGCGCCTGCTCGAGCTTGCGTTGGTAGTCGGCCTGCTTTTGATCGTACGCGCGCTGGCTCGCCTCGCGCTGTGGCGCTTGCGCGGTACGTCGCGCCTCATTGATCGCATGCTGGCGCTGTTTCTCGTCGTACGACTGCTCGTTCTCGCGCTCACGCGCCGCGCGTTGAGGCGCCTCGCGCGCGTACGCCTCGCGCTTGAGCGCGGCTTGCTCGTCGCGTTGTCGCGCATGCACGGCCCGGCGCTCGTTGTCGAGCGCATTTTGCTCGTCGCGAATCCGCATTTTGTTCGCAATCATTCGGTTGCGCGCCTTCTCCAGACAATGGTTGACCAGGATAGCGCTGTAGCAGTTGTGCTTTGCGACACCATACTCGTAGCGGTTTAACTCGCTGCGGCGATCGAGCTGCGCCTGTCGGGCACCGAACGATGATGCATCTCGCGCTCGCCCATCGGCGCCGTCCCAATCCGCAGCCTGCGCATACAACGGCGCAGCCGGCACAACGCTGGCGACACACGCAAGCAGCCATCCAACCAGCGGCCACGCCCGCTTGCGTCGTGCAGTATGGGTTATCGCCACCGTGCGACGGTGCGCTCGGGAAGATAGGGATCCGCTGGGCGGCATCGATTCGCGAACGCGCTGGTACGGGGCAGGAGAGGACATCGGTAGGCGGTCATGCATGTCGCCATTCTATCATCGCGATCTTGTGTCACGCCCGGCCCGCATCGCGCTTATGGCAAAATGCCCGGCTCGAACCTGCACAAGCCTCACCCATGACGGACAACGTAGCCCTAAAGATCGTACAGCGCATCGCCACCGAATTGACTGTCCAGCCGCGGCAGGTCGCCGCTACCGTACAACTGCTCGACGAAGGATCAACCGTCCCGTTCATCGCGCGCTACCGCAAAGAAGTCACCGGCAACTTGGACGACACGCAACTGCGCTTGCTCGAGGAGCGGCTACTGTACCTGCGCGAGCTCGAGGATCGTCGCGCGGCGATCCTGCAAAGCATTGACGAGCAGGGCAAGCTGACTGATACGTTGCGCACCGCGATCCTAGCCGCCGACATGAAACAGGCGCTCGAAGATCTTTACCTGCCGTACAAACCCAAGCGTCGCACACGTGCGCAAATCGCGCGCGAGGCGGGGCTGCAGCCTCTGGCGGATGCGTTGCTCGCGGATCCGACGCGCGATCCACACGCGCAGGCCGCCCATTTCGTCAATGCCGACAAAGGCGTTGCCGACATCAAGGCGGCGCTGGACGGCGCGCGCGACATCCTGTCCGAGCAGTTCGGCGAGACAGCCGAGTTACTGGGCCGACTGCGCAACTACCTGTGGAATCAGGGCGTAGTGATCTCCACTGTCGTCGAGGGCAAGGAAAAAGAGGAAGGCGAGAAATTCCGCGATTACTACGATTACGCGGAGACGATCAAGACGGTGCCATCGCACCGCGCGCTCGCGCTGTTCCGGGGCCGCAATGCCGGCGTGCTGTTCGTTAAGCTCGGCTTGGGCGAGGAGCTTGATGCACAAGTGCCGCATCCTGGCGAAGCGATGATTGCGCGCCACTTCGGCATTGCCAATCAAGGGCGGCCGGCCGACAAGTGGCTCGGCGACGTGTGTCGCTGGTGCTGGCGCGTGAAAGTGCAACCGCATTTGGAAAACGACCTGCTGACCCAGTTGCGCGAGCGCGCCGAGCACGAAGCGATCAATGTGTTCGCACGGAACTTAAAAGACTTATTGCTGGCCGCGCCGGCTGGCCCCAGGGCGGTGATCGGATTGGACCCGGGACTGCGCACCGGCGTCAAGGTGGCGGTAGTCGATCGCACTGGCAAGCTGCTGGCCACCGATACGATTTATCCGCATGAACCGCGCCGCGATTGGGACGGGTCGCTGGCCCGGCTCGCGCGGCTCGCCCAAGCGACGCAGGCCGAGCTGATCAGCATCGGCAACGGTACCGCATCGCGTGAAACCGACAAGCTGGCCAGCGAGCTCATCGCCCGACATCCCGAACTGAAGCTGCAAAAGATCGTCGTCTCCGAGGCGGGCGCGTCGGTGTACTCGGCGTCGGAGCTGGCGGCGAAGGAATTTCCCGAATTGGACGTATCGTTGCGCGGCGCGGTTTCGATCGCGCGCCGCCTGCAGGATCCGCTCGCCGAGCTGGTGAAGATCGAGCCAAAGGCGATCGGTGTGGGCCAGTACCAACATGACGTCAACCAGCGGGAACTGGCACGCACGCTGGATGCGGTCGTCGAGGATTGCGTCAACGCAGTGGGTGTTGACGCGAACACCGCATCGATTGCGCTGCTTGCCCGGGTATCTGGCCTGAACGCGACACTCGCACGCAACATCGTCGAGTATCGCGACACCCATGGGCCATTTCCGTCCCGAGAGCACTTGAAAAAGGTGCCGCGCCTGGGCGACAAGACCTTCGAGCAGGCGGCCGGCTTCCTGCGCATCAACCATGGTGAGAATCCATTGGACCGCTCGGCAGTGCACCCCGAGGCCTATCCGGTGGTCGAGCGCATCCTCGCGAAGATCAACAAGTCGGTGTCTGATGTGATGGGCAACCGTGACGTGCTGGCGAAGCTGTGCGCAGCCGAGTTCGTCGATGAACGCTTTGGCCTGCCTACCGTGCGTGACATCCTGGGCGAGCTTGAAAAGCCGGGGCGCGATCCACGGCCCGAGTTCAAGACTGCGACGTTCCGCGAAGGCGTCGAGACGCTCGCCGACCTGTCGCCCGGGATGATTCTCGAAGGGGTCGTGACCAACGTCGCGGCATTCGGCGCGTTCATCGATATCGGCGTACACCAGGACGGGCTCGTGCACGTGTCCGCGATGTCGACGAAGTTCGTGAAGGACCCGCACGAGGTCGTCAAGGCAGGCCAGGTCGTCACCGTCAAGGTGCTCGAGGTAGACCTAAAGCGGCAGCGCATCTCGCTGACAATGCGCCTGTCAGACGACGCCGCGGCAGGCGGAGCCGGGGCGGGCAGCACGGCAGCGCGTGACCGGGATGCCGGTGGGCGCGGCGGTCAGGGCCGCGGCGAACGGACCCGGGAGACAGAACCGCAAGGCGCGATGGCAGCCGCGCTCGCCAAGCTCAAGCTGCGCTAACGGATGCAGCGGCCGGTTTATCTGCCCGGCCGCTGCCTTCACCCTTCACCCTTCACCCTTACACCGCCGGCGGCTGCAGCGACGTGTTCTGCACCACGCGGCCGCTAAAGCACAGCGGCAGGTAATACCACGCGGCAGCAGGCCAACTAAATCTCGATTTTTGTGCCCAGCTCGACGACCCGATTGGCCGGGATGCTGAAAAAGTCGGTAGGCTTCGCGGCGTTCTGGTGCATCCAGGCGAAAATCCGCTCGCGCCACACCGACATGCCCGGCAATTGCGTCGGCACGACGGTTTCCCGCGCGAGGAAGAACGACGTGTCCATCAAATCGAACGACATGTTTTCCTGTTGCTCGAGCAGCTTAAGCACGCCATTCAAGTCCGGTGTCTCGTTGAAGCCGTACGTCACGCGCACCCGATATAGCCCGCCGCCAAGCTCCTTGGTGTCGATGCGCCGATGGTCATCGACATACGGGATGTCCAGCGTGATGAACGTCATGAAGATCGTGCGCTCGTGCAACACCTTGTTGTGCTTGAGGTTATGCAGCAAGCTGACTGGCACCAGCGTCTCGTTGCCAGTCAGATAAATGGCCGAGCCTGACACGCGATGCGGCGGATGGGCAAGCAACCCCTGCAGGAACGGCATTAGCGGAATACCATCGGCCGCGGTACGTTCCTTAACAATCTGCCGGCCCTTGTACCAGGTGATCAGCAGGAAGAATAGGAATGCGCCGATCAGCAACGGCAGCCAGCCGCCTTCGCGCAGCTTCAGCAGGTTCGCACCGAAGAACGACAGGTCAACCGTGATGAAGCCCAGGATAATCGTGGCCACCCACAGCTTGTTCCAGTTCCAAACGCGCACCATCACGACACACGCGAGTATCGTCGTGATTACCATGGTCGTGGTGACCGCGATCCCGTAGGCCGCCGCAAGATTGTCTGAACTCTTGAAACCCAGCACAATAATAAGGATCACAAACAGCAGCAACCAGTTCACGATCGGGATGTAAATCTGCCCAATCGCGCTCGCGGACGTGTGCTGGATCTTCATCCGCGGCACATAGCCAAGCTGGATCGCTTGGCTGGTTAGCGAGAATGCGCCGGAGATTACCGCCTGCGACGCGATCACGGTGGCCGCCGTGGCGAGCACCACCAGCGGCAGCAGCGCCCAGTCCGGCGCGAGCAGATAGAATGGATTCTGGATCGCGCTCGGATCGCTGAGCAACAACGCACCCTGTCCGAAGTAATTCAGCACCAGCGCGGGCATCACCATTCCATACCACGCGACGCGAATCGGTTTCGCGCCGAAGTGTCCCATATCCGCATACAGCGCCTCGGCGCCGGTGAGCACGAGGAATACCGAGCCGAGCACATGATACGCCTGCACCGCATGGTCGTGCATGAAGCGTATCGCATACCATGGATTGAGCGCCGCGATTACACGAGGCGCGGTGGCGATATGGTACAGGCCCAGCAGCGCAAGCGTGACGAACCAGACGATCATCACTGGCCCGAACAGCCGCCCCACGACCTCGGTGCCATGCTTCTGCAGCATGAACAGTGCGATCAGGATTAGCAGCGTGATCGGCAGCACATAACGCGCGAGCGATGGCGCGGCGATTTCCAACCCCTCGACCGCGGACATCACCGAGATCGCCGGCGTGATCACCGCGTCGCCATAGAACATGCAGGCGCCAAAGATGCCGAAGGCCATTAGCACGCCGATCCACTTGCCATCGCGCGCAAACCCGCGCAACGCGAGCGCCATCAGCGCGAGCACGCCGCCCTCGCCATCGTTGTCGGCCCGCATCACGAAAAGCACGTATTTCAACGACACCACGATGACAATCGCCCAGAATAGCAACGAGATCACGCCGAGAATGCCCTCCGGCGTCAACGCGATACCGTGCTGCGGACTGAAAGCCTCCTTCAGCGCATACAGCGGACTGGTGCCGATATCGCCGAACACGACGCCGATTGCGGCCACAGTCAAGGCGGGCAACGGTTGGGTACGGATCGGATGACCGTGGAGAGCATTCGTCATGTCGGGCGTCGTGTCGCGAAAACGAGGCGATATTCTATCCATGCAGGTTCACGGAGTAAGCCCGCGCCCGCGATGCTGTTGCCGCACCACGGAAGCTTGCGGCGCCGTTCCGATTACGATTGCGATTGACTACGGGACAGACCGCACGCCGCGTCTCTCGCCGATAAAAAAGCGGCTGCCAGAAGCAGCCGCCTTATGTTCGTCCATTGCCGATACCGCCACCTGGCGCGAATCACGCGCTTGCCGGCGCGGTACCGCCGGTGCCGCGCTTGATCCACGCGGCCAGGTTGTGCGGACGCACCGTGTCCCATTCCTCAAACGGCTGATGGATCCACGGATTGGTCGGCAGGTGCTGGACGAAGTAATCCGGCTTCACCTTCGAGCATGCCTTGTACCACAGTACCGCCGAGCGCACCGCCGTAATGGCCGGATACCGCTCCTTCAAATGCTCCTGCACGCGCGCCAACGTGACGCCCGAATCGACGAGATCGTCAACCAGCAACACATTGCCAGACAACTCGCCGCGCGTCATCGTGATGTACTGCGCGATATCGAGATCGCCCTGCTGCGTGCCCGCAGCCTCGCGATACGAGCTCGTGGCGAGAATGGCCAACGGCAGATCATAGATCCGCGACAACTGGTCGCCGACACGCAACCCGCCACGCGCCAGGCACAGAATCTTGTCGAACTTCCAGCCCGACTCGTGCACCATCAACGCAAGCCGCTCGACCAGCCGATGATAATCGTCCCAGCCGATCCACAGGTGCTGGTCGTCATTGCGCGGGTCCGAACTCAGTTCTTTCATCATAGGAATATCGGAATCGCGCAGTATTACCCAGCCTTAAACGGATGGCGCAGCAAAATCGTCTCGTCACGATCCGGACCGGTCGACACCATATCGATTGGCACGCCGGCCACTTGCTGCAGTCGCGTCAGATACGCGCGCGCATTGGCGGGCAGCGCATCCCACGCGTTGATGCCGATCGTGCTTACCTTCCAGCCGGGGAACGTCTCGTACACGGGTTCGCAGCGGCTCACTTGCGTTGCGCCGCGCGGCAGAATGTCGACGTCCTGGCCATCGATCCTGTAGCCGGTGCACAACCGCACCTCATCGAGCCCGTCAAGCACGTCCAGCTTCGTGATGCACAATCCCGTCACGCCGTTGATCTGAATCGAGCGCTTGAGCGCGGCTGCATCGAGCCAGCCGGTGCGGCGCGGGCGGCCCGTCACCGAGCCGAATTCCTTGCCGACGTTGGCCAGCGTCAAGCCGACCGGGTCCTGGCGTTGCGGATTGTCCACGTCATACAGTTCGCTCGGGAACGGTCCGGCGCCCACGCGTGTGCAATAGGCCTTTGTGATCCCAAGGACGTAGTTAAGCTTGTGCGGGCCAATGCCGGCGCCGGCCGCCGCTGCACCCGCGACGCAATTGCTCGACGTGACGAACGGATACGTACCATGGTCGATGTCCAGTAATGTGCCTTGCGCGCCTTCGAACAGCAGGTTGCGCCCGGCGTTGTTCTCGTCATACAGCCGCCGCGACACATCGGTGATCATCGGCGCGAGCCGGTCCGCGTAGCCGAGCATCGCATCCAGCGTTTGCTGAAAATCGACTGCCTGCGCACCCAAGTATTGCGTGAGCACGAAATTATGGAAATCGAGGTTCTCGCGCAATCGGTCCGCGAATGTGGCCGCGTCGAACAAGTCGTGCACGCGCAACGCGCGCCGGCCAACCTTGTCCTCGTACGCCGGCCCGATGCCGCGGCCGGTGGTGCCGATCTTGCCAGCGCCACGCCGTGCCTCGCGCGCCAGATCGATCGCAATGTGATACGGCAGAATCAGCGTGGCCGCCTCGGAGATAAACAACCGGTTACGCACATCGACGCCGGCATCCTCAAGCTCGCCGATCTCCTTGAACAGCGCTTCCGGCGACAGCACGACGCCGTTACCGATATAGCATGCGACGCCATCGCGCATGATGCCCGATGGAATCAACCGCAAGATGGTTTTTTTGCCGCCGATGATCAGCGTATGGCCCGCGTTGTGCCCGCCTTGAAAGCGCACGACGCCTTGGGAATGATCGGTGAGCCAGTCGACGATCTTGCCCTTTCCTTCGTCACCCCACTGGGTGCCGACCACGACGACGTTGCGTCCGGACTGGGTTGCCGCTTGACCTGATTGAGCTACGCTGGCGGACATGGTGTTACTTGAGCTGGTTAAAAACGTATTCTACCTAGGTTCGTGCACACGACTGCCGTTTTTTTAGGCAGCCGGCATATGCACCGTCTTCAGCGCGGCTCGACGGTCCACGCGTCGCCCCGCTGCACGAGCACGCGGTCGCAGGCGAATTCGTCCAGCGTATGCTCGTGGCCGGGCAACGCCTGAATCACCGTCTCACCGCTATCGCGCAACGCCGCTACGGTGGCCCGCAACGCCGCGTCGTGATTCCACGGCGCCAGAATGGCACTGGAGCGTGCCTGCCGCGGCGAAATCCGCGCCACCTCGCGCAAGTCCAGCGAAAACCCGGTCGCCGCCCGCGCACGCCCGTACGCGTGGCCAACATGATCATAGCGCCCGCCGCGCGCCACGGCGTTCGGCACGCCATCGACATACGCGCAAAACATCACGCCGCTGTGATACGCGTAGCCACGCAAGTCGGCTAGGTCGATCGCCACGTGCGCATCGCCAATCTGCGCGGCAAGAAACGCAAGCTCATCGAGCGCGCGCGTGAGCGCAGGCCATGCAGGAAGTTGCGCGCGCGCCTCGTCGATCACTGACGCGTCGCCGTACAGCATTGGCAACGCGAGCAGCGCGTCGCGCACCGGCTTCGCCAGGTCACGCGTAAGCTCATCCAGCCGGGGCACATCCTTGCCGGCCAGCGCCGCGTACAGCGCGGGGCCTAGCCCGGCCGCGCGCTCGTCGGCGTCCAGCAGCGCGGCCAGCACGCCCGCATGGCACAGGTCCAGTCGCACCGGCCCGAGACCGGCGAGCCGCAGGCTATCGAGCATCAGCTGCTGGATTTCGACATCCGCCTCCAAGCCTGCATACCCGTAGATTTCGGCTCCAATCTGGATCTGCTCACGCGTCGCATGCAGGCCACGGGGACGCGTGTGCAACACGTGCCCCGCATAGCACAGCCGCGTGACGCCCTGCCGATTCAGCAAGTGTGCGTCGATACGCGATACCTGCGGCGTGATGTCCGCGCGCAGCCCCAGCGTGTGGCCGGATAACTGGTCGACCAGCTTAAATGTGCGCAACGCTAGGTCGCTACCGCTGCCCGTCAGCAATGACTCGAGGTATTCGAGCAGCGGCGGCATGACCATCTCGTAGCCATACGAACGGAAACGGTCGAGCAGCACGCGACGCAATTCCTCAAGCTTACGTGCCTCGGCGGGCAACACGTCGGCGATATTCTCAGGCAATAACCAGGTCGGCATCAGCTTAAGTCCAGTGGCGCGACGCAGCGCAGCGCGATCAGGCCGCCAGCATCAGCAGGAGCAACCCAAAACCGATTGCCATCAACCCGCCGAGCCGCACCTGTGCCGGCGGCAGTTGCGTTATTTTACGAAACGTATCCAGCCACCGCGCCGGCGACACGAATGGGAAAATCCCTTCGATGATTAGCATCAGCGCAATGGCGAGCAAGAGTGTGGCGGCCATGGGCCTGCTTCTTTTTTTTCGCGCGGGCACACACGCCGCATGCCCGCGCGGCGCTCGTGCGTCTAGTGTCTGCGACCCGGCGCGGCAGGCGTGGCCGCAGCGCCGCCCACCGCCGCGCCGGCGGGATTTTTCATGAAGCGGAAGAATTCGCTGTTCGGATCCGCGACCACGATATCCCCGTTGCCAATGCTGCGCCGATAGGCCTCCAGGCTCTGGTAGAACGCATAGAATTGCGGGTCCCGGCCGAATGCGTTCGCATAGATCGCGGCAGCCTTGGCATCGCCGTCCCCTTTGATCTCCTGCGCCTGCTTATACGCTTCGGCGATCACCACTTCACGCTGCTTGTCCGCATCGGCACGAATGCGTTCGGCCTCGGCGGCACCCGTCGAGCGCTGCTCGTTGGCGACTTGCTGGCGCTCCGCCTTCATCCGCTGGTAGACCGATTCGCTGATGTTCTCGAGCAAATCGACGCGGCGCAGCCGCACGTCGACGATGTCGATGCCCAGGTTCGATGCGTCGCGCTCGACCTTCTTGCGCACCGCCTGCATCACGACCTCGCGCTCGTTGGAGACCACCTCCGAGACCGTGCGTTTGGTGAACTCCTCGTTCAGCGCCGCGCGGATGACTTGGGTCAACCGGTCCTGCGCGAGTGACGCGTCGCCGCGGAAACTGATGTAGAACTTGCGCGGATCGACAATCCGCCATTTGACGAACAGGTCAACCAGCAGATTCTTCTTTTCCGCAGTGATGTAGCGGTCCGCTTCCGGGTTGTCGATCGTCTGGATGCGCTTGTCCATATAGATCACGTTTTGGAACGGCGGCGGCGCCTTCAAGTGTAGGCCGGGCGCCGAGATGATCTGCTTGACCTCGCCGAACGCGAACACGATCGCGTACTTGCGCTGGTCGACGACAAAGATCATCGAGGAGCCGACGAACAACACGACGAGCACGGCAACGACGAGGGCGATGATTCGATTCATAGTCTGCCCCTCTTATTGACCGTCGTCGCGGCCGCGACGACGAAACAAGTCCCGGGAACGACTCACGTCGCCGCCGACAGACGCACCCGGCATCGCTTGCGCTGGCACGGCTGGCCCGCCGGCCGGCGACGCCCCACCCTGCGCGCCGTTGTCCGGCGCACTCGGGCTCGCGCCCCCTTGCGCGTGCGCGCGATGCTGCGCCAATACCTTGTCCAGCGGCAGGTACAGCAGATTGCTGCTGGCTTTGCTGTCCACGATCACCTTCGTTGCGTTTGAGTAGACTTGTTGCATCGTGTCCAGGTACATTCGTTCGCGTGTGACAGCCGGCGCCTTCGCGTACTCGGCTTGCACTTGCTTGAAGCGTGCGGCGTCACCCTCGGCCTGGGCCACCACGCGCGCGCGATAGCCGTGCGCGTCCGCTACCATCCGCGCGGCAGTGCCCTGCGCGAGCGGCACCACGTTGTTCGCATAGGCCAGCGCCTCGTTCTTCGCGCGCTCGCGATCCTGCCCGGCTTTCACTGCGTCGTCGAAAGCGGATTGCACCTGCTGCGGCGGCTGCACGCTCTGCATCGTCACGCTGCTCACGATAATGCCCGTCTTGTACTGGTCCAGGATCCGCTGGATCTGCTGCGACAATTGCAGCGCGACCTGCTCGCGTCCCTCATACAGTACATAGTCCATTGTGTTCTTGCCGACGATCTCGCGCACTGCGGTCTCGGCGGCCTGCGTCACCGTGCCTTCCGCGTCGACGTTGTGGAACAGGAACGCGGCCGGATCCTTCACGCGATACTGGACCGCAAAACGCACGTCGATGATGTTCTCGTCCTTGGTCAGCATCGACATATCCTTCAGGTTCGTCGAGCGGATCATGTTGTCGCGGCCGATCTCGACCGAGCGCACCTGCGACATGTTGACAATCTCATTGCTCTGGAACGGATACGGCAGCCGCCACTGGATCCCCGCGCCGGTCGTGTACTTGTACTTGCCGAACTGCAGCACGACACCGGCCTGCCCTTCCTGCACGATATAGACGCCACTGGCCAAGTAGATCGCAACCAGCACGCCGACGACAACCCCCAGGCCCAGATGCCCGCCGCGGCCGTTACCTAGGTTCGCCGGGCCTGGGCTGCCGCCGTCGCCACCACCCTTGCGACCGAACAGCCGGTTAATCCGGCGATTGAAGTCGCGCCACAACTCGTCCAGGTCGGGCGGACCTTCCTGGCCGTCCTTGCCACCGTTGCGCTGATCCTGCGGACGCCGGGACGCATCGTTGCCCCCCTGGCCCCGGCCCCAGCGCGGATCATTGATTGAAAAGACAGCACGCGCGCGCTGCCACGTACTTCGGATATTCTTGTCGTTCACCATGTCACAGCCGGTTATTGCAGAATGCAGTTGTCAGATACGCTGTTGGTGGACACTGCGGCTCGCTTGGCGAACGCGCTCGTCGTCGGATGCATTGGCGCCGGCCGTCGCCCCGGCCTCGTCCGAGTGCGAACCCTCGGCGTCGCAACGCGGGCCGTGATCGTCGGCGCCCATGCCGTCCGGATCCCGCTTGAACGCCTGCGCACCGAGCGCCACCTCGGCCACCGCGTCGCGCAACGCGTCGAGTCCCTGCCCGGTTCGCGCACTCAGAAAAACGCGCGTGATATTACCATACTCGTTCCTTTCAACCCGATCGGCCCGGCTCGCCAACTCAGGCACCTGGTCGATCTTGTTGAACACGAGAATCTGCGGGATCGATGCCGCGCCGATCTCGCGCAGCACGTCGTTGACCTGCTCGATCTGATCCGCGCGCACCGCGCTGGCGGCATCGACGATATGCAGCAGCAGGTCCGCATGCACGGTTTCCTCCAGCGTGGCGCGAAACGCCGCGACCAGTTGGTGCGGCAAGTCTCGGATAAAGCCGACCGTGTCGGAAACCACGACATTGCCCGCTTCGCCGAGATAGACGCGGCGCGACGTCGTATCCAGTGTCGCGAACAACTGGTCAGCCGCATAGGCTTGCGCCTTGGTCAGCGCGTTGAACAACGTTGACTTGCCAGCGTTCGTATAGCCAACCAACGACACCGACAGCGTGCGATTGCGCTCGCGCTGCCGACGCTGCGTGCCATGCTGGCGCTGCAGCTTGCGCAGCTTGCCGCGCAACATCTTGATGCGCTCGCCAATCAGCCGCCGGTCAGTTTCCAGCTGCGTCTCGCCTGGGCCGCGCAAGCCGATCCCGCCTTTTTGCCGCTCCAGGTGGGTCCACGCTCGAACCAAGCGCGTGGACAGATATTGCAGCTGCGCCAGCTCCACCTGCAGCTTGCCTTCATGGCTGCGCGCGCGTTGCGCGAAGATATCGAGAATCAGACTGGTGCGATCGACAACACGCCGCTCAAGCTCATGCTCCAGGTTACGCTGCTGTGCGGGCGACAATGCGTGGTTGAAAATGACAATATCGACGTCGTTAGCCTGTGCGCCGAGTCGAAGCTCCTCGACCTTGCCGCTGCCGATAAAGTGCGCGGCATCCGGGCTCGAGCGCCGGCCCGTCAGTGTCAGCACCGGGTGAGCCCCGGCACTGGTGGCGAGCAGGCTCAACTCTTCAAGACTGGCCTGAAAATCGATCTTTCCGAAATCTATGCTGACAAGCGCTGCGTTGATCAAATTGATGAAACAGTTAGAGTGGAAGACAGGCGCCAGGCCGGCTGGCTGCGCCCGCCGGACAATCGGATCACGAGCCTTCCGAATCGGGATGGAAGTTCACCGGGCGTGCGGGCACGACGGTTGAGATCGCGTGCTTGTACACCATTTGCGTAACAGTATTGCGGAGCAACACCACATATTGGTCGAACGATTCGATATTGCCTTGCAGCTTGATACCGTTGACGAGATAAATCGACACCGGCACATGCTCCTTGCGCAATGCGTTCAAAAACGGGTCTTGTAACAGTTGCCCTTTGTTGCTCATAGCAAACTCCGAGGTTGTTTTTTGCAAATTAATCATATCGGCGACGAGAAAAAGGAAACGCCGCCAATTGCTACACTATAGCCGAATTTTCGAGGCCGTAAAGTTGCCGGCCGGACCATCGCCGCACATTCAGTCTTTGTCCGCATAAGGGTTCCGGCTCGAACGAAACTCTATGCGCAATGGAGTGCCGGTGAGACCAAAAGTTTCGCGAAACCGGCCTTCGAGGTAACGTTTATACGTATCAGTGATCGCATCCAACGCATTGCCGTGGATCACGATGATCGGCGGATTCTGCCCCCCTTGGTGCGCATAACGCAACTTTGGGCGGACCGGACCGCGGCGCCGCGGCTGCTGGAACTGCACGGCGTCGATCAGCGCCCGCGTGAGCTTCGGCGTCGGCAGCTTGGCCATTGCGGCCGCATAGGCGGCATCCACCGAGCGCAACAGCGCACCAATCCCCGTCTTTTCCGCCGCCGAAATGTAATGTGACTTCGCGAAGTCGAGGAATTTGAGCTTGCGCGCCAAGTCGGCCTTGGTGCGCTCGCGCACGTGCTCATCCAGGCCGTCCCATTTGTTCACGCCAATCACGAGCGCGCGGCCCTGCTCGACGACAAAGCCGGCAATATGCGCGTCCTGTTCCGAGATATCCTGCCGCGCGTCGAGCAGCAGGATCACCACGTTGGCGTCGGCGATCGATTGCAGCGTCTTGACCACCGAGAACTTCTCGACCGCCTCGAACACCTTGCCGCGCTTGCGCAGCCCGGCCGTGTCGATCAGCGTATACGGGCGGCCCTGGCGCTCGAAGTCGATGTAAATCGAATCGCGCGTCGTGCCGGGCAGATCGAACGCAATGACGCGCTCCTCGCCGAGCAACGCATTGACCAAAGTCGACTTACCAACATTGGGCCGGCCGACGATGGCGATTTTCACGCCGTGGCCCGCGTGCGCTTCATCGTGCGGCGCACGATCCGCATAGGCGACGGCGAGCGCCTGTCCAATCATCTCGCTGACACCGTCGCCGTGCGCGGCGGAGATTGCGCGTGGATCGCCTAGGCCAAGTTCATAGAAGTCCGCGGCCACCGCGCTGTACTTCATGCCCTCGGCTTTGTTGACGACCAGGAAGATCGGGCGGCCCGTCTTGCGCAGATAGTCGGCGATCGTCTTGTCCTGCGGCGCGAGGCCGTTGCGGCCATCGACGACGAACACGACCACGTCGGCCTCCTCGACCGCCTGACGCGTCTGCCGAGCCATCTCATGCAGAATGCCGTCCTTGGCGACCGGTTCGAAGCCACCCGTATCGACGACCAGGTACGGCCGCTCGCCGACGCGGCCCTCGCCATAATGGCGGTCGCGCGTAAGCCCGGGCAGATCCGCGACAAGCGCATCGCGCGAGCGCGTCAACCGGTTGAACAGCGTGGATTTCCCCACATTAGGGCGCCCAACAAGGGCGATTACGGGCTTCATGTTGCTTTTTCCAAAAACGCACGCGCGCCGTCCGGCAGCGGCCGGCGGCGCGCGTACGCGATGCGGCCGGCCTATTGCGGCCGGAAACCGTACAGATCGCCGTTGCGGCTCTGCACCACCAACGTGTTGCCGGCAACGACCGGTTGCGCGGTGATCGCGCCCCCCGTCCTCGTCCGTGCGACAAATTCACCGGTATCACGCGATAGAAAGTGCACAAACCCCTTATAGTCACCGACCACCACCGCGCGGCCGACGATCGCCGGTGCACTGACGTCGCGGCTCTTCAACTGCGTGTTTTGCCACAGGGGCTTGCCGGTCATCGAATCGTACAGCGACACGACCGACCAGTCGTTTGTCGACGCCACAGCACGATCGTCCTGCGCCAATCCGCCATAACTGGAGAACGGCTGCTCCCACAGCGCGCGTCCGCTCAACACGTCAAAGCAACCGATCCGGCCCTGGAACGTCACCGCACAGGTCTGCGAGCCGACCAGCGTCGGCGCGCCGGCCACATCGTTGATCCGCTCGACTTCGGTGACACCGCGCGGATACGAGACCGGCGTTTGCCAGTACGCATCGCCGCTTTGCAAATTGATCGCGGCAAGCGAGCCGCCCGGGAACCCCGCCAGCACCGCACTGTCGCCGGCGAACGTCATGCCGGCCACAGTCCGCAGGTTCAGCGGCACCGCGCGGTTCACGTAGACCCATTTCTGCTCGCCGGTGTGCGCATTGTATGCTGTGATACGCCCGTCGATCGTGCGCACCAGCACGAAGCCCTGGCCCACTGCCGGCGGCGTGACGATCTCACCGGATGCATTCGCCTTCCACAGCACCTTGCCATCGCCGTCGAGCACGAACACGTCACCCTTGAGTGTGCCGACCGCGGTCAGCGTACCGTCGCTGCCGACACCGGCCGACAGGTCCGCGCCCACCTTCGTGCGCCAGACCTCCTTGCCATTGGTTGCATCGATCTTGACCACGGAGCCGTTCGCGCCAGCCGCGTACACATAATCGCCGACGGCGGCGGGGGCGAACAGGTAGCGTCCGGACTTACCCACGCTGGCCTTCCATGCCTCGCGCACCTCGAGCACGGTCTTGATCGGGGTCAGTTCGGTCGGCACGCCACGCCCATCCTTTGTGGATGAACACGCGGCCAGCACAGTCAGCGAAAGCAGGCACGCGAGCGGCCGGACGTAGCGGAAAACAAAATTCATGGATCAGTGACGCATTGACGAATCAATCGGAAATCGAACTGCACGGGGCTTTAGCCACCGAGCGCATCGAGCTTGAACTGGATCAGCTGACGCACGGACGACTCACCGTGCTCGAGCGCCGCCAGCGCGGTCTGGTACGCGGCGCGCGCCTCATCACGCTTGCCCTGCGCAGCCAGCAGGTCACCGCGGCGATCCGCGTACAGACCGCCGAACGCCTGCGGCGGCGGGTCGGACAACAGCTTCAAGCCCGCGTCATAAGCCTTTTCGTCGATCAACAGCGCAGCGAGCCGCAACCTCGCGACCGCCTTGAACGCGTCGCCACGTGCTTGGTCGATAACCCACTGCAACTGCCCTTTCGCGCCGGCCACGTCTGCAGCCGCATACAACGCCTTGGCTGCCGCCAGCGCGCTAAGCGGTGCATACGCGGTGCCACCAAAGCGCGCTTCCATGTCCGCCGCAACGCGCGCGATCTGCGCCTTGTCTCCCGAGGCCACCGCCTGCTGGACCGTGTCATAGAACACCGCGGCCTGCGCCGCCTGGCGCCGCTGCCACCAGTTCCAACCGTTATAGGCGGCCCCGGCCAGCAGCGCGGCGAGCACGACCCCGGTCAGCACATTGCCCCACTTTGCCCACCAGGCCTGCAGGTTATCAAGGGTTTCTTGTTCGTGGTGGTAGCTCATCTAGTGGATACTCGCCTGGTCATTCATTCATCGCCTTCGTCGGCGGGTGCAACCATCGCATCGATCAGGAATTCGGTCAAGTGTTCGGCCGGCACCCGTTGCTGCACGCCATCCGCGCCCGCCGGATCGCCACGCAACGCCTTGATCGACACTTCGTCTCGCTGGACCTCGTCGTCGCCGAGAATCACCGCATACGCGGCACCGCTCGCATCGGCACGCTTCATCTGCGACTTGAAACTCGCCGGGGCGCCGTCGGCGCTGCAGTGCAGGATCACATCCAGCCCCGTGTCGCGCAGCCGCTCGGCGATCACGAACGCACGCTCGCGCGCCGCGTCGCCCTGGTGCACGACGTACACGTCGCAGCCGTCGTCAGACGGCACCAGTTGATCCTCGCGCAGCAGTTCCAAAATACGCTCGACGCCCAGGGCCCAGCCGCAAGCCGGCGCCGGCTTGCCACCGAGCTGCTCGATCAGCGGGTCATAGCGGCCGCCGCCGGCAACCGTACCTTGCGCGCCGAGCTTGTCGGTCACCCACTCGAACACCGTCAGGTTGTAGTAATCCAGCCCCCGCACGAGCCGGGGGTTGATCGTAAATGGGATGTGGTTCGCGCTCAGCAACCGTTGCACGCCTTCGAAATGCGCGAGCGACGCGTCCCCGAGAAAGTCGATCAGCTTCGGCGCATGCGTCGCAATGTCCTGCATCGCGGGATTCTTCGTGTCGAGCACGCGCAACGGATTCGTATACAGCCGGCGCTTCGCATCATCGTCGAGCAACTCGACGTGCCGCTCCAGGTATGCAATCAACTCGTTGCGGTGAGCGGCGCGCTCCTGCGCCTGCCCGAGCGAATTGATCTCGAGCCGGATGCCCGTGAGGCCCAGATCATCCCAGAGCCGTTGACACATCAGGATGATCTCCGCATCGGCATCCGGACCCGCAAAACCGAGCGCCTCGACGCCGACCTGGTGAAACTGCCGGTAGCGACCGCGCTGTGGCCGCTCGTGGCGGAACATCGGTCCGATATACCAGAGCCGCTTTGGGCCGTCGTACAGCAGGTTGTGCTCAATCGCCGCACGCACCACGGCGGCGGTGTTCTCTGGACGCATCGTCAATTGCTCGCCGTTCAGCGAATCGACGAAGCTGTACATTTCCTTCTCGACAATATCGGTCACTTCGCCGATACCACGGGTAAACAATGACGTATGCTCGACGATCGGCGTACGGATGTTCTGGTATCCGTAGGCGCGCAGCATCGATTTGACCGTGCTCTCGAAAAACTCCCACAGACCGGCGTCGCGCGGCAGGATGTCATTCATTCCCTTGACGCCAGTCAACTTCTCTAGCTTACGTTTCTGTTCTGTCATGTCGATTCAATGATAATCCGGGCTGGGGACTGTGCTTCGCACGCCACGCCACTCGCCGCCGTCGCGCCATAGGTGCGCTGGACATAGTCGTTGACGATATCTTGAAACTCCTCCGCGATGCGCGCGCCGCGCAGCGTGGTCGTCTTCACGCCGTCGATGAACACAGGCGCGGCTGGATTCTCGCCGGTTCCCGGCAGGCTGATGCCGATATTCGCGTGCTTGGACTCGCCGGGACCATTGACGATACAGCCCATCACTGCGACATTCATCGTCTCCACGCCCGGATACTGCTTGCGCCACACCGGCATCTGCGCGCGCAGATAGTCCTGAATTCGCGACGCCAGCTCTTGGAACACGGTGCTCGTCGTGCGGCCGCAACCCGGACACGCAATCACCATCGGCGTGAACGAGCGCAGCCCCATCGTCTGCAAAATCTCCTGGGCAACGACGACCTCACCGGTGCGCGAAGCGCCCGGCTCCGGCGTCAGCGAGACCCGAATCGTGTCGCCGATACCCTGCTGCAGCAGCACCGACAGCGCAGCGCTCGACGCGACAATACCCTTCGAACCCATGCCCGCCTCGGTCAGCCCCAGGTGCAGCGCAAAGCCACAGCGCAGCGACAACGCCTGGTAGACCGCGATCAGGTCCTGCACGCCGCTGACCTTGCACGAAAGCACGATGCGGTCGCGCCCTAAGCCAAGCTCGACAGCACGTTCGGCCGAGCCGATCGCGGACTGGATCAGCGCCTCGTACATCACGCTTTGCGCGTCCCATGGCGTCGTACGCTGCGCATTCTCGTCCATCATCCGCGCAAGCAGGTCCTGGTCCAGGCTTCCCCAATTCACGCCGATGCGCACCGGCTTGTCATGGCGGATCGCCGCCTCGATCATCTGCGCGAATTGCGTGCCGCGCTTGGCGCCCTGACCGACATTTCCCGGGTTGATTCGGTACTTCGACAGCGCCTGCGCGCAATCCGGATAATCGCGCAGCAGCAGATGGCCGTTGTAGTGAAAGTCGCCGACCAGCGGCACATTCACACCCATGCGGTCGAGCTGCTCACGGATCGCCGGCACCGCAGCCGCCGCTTCGGGCGTGTTGACTGTGATGCGCACCAACTCGGAGCCGGCCTGCGCAAGCTCCTTAATCTGGATCGCAGTACCGATTGGATCCGCAGTATCGGTGTTCGTCATCGACTGCACGCGCACCGGCGCGCCACCGCCGATCGTCACCGTATGGCCCTGCCAACGCACTGTAACCGCATGCGTGCGACGCCTTGGCGCAGAGCCGCCGAATACGGGTTCATCCGACGCGACCCGGCTTGCTACCGGCGCACCACCGGATTCAAACAGAATATTAGATTGCATCGAATTATCCGATTGCATGACACCCTGATCCTAGCGAGCACCGCGCCCGCGCTGCGACAGACCCACGACCGCACGGGGCTGGCCGTCACTGGCCTTGCCACGCCCATCCCATCCTTCGTTACGGCAGTTACGGCAGACTGAAGCGCGCAACGTTGCCCTGCGCGCCATCGTATTTCGCGGACGGAATCGGCTTGCCGTCGAGTGCCATCGCCTCGATGCCGGCCTTGTTGCCCACGGTCACGCGAAACGGCGCAATGCCTTGTACACGCTTCTCGTCCCCCGCGCGCAGCAAGCCGGAAAATAACGGCTTGCCATCACGCTGCCGCACACTGAACCAACTGTCCTGCGACACCTTGATCATTACTGCTGCCTCGCCGTCGGCCAGCACCGGTGCGTCCCCCGGCGTCGGCGATGCGTCGCCCAGCCCCGCATTGGCCGCGATCGCAGGCGAGGCCGGCGCTGATGCAAGCGCCGCGGCCGTCGATGCCGCGGACAACGTGTCCGCGCCCGACGACGCATCAAGCGCCGCGGGCCGCGGCAATTCAGTCAGCGTGCTGGTTGCCGACGCCAGCTGCACACCCGCCGGCGCGGTGCCACCCATGTTGCCGGTCTGCGCCGCGGCGCCCGGCGATGCAGCGCCGTCGTGCTCAACTGCCTCTGCGCCACCGGTCTTCAGGCGAGCGATCCAGCCTCCGCCCGCTTCACCACCGGTGCGCCATACCGCGATGACCGCCGCCAGCACAATCATGAACGCGACGATCCACCCCCATGGCCGACGCCTGGGAGCGCCTCCCAGATTCATCACGACACGACCCCGCGGCAATCCCGCGCCACTGTTCGACGGCAGCGATAGTTCGGGCTCGATCGGCCCACTAGTGCGTCGCAGCGTATTGGTCAACGGCGTCGGATCGGCACCGAGCATCTTCGCATAGCTGCGCACCACGCCGATCGCAAACGTCGTATCCGGCAGGTGGCTGTAATCGCCTGACTCCAACTCACGCAACTTGTGCGGCGCGACTTTCAACCGCGCGGACACATCCTCAATCGACCATCTTTTGGCCTCGCGCAGCTTTTCGAGCTGCGCACCGACCTGCCGCGCGGACTCCGCCGCGGCGCCTGGATCCGGCCGTCTGGCCGTGGCGCTCGAGTCGTGCGGTGTCGGATGCTGCTGGTCACTCATCCCTAATTCCTCACTGGAATTCTTTTCATTGCTCGCGGCGCCGCCGCGAGCTGGTCTCGCCTAAACGATGAGCCCAAATGGAGCAAGGCCGGCAAACCGCCGTTCGCCGGCATCACTCAAATCATGTGCATGACCGCGGCGCACGGCACAAAATCCCGCGACGCACACAGCGCGCCACGATCGTCGCCATCCCGGCCCTGCCGAGGCAAGTCCCCATTTTTGCCCCGTCCTGCCTGCGCCACCATACGTCATACCGCGCGCACCCCGATCGACGCGAGACCGGTACGCGCGTCGCGCCGCATGCGCTCCGCCACGCGGGTACGGTCGCGGACCTCGCCGGCCAACTGCCCGCAGGCCGCATCGATATCGTCGCCGCGCGTCCTACGCACGGTCGTCACGACGCCAGCATCGATTAGGATCTGCGCGAACTGCTTGATCCGCTCCGGATGGGAGCGCAACAGCCCGGACTCCGGAAACGGATTGAACGGTATCAGGTTGAATTTGCACGGCACGTCGCGCGTCAGCGCAAGCAGTTGCCGCGCGTGCTCGTCCCTGTCGTTGACACCGTCTAGCATGCAATACTCAAATGTGATGAAATCGCGTGGCGCAACACGCAAATACCGGTTACATGCCGCCATCAATTCCGCAAGCGGGTACTTTCGGTTCAGCGGCACCAATTCATCACGCAACGCGTCGTTGGGCGCGTGCAACGACACGGCCAGCGCCACCGGCAATTCGGCCGCCAGCCGATCGATCATCGGTACGACGCCCGATGTAGACAGCGTCACGCGGCGACGTGACAACCCGTACGCGTGGTCGTCAAGCATCAGCCGCATGGCCGGCACCACCGCATCGAAATTCAGCAGCGGCTCGCCCATGCCCATCATCACGACGTTCGTGATCACCCGCTCACCGGGAGCCAGGCCACCGCGCGCCGCGCGCAGCGCGAACTCGGCCATCCACAGCTGGCCAATGATCTCGCCGACGCCGAGGTTACGCGAGAAGCCTTGCTTGCCCGTCGAGCAGAAGCGACAGTTCACCGCGCAGCCAGCCTGCGACGACACGCACAGCGTGCCGCGCCCCTGCTCCGGGATATACACGGTCTCGACCGCGTTGCCTTCGCCCACGTCAAGCAGCCACTTGCGCGTGCCGTCCGCGGACGTGTGGTCCTGCAGCACCGCGGGATGACGGATCGATGCGCGGGTCTTCAGCTTGTCGCGCAGCGATTTCGCGAGATCGGTCATCGCGTCAAAATCGCTGACGCCACCGTGATGGATCCACCGCTGCAACTGGCGCGCGCGAAACGGCTTCTCGCCGAGGCTCGCGCAATACGCAACGAGGCCCGCAGCATCGAAATCCAGAAGATTGACCGTGTCAGTCATTGTCATGCCTGCCGTCTCAGATGGCGCCCGCAGCGGCGGCACACCGCACCGCCCATCCAGCCCGTGCCCGCAGACGCGGGCTTGGCCGGCGCGGCCGGCTTACCGCTGCTCAGCGCGAGTAGACGTTCATTTCCGGAAAGAAGAAGGCGATTTCGACAGCTGCCGTTTCCGGCGCATCGGAGCCATGCACCGCGTTAGCGTCGATGCTGTCCGCGAAATCGGCACGAATCGTGCCCTTTTCTGCCTTCTTCGGATCGGTCGCGCCCATCAGCTCACGATTTTTTGCGATTGCGTTCTCGCCCTCGAGCACCTGAATCATGACCGGGCCCGACGCCATGAACTCAACCAAATCCTTGAAGAAAGGCCGCTCCTTATGCACCGCGTAGAACTTTTCCGCGTCCGCGCGCGACAGATGGACCATGCGGGCCGCGATGATTTTCAGCCCAGCGTGCTCGAACCGGCTGTAGATTTGACCGATCACATTCTTTGCGACAGCATCGGGTTTGATAATCGACAGGGTGCGCTCGATCGCCATGAAAAAACTCCGGGAAAATGAGGAAATTACGAAGTCCATCGAATCTGCCATTCTAGCATGAGCCGGTGTATCATTGGCAGGGAACCCTTACAGCACTGTAAGGCTCTAACATCACGTGTCGCTTGGCCGTCGGGCCGCCGCGATGAGGCGGCGGGCGATGCCGGCACCGTCTGCAAGTCAAGATAACGCAAGGAGAAACCATGGCTGACTCTCGTACCTACGGGTTTGGGCGTACCGGCACCATCGTGTCGGCCGAAACGCGAAATAAGGTACTGCGCAACACGTACTGGCTGCTGGCACTGTCGATGGTTCCGACCGTGCTCGGCGCGTGGATCGGAGTCGCAACCGGCTTTTCGCTATTCGCCGCCACGTCGCCGATGATGAGCGTGCTGGCTTTCCTCGCGATCGCGTTCGGTTTCATGTTCGCGATCGAGCGGACCAAGCACAGCGCAGTCGGCGTGTTCGTGCTGCTCGGCTTCACGTTCTTCATGGGGCTGATGCTGTCGCGTCTGCTGAGCTTCATTCTCGGCTTCACGAACGGCCCGTCGCTGATCATGCTGGCCTTCGGTGGCACCGGTCTGATCTTCGCGGCAATGGCGACAGTCGCCACGGTCAGCAAGCGCGACTTTTCCGGCTTGGGCAAGTGGTTGTTCGTCGGCGTGCTCGTGCTGCTGCTGGCCTCGGTCGCGAATGTGTTCCTGCACCTGCCGGCATTGATGCTGACGGTGTCGGTTCTGGCGATCGTCATCTTCTCGGCCTACATGCTGTTCGACGTGCAGCGCGTGGTCAACGGTGGCGAAACGAACTATATCAGCGCGACGCTGATGATCTACCTGGATCTGTACAACGTGTTCACGCATCTGCTGGCGCTGCTCGGTATTTTTGGCGGCAACCGCAACTAGTTGTCGCGGCCCCAACGCTGCGACGACGCACGAAGCGTGGGGCTTGGGGCGCGTCCAAGCTAGCTAGCGCGCGGCAAGCCTGCGCGCTTCTTTTTTTAACCGGCGCACCCCAGCGCTGCCCTATCACACGCTGCCCGCACAGCGCGCCCCTACCGTCAGCCGCCATCCTGCCACCACGCCGCCAACCTTTTCGCCCGTCAGCCGCTGCAGGTCACGCACGCTCGAAACAGGCGACCGACTCGACGTGCGACGTGTGCGGAAACATGTTCACGACGCCCGCGCCAACCAGCCGATAGCCAGCTTCGTGCACCAGCAGCCCGGCATCGCGCGCCAGCGTGGCAGGATTGCACGACACATAGACGATCCGTCCGGGCAAGCACGCCGCGTCACCGGTCTGCGCCAGCTCGCCCAGTGCCTTTGCCACGGCCAGCGCACCTTCGCGCGGCGGATCAATGAGGAACTTGTCAAACCGGCCGAGCGCGCGCAAATCGGCGGCGCCCACCTCGAACAGATTGCGCATGGCAAACGATGTGCGGGCCTCGAGACCATTGACACGGGCATTGGCTTGCGCGCGCTGCGTCAGCGCGTCACTGCCTTCGATGCCGACCACCTCGCGCGCGCGCCGTGCCAGCGGCAACGTGAAATTGCCCAGCCCACAGAACAAATCCAGCACGCGATCGGTTCGCGCGGGCGCAAGCAGCCGCACCGCCCTGCCGACCAGCACCCGGTTAATCTGGTGATTGACCTGCGTGAAGTCGGTCGGCTTGAACGGCATCCGGATATCGAACTCCGGCAGCGTGTAGGCCAGTTCAACATCGACCGGATAGAATGGCGTGACGCTGTCGGGCCCCTTGGGCTGCAGCCAGAATTGCACGCCGTGCTGGTCAGCAAACGCGCGCAACAGTGCCTCGTCCTGCTCGGTCAGCGGCTCAAGCACCCGCAGTACCAGCGCGGTGAGTGCGTCGCCGATCGCCAACTCGATTTGCGGCATCCGGTCTCGGATCGATAGCGACTCGACCAGCCGGCGCAACGGCACAAGTAGCGCCGATACGTGCGGCGGCAGCACTTCGCACCGCGTCATGTCAGCCACGTAGCTGCTTTTCTTTTCATGGAACCCGACCAGCACGCCGCCCTTTTTCACGACGTTGCGCACGGTCAGCCGGGCACGATAGCGGTAACCCCATGACGGTCCGCCTATCGGCCGATAGATCTGTTCCGCGCGCAGCTTGGCCAAGTGCGATAGATTGTCTTCCAGCACTCGCTGCTTGACCGCGATCTGCGCACGCGTGTCCAAATGCTGCATCGAGCATCCGCCGCAGGTGCCGAAGAACGGGCATTGCGGCGTGGTGCGCATACCGCTGGCGCGCAATATCTCAACGATTTGCGCCTGCTCGTAGCTTGGCTTCTTACGAAAACTCGAGTACGACACAGCTTCGCCCGGCAACGCACCCTCGACAAAGATGACCTTGCCGGGTACGCCCTGCTCGTCGATCTGCCGCCCCACGCCGCGCGCTTCCATATCGAGCGACTCGATGTCGATCACAGGCGCGACACGCGGCGCAGTCGCCGCACTCGACGGCGTGGCGCGGGCATGTCTTGAGTTAATCGACACCACATCGCTCGACGCGGCGCCGGCCGGCGTGGCGGCTTTCGGCTGTACGGTGTGAACCACCTTGAAACTTCCTGGTTTGTGACGAAAGGCAAAATTGTAGACTAGCGATGCTGAGCCCCACATCTTTACCTATCCTAGCAAAGACCCTCGATGCTGATCATGGACTGGAGTATCCGATGGGGTACGGTATTGACGCTCATGCTCGAGCGCAATTGAAGCGCGGCCACAGCACGCCTCGCGCGGCACGGCAGCGCCGTCAGCCGGCAAAGCCCGCCAGATAGTCCTGCCAATGAGGCGCGCTTTCGCGGGCCAATGCGTCGCGCACCAACGTGACTTCGTCCTCGTAGTCCGCCGCGCTCAACACGCCGCGCATCAGCTGGAAGCGGCAATACAACAGATACGTGTTCACGACGTCCGTCTCGCAGTAGTGGCGGATCTCGGCGATGCGGCCCTGCTGGAACGCGTCCCATACTTGTGAGCCGTCCATGCCCATCTTGCCCGGAAACCCGCACAGCTTGGCCAACGCGTCCAGCGGTGCGTTCGCGCGGGCGTTGTACATCGCCAACACGTCCATTAGATCAGTATGACGGGCATGATACCGGCTGATGTAGTTATTCCATTTGAAATCCCGATCGCAGTCACCAAGGTCCCAATATTTCGGTGCGACGACACCATTGACCAGCGCACGATAGTGCAGAACCGGCAAATCAAAGCCGCACCCGTTCCATGACACCAATTGCGGCGTGTACTTCTCGATCACTCGATAAAACGACTGGATTAGCGCGGCCTCTGGATCCTGCGGCGTGCCCAGCGAACGTACGCGGAACCCGTTCCGGTCACGAAATACGCACGAGATCGCAGCCACCCGCTGCAAATGCAGTGGCAAAAAATCAGAGCCTGTTTTCTCGCGGCGCGCGGCAAACGCGCACTCAGCGACGTCAGCATCGGACATCGTCGCGGGCCATGACTCCAGCTTACGAATGCCGGCCACGTCGGGAATAGTCTCGATATCGAAGACGAGTACCGGGATCACAGCACGGCGTCCTTAGGTACGCCGTTGGAAGCGAAATAGCGCTTCAGGCGCGCCAATGCCTCTTGCTGAATCTGCCGCACACGCTCACGCGTGAGCCCCATCTCATCAGCCAGCTCCTCGAGCGTGGCCGGCTCAATATTGTTCAACCCGAAGCGCCGCTCGATCACGTGGCGATGCTTATCAGGCAGGCGCGAGAGCCATACCCGCGTGAGCGTCTCCAGTTCGCGGTGCTGCGCCTCGGCGTCCGGCGACTGGCTTTGCTCGTCCGACAGCAGATCTAGCAGGCTGCTGGCCGGGTCCAACTCCAGCGGCGCGTCCAGCGACGCAGTATGCTCATTCAGCGCGAGAATGTCCGCCACCTCCTCGGGTGTCTTGCCAATCAGATAGGCGATATCGTCAACGCTCGCGTCACGGTGCTCGTCGGCGCCACTCGCCGGTGCACTGGCGTTCCGCTCCAAATGGCGCTTGGCGCGCAGCACCTGGTTCAACTCGCGGATCACGTGGACCGGCAGGCGCACGGTGCGCGCCTGGTTCATGATCGCGCGCTCGATGCTCTGGCGAATCCACCACGTTGCATAGGTCGAAAAGCGAAAACCACGCGTCGGGTCGAATTTCTCAATCGCGTGCATCAACCCCAGATTACCTTCCTCGATTAGATCCAACAACGGCACGCCGCGATTCAGGTAGCCCTTCGCAATGCTGACGACCAGCCGCAGATTGCGCTCGATCATCATCTGCCGAGCGTCGAACTCCCCCGCCTTGGCCAGCCGCGAATAGCGCTGCTCCTCCTCGACTGTCAGCAACGGTTTCACGCTGATGCGGTTTAGGTAGTGCTGGATCGTATCGGCGGTCAGCTCAGCCTTCAGCAGCGCGCGGAAATCGTCCGGATCGGGCTCCGCGACCGCCGCCTCTTCCGCAGCACCTTGCTCCGACACGGGCTCATCGTCCAGTCCGTATTCGGCAGACGGCTCGTCGGCGGGTCGCACGAAGCGCTCGCCGTCGCCCAACTCACCGGAGGTATCGCCAACGGGATCCGACATGTCGGTCGAAGGACGGCGCTTCGCTTTGGCCATGGTAGTTTGCTCTATTGCGGCGGAAGATACTTCATGGGATCGACAGGCTTGCCCTGCTTGCGGACCTCGAAATGCAGCATCACCTTGTCCGCATCGCTACCGCCCATCTCGGCAATCGTCTGGCCCTGGGTCACTGGGTCGCCTTCCTTGACCAGCAAGGTACGGTTGTGTGCGTACGCGGTCAGGTACGTCGCATTATGCTTGATAATAATGAGATTGCCGTATCCGCGCAGCCCATTTCCCGCATAAACGACGCGCCCATCGGCCGCCGCCTTCACCGGCGCACCCAGTGCGCCGCCGATGTTCACGCCTTTGTTCTTCGCTTCGTCGAACGAATTGAGCACCGGGCCACGCACCGGCCACGCGAAATTGAGGCTGCCGGCCGCCGCTTCCGGCTGTGGCGGGATCGAGGCGATCGCCGGCGCCGAGCCGTAAGGCGGCGCGGCCGTCGACGGAGTCGTCGCGGCACCGGGCTCAGCCGGGCCGCCGAGCGGGCGCGACTGCACCGCCGCGCCACCAAGTGGCGCAGCCGCGACACCAGGCGGCGAAGCGGCGACGTTGGCCCCCGGCGGCACGACCCGCAGCAACTGGTCAACTTCGATCTGGTTTGGGTTCGTCAGGTTGTTCCACGCCGCGATGTCGCGGTAGTTCTGCCCATTCTCAAGCGCGATCCGGTACAGCGTGTCACCTAGCTGCACACGGTAGTATCCGGGCGGCGGGGGGCCCAATGGCACGCCCAACGCCGCCGTGCCGGTGGTAGAAAGCGGCGCGCCGCTGCGGTCGATGACGGGAGCGGGCTCCAGCCGGGTCGAACACGCCGTCAGCATTGCTAGCGCGGCGGCCACACAAACCGTTCGCTGGATCGTCACCAGACTCGCATTCACGCTCTCACTCCGCAACATGCTGTTCAACGTCAAATCACTCCCGATTTTAAGGGGACAAAGAAAACACGATCAAGCTGTGACTCCCGCCACTGCGCGCTGGACACGCGCTCGACCAGCGTGAGCACCTGTTCGTTGCCACTGCGTGAGCCCACCGGCGCCACCAGGCGGCCGCCGATGGCCAATTGCTCGAGTAGCGCGGCCGGCACATCGAAGCCTGCGGCAGCAATCACGATGGCATCGAACGGCGCGGCGCTTGGCAAGCCGAGCCGCCCATCGCCGTAATGCAGCCGGATGTTCGGCACGCGCAACGGACGCAGGTTCGTTTTCGCCCGTTCGTACAATGGCTTTACCCGTTCGACCGAATACACGTCGCGCGCCAGGTGGCTCAGTACTGCCGCTTGATATCCGCAGCCCGTGCCGATCTCCAATACTTTCTCCAGTGCGTGCCCGGCTGCCACCAATTCCAGCATGCGCGCGACCACTGACGGCTTGGAGATCGTTTGCTGATGCCCGATGGGCAGCGCGGCATCCTCATAGGCCTGCGCGGCAAGCCCAGGATCGACGAACTGGTGCCGGGGTATCGCCGCGAGCGCGGCAAGCACGCGTGCGTCGGCGACGCCGCTCGCGCGCACGCGTTCGACCATCCGTTGCCGAACGCGTTCCGAGGTCAGCGCCAGTTGCGTCGACAAGGGCACGGCCGCGGGCGAAGCCGGCACCATTCTGTCAAAAAACGGCCGCATCTGCTCGACGCCTTCGCGCGGGCGCGTGCCGCCCAGCGTGGGCTTGGTCGCGGTGCTGGCGGACGCGGATCCGGCCACGCCGGGCAGGACTGGCGCACCGCGCGGCTCGCGCATCACGTCGGACAGCCCGAGCGGGAACCGCTTGGCGCGCCCGGCGCTCATGCAGGCTGCTCCGGCCGCCAACCACGCGTCCATTCGTGTAGCGCCGGAAGCAATCGCGTATCGGTCAAATCCAATTGCAGCGGCGTCAGCGAGACGTCGCCGGCCGCCACCGCGTGAAAGTCCGTGCCTTCACTCGCATCGAGCGCAGCGCCAGCCGCCCCGATCCAGTAGACCGGCTCACCATGCGGATTGCTCGCGCGGATCACCGGCTGTGACGGATGCCGCTTACCCAGACGCGTGACGCGCCAAGTTCCCATTTCGGCGTACGGCCGGTTCGGGATATTCACATTCAGCAGCGTATGCGCGGGCAATGGCGTGCGCAAACAATGCTGCACAACCTCCGCGGCCACGCGCGCGGCCGCATCCAGATGCGCCCAATCTCTGTCGACCAGCGAGAACGCTATCGACGGCACGCCGAACAGGAATCCCTCGGTGGCTGCCGCGACGGTACCCGAATAGAGCGTGTCCTCGCCCATGTTCTGCCCATTGTTGATGCCGGACACCACCAGGTCTGGCTTGCCGTCGAGCAGCCCGGTCAGCGCCACGTGTACGCAGTCAGTCGGTGTACCGTTCACGTAGCGAAAGCCGTTCGCGGCGGTGAAAACGGACAGTGGCCGCCACAGCGTCAGCGAGTTTGATGCGCCACTGCAGTTGTGCTCTGGCGCCACCACGACCACCTCGCCCAATGGCGCAAGTGCGTGGTGAAGCGCCGCGAGCCCGGGCGCCAGGTAACCGTCGTCGTTGCTGAGCAGGATCTTCATCAAGCGATTGTAACCGAGGATGTTTTGCTAACGGATGGCAATCGGGCGCACGACTCGATCATGCGACGCACAGCAGCAGTGATCCCGGCCGCCGGGCCGCACCGAATCAAAAGGCACGAGCGTTCGCGATAGTCTACACTGGCACCCGGCCACACAAGAAAGCCACCATGCGCGCGATTCGTTGCCACCAATACGGCCCGCCCAACACGCTGGTGGTCGAGACAGTGCCCGTCCCGAAGCCGACCCCGACCCAGTCGTGATCGAGGTGAAGGCTGCTGCGGTCACCTTCCCGGACGTGCTGGTCATTCAGAACCAGTAGCAGTTTAGGCCCGAGTTGCCGAGTCGGCGGCAGCTATGCCGAACCGGCGCTTCGCAGCATGGCATGGCGCGGCCGCTACCGGGTCGTGGGTTTCGCCAACGGCGAGATCCCGGGCTGCCGCTAAACCTCGCGCTGCTTAAGCAGGCTGGCATTCTTGGCGTGTTCTGGGGCGAATTTGTGCGGCGCGAGCCGCAGCGCAACGCCGCGGCGGTCGCACACCTGCTCGATGGGTTGCGCGGCGACAAGTTGCGCCCGCATATCTCAGCGCGCTATGCACTCGAGGATACGCCGCGCGCGTTGCAAGAGATGGCCGCGCGGCGTGTGACCGGTAAGGTGCTGATCACGCCCTGAACGACAGTTTCTCGGCTTCGTCGGATTTCGGTTGCTACTTCAGCCGCCGCTTTTCGGCCAGCGCGACGATCCCATCAAGTACCAGTGCGAACAGCGTCAGCACCAGGATCCCAGCGAACACGGTATGCAAGGACCTTGATGCCCGACCGTGGCGCCAAGGATGTCCCCATGCGCCTTTGTCAACTCGTTCGACTGGATCAACGGCACGCGTTCAGACCGAGCGCCGGTCCAGTACCGCGCGGGCGATTGTGCCGGCGTCGACATATTCGAGTTCACCGCCGACAGGCACGCCGCGGGCCAGCCGCGTCACCGTCAGGCCGCGCGCCTTAAGCATCTGGCCTAGGTAATGGGCAGTCGCCTCGCCTTCATTCGTGAAATTGGTGGCCAGCACAACTTCACTGACCACGCCGTCGGTCGCCCGGCGCATCAGCCGTTCGAAATGGATCTCGCGCGGCCCGATACCGTCAAGCGGGCTCAAGCGCCCCATCAGCACAAAATACAGTCCGCAATACGCGAGCGTCTGCTCGAGCATGACTTGGTCGGCGGGTGTCTCGACCACGCACAACAGCGTCGGATCGCGCTGCTCGTCACTGCATAGCTCGCATACGTCGCGCTCGGTGAACGTGTTACACCGCTCGCAATGCTTGAGCGCCTGCGTCGCGTGCAGCAGCGACCGCCCGAGCCGCTGTGCCCCATCCCGGTCATGCTGCATCAGGTGATAGGCAATGCGCTGCGCGGACTTCGGTCCGACACCGGGCAACGTGCGCAGCGCTTCGATCAGCGCGGCCAGCGCGGACGGTGGCTTCACGTTCATGAGCGTCGCGCGCCAACGCGCGCCGGGAGTCGAAACACGACACGCTCCTTCATCGACGGCACCCGCAAAATCAGAATGGCAGCTTAAAGCCCGGCGGCAGCGGCAGACCCGCGGTCATGCCGGACATTCTCTCCTGCGCTGTCGCCTCCGCCTTGCGCACTGCATCATTGAACGCGGCGGCGACCAGGTCCTCAAGCATGTCCTTGTCATCGGCCAACAGGCTCGGATCGATCGTGACGCGACGCACTTCGTTTTTGCAGGTCATCGTCACCTTCACGAGACCAGCGCCGGACTGGCCCTCGATCTCGATCTGCGCGAGCTGCTCCTGCATCTTCTTCATGTTTTCCTGCATTTGCTGCGCCTGCTTCATCAAGCCGGCGAGTTGGCCCTTCATCATCATGAAACTCCTTCGAATAGCGGGGAAATGCTGCTCGCGCCGGTCATGCGGCTGATGCGCGGTGGTCGGCGCCAAGCGGGCGAATCGAACCCGGCACGATCGTCGCGCCGAACTCGCGGATCAGCGTTTGCACGAACGGGTCTGCGTTGATCTCGCGCTCGGCTTGCTGCTGTTGCTGCGCGCGCCGCGTGGCCTCTACGGCCGCGGCTGTGCGGCGTGCGGGGCCAACCGATACGGCTACGCGGACCGGCTTGCCTAGGGCCGCGTCGAGCGCGGCCTTCAGTTTGCCAGCGTGCGCCGCGTCCGCATACTGCGGCACCGGCACGCGCAATGTCAGCTCGTCACCGTCGCACGCCACAAGCTCGCTGTGAAACGCAAGCTGGTATGCGATGCCGCTGAGCGACAGCGATGCGGCCAATGTCGGCCAGTCGCCGTCGTAGCCAAGCGGCGCAAGAGGCACAGCCGGCGGCAACGGTGTGTCATCGACTGACGCCGGCGGCTGCACAGCAGCCGGCACGGGCGCCGGGTCATCCGCCAGCGCGGCGAAATTGGGCTCGCCAACATCAAACGCGCCGTCATACGCGGACAGCGGCACGAACTCGTCGTCAGGCGGCATGTCGTCCCAGGGCGCCACCGCCGGCGTCGATGCACGAGCAGCGCCCTGTGCGTCGCCGGCGCCGGGCGCCGCGCCACCTGGCGCGGCAGCGCCCCGCTGCTGGGCGTCGCGGCGCGGCGCCGGGCGCCGGGCGCCGGCGGCAGCGCTGGCCGCCAGCCGTTCGGCAAGCTGTGCTGCCGCAGACGCCGCTTTCGCGCGAGGCAGCGCGGCGGCGCTGTCGCCGCCCGCGCCCGGCGCCGTCGTCGCCTCGGATCGGATGGCACCCGACGCAGCCGCCGGCGCACGACCGCGCTCGCTTGAAGCGCGCGCTCCCTTGCCCCGCAGCATGCCAAGCGCCGCGCTGGCCGGACTGCCAGCGCGCGAGGGATTCGGGGGCGATGGAACCGATTGTGGGGGTGGGGGGGCAGCAACGTCCTCCTGCAACGCGTGAGGGCTCGAACCGGCCTCAACCCCGTCCGTCAAATCATTCTCTGTGTGAGGCACTCCGGTCTCGTCCGGCTGCGCCTGGGCTGCGCCCATGCCAGTCGCAGCAGTCCTGACGGGGCTCGTCTGCGTCGCGTTTGCGCACGCCCCCTCCGTGCGGGCCCCTTCCGCCTGCAGCGCCTCATTCGCGTCAGCCCCGCCGCGTGCCTTTGCCGGCACGCCAGGCGAGCGTGCAGTCGTTTGCGCCGCCCCGGCGGCATAAGTGGACATGGCGAGAGCCTGCGTCGCTGCGCGGGCGTGCAAGCGCGGTACAGGCTCGCGTTGCGTGGCACCGGCGGCGTGCGCGTCACCGCCTGTCGGACCGCCGCCGGCCCCCGGTGCGCCCATCGACGGCGTGCTGGGGGCCGGCGGCATATCCGCCGGCGCAGGCTCGCGCATCACGTCGACAGTCCCGAACGCAAGCATGCGCAATAACGCCATCGTGAAACCGGCATACTCGTCTGGGGCCAACCCCAGTTCAGCGCGACCAATCGTCGCGATCTGATAATAGAGCTGCACGGCTTCGGGCGTCAGCTGCCCCGCAAAACGTCGAATGTCCGCGGCTTCCGGCCACTCGTCCAGCACCGAATCAGGCACCGCCTGCGCCCACGCGATACGGTGCAGCAAGCTGGACAGATCCTGCAACGCGGTCGAGAACGATAGGCTGCGCGCTGCCATCTCGTCAGCCACCGAGCGCACCGCGGCGCCGTCGCGCATGGCGAGCGCATCCAGCAAGCGCACCAGGTAGCTTTGGTCCAGTGCGCCGAGCATGCCCCGCACGGCCTGTTCGGTTACCGCACCTGCCGCGTACGCGATCGCCTGATCGGTCAACGACAGCGCATCGCGCATGCTACCGTCCGCGGCACGCGACAACAGGCGCAGCGCTTGCGTCTCGAAACCGATACCCTCGTCAGCCAGGATACGTTCCAGGTGCGACACGATATGGCCTGCCGGCATCTGTTTGAGGTTGAACTGCAAACAGCGCGATAACACGGTGACAGGAATCTTCTGCGGGTCCGTCGTCGCGAGAATGAACTTCACATGCGCCGGTGGCTCCTCGAGCGTCTTGAGCATCGAGTTGAACGCGTGATGGGTCAGCATGTGCACTTCGTCGATCATGTAGACCTTGAAGCGCGCATCGACCGGCGCGTAGACGGCGCGCTCGAGCAGCGCCGCCATCTCGTCGACGCCCCGGTTGCTGGCTGCGTCCATTTCAACGTAGTCGACGAAACGACCTTCGTCGATTTCACGACACGCCTTGCATACGCCGCATGGCGTGGCGGTAATGCCAGCTTCGCAGTTGAGCGCCTTGGCCAAGATCCGCGACAGCGTGGTCTTGCCAACGCCGCGCGTGCCGGTGAACAAATAAGCGTGATGCAGCCGCTGCGCTTGCAGCGCATGGGTGAGCGCGCGCACCACGTGCTCCTGGCCGACGAGCGACGCGAAATCCCTGGGCCGCCACTTGCGTGCGAGAACTTGATAGGTCATCGCGAAATTGTATCAGCAACGCTCACGCGCACCACGCGCGAAGTCGGCTGCACGCCGTCGGATGCAGGCGTACCAGTGGGCAAACGAAAAAGGGACACCAGTGAGAGATGCCAGTGGGCGAACGGATCATGCACGGGCATTGGTGCAAGACGCGTATGCACGTTGCGTTGACACCGGGGGACAACGAAGACAATGGGAGCGGAATAGCCCGATCGGGTGACCAGAAAGAGGAAGGTGACGAGCCCAACCCTCGGCACTGGCAGAAAACGGCTGTGGCTGCTTCGTTCCCGACCTGACCAGGTTGACCGCGCCGCCATGCGAGGAGGCCCGTCACGGCGTATTCTAACACTGGATTGCATCGTGACGCCACCGCACACGATGGGAAACGAATTACGTTAAGATGACGGCTGAACGACCTGCGAATGGGCGGGATGGTCCCGCCGTTGCGCTTCGCGAGGGCCGCCGCGCGGCAGCAGCATGCCGCCGGGCGGGTTTTTGGAGATCGGGCATATCGGGGGGCCATCATGAGGCCGCACCTCGGGTGCCTTTAGAGGTAACGCGATAATGAGCGAACAAATCAAGCACATCACCGATGCTTCTTTCGAACAGGACGTCCTTAAGGCGGACAAGCCCGTCCTTCTAGACTTCTGGGCGGAATGGTGCGGCCCGTGCAAGATGATCGCGCCGCTACTGGACGAGGTGGCACGCGACTACGGCGACCGCCTGCAGGTCGCAAAAATCGATGTCGATCAGAATCCGTCGACGCCGGCCAAGTTTAGCGTGCGGGGCATTCCGACGTTGATCCTATTCAAGAACGGCGTGGTGGCCCAGACGAAGGTGGGTGCATTGTCGAAGGCCCAAATCACGGCGCTGATCGACAGCCATATCTGAGCCCCGCGGCGCCGCCCGCACCGTGACGGCGCTTGTTGCAAGGACGCAACGAGCGCCGCATTGTGACTATGCTTGAATTCGCATGGCTATGCTATGCTAAGATTAGAAAAGTCAAATACGTTTTAAATCGTATAACGTCCTAACCGGGCTCGTCGCCCGACGACCCTCCTCCCCTTTCTGTCGCTTCTCCTCTTTCCCTGGCGGGATTCCTGTATGCATTTATCCGAGCTCAAGTCGCAACACGTATCTGCTTTGATCGAAATGGCCAATGGCCTGGAGATCGAAAACGCGAACCGCCTGCGCAAACAGGAGTTGATGTTCGCAATTCTGAAAAAGCGCGCCAAGACTGGCGAAACAATCTTCGGCGACGGCACCCTCGAAGTGCTGCCAGACGGTTTTGGCTTTTTACGCTCGCCAGAAACGTCGTATCTGGCAAGCACCGACGACATCTACATCAGTCCGTCGCAAATCCGCCGTTTCAACCTGCACACCGGCGACACGATCGAAGGCGAAGTCCGGACGCCGAAGGACGGCGAGCGGTATTTCGCGCTGGTCAAGGTCGACAAAGTCAACGGGCAGCCGCCCGAGGCCTCGAAACACAAGATCATGTTCGAGAACCTCACGCCGCTGCACCCGAACAAGCCGCTGTCACTGGAGCGCGACGTGCGCGGCGAGGAAAACATCACCAGCCGCATCATCGACATGATTGCACCGATCGGCAAAGGCCAGCGCGGACTGCTGGTCGCGTCGCCGAAGTCGGGCAAGACCGTGATGCTGCAGCACATCGCGCATGCGATTAAGTCAAATCATCCGGACGTCACATTGTTCGTGCTGCTGATCGACGAGCGCCCAGAAGAAGTGACTGAAATGCAGCGCTCGGTAGCCGGCGAAGTGATTGCGTCCACGTTCGACGAACCAGCGTCGCGTCACGTGCAGGTCGCCGAAATGGTGATCGAGAAGGCCAAGCGGCTGGTCGAGATGAAGCACGATGTGGTCATCCTACTGGACTCGATCACGCGGCTTGCACGCGCCTACAACACCGTCGTGCCGGCCTCGGGCAAGGTCTTGACCGGCGGCGTTGACGCCAACGCGCTGCAACGCCCGAAGCGCTTCTTCGGTGCGGCGCGCAACGTGGAGGAAGGCGGTTCGCTGACGATCATCGGCACTGCGCTGATCGAAACTGGCAGCCGCATGGACGACGTGATCTATGAGGAATTCAAGGGCACCGGCAACATGGAGGTGCATCTGGAACGGCGCCTTGCAGAAAAGCGGGTCTATCCGTCGATCAACCTGAACAAATCAGGCACCCGTCGCGAGGAATTGCTGATTAAGCCAGAAATTTTGCAGAAGATCTGGGTGCTGCGTAAGTTCATCCATGACATGGATGAAATCGAAGCCATGGAATTCCTGCTCGACAAGCTGAAGCAGACCAAGAGCAATTCGGAGTTCTTCGACATGATGCGCCGCGGCGGTTGAGCGCAGCCCGCACGTCGTCGATCCCCAAACCGCCGGCCTTGCCGGCGGTTTTTTATTGGGCCGGCGGCTTATGGGAGCACATTGCCTGCAGGCGGGCCGACCTCGAGCGGCCTGAACGCGAACATGAACGTGAACGTACAGGTTTATATATAATAAGCTTTTCCCCTCGTCGAATCGAACCGCGCGATGCGCCCTGCCGATCCCTCTTGCGCACTGGTGACCGTCAGCGAAGCCGCCACCCGGCTCGGCGTGACACCTCGCACGCTGAAGTACTACGAGGAGCTGGGACTGGCAACGCCTACCCGCAGCAAGGGACGTTACCGGCTGTACGAGCAGGCCGATCTCGATCGCTTCACGCGCATCTTGCGGATGCGCTCATTGGGCTTTTCGCTCACGGCGATTACCGAGTTGCTGAAGCAGCCGCTCGAGGCACCGACCGACGCAGGCCGCCCGCGCCTCTCGCCTGCCGCGCTCGCCGCATGGCGCGCCTCGCTAGCCACGCAATTAGACATCTTGAATCGACGTGTTGCTCAGGTGCGCAACGAACTGAAAACCGCACAAGCACTGCGGACGCAGTTACGGCACGACCTGGACTATGTTGACCAGCGACTTGCTGGCGCCCCGGTGGACGTTGCGCTACAGCGGCGCAAGGCGCGTGGCGGTGCCTATGGGCGGGACGGCACGAAGGCGGCATCGACACGCGGAACCGCCAGCCCAGTCAACACTGGCCACGAGCGCCAGGCCATACACGATACCGACGCGGCGCTGGCCCGTCAGCGTCCAGTACCCTGCTCCGTGCCGCACGGTCCGGGCCACGGCGGCAACCGATGAACGCCGCTCCGGCAACTGGCGCCGCACCCGCACCCCACCGCGGCAGCGTGGTGATGTCATGGGTGCTCGCGGCGGTCATCGGGCTAGACTATTTCGACAACGCCATTTTCTCGTTCTTTGCCACCTATATCGCCGGCGGCATCAACGCCTCCCCTGACGAACTGGTGTGGGCTTCGAGCGCCTATGCGCTAGGCGCCGTGTTGGGCATTCTGCAACAGCATTGGTGGGTCGAGCGCATTGGCTATCGCCGCTACATCGCTGGATGCATGGGCTTCTACGGCGCCGGCGCGCTGCTAGCGGCGCTCTGCGACAGCTCCGCACAACTGCTATTCGCGCGAGGCGTACAGGGCTACTTCGTGGGTCCGATGCTCGGCGCGTGCCGGATCCTGATTCAAATCAGCTTCACCGCGCAGCACCGAGCCAGCGCACTGCGGGTGTTTCTGACGCTCATCGTCTCCGGCAGTGCGCTCGCCCCAATCGCCGGTGCATGGCTAGTGTCGCATTTCGACTGGCGGGCACTATTCGCCTGCACCGCGCCCGCGGGCTTCGTGCTCGGCGTGCTTGCGCTGTTGTCGCTGCCCGATACTGGGAACGTCGATCCGGCGCACCGTACCGAGCCGCACTACTGGGCCTATCTGATATTCGCATTCGCGCAGGCCGCGTTGCAGATCGTCATGACGCAGCTGCGCTTCCAGCTATTCACCGGCTCGCCCGAGTTGATCGTATTGACTATATGCGGCATTGCCGGACTCGCCTGGTTTGTCCACCACCAATGGCATCACCCAACGCCGCTGGTGCGCCTGCACGCGCTGCGCGAGCCTACGTTTCAGGTCGGGCTAGTGCTCTATGTGTTCTACTACTATCTGTCGACGGGATTCAGCTACCTGCTGCCCCGGCTGATGGAGCGCGGGCTGGGTTTCACGATTGAGAGCACGGGATATTTTAACGGCGTCACATCGCTGATATCCGGCATGCTGCTCTTCGTCTACCTACATTATTCGAAGCGCGTGCCGCGCAAGAAATGGATCATCGTGCCCGGATTCGCGCTCGCGGCAGTGGCCGCGCTGTGGACGGCGCAGATGTCACCGCAGGTTGGCCGCGACGCACTCGCCGCTGCGCTGCTACTGCGCGGCCTGTTGCTGTTGTTCATCGTGCTGCCGGTCGCGAACCTGACCTTCCGCCTCTTCGAGACCGAGGAGTTCGCCCACGGCTACCGGTTGAAGAATCTGGTGCGGCAACTGGCCATCTCGTTCGCCACCGCGTCGATCATCATGCTCGAGCAGCATCGGCTCGCGCTGCACGAAACCCGCCTCGTCGAAGCCGTCAATCCGTACAATCCGATTTTTTCCGCGACATTGGATACGCTGAGTCGCGGCGTGCTCGCCACCGGCAATCCGTCCGGTGATTCGCACGGCGTCGCCTTCGCGCTGCTCGCGCGCAGTGTCGCGCAGCAGGCGAGTTTTCTGGCTTCACTAGATGGCTTTTATTTTCTTGCCGCGGTAGCAGTGGTTGGCGGGTTGTTTGCCGCATGGCAGCGTGCATTGAACTGAATCGCGCACGGCACAGGACACCATGTTCGGCAAACTCTCCAACTGGCTCGGACGGCGGCGCCGCGAGCGCGCGTTGCGCGATTTCGCGATTTCGGACGCGCTATGGGCACACACCTGCGCGCGGCTGCCCTTCCTAGGCTACTTGACCGACGGCGACCAGGCGCGGCTGCGCGAGCGGGTCAGCCTGTTTCTTGCACAAAAGACGTTCACGACCGCACACGAGCTTGAGTTGACCGACGAGATCTGCGTGGGCATTGCCGCGCAGGCCTGCCTGCCGGTGCTAAACCTGGGCTTGGAGCTGTACCGCGGATGGGTCGGCATCATCGTATACCCGGGCGAGTTCGTGGTCCGCAAGACCGTCGAAGACGAAGCCGGCGTGGTCCACGAGATCATGCAAGATGCTAGTGGCGAAGCGTGGGAAGGTGGCCCGGTGATCCTGTCCTGGGAAGACGTGCAGATGAGCGACGGCAACGATACGTACAACGTCGTGATTCACGAGTTCGCGCACAAGATCGACATGCTGAATGGCGATGCTGACGGCCATCCGCCGCTAATCCGCTGCTGGCATGCGGAGTTGGGACGCACTGAATGGGACGACGTCTTCGACAACGCGTACGATCAGTTCTGCGCGCGCGTGGACGCGGTTCCACCGCACCGCTGGGCGCGCCTGGAGCGCGATTCGCTGATCGACCCGTACGCAGCCGAACACCCGTCGGAATTCTTCGCGGTCTGCAGCGAGGCGCTGTTCGTGCGGCCACACGCCTTCGCCGAGCAGTATCCGCAGCTGTACCGGCTGCTCGCGCGCTATTATCGGCAGGACCTAGCAGGCACCGGAGTCCTGAAAAATTCGTCAACCAACTGATTTTCAGGCATAATTCTGCCTTTTCCACCTTCGGAAAGTGGCTCGCGCACCGGCAGCGGACTGTCGGCAGGGTGACGCGGCGGGCTGGCTACCGCTTGAAACCAAGGAACGTATCATGAAGCAAGGCATTCACCCCAATATCCGCGAGGTCGTGTTCCAGGACATGTCTAACGGCAAGACGTTCATCATCAGCTCAACGATCCAGACGCGTGAGTCGATCGAACTCGACGGCAAGACCTATCCGCTCGCAAAGGTTGAAGTGTCTTCCGAATCGCACCCTTTCTACACGGGCGAGCAGAACAAGTTCATGGATACGACCGGCCGCGTCGAGAAGTTCCGCCAAAAGTTCGGCAACCGTGCCAGCGCGAAAGTCGCGAAGTAAGCACGGCCGCGGAGCGGCCGCCCGCGCAGGCGGCCACCCCGGTACCTGGCAACGCCGCTTGCGGCGCGCCGCGCAGGCCGGGGCAGTTTCCATCAAGGGCAGCCGAGGCTGCCCTTTTCTGTCTAACGGCACCCGCAGCGCGACTACAATGCTGGATCGCCGATCACAAAAATAGGTCCAATCGCCACGCATGAGACCCGTTGTCCGACTCACGGCCTCGGCCACCAGCGCCCTGCCGCGCTGGGCCTTGCTGACGATTTGCGTCGTCTATGCAGCATTCGGCCTGTTCGACCGTGATCCTTGGAAGAACGAGGATGCCGCCGGCTTCGGCGTCATGTGGACGATGGCAAGCGGCACCTGGCGCGATTGGCTGCTGCCGAACCTGGTTGGCAAGCCCATCACGACGGATGGGCCACTTGCCTATTGGGTCGGCGCCTCCTTTATCCGATGGCTGGATCCGCTGGTCGATCCGAGCAACGCATCGCGCCTCTACACCGGTTTGTTTTTCTGCATGACATGCGCGTTCGTCTGGTATGGTGCGTACCTGCTTGGCCGGCGCCCGGAAGTGCAGCCGTTCAAATATGCGTTTGGCGGCGAGCCGTTGCCGCGGGACTACGGGCGCACGTTGGCCGATGGCGCGCTGCTGATCGTGCTGGGTTGCTTCGGGCTGGCCGAGCGCGGCCACGAGACGACGCCGCAAATCGCTGAAATGAGCGCAGTCGCCATGCTGCTGTACGGGCTAGTGCGCAGCCTGGACAAGCCCTTGCAAGGCGCGGCATGGACTGGCGTTGCACTAGGTGGCATCGCATTCGCGGGCAATCCGGTGCTGGCAACCGCATTGCTCGTGGCGATCGTTGCCACGCTCGGGCTGGTCCACGGCGTCCAGACCAAGCCGTTTGCCGTGATCGCGATACCGTTGGCCCTTGCGCTGGGGCTGGCGTGGCCACTGGCCGCGCTATGGGTGTTCCCAGCGCATGCACCGGATTTCTTACGCACGTGGTTCCACGGCAACTTCGATGAGTATTCTGGGCCGCCGTCCAAGGCGCTGTTCTACGCGATCAAGAACTTGCCACTGTTCACATGGCCCGCATGGCCACTTGCGATCTGGTCCTGGTACAGCTGGGGCGGACTGCGCCGCGCACCGCATGTGGCAATTCCGATGTTCGTGTTCTGGCCCCTGCTGGTGCTGGTCGTGCTGCAGAGCCATCAAACCAACCGGTTTTTCATGCTACTGATTCCGCCGCTCGCGGTGCTCGCCGCATTCGGCTTGCCTACCCTGAAGCGCGGCGCGATCAACGCGATCGACTGGTTCGCAGTGCTCAGCTTCACAATCCTTGGCTCTTTCGTATGGCTGGTCTGGCTCGCGAGCTTGACCGGCTTCCCGCATCCGCTAGCCCGCAACCTCGCGCGGCTGGTGCCCGGATTCCAGCCCGAATTCGCTCCCCTGTCGTTCCTGTGCGCGCTTGTCGTCACGCTCGGCTGGATCGCATTGGTACGCTGGCGCATCTCGCGGCAACCGAAGGTCATCTGGCGCAGTGTCGTGCTGACCAGCGGCGGCACGACACTGATGTGGGTGCTGCTGATGACGCTATGGTTGCCCGTGGTGAACTACAGCCGGACCTACCGCGACGTCGCCACGCAGATCGCCACGCATTTGCCACCTGACTATGCGTGTATCCGGCCGGTGCGTCTGGGCAATGCTCAATTGGCGACCTTCGCGTACTTCGGCAATATGCGCTTTGCATTTAGCGATGAGGATTGCGACGTACTGCTGCGACAGGACACGCACGATTTCAGCGCGCCGGGCACCCTGCCGCCATACGCATGGCACCTCGCGTGGGAAGGACGCCGGGCCGCGGATCGCGACGAGTTGTTCCGGTTGTATGTCAGGGTCGAGCGACTGAAGACGCCACCGCAACGTAGTGTGAGGCGCCGCACGATCCAATAGCTAGTCCCCCCATAGCCAGTCCTCAAGACCATAGGCTGTCAGGCGCCGCCGGCCGATAGCCACGCTGGCCCCTCAACCCACCGCCCAACCCTCGCTCGACATGCTGACCGACGCCCGCCAAATTATCTCCCTCGCCTGGCCCGTGCTGGTCGGGCAGTTGGCGATCATTGCGTTCGGCGTCATCGATACTGCCATGATCGGACGGTATTGCGCCACGGACCTGGCCGCCCTCGGACTCGGCTCGTCGATCTACATCTCGGTCTATATCGGTCTGACTGGCATCCTGGTCGCGCTGCAGCCCATCGCGGCACAATTATTCGGCGCGCACCGCCACGCGCAAATCGGCGAAGAAGTGCGGCAGTCGGCCTGGCTCGCCATCCTACTGGCGCTGCCCGGCTGTCTGCTGTTGTACTTCCCAACGCCGTTGCTGCGCATCGCCGACGCGCCACCGGAGCTTAATGAGCGCGCGCTCGCCTACCTGCGCATCCTATCGCTCGGACTGCCGGCTAGCCTGCTGTTCCGTCTCTTCAGCTCGCTGTCGAATGCGGTCGCGAACCCACGGCCGGTCATGCTGATCCAACTTGGCGGACTGATGTTAAAAGTACCGCTCAATGCGCTTCTGATCCACGGCGCGTTTGGCCTGCCGGCGCTGGGTGGTCCAGGCGCCGCCCTCGCCAGCTCGATCATCAATTGGCTATCGGCCCTCGTCGGCATCGTGCTCCTGCTGCGCGTCGATTTCTATCGCCAGTTTGCAGTGTTCGCGCAATGCTCGTGGCCTCACTGGCGGCAACAACGGGCGTTGCTCAAGCTTGGCGTCCCAATGGGCCTGTCCTACCTGATTGAAGTCACATCCTACACATTCATGGCGCTGTTCATCGCGCGTTTCGGCACCACGACGCTTGCCGGGCACCAGATCACCAGCAATGTCAGCGCAGTGCTGTATATGACGCCCTTGTCGATCGGCATCGCGACGTCCACGCTGGTCGCCCAACGGCTCGGTGCGCGCGAATTCACCGCCGCACGCACCCTATCCGCGCATGGGATCGGATTGGCCGCAGGTATCGCGCTGCTATACGCAACGATCATCCTCGCGATAAGGCCGTGGCTGATCGCCGCCTATACGCCCGACCCGAACGTCGTCGCCGCCGCCATGCCGCTGCTGGCGATCGTCGCTGCCTACCACCTGTGCGACGCGCTGCAGATCACCACTGCGTTCGCGCTGCGTGCGTACCGGGTCGCGGTGGTCCCGACGATCATCTACGCCATCGCGCTATGGGGCGTCGGCCTGGGCGGCGGATACCTCGCCGGCTTCGACCCACTACATTGGATGCCCGCGGCACTAACTGGCGCGCGCGGCTTTTGGTACGCCAATACGCTGAGCGTCGCGCTGGCGGCGACTGGACTACTGGTCTATTGGTCAAGCGTCAGCAAAAAGACACACGCATAGGCGTCGCTCGATTTAGAGGCTGGCTACCGCTGAATGCGGCGCACGTATGCGCGTAGTGATTCGCCGCATTCATACCTGAGACCGCCTGGCAATACGGAATAAAAAGCGGAATAAAAAAGCCCGCATAAGCGGGCTTTTTTTAACTTTGGCGGAGTGGACGGGACTCGAACCCGCGACCCCCGGCGTGACAGGCCGGTATTCTAACCAACTGAACTACCACTCCAATTCGACATCTCAGCATGCAATCGTTGGCCACACTTGCATGCTGCGCTCACCTTTCGGTGCACGCGATATCTGGCGTCCCCTAGGGGATTCGAACCCCTGTACTCACCGTGAAAGGGTGATGTCCTAGGCCTCTAGACGAAGGGGACATAATCTTTTCACATTCTGTCTCGCTGTTTTGTTTAACAGCTCAGAAAAGAACGACATTATAACGACGTTTTTWCCGTTWGWGAAGTCTTTTTTGATCCGTTTTTTCGTTTCAACGAAAACCTCACGAACTTCTGCAGATGTCACAACGTGCTCGACTTCGAACAACGCTGCTTTCGTCATCAGCAGAGAACGAGATTATACGCAGACCGATCCCCAGTCGGCAAGCACTTTTCCATTTTTTCAGCGAATGCGAGAGGTCCACGCTTGCGTCGCCGAACGTCGGACGCGGCACGGACGCTGAGCCCCTCAATTGCTATTGCGCCGGTAAAAATTCGACGATGGCCCACAGGATCAGCTGCTCGGCCTCCGTGGGCTTGCTTATCCCCGTACAAAGGGAAACGGTAGATCAGGCTACTTCGAGTACCTGCATTTCGATGTGCAATCTAGCGGCCGTCGCCATATTCACCAAAGCATCAAGGCCAAATAAATTGATCTTGCCGCGCATCAAGTCAGAAGCATGCGGCTGAGTCACGCCAAGGAGCTCGGCTGCTTGCGTCTGGCTCATTTGGGTGCGGGTAAGGCTATATCACTGCGCTATTTAAGGCACAGCAGACGGCCTTGAGGCAGGCAAGATGCCGGTCGCCGAGGTGGCGAAGAAGCATGGGATCAGCGAGTAGGCAATCTATAACTGGCGGCAGCATTTCGGTAGCCTGAACGCCGCCGATGTAAAGCATCTGAAGCAACTCGAGCAGGAGAATGCTCGACTGAAGAAAATGCTAGCGGAACGGGATCTTGAACTGGAGGTGATGAAGGAGATCAACGCAAAAAAACGGTGGGCATGTGCACCCGCCGCCAGCAGGTCGCCTACGCGAATGCACGAAGCCTATCGAAGCAGCGTGCATGCGCGCTAATTTCGGTTGCGGGATCGGCACTGCATTACGCATCGAAGCTTGCGGTACGCGATGCATCGGTGCTGGAGGCGATGAACCTTCTATCGGCGCAATATCCGCGCTATGGTGATCGCTGCATCCAGATCTTTCTGCAGCGACAGGGTGATCTGCTTTAGAAAACCTGGGCCCATTCCGGCCACTGCATCAACCGAAAACCGGCGAGACCGCTAACCTACGGATGGTGCGCTCAGCGAGGTAAGGTTAGCTACATGTGTGGCAGCCAGCCGGACTCAAGCTGCGCGACCCATGATTGCGGCGAACAGCCGCCGCCCCGACATCATCAGAAGCTCGTTATCTCAATATGATTGATCTATATGCTCTTTACGAAGAAAAAGCCCAGGACGGCCTTCTAACGATTCATCCTTCCCGTTGGTTATACGCTGGCCGACAATTGGGCTGCGGCGGCGTCTTTGATCTCCTCTTTCGAGAAAACCAAGCGATACGCGTAGGCGATCAGATTGTGCAACACTTCAGGCAACTTTATAAGGTAGACTTGAATAGTAAGGTGCGTCACAAGTACGGCTACTACTTTGCAACGTCGGCAGTTGCTGATCGCTATTTCAAGTACGTTCCAGAAGGTTACATGCTCGAATGCGGCATTCGAGATATGTTGTCCGTATGCCATCCAGACGGACACGCTGAAGTTTACACCCCTGTTGGATTTGTCGATTTGCTACTTCCCTCCGCCGTTGTGGAGATAAAGAGCTTCATTAGATGGAAGCATGCTCTTGGGCAAGTACTAGCGTACTCGACTTACTACCCTGACTACGCCAAAATCATTCACCTCTACGTGCGAGGTGATCAAAACCCAAAGCTTGAACATCCGCTACGGATTTGTTCACAATTCAACGTCCATATCACGTATCAGAATCTTTTGCCCAGTGAGTTGGGACCCATGTCTCGACTTGGCAAGATAGTGATCGCCTCATAGAAACACCTCTGCCGATAGCTCCCTAAACCGCACCGGATTTGGTGGAGGCTTGCATTCTTGAGAGTGACTCATCGGACTTTGCCCGACCTCGAAGGATGAAGCGGACACCTAACATCGACGGATTTGCCAGAGGTTAGTATGAGTAGACAGCGATGGCCGAGCTTGGCTCATTATCTGGTGCAATGAGCCCGCCCCCACATTGGAATATCGTCGCGTGAGCATGGTGCGCACCCAACAGGCCAATCGGCCGCTTTGGTGCTCAAGCCGCTGCATGTAGGCGCGGACGCTTCGACGTGACAAAGCGCATGGACGGGCACGAAGCCACCTCGCAGACGCCTCGGCATTCACAAAGTCGTTCTTGTTGCTCTTGACGAGGGCCTGTGCGTTTCGCCACAGGGTGTCCGTAGCATCTGGCTGCGCCACGATTTGAAGATCATGCCCAAGCGCCTGAAGGCCCTGGAAGCCAAATCCGCCCAGCAAGGGCTGGTGCTGACCGAGGCCCAGCTCGTTGCGCTGGAACGCGCCAAGCGCAAAAAGAAAGCACACGGCGAATTCGAGTCCGAATGTCCCGGCTACTGTGGCGCGCAGGACAACACGTTCTATGTCGGCAGTCTTAAGGGCGTAGGTCGCATTTATCAACAGACCTTCGTCGATACCTACTCGAAGGTGGCGTTCGCCAAGCTTTACGAGCGCAAAACGTCTTTGCCCGCGGCCGACCTGCTCAATGATCGCGTCGTTCCATTCTTTGACAGCTTCGGTATCCCGCTGTTGCGCGTACTGACTGATCGCGGCACGCAATACTGCGGCAACCCCGAACATCACGAATACGAGCTGTATTTGGCCGTAGAGGATATCGACCATACCCGCACAAAGGCCAAGTCGCCGCAGACCAACGGAATCGTCGAGCGGCTGCACAAGACCATGCTCAACGAGTTCTATCGGGTCACGTTCCGCAAAAAGATCTACAAATCGATCCACGTTCTGCAGACGGACCTTGATGCGTGGCTCGATCAGTACAACAATAAACGGGAACATCAAGGGCGGTGGTGTTACGGCAAGACACCCATACGCACCTTCCTCGATTCACTGGATCTTGCCAAGGAGAAACTCATTTCGCATTGATCGTCTCCACACTATCGGTCCAACTACCTGTCAGATCGAGTTCCAGCTAATACAATTCAACCCTCGTCGAAATTTGCAGGAAACTCACACCAATATGCCTGCCTCTTGCAATTTCCACAATACCGTTTCAGCTTCCGTGCCTTGCTGCACAAGCCTTGGTAAATTGTTCAGGTCCGACTCGCTACGCTGCTCGCGCACCAGGCGCACTACGCGCTCTCGGACTTCCGGAGAAAACTTGCTTGGCTTCTTGTTCACGGCTCGATTCTCTCAAGAATACGAGCGTCCCCCAAACCCGAGGCAGTTCAGACTGCTTCGGCCTTCCTTGGTGCCATCTACTTGGCCGCCTCTGTCGTTTTTTTGAATTAATGACACTCCCTAAGCCCGTTTAAAATTTTTCACACCCAGCTCTAATCATCCCAGATATTATCAAGCTCCGATCAATCTAGGTCAGGAAGTGAATTCGCGACTTCATTGCCCTCTTGCCAGCCAGTTTTCTAGTGACAGATCCGGCACGCGGGAAAACTCGCGTTCGTTATCCGTTACGAGTGTGGCTTTGATGGCTAGCGCCTGGGCGGCGATCCATGTGTCATTGGCCCCGATTGGAGTTCCTTGCCGCTCTAGAAAGGCCCTCACCCGCGCATAGTAGCGGGTGGTCTCAGCATCGAAGCCAACGAGGGGCAGCCGTTGCGCCAGAGTGGCGAGACGGGCGCGGTTGCGCTCACTATGAGCGCTTTTCTCCGCGCCAAATTCCAACTCTCCAAGCACAATCACCGATAGGCGCATGCTACTGAGCGGCAGAGTTTCTAGCCGCTGCTGTATGTCTGGATGCCCTTTCAAAGCGGCAATCAAAATGTTGATATCCAGCAGGTAGAGCGCGGCCATGGACTAATTGTCCATCGAGGCTACGGCCTCGGCTGGGCTATCCTCCGGAGCTTGCAGATCAATACCATCCTGGCTTGACCAGAAGTCACGGAAAGCGTCGGCCGCGACGCTTGGGTGATTGGGGACCATCCGCGCCACAATTTTCCCATGGCGGGTGATAGCAATTTCCTCGCCGGCCTCTATCTCAACCAACAGGGCTGAGAAATGAGACTTGGCTTCAACGACAGTAAAGGTTTTCACGAGGATCTCAACCATTAAAAATGACCATATGGTCATAATATGATGGAGGTCCATCTCTGTCAAACTCGGAGCCCAGGAATCAGGACGGGTCCCCATGTTCGCGATATGCCGCCACCCAGCTGCGCACCGCAGAAATATCGACATCATGCCGCTTGGCGACAGTCTTCAGGCCCGACTGACACGAAAAATAATCCTCAACTACTCGCAGCTTCTGCTGCTCGGTGTACCTGCCCATAACCCCCCGAGAGGTTAGCGTCCAGCTTTCCGGGGTCGGTTCATGCATGTGTTCGTGTTTCGCGCACGCCGCGGGAGTCGTGTGACATAGTGCATCCTCTGGTTAAAATCCAGGCAGCTTGAGCGACTTCTCGGCGTCCTGTCGGGTCTTGAAATGAGGTGGCCGCCGTTCCTTGATAGCGATCACGCCTTGCCTGACGGCCTCAGAGTCGAGGGCGGCAACCGGAATCTGCCATGGTGCGGAAGGCATGAGCTGAGTTGTAGGCAGAACGCCTTCGCGAATCAGTCGATGAACCGAGCTCGTGTAGATATTCAATCGCCGCGAGGCTTCTTCTACGCTGATTGTTTCGATGTGCGGAGCGGTTGGATCGAAAGGCTCAATCCCCAGACGCTTGCGTAGTTCGGCGACGCGCACAACGGTCCATGACTGCCCGTGCGCTGTCTTACATCTCATACGATTCATGGTGACCGCTAGATCGAGATCTGTCCAATAGCCGCCGAGCTTGCGCAAGACCTCTACGGGGCTCGGGTAACGGTCACTGGGGTAGCGCCCCACGCTCGTGCGGGGCACGCGGGCCTCGGTATGTCGACCTCCGGTCCAGTGAACTGTGACCACGGCTTCGTTTGCGTCGTCATCAAGATCGATTACCACCTCTTGAATGAGGATGCGAGTCAAGCGTTGTTTGGTACGAGCGTCCGTATCGGGTGCATTCCACGCTAACTGCAAATCGGCAGCGAGCGCCATGAGTCCGGCTTCGTCGATCCTTGGACGCGATGCCGCTTCGGCGTCAAACTGTGAGAGCCGCTCTTCGAGCTGCGCTACCCGCTCCAATGCTGCGTTCCACCGCGCTTCGAGTTCACGAGCGACGAGCCTTTTTGTAGGATCTACCGCCTCGTACCGGCGCGCAGCCAGTGAGACCTCGTAGTGCGCATCTTCGAGTTCGAGTTGCAGCGCACGCTTTACATCGTCCCCAGCAGCGTTAGCATGATGCGCGGCGAGTATTGCAGCCTCCACGGCATGAGGGGAAACGGCTTCCAGAATCAAGGCTGCGACAGCCTGATCGATACGTACGCCGCCAATCCCGATGCAAACCCAGTTTGCGGCACGCTCCTGATCTCCCCGGCAATGGTAACGATGAGCGTGGCCGGCCCGCATGCCATACGTCACGCGCATCATTCGATGCGCAGCGCCCACAACGTACCAGGCCGGTCAGCAACGCTCGCCCACCTCTGGCGGATTTACGGGATGCCCGTTTCTTCATGTGTGCATTCTCGCAGATCATGCGTTGATGTTCTTCGAACTGGTCCCACGTTATATAGCCGGGATGGTTGTTCCGTAGTAGAACGTTCCAGTCCTTCATGGCCTTCGAATGACCTGACGTCTTCCGGACATGCCCGTCAACAACCAATGTACGTTGCGCTTTGCGGCCAAACACATACGCGCCGGCGTACATCGGATGCTGCAATATCTGGATAACAGTGTGGTATGCCGGCAGCTTCCAGTCGATCCGCACACCCGCAACACCGTTACGCATGACGGGGAAACTTGTCTGCGATTGTATGGCCCACAGCAAGACTTGGCGAGCACTACCGAGCTGTCTGAACTTGGCAAACACGAGACTGATCGCGCCACTTACCCGCTCGCCCGGGTCCATCTCTATCTTCCCCAGTTCGTTCCAGCAATAGCCCGGTGGCAAGGCGAAACGCAATTCGCCGCGACTAGCCTTCGAATCGCGCGCGGCCAGTCCGCGTTGCCGTAGCAGGCTCAACTCGTATTCCGACATTGTGCCCTTCAAACCGAGCAGGAGCCGGTCGTTGATGAGTCGCGGATCATAGACGCCATCGTGATCAATAACGAGTGTGCCAACGAGCGCACATAAATCAACCAGGTGGTGCCAATCTCTACCGTTTCGTGCAAGCCTGGATGCTTCGAGACAGAACACCGCACCGACAGATCCTGCACACACCGCAGCCACCAGTTTCTGGAAGCCGGGCCGATCGACAGCCCCCGAACCGGAACGGCCGAGATCATCGTCGATAGTCAAGACCGATGCAAAACCCAACCCACGTGCAAAATCAGCGAGTGCATATTGGCGACGCTGGCTCTCCTTATGTTCGGCAACCTGACTTAGGGTCGACTGGCGCACGTATACGATGGCGCCGCGGCCAAGGTGGTCAGACATGATCTTCTGGCTCATTGAGATCTCCTTGATCGCGTGCCTGTCTCTGCACTTTGCCCAGTGCTTCCAGTAGTAGATCTGCCAGCGCCACTATCAACTCGTCGCGTCGATTGCCCACGAGGCTTTTGTTCCATGCTGGATCGCTCTCCAGTATCAAAGGCAGTTGTATGCCTTGCTCTGTGCTGTTTACCCGCGTCATAGAAATTGCCCTCCGTGCTGAAGAGTTTCGATGATCCACCCATAGTCGGCTGCAGTGCTCGGGTGTGCAGATTGGCGCGCAGTTCGTTCAGAGCTGACAGGCTCAATTGGGGTGAGCCAAGGGACATCGTCGAGCATATTGACGCATCTAGCATCCACACGGGTAGTTCGCGTGAGAGGCCGCCCGGCACATCAAGATGAACTAGCTGGTTTCCTCGGCGCCCGCTACGCCGTACTACTCGGAATTGCTGACCGTGCGCTGGATGCCACGGATACGCGATGATCGCCACTTGCAAACGGTATGTTGAATGTCGTGTGGCTCGGTGACCTTATCAAAGTCCTATGGTGGAGCGGTGACGGCATGAACCTGTATGCGAAGCGTCTGGAGCAAGGACGCTTTGTATGGCCTCAAGCGAGTTCGGGCAGCGTCCACCTCTCACCAGCCCAACTCTCCATGCTTCTGGAGGGCATCGATTGGCGACATCCCGAACGAACGTGGCAGCCCACACGCGCCGCATGAGGCGGTGCTCCGGCACTCACAGGTACACGAGCATGCTTTACACTGCCGAGCATGCCGGCCATCTGCCCGATGACATTGACGCACTGAAGCGCATCATCGCCTCGCGCGACGAAACTATTGCGCGACTGCTGTCCGAAATCGCACGCCTGAAACGCTGGCAGTACGGGCGTTCATCCAAGCGCGTAGCGGAATTGATGGGTCAGCTGCAGCTCGCACTCTGCGATCTGCCGATACCCGAACAAGACTTTGACGTTCCTGCCGCGGCAAAGTTGTCTGACGAAGACGCAGGCCTTGAGGCAACGGGCACACCAAAGGTTATTTCCCTGCGCCGCAAACCAAGGCAATTGCCCGCCCATCTGCCGCGCGAAACGATCGTGCATGCGCCGACGAATTGCGGCTGCCCGAAGTGCGGCGCAAAGATGCGCGCGCTCGGCGAGGACGTGTCCGAAATGCTCGACTACGTGCCGGACTACTTTAAAGTCCTGCGGCACGTACGGCCAAAGCTAAGTTGCTCACGTTGTGCGATGGTGGTTCAGGAGGCTGCTCCTTCAAGGCCGATCACGCGAGGCATGGCTGGTGCTGGACTACTCGCCCAGGTGGTCACCGCCAAGTACGCTGATCACACTGCGTTGTATCGGCAAGCGGGTATCTATCGACGTGCCGGCATTGAACTGAATCGTGCAACCCTGGCCTCGTGGGTACGCGAGGCGGCTGAGTTGCTACAGCCGTTGGCTGATGCACTGGGACGCTACGTGCGCGAAGGCGAAAAGATTCATACCGACGACACGCCCTTGCCTGTGCTGGAGCCGGGGCGCGGAAAAATGCGCACAGCACGATTGTGGACCTACGTGAGGGACGAGCGTTCCGCCGCAAGTCGCGCCCCGCCCGCCGTTTGGTATCGGTACTCTGCTGACCGCAAGGGTGAGAGACCACGCGAACATCTGATGGGCTACAGCGGAATCTTGCAAGCAGATGCCTATAGCGGGTATGACGCGCTGTATCGCGACGGCACGATCGTCGAGGCTGCGTGTTGGGCGCACGCTCGTCGTAAGTTCTACGATCTGTACGAGTTAGACCATTCTACGATCGCCGAGCAAGCGCTGCGCCGAATCGGCGCCTTGTACGCCGTTGAGCGCGAAATTCGCGGCCAGACACCTGACGAACGTCTATCGGTTCGTCAGCAACGCTGCGAGTTTTTGCTCCTCAGCCTAAAGGCCTGGCTCGAACATACACTGTCGCAAATCTCGGTGAAGTCAGGTCTGGCCAAGGTGATTAAGTACTCGCTGACGCATTGGCGAGCGCTCACGCGGTACTGCGAAGACGGACGCATCGAAGTGGACAATAACACCGCTGAGCGAGCTATCCGGCCACTCGTGCTCGGCAGGCGCAACTATCTGTTCGCAGGCTCGGACGCAGGAGGCCACAGTGCGGCGGTGATCTATAGCTTGATCGGAACGGCACGCCTGAACGGTGTCGAGCCATTTGCCTACCTGCGCGCGGTGTTCGAGCGCGTCGCCGATCATCCCATCAACCACATCGACGAGTTACTTCCATGGCGCGTGGTGCCCACGGAGCACGTCGAGCAGCAAGCCGCATGAGAGCGACTCCAATGGCCCCATCCCGCAAAAGCGCCTTACGTTCCATCACCTCGCCAGCCCCCGACTATGTGCTGCGTGTCGAGCTACAGCACATCAAACCGGCAATCTGGCGGCAAATCGTGGTGCCCGGTTCAATTAGGCTACGAAAGCTTCACGTCATATTGCTACTAGCGATGGGATGGGAAGGCGGCCATGCGCATGAATTCGTGTTCCGCAATACCCACTACGGCGAACCGGACCCTGACTACCCGAGCGATCCGCCGATGCTGGATGAAGCCAGGGTCACGCTAGTCAAAGCGTTGGGCGCGCTGAAGTCATTCACCTACATTTACGACTACGGCGACAACTGGCAGCATCGCATCAAGGTCGAAAAGGCGTTGCCCGCCAATGCGCAACTTCGCTCGCCTTTGTGCCTAGACGGACGCAACGCATGCCCGCCGGAGGACGTCGGCGGAGCCCCCGGATACATCGACTTTCTCGATGCAATCATCGATCCCTCGCATGAGGAACATAACCACTTCCTCAAGTGGTGCGGCGGCAGCTTCGATCCCGATGCGTTCGATCTCGACCTCGCAAATCAACGGCTTTTCGAAGTCAAATTCTGAACGTCAATGCGGCCTTGGGACGACGCTTACGGAGAAACGCCAACGAGAACGGAATCAAAAGGCGGTGTTGGAACTTATTAAGGCGGAACGGCTTGATGCAGTTCCTGCGGAACAATGGGAAAAAGCGCTACCGCAGATCAAAACGCTTTTGGTCGTCCATTCTGCGCAGCCGGCAGAGCCGGTATAGTCTCTTTAGACGGCCCCAGTTGGAGAGCAAGCAGACGAGATTAGCGCACAATGTGTTTTTGCGCAGATTCACAGGCCTCATAGTCGTTGACTGCAATGCAAAAAAATGGCAAGAGCCGGTGAATCCGGGCACGCGACATGATCCGCGCTGATGAGGTGTTCGGCGGCTAAAGCTAAGTTAGTGTAAATCGCACTTATCGCCACCTAGCTGCATCATGCACAAAACCAAGCTCGGCGCGTGTTGCGCCGATTCCTTTTCGGGCGTGCAAGCTAGAAAGATACCGAATCGGTATCAAGCATAATCGTAGGCAGGCGTGACGGTGATTTTCAGCCCAAGCGCACGCACGACACTTAAAATGGTCGCGAACTCTGGATTGCCTTGCTCATCCAGTGCCTTATACAAGCTTTCACGGCCGACCCCCGCCGCGCGCGCAACTTGCGTCATGCCGCGCGCACGCGCGACGGTACCGATGGCCTCTTGAATGTCGGCCGCGTCGCCCGTTTCGAACGAGACGCGAAGATACTCAGCTTGCGCTTCGGACACGTCAAGATAGTCAGCCGCATCGAAAGGTGTCGTCTTAATTCCCATGCTAATCCCTCAATTTAACAGCAAGCATCAAGGCTCGCTTAATGTCCCGTTGTTGCATCGACTTGTCGCCACCGCACAACAATATGATGAGCGCTGGAATACGGAAAACCGAATCCGTACCTTAGCCATGCAAGGCGATGTGCCAACTGCCCTTGCTATCCTGAACCGGCTGTGGATCACTAGGCTGAGAGCCAGCACGCGGTACGGCGACCCATTAGGTATGCGTTGCTCGTTAAATCGAAACTACACTTTTCGGCCTGCACGGCAAGCTGCCGACGTAGCGTCTTGATCCACCCGGCCTGCTGCCGGACCTGTTCGGTGAGCGCCTCGGCGCGCTGGCGCCAATCTGCTAGCGCACCGCATCGTTTTGCACTTTGAGAAACTGCTCAGTGGCGGCCAGCCGGTGTCAACGCTTGCGCCGCGTGTTGGCCTGCGTCGATGGTCGCACGCAATGGCGCGACGTGCGCATCGAGCGCGTGCTGGGCCGCTTGCGCCATGCCCTTGGTCTGCCCCAACTGCTGCTGCAACGCTTGATTGTCCTGCTCTAGCTGCTGCATACGCCGATACGCGTCGGCCAGCGCCTGCTCAGCGGTCTGCAAGCGCAATTTCATTTGAATGTTGGCCGCCGGCTCGGTTGAGGGCACCGCCACCTTGCGCGGTGCCCACGGGCGCCGCGGGTAACACAACCCACGCCCGCACATGCCCGATCACACGCTGGATCGTCGCGGTACTCGGCTGTCTAGCAATACCGGCGGCCGCATCTAGCCGCTGATAGGTACGCATGCCATGCATGCCTACCGGTCACCGCGTATGCGGCGCGTAGAAACTGTGCCAGTGCGGGGCATCGGCGGCTCACGATAGGGCGAGGAGCGGTGTCTGGCCGACGAGAGCACGGAGCGTGTGATTGGTTGAGATCACTTTCACCTTTTCTACGCTGTCGAGCCCGCACTTCTATCTTTGCGCGAGTTGGAACGCACAGCCGGATCTTGGTCAGCCCCGTACTGTCCTTTGCGCCACCTTTTTTATACCAGTAGAAAACCCCGTGGGCCTGTACGGAAAAATGGTCTTTAACGCAAAGCCCTCACAACATCCTTTCGTCTTGCCGATTGGCCGAGCGGGTCGTGATACCCCTCTGTCATTTTTGTTCTATTCCGCCTAAAAAGACGGACAGTCGGAAAAAAAATCCCCCGACCCTTTACTTAACTTCGCTTTMATTTTAGTTTTAMGTBAMTGATGTCAGCTTGAACGACATCAGTTGAGGGGTCGCCTGCTGACTCGGCGGGCGGCTTTTTTCACGACGGAATCAAGGAGATGCTATGAACAAGCAACAACAAGAGTCGGGCCTGCTGTTGGCCGAGGAATCGCTGATGGAGCTGTGCGCGTCGTCAGAGACGCTGGGCGGTGCGGGACAGTACAAGGAAGTGGAAGCTGGCCGCTGGAGTGATCGCATTGACTCCGACGACGAATAAATAAACGTCGGCACCCAGCAACGGTCCGTCTGCGGTGCAGCATGGCGCTTGGAGACAAAGTCAGCTATGCGAGGCCATTACTGGGTGTTTTCCGAGCGCCACGAGATACAACTATCATACCCACATGCCGCATCATTTGATGCCCCATGTATTTGGGGCCTGTTTTGCTCAGCAGATTATTTTACTCGATGTGGTGCGCGATCGGTATGCGGTGCTCACCGAGCGGCAATCGGCAGCCTTGGCCCAGCAGCTTGGGCTAAGTGATGCGCGCTTTGCTCGAGTCGAGGCGGTTCAGTCGGCCTCTATTCTGGAAGAATTAAAGCGGGCGCAGTGGATCAGCGTCACTTCCTTTGCCGAGGCGGACGCGAAGCTGAACATGTTGAGCCCGTCTCCGACAACGGGTGGAATGTCGGCCAATGGCTGGAAGTTGCCTGAGGATGCGTTCGCGCGTCGCCCCGCCTGGACCCGCATCGTCAAAGCGCTGTTCCTCTTGCGATCCGTGCACCGATGCGCCGCGCGGCAGGGACTGGCTGGGTTATTGCAACTGTGCCATCAGGCGCACCGCGAGGCCAGCCTGCGTATCGGTCTGCCCGATGATTATGCGCCCTTCGTGGACGCGCTCAATTGGGCTTGTCTGTTTTATCCCCGCTCGACCAAGTGTTTAGAGTGGTCCGTCGCGCTGACCGTGTTGTGCGCGCGTGCCGGTTTGGCGCTGAAATTGGTGATTGGCGTGCAATCCTTTCCGTTTTATGCACACGCCTGGTCGGAAGCCGGCGGGGCGGTGATTGGCGATAGCCCGCTCAGACGCAAAGAGCTCGCCGTAATTCTGGAATGTCCCCATCCGCTGCTTGACCTGTCCGTATGACTCTACTCGGTATCGCCTATCCCCAAGCGCAGGATGATTGGGCACAAAAACAGGATTGGACGCTCGTGCGCGATCCGTCCCATCGGACTGCGGGCGCGCTGTGGCATCAATCCGAGCCGTCCACACGCGTTTTATGCGGGCGCTTGGGCACGAGCGCCTACTACTTTTATGGTTCGGCGTTTTCGAAACAAGACCATCGCGAAATCCAGGAAGGCGAGCTCCAAGCGATGGTGGCCGAAGGCCCAGCGCGTCTCATGGCGCAATGCTGGGGAAGATATCTCTTTATCAGCTTTGATCTGGCGGCCAAAAAGCTGATCTGTTGCAGCGATCCGAGTAACCAATGGCCGTTATATTGGGCCTGGTCTAACCGTGACGGCTTGCTTTTTTCGGATACGATCACGTGTTTGCATCAAACCTTGGTGGAGCGCGGCGAGCGGCCCGCCTGGAATCACGCCTTTTTTACGACCTGGTTACGTACGGGCACCATGCAAAGTGGCGAGCTGCCGTTCGATCGGATCCGAGAGCTTCCGGTAGGTTGCGCGCTGTCTTATACGGAGGGCCGTCAGCCGCAGATCGTGACCGTCTGGGATCCGCTCAAGCACGCAATCAAGGATGATACGCAAACCCCATTCGATATTTTAAAGCATTATCTGAACCGGTTCGTCTCATTCAGTGATCGGCCCGTGCTGGAGCTCTCCGGCGGCCTGGAATCCAGTTCGGTGCTGCTGGCGATGCGCGCTGTCGCCTCGGCAGATCAGCCGCTGTCTTGCGCGCACTATTATCACGCCGATGTGGCTTCGTCCAACGAGCTGGATCATGCCCGCCAAGTGGCACAGCATACTCAGGCTCACCTCCAGGAGGTCAATGGGAAGGCCTTAACGTTTGCTCCTGTTCAGTCGGAGCCGCCACGCATGGCGAAACCGAGTCTGCGGTATAGCGTGCTCGCGCGTGGTCAGTATTGTGCCAGTCAATTTGAGCGGCAAGAGCACACCCCACTGATCAGCGGGCATGGCGGCGATGCGCTCTTTTTGGCGCCGCCGCCTTGCAGCGCGCTGGCCGATGCGGCACTCACCGGGCAATGGCGGCGACTTAGGCGCATGGCGATGGATTTGGCACTCATGTACCGCGCGCCGCTGATGCGCGTGGCCAAACGTGCGGTGCAATCGGTGTTTGCTAGCGATCCTTCTGACAAGGTCAACGACACCTTTAAGCTACTCTCCGAGGACACGCAGCACATACTATTCGATCGACGGACGTGCCTACACCCATTCTTTCAGCACACCCAGACTCGCCTACCCGGCAAGCTTGATCAGCTGTTTATGGCTTTTTTATCGCTCGATGATGTCAGAATTCCTGCCTATCCATTTACGCAACCCAAGCACTATCCGTTTCTTTGCCAGCCGATGGTCGAGTTCGCGCTGTCAACGCCCAGCTACGATCATTTCGAAGGGGCGCACAATCGCATTGTGCTGAGAAAATCGGTCGCGGCCGCCACCGGCTACCCGAACCTATGGCGACGCAACAAAGGCGAGACATCGGGCATCGATTTGTTGGGTCTTCGAGACCACCGGGAGCATGTCATGGCAGTCTGTCTCGAGGGATGGTTGGCCAAAGCAGGCTACATCGACGTAGCGCGCACCCATGACGCGATTCAGCAGAGCAGTAAGGGGAACAGTAAACATTTCATGGACCTCCTTCACCTCTATGCTGCCGAGCTGTTTATTCAAAGTTGGCAATAACCTGTGGGTGAGGCGCGATGCGGCACGGTCTTTTTAAGACGATCTTTTTTCTGCTGGGTTGTTTGTGGACGCGCGAATGGAGAACGCGTCTTCAGCTCATCGCCGCCATTGGCTGTACCGGATGCTCGGTCGGACTCACCATTGTCTCTCCGATGCTGCTCAAGTGGCTCATCGATGGTTTGTCCGGCGCGTCGCTCTCGGCGACGAGCGTTTATCTGCTCTGCGTAGCGTACGGCGGGGCATGGTTCCTGTCGCAAGCGACGCACCGTTGCGAAGAGTATCTGTTCGTGGTGGTCAATGAGCGGATCAAACGCACGATTACGCTGAACTACGTCAGCCGAGTGCTCGGTCAGCCCGCTGCGGCATTGAGTGCTCACCAAACGGGCGCCTCCGTGAGCGAGCTCACGCGCGTACAAGACAGTGCGATGCGGGCAATTATCGGACTCTTTTGGAGCCTCGCGCCGATTTGCGTCGAAATCGTGGTCGTCGGCATCGTCGTTTGTTCGTTGTTTGGCTGGGTTTATGCAGCAGTCTTGCTGGGAATTTTGACCCTTTATCTTTACTTTAGCGTCGCGACGGCGAAGCGCTGCGAAGTGCTGCAACGCAAGAAAAACCGGGCGTCGGATCGCGCTTCGACACGACTCGTCGATACGCTCACGCATGCCGACACGGTCAAAGCGTTTTCGAATGAAGCCAGCGAACTCGCGCGGCTCAACCGTGTGTTCAAAATGCGGGCCTGGGCGAGTATCCATATCGCGCGCAAGATGGAAATCGTCGGCGCTGCGCAATTACTGATTGTCGGTATCGGGTTGACTGCGCTCACGGCGCTGGCGGGACGGGATATTTTGGCGCACCGGCTCACCATCGGCGATTTCGTGCTGTTGAACAGCTACCTGCTGCGATTCACGCTGCCGCTTAGCACGTTCGGCTATATGTTGCGGGGCATCCAGATCGGTTTATTCAATCTGTCGGAATTGCTGCATACCATCCGTGTCAGATGGCGCTTCGACCCCTTGGGTCAGCCTTTGTTCGAGCAGGCGCCGTCAATCGAATTTCGCAACGCCAGCTTTTGTCATCCGTGCGGTAGACGGGTATTGCGCCACGCGAATTTTTCGATTCCTGCCGGCGCTTTCTGTGCGCTGGTGGGCTCGAGCGGCGCGGGTAAGTCCACGCTCATCAAACTGTTACTGCGCCTATATAAGCTCGATGAGGGGCAAATCCTCATCGAAGGTCAACCGATCGAATCGTTTTCCGAATCGCAATTGCGTCAGTCGATCGGTTACGTGACACAAGAGGCGCATTTGTTGGATCGCTCAATCCGAGAAAACATTTGTTTTGCCTATCCGCAAGCTTCCGACTCGGAGCTTGAAAGCGTTATTCAGACCTGCGCGTTAACACCGGTCATCGCGGCGGCAAGCCAGGGCCTAGATACGTCGATTGGCGAGCGAGGCAACAAATTGTCAGGCGGTGAACGGCAACGTGTGGGGCTAGCTCGCGCTTTATTGCGCAATAGTCCTTTACTGTTGCTGGACGAACCGACTGCCGCACTCGATGCACACACCGAAGCGGATATCTTCAAACATCTCTATGAGCGTTATCGCCACACCACACGGCTCGTGATTGCACACCGGCTTGCCGCGATTCAGCAGGCAGACCTCATCTTGGTCATGCAAGAGGGGGCGATCGTGGAAACTGGCACGCATCGGAGTTTCTGGCGCAACAGGGCGTTTATGCCAATCTGTGGCATAAACAAGCTCATTCATCGGCAGCACGACCTGACCGCATCGATTCGGCAGAAACAGTCGATGCGTAGATGAAGTCTAGCGATATGCCTAAAGCGAGGCGCAGCATTGTTGAATCGCCCCGGTTTTTGTGGAGGCTATGGCAAGGAAGTAAAGGTTGAGGGATTGGACTTTTGCATGAGTTGCCGATAGTAGTTTGCCTCAGCTTTATCTGGCGGAATATAGCCCAGCGATTCCTGCAATCGATGATGGTTGAACCAGGCGATTCATTCGAGCGTGGCTAATTCGGCGTCAGCTTTGGTTTTCCAAGGTCCGCGTTTATGGATCAATTCTGCTTTGTAGAGGCCATTGATGGTTTCGGCCAAGAGGCCACGCTTTTGCAGTGTTGCGCGCAAAGTAAAAATGAGCCACTTCGCGCAAAGTAAATGTGAACCACCTTTCAGTACAGTCAGCCTTTTTCGCGCGAAGGCTGGCGATGCTTCAGAAGGAACAGTGGATGCAAGTCCATGTACTCAAAGCCCAAGGGTTGTCGTTGCGAGAGATCGCGCGGCGCCTGGGCGTGTCTCGCAACACTGTGACGCGTTACTTGGCGTCGCAGGACGTGCCTCGCTACAAGCAGCGTGAACCACGGCCGAGCAAGCTTGATCAGTTTCAGGCGTACATTCTTGAGAGGATGCAAGCGGCCTGGCCCGAGACGATCGCCGCTCCAGCGTTGCTGCGTGAACTGCGCGCGCTGGGCTATGAAGGGCAGCTGCGCAGTATTCAAGCTTTTATGAAGGCGCACAAACCTGTGCCGGCACCTGATCCGCTCGTGCGCTTCGAGACCGAGCCGGAGCGACAGATGCAATGCGACTTCGTCGTATTTCGTCGCGGCGCTGATCCGCTGTACGCGTTCACCGCCACGCTCGGTTTTAGCCGTTGGCGCTGGGCACGCTTTGCCACCAACGAGAAGGCCGAAACGCTGATTGCTTGCCATCACGCTTTATTTGAAACGCTCGGCGGGGTGCCTTGCGAGATCCTGTACGACAACGCCAAGACGATCGTGCTCGAGCGTGATGCGTACGGTAAGGGTGAACATCGATGGCATCCAGGTCTACTCGATCTGGCTAAGCGCTACGGCTTCATGCCCAGACTCTGCCAGCCCTATCGCGCGCGCACGAAGGGCAAGGTCGAGCGCTTCCATCGGTATCTGCGCGGCAACTTTTATGTGCCGCTGTCCAGTTGGCTCAAGCAGTCGGGTATGGTACTGGACGTCGATACGGCCAACGCCGAGGTAGGCAAATGGCTGCGAGACGTTGCAAACCAACGGGTGCACCCGGTCACGGGAGCGCCACCAGCAACGCTTCTCGAAGAGCGCGAACGAGACACGCTGCGCAGCTTGCCCGCGTTTGCAACACAGCTATGGGTAACCACGCCGGTCGGCAGACCGTCGGCATCTTCAGCCATATCGTTGCAGCATCCCTTGTCGGTCTACCAGCAATTGCTGACCGAGGTGCATGCATGAATCTGCAGCAAGAACGTATCGACGATCACTGCCAGAGTTTAAAACTTGAAGGGCTCATGCAACGCTATGTCGCGCTGGCCAGCGACGCCGCGGCCAAGCAGTGGAGCTTCCTCGACTTTCTTGAGCACGTGCTGGCACATGAACGCGAGATACGGCAGGTTCGATCGCGACAGACACTGGTACGCATGGCGGCATTTCCGGCGATCAAGACGCTGGACGATTACGACTACAGTTTCGCTGTGGGCGCTCCGCGCAAGGCCATTGACGAATTAGCCACGCTGCGCTTTATCGAACGTGGTGAGAACGCCGTGTTGCTTGGTCCATCCGGTGTCGGCAAAACGCACCTGGCGATTGCAATCGGATACGCCGCAACACAAGCGGGTATCAAGACCAAGTTCATCACGGCGGCCGATCTCATGTTGCAACTCGAAGCAGCACGGCGCCAGGAACGCTACGACGCCGTACTTCGACACAACGTCCTCGGCCCAAGACTGCTCATTGTCGATGAAATCGGATACTTGCCCCTCTCGGAAGACCAAGCCAGCCACTTCTTCCAGATCGTGGCAAAGCGATACGAGCGCGGTTCAATGATCCTCACCAGTAACCTTCCGTTCACCCAATGGGACGAAACATTCGGGCGCAATGCAACGCTAACTGCGGCCATGCTTGACCGCATCCTGCACCACGCCCATATCATTCAGATCAAAGGAGACAGCTACCGACTTAAACAACAACGAAAGGCCGGCCACGTCCTGGCACCAAAAATGTAACGATTGGCTCACTTTTACTTTGCGCGATCACGCGCGAAGTGGCTCAAATTTCAGATGCGCTTGACAGCAGCCTGACCAAACGTTTATTCCTGTGCAGTTGCCGGTGCCTGCACCGGCAACATCGGCCCTGGTAGTCGAGAGTGGCAGTGTTCGGGTTCGTTTTGATGGACCGCTGGACCTAGGCGTGCTCAGGACGGTGCTTTCGACGTTACGTTCAGCACCGTGATCGGCCTTCCCACAAGAACGCGCGTGTGGCTGGCCGCGGGCGTAACTGATATGCGGCGTGGAATGGATGGCCTGGCTGCGCTGGTCCAATCAACGCTCGAGCATGATCCCTTCGCCGGGCATGTGTTCGTGTTTCGCGCACGCCGCGGTGACCTTATCAAAGTCCTATGGTGGAGCGGCGACGGCATGAACCTGTATGCGAAGCGTCTGGAGCGAGGACGCTTTGTATGGACGCAAGCGAATCGGGCAGCGTCCACCTCTCGCCAACCCAACTCTGCATGCTTTTGGAGGGCATCGATTGGCGACACCCTGAAAGAACGTGGCAGCCCACACGCGCCGCATGAGGCGGTGCGCCGGCACTCACGAGTACACGAGCATGCTTTACACGGCCGAGCATGCCAGCCATCTGCCCGATAACATCGACGCACTGAAGCGTATCGTCGCCTCGCGCGACGAAACCATTGCGCGACTGCTGGCCGAAATCGCACGCCTGAAACGCTGGCAGTACGGGCGTTCATCCGAGCGCGTAGCGGAGGGGAATGTAGGACCGTAAAATTAGAAAAAGCCTTGATTTCCCAAGGCTTTCTGGACTACTTCGGCTTTCTGTTGACTATGTCTTGGTGGAGGTAAGCGGGATCGAACCGCTGACCTCTTGCATGCCATGCAAGCGCTCTCCCAGCTGAGCTATACCCCCGACAGAGAACGAGATTCTTAGGGACAAACCGACCATTTGTAAAGCCCCTTGACTCAAAATTTTGTCACCTCGCTCAAGACAGCACCGCCCTCAGCCGCTCGAGCACCGTCTCGCGACCGAACAGATGCAACACCGCATCGATTGACGGCGTATGCGTCGTCCCGGCCACCAGCAGACGTACCGGCATCGCCAGCTGAGGCATCTTCAGCTTGTGGGCTGCCAGCACCGCCTTCAACGCCGCCCCGATCGCGTCCTTCGTCCAGTTGATCCCCGCAAGGGCTTCGATGAACTCCTCAAGCGCGGGACGCACGGCATCCGTCAGATGTTGCTCAAGCTCCTGCGCTGCCGGCGCCGGCGTCCGGTAAAACATCACCGCGCTCTCGGCGATCTCCTTAACAGTGTTCGCACGGTCCTTGAACAGCGCGACGACGCCGTCCAACGGCGCCCCCCGCGTCGCATCGACACCAAGCGCGGCCAGCATCGGCAGCGCGAGTGATGCCAGCCGCGCGTTGTCGGCTTCCTTCAGATAATGGTTATTAAGCCATTTCAGCTTATTGGCATCGTACTGCGCCGGCGACTTGCCCAGGTGCTCGAGGTCGAACCATTCGACAAACTGCTCGCGCGAGAAGATTTCCGCATCGCCGTGCGCCCAACCAAGCCGAGCAAGATAATTCAACACCGCCTCGGGCAGGTAGCCCTCATCGCGATACCCCGTCACGCTCATTGCACCGTTGCGCTTGCTCATCTTCTCGCCTTGCTCGTTGAGCACCGTGGGCAAATGCGCGTACACGGGAGGCGTGCCGCCCAGCGCACGCAGGATATTGATCTGGCGCGGCGTGTTGTTCACATGGTCGTCGCCACGGATCACGTGCGTGATCGCCATGTCCAGGTCGTCGACCACCACGCAGAAGTTATACGTGGGTGTGCCGTCGGGCCGTGCGATGACCAGATCGTCAAGCTCGTCGTTCGAAATCTCGATGCGCCCTTTGACCGCATCGTCCCATGCTACCGTGCCGCTCAGCGGATTCTTAAAGCGCACGACGGGCTGCACGCCGGCGGGCGGCATCGGCAGCACCTTGCCCGGTTCGGGTCGCCAAGTGCCGTCATAGCGCGGCTTTAAGCCCGCCTCGCGCTGCCGTTCGCGCAGTGCATCCAGTTCCTCGGGCGACATGTAGCATGGATACGCGAGGCCCTGCTCGAGCAGTTGCTTGATCACGTCGCGATAGCGGTCCATCCGCTGCATCTGGTAGTACGGCCCTTCGTCGAAATCGAGCCCGAGCCACTGCCATGCCATCGAGGATCGCCTGCGTGGCCGCGTCGGTCGAGCGCTCGACGTCAGTATCCTCGATGCGCAGAATGAACGTGCCGTGATGTTTGCGGGCGAACGCCCACGGATAGAGCGCGGAGCGAATGTTGCCAAGATGGATGAAGCCGGTCGGGCTCGGCGCGAAACGGGTACGTACGGAGGTGGTCATTGCAGATCGGATAGTTCGAGGCAAGGCCCGCGATTCGAGGCAAGACTCGCGGTTCAAGGCAAGACTTGCGGACCGGGCAAGCCGTCATTATACCGGTGCGGCCGCGACGCCCCGGGCAATGTCAGGGCAATGCGCCTAGTCAAGGTAATGCGCCTATAATGCGCGCGGGACACCGTCGTTGCCGTGTCACGGCAACACCGACCTGTGCGCCCATCGTGCTGGAGATTTCGTTGAAGCTGTCCGCTGTTTCGCCCGCCCGCCGCCGCTTGCTCGGTGCCGCGACGGCCGCGCTGCTTGCCGCATGCACCGGCCCTAAGACCCGCTCCAATATGGCCGCCCCTTCGCTGCCGCCCGCCGCGCCGGCCCGCCCGCTAAAGATCGGGCTGGCGCTCGGCGCAGGCGCGGCGCGCGGTTTCGCCCACATCGGTGTCATTAAGGCGCTCGAGGCGCGCGGCATCGATGCCGATATTGTTGTCGGCACCAGCGCCGGCTCAGTCATCGCAGCCTTGTACGCGTCCGGTATGACCGGCCTGCAGATGAACAAGCTTGCGTTGACGATGAACGAGGCGGCGATCAGCGACTGGGCGCTGCCCTTGCGCTCACGCGGCTTCCTCAAGGGCGTCGCGCTGCAGAACTATATCAACACCACGCTGAACAACCGGCCGATCGAAAAGATGGCCCGTCCACTGGGCATCGTGGCAACCGACCTGAAAAGCGGTCAGCCGATCCTGTTTCAGCGGGGCAATACCGGCATCGCGGTACGTGCTTCGTGCAGCGTGCCGTCGATATTCGAGCCGGTGCGCATCGGTGATCGCGAATATGTTGACGGTGGCCTGGTCAGCCCGGTGCCGGCCGTGTTCGCCCGCAAGATGGGGGCCGATTTCGTGATCGCCATCGACATCTCGCAGCGCCCGGAAAACGGTCTGACACACAGCTCGTTCGACGTGCTGATGCAGACTTTCACGATCATGGGACAGTCGATCAAAGCCTACGAACTCGACAAATATGCGGATGTCGTAGTCCATCCCAATCTCGCCGCGATGAGCGGCAGCGATTTCGGCCAGCGGAACGCGGCAATTCTCGCCGGAGAAGAGGCCGTCAATCGGATCTTTCCGCAATTGCAGCAAAAGCTGGCGCTGGCCCGCCCGCAGTAACGCACAGGCATGTGTCACCCGGCCGGGAGCGTTCAGTCCGACGTCGATGCGCTGACGCGTTGCCGCAACGCGTCGGCCTTCGGATACGCGGCGTCAAGCCGACGCGCGCCGGTAAACCGTTTCTCCCAGTATCCGCTATCCAGTTCATCGACGCGAATCGTACTGCCGGTCGACGGCGAATGCACGAATTTGTTGTCGCCGATATAGATGCCCACGTGCGAGAACGTGCGACGCATCGTGTTGAAGAACACCAAGTCGCCCGGCTTCAATTCGCTCATCTTGACCTTCTCGCCGACGCGGCTCATTTCCTCCGCACGACGCGGCAACGTCAGGCCGAGCGTGTCTTGGAACACGTAACGGACAAAGCCGCTGCAATCGAGACCCGAACTGGGCGAGTCACCCCCCCATCGATAACGCACCCCGATCATGTTAAGCGCGCCGACCACCACGTCACCGGCCTTGGCGGCCATGCCGGAAAGAAATGAATGGGTGTTTGAAGAAAAAGTCTGGCTTGCGCTTTGGTGGGATTCCTGGGCACCGCCCTGCGTCGTGCCGTTTTGTGCCGCCAACGGCTGTAAACCTAGCCCTATGTTGACGTTTTGCTTGCGGCTACCTGTTTCGTCGGCGTACGCCCCACTTACTCCAGCCATCAGCGCGCCGAGGAACACGCTAGCAACAATTCGAGCGCAAGCTTGCTTCAAGTTGATATGCTGCATCGGGTCGGTAGTATTTTCTGGGAAGCCCTGAAAAATCAGGGGGATGCGGAAAAGTTGGGACGATACTAACCAGTGTTTATTACGCTGTCAAAGAAAATAGACAATTTCAATTATTCTTATATGTTTATTAGTTTCCACTAGTCCGACTGCGCATCAAACTTGGCAGCTTTCAATAATTTACGGGTGTAAGGATGAGTCGGCCCATGCAGCAACGCGTCGGTGGGCGCGGTTTCGACAATCATGCCGCCCTGGATGACGACAATCCGGTGTGCGATCGCTGCGATAACCTCCAGATCGTGTGAGATAAACACATAGCCGAGGTTGTACTTTTGTTGCAACCGAGACAGCAAATGCAGCACTTGCTGTTGAATTGACACGTCAAGCGCACTAGTCGGCTCGTCCAGCACCAGGACCTGCGGCTCGACGATGAGGGCGCGCGCAATAGCGATCCGCTGACGCTGCCCGCCGGAGAATTCATGCGGATAGCGTAACAATGCGGTGCGATCGATGCCAACCTCCCGCAATGTGGCGATCACCTTTGCGCGCCGTGCGGCCTCGTCCAGGCCTGGCGCATGCAGCGCAAGTCCTTCGCCGACGATTTGCTCAACTGTCTGGTGCGGCGAAAGCGAATTGAACGGATCTTGAAAGACGACCTGAATCTGCGCACGCAACGCACGCCGCTGGCGTCCACGGAACGAGCCCAGCGGTCGGCCGCGGAACTCAATCGTGCCGGTATCGATGTGCTGCAGGCCAAGCAACGCCATCGCCAACGTCGTTTTTCCGGAGCCGGATTCGCCCACCACGCCTAGCGTCTCACCCTGGCGCACGGCGACGCTGGCGCCATCTAGCGCCACGAAACGGCGCGGCGCGAACCACTCGGCGATGGTGCGACGCCGCTTGGGGAACGACACGCGAATGTCGCGCGCCTCCAGCAGCACCGGCGCGATCGGCAACACCGGCAAGATGTTGCGCACTGGCCGACTCGCCAGCAACCGCTGCGTGTACGGATGCTGCGGCGCGGAGAAAATTTGCTCGACAGCGCCCGTCTCCACGAGTCTGCCCTGCTCCATTACCGCAACGCGCTGCGCAAAGCGTCGCACCAGATTCAGGTCATGAGTGATCAGTAGCACCGCCATGCCGTGGGGATGAATGTCGCGTGTCTGCTGCAACTCGAGTAGCAACTTTACGATCTGGCCACGAATGGTCACATCCAGTGCCGTAGTCGGCTCGTCCGCGAGCAGCAACTGGGGCCGGCACGCGAGCGCCATCGCGATCATTGCCCGCTGCCGCTGGCCGCCGGAGAGCTGGTGCGGGTAGTCGTCCACCCGCCGAGGCGCGTCGTCGATGCCGGTACGGGCGAGCAACGCGATCGCTCGGCACCGCGCCTGGCGCTCGTCCACGCCGTCATGCCATCGGATCGATTCGATGATTTGCTTGCCGATCGTATACAACGGATTGAGCGCGCTCATCGGCTCCTGAAAAATCATCGCGATCTGGGCACCGCGCACACCGCGCATGCGCCTTTCGCTCAACGTAAGCAGATCTTCGCCAGCGAAACGGATGGCGCCGTCCAGTTGCGCGTCGTGCAGCAGACGCAACACAGACAGCGCGGTCACGGTCTTGCCCGATCCGGATTCGCCGACCAACGCGACCCGCTCCCCCCGGCCAATGGCCAGGCTTAGGTCATGAACGGCGATCGAGTCGCCGAAACGCACCTGCAAGTGCTCGATCGACAGCAGCGGCTGCGACTGAACCGACGGAGCGGCCACCTCGCCTGTCGGCGGGAATGTTTGCGTCATTGTGATCGTAGGGTTCATTTCATCAGGCCGCTACCCGGGCAGCGCGACGACACGGCGCCGGCGGGCACCACGTCACTGCCCGCCCGCCACGCCCAGCGCATCGGCCAGCCGGGCATCGAGCGCATTGCGCAACGCATCGCCCATGAACGTGAGTAGCGTCAGCGTCAGCACCAGGACACCGAACGTCGACATTGAGATCCACCATGCGTCCAGGTTCGCCTTGCCTTGCGCAAGCAACTCACCGAGGCTGGGCGTGGGTGACGGCACGCCAAGACCGAGGAAGTCCAGGCTCGTCAACGCCAAGATCGACGCGCTCATGCGGAACGGCAGGAACGTGATGACCGGCGTCATGCTGTTGGGCATCACGTGCCGGCGGATGATTTGCCAGTGCGACAGCCCCATCGCGCGCGCCGCCTTCACATAGTCGAGCGTGCGGTTGCGCAGGAACTCTGCGCGCACGTAGGCGGCCAGCCCCATCCATCCGAACAGCGACAGCAGTACCAGCAGCAGCGTGAGGCTGGGTTCGAAAATCGAGGCGAAGATGATCAGCAAATACAGCTCCGGCAACGAACCCCAAATCTCGGTCAGCCGCTGCCCCGCCAAATCGATGCGTCCGCCGAAGTACCCCTGCAGTGCTCCGATTACGATGCCCAGCAGCGTACCGATCGCCGTCAGTGCCAGTCCAAACGATACCGACACAGCAAAGCCGTACAGTAGGCGCGCGAATACATCGCGCCCCTGGCCGTCGGTCCCGAGCCAGTTCTCGCGCGACGGCGGCGCGGGATTGGGCACTGGCGAAAAATAATTCAGCGTATCGTACGAGTAGTGGTTCAGTGGATAGAGGGCGAAATGACCTGGTTGCTCGAAACGCGCGCGAATATACGGGTCAAGATAATCGGTCGGGGTGGGAAACTGCCCGCCAAACGTGGTTTCCGGATACGTCTGAAACAATGGGAAATACAGTGCATGCTGATAGCGCACGATCAAAGGCCGGTCGTTCGACACGAAAAAGCCGCACAGGCTAAATGCATACAGCGCGACGAAGACAACCCAACTCCAATAGCCGATGCGGTTGCGCTTGAAGCGGCGCCACAGCCGCTGGTAAGGCGACGGCGACGCGAGCGCCGGCACGGCGCCGCGCACCATCGCATCCGGGCCGGCCCCGTGGCCAGACTTTGCACGCAATCTCACGTCAACGCTCCAGATTGTCAAATTGGATCCTTGGGTCAACCAGCACGTAGCACAGGTCGGAAATCAGCTGCGTGATGAGCCCAATTAGCGTAAAGAGATACAGCGTGCCGAGTACCACCGGGTAGTCGCGCCGCAGCACCGATTCATAGGACAGCAACCCCAGGCCATCGAGCGAGAACAGCGTCTCGATCAACAAGCTGCCAGTAAAGAATGCGCCAATGAATGCTGCGGGAAAGCCGACGACGAGCGGCAGCATCGCGTTGCGCAGCACGTGCGTGAACAGCACGCGGCGCTCGGGCAGGCCCTTGGCACGCGCCGTCAGCACGTACTGGCGACGGATCTGGTCAAGAAAAGCGTTCTTGGTCAACATCGTGACCACCGCAAAACTGCCGACCACCGACGCGGTCACCGGCAGCGCGATATGCCACAGGTAGTCAGCGATCTTACCCAACATGCTGAGCTGCGACCAGTTGTCCGATGTCAGCCCGCGCAACGGAAACCACTGCAAGAACGTGCCACCGCCGAACAACACCAGCAGCAGCACACCGAGCACAAAGCCGGGAATCGCGTAGCCAACCAGCACGACGATACTGGTCCACAGATCAAAGCGCGAACCGTTGCGCACTGCCTTCGCAATGCCCAGCGGCACCGATATCAGATAGGTCAACAAGAACGTCCATAGCCCGATGCTGATCGACACCGGCAGCTTGGAGACCACCAGCGACCAGACGCTTTGATGCCGGAAGTAGCTGTCACCGAGATCGAATCGCGCGTAACGCGATAGCATCAACGCGTAGCGCTCCAGAGGTGGCTTGTCGAAACCATATAGCTTCTTCAATTGCGCGATCTGTTGCGCGTCGACGCCGGCGTGCGCCCTCATGCCGAACGGCGCGACGCCCTGCTCCTGCCCCTTGCGCAACTCGCGCACGGTCTGCTCGACCGGGCCGCCGGGCACGAACTGGATCACGACAAAGGTCAGCGTCAAGACGCCGAACAGCGTCGGGATCATCAACAACAGGCGCTTCAGGATGTAGCTCCACATGCCGGTTCAGGGTGCGTCATTCGAGGATGGGCGGTCCTGCGGCGCCTGCCACCACAGCGAGCGGACCCACTCCTCGGCGGTGTAGTTAGGCGGCCCGCTCCGGGGATACGCTAGCGTGCGGCGATAGGCGATCCGGTGTACCGAACTGTACCATTGCGGCACCACGTAATAGCCGTGCAACAGCACGCGGTCCAGCGCGCGGCTTGCCGCCACCAGCTCATCCATCGTGCGCGCGGCCAGCAGCGCGTGCAAGATGGCATCGATCGCAGGCGATTTCAGGCCGAACAAATTGTCCGAGCCCGGCTCGTCAGCCGCATGGCTGCCAAAACGCGCTAGTTGCTCCGAGCCCGGCACCGCGACATCTGGATAGCGCAACGCGGTCATGTCGAAATCGAATGCGTCCAGCCGCTTCTGCAGCACCGCATAGTCCAGCTGCCGGTACGTGACCCGGATGCCGAGCTTTTGCAGGTTGCGGATATACGGCGCCGCGACCTGTGCCATGCCGCCGCCCGAATCGTCAATGATCTCGAATTCGAACGGCGTGCCGTCGCGTGCGCGCAATGCACCGTCGCGGTACGTCCAGCCCACCTGGGCGAGCAGTTCACGCGCCTGAAGCAAATTGGCCCGTAGCGAGTGGGGAGGCGGCGCGGTGACCGGCTGCGCCGGCAAAGGCCCGAACACGGCCGGATCGAGTTGCGCGCGCAACGGCGCGAGGATGGCCAGCTCGGCCGCATCCGGCGTGCCGCGCGCGGCCAGCACACCATTGGCAAAATAACTGTTCAACCGGGTGTACTGTCCATAAAACAGTTGCCGGTTCAGCCATTCGAAGTCAAGCGCCAGATCGAGCGCGCGCCGCACCCGCACATCGCGGAACAGCGCACGCCGCGTGTTGACCACGAAACCCTGCATGCCCGCACTATTGTGATGGCGGAACTCGCGCTTGACCAACTCACCGCTGCGCAACCGCTTGCCGACATAGCCGCGCACCCATTGGCGGGCAATGTACTCGACATTTACGTCAAATTCTCCGGCCTTGAAGGCTTCGAGCTTGGCGACGTTATCCGCATAGAGCTTGTATGTGATCCGCTCGAAGTTGTACATGCCGCGCCGCACCGGCAGCCCAGCTGCCCAATAGTGCGGGTCCCGCTTTAACGTGATGGTGCGGCCATTGTCGTAGCGCTCGATCAGGTACGGGCCGCTGGCGATCGGTGGCTCGAACGCCAGCTGGTCAAATGGAATACGCGAGCCATCCACGCGCAGTCCCCACTTACGCGAGAACACGGGCACACTGCCGGCCAGCAGCGGCAATTCCCGATTCGGACGCTTGAACTCGAACCGGACCGTCGCGGCGTCGACCACCACCGCGCGCGTGATATCGCCGAACACTGCGGCAAATTGCGGGGCGGCCAACGGGCTCTTGAGCGTATCGAACGAAAACTTGACGTCCTCCGCCTGCACCGGGTCGCCGTTCGAGAAGCGCGCCTTCGGATTCAAATGGAACGTCGCACACAGCCGGTCCGGCGCAATCTGCACGTTATCGGCCAGCAGGCCGTAGGCCGACGCTAACTCGTCCGCGCTGCCGGTCATCAGCGTCTCGAACATCAAGTCGATGCCGGGCGCGACGTTGCCGCGCAGCGTGAACGGATTGAACTTGTCGAAACTCGTGAGCCGGTTCGGGTTGGCCAACGTCAGCGTGCCACCCTTCGGGGCGTCGGGATTGACGTAGTCAAAGTGCGAAAAACCCTGTGCATACTTCGGCTCGCCGTACTGTGCGATCGCATAGGCACCCTGCGCGGCGGGCGCGGCCAGTCCAGAGGTGACCAGTAAAGCGGCGATGAGACAAGACTGCAATCGACGATGGAGCCATCGCGGGCCAAGGGTCATGGAAACGGTCCAGGGTTGCGCTGTGCGACAATTCTATAGAAAATCGGGCGCCGCACCGGCATCGGGCACTGCTCACCGTTGCGCGACATGCCGCCGGCGGCCCCGATCGGCATACGATTGACATAGGGAGTATTCATGGGTTTTCTGGCTGGCAAACGCATCCTCATCACAGGTCTGCTGTCGAACCGCTCGATCGCGTACGGTATTGCTCAGGCTGCGCACCGCGAAGGCGCCGAGCTTGCGTTCACCTACGTGGACGAACGCTTCAAGGAGCGCATCACCGAGTTCGCCGCCGGATTCGGCAGCGAGTTGGTCTTGCCTTGCGATGTGGCCGACGACGCACAGATCAACGCGCTGTTCGCGTCGCTGAAGCAGCACTGGGACAGCCTGGACGGGCTCGTGCACTCGATCGGCTTCGCGCCGCGCGAGGCGATCGCGGGCGATTTCCTGGACGGCCTGTCGCGCGAAGGGTTCCGCATCGCGCATGACATTTCCGCCTACAGCTTCCCAGCCATGGTCAAGGCTGCTGCGCCGATGCTGGCGGACACCGCGTCATTGCTGACGTTGACGTACCTGGGCGCCGAGCGCGTGGTGCCGCACTACAACACAATGGGACTTGCCAAGGCCTCGCTGGAAGCCAGCGTGCGCTACCTGGCGGCCTCGCTCGGGCCGCGCGGCGTGCGCGTCAACGGTATCTCGGCGGGTCCGATCAAAACGCTGGCGGCCAGCGGCATCAAGGACTTCGGCAAGATCCTGCAATTCGTCGAGCATAACGCGCCGCTGCGCCGGAATGTGACTACCGAGGAGGTCGGCAACGTGGCCGCGTTCCTGCTCTCGGAGCTGTCCTCCGGGATTACTGCCGAGATCACCTATGTTGACAGCGGCTTCAACGCGGTGGCCGGTGGGTTGCCCAGCGCAGGCGAATGAGCTGAGTCACGTGAACCGCACGCGTGGCGCCTAGGCGCCCGGCGAAACAAGAACCGCCGGGTCCTTGAACCCAATACCGGGATCCGCCGATCGGCGCGACATGGAGCGGTCGCGGCCCCCCCACGAGGAGGGCCTTGCGCTTACGGCGCCTTCGGGCAGTGGGGCATGACGTCGCTCGATCGCAAATGCGTGCTTCAATGCCGACGCGCTAACCCTCGGCCGCACGCTCCCGATCATGTCGCGTCGAATCTAGGTACAGCGCGTCAGCCGGGCCATCATGCGGCGTCCCCGTGCCATTCTCAATCATTTCGACCAGGAAATCGATGAACGCGCGCACCGCCGGCAGCAATCCCTGCCGGGACAGGAACACCGCGTACAGCTGCGGCGGCGGCAATGTCCAGCCGGGCATCACCGGCGACAATTGCCCGGCATTCATCGCCGCCTGGTAGATATTGTCCGGCAGCACCGCAATACCCACACCGGCCAATACCGCCTGGTGGATCATCAGCAAGTCGGCGGTCACTAGCCGCGGTTCATGCTCGTAGTCGTGATGCGAGCCATCCGGCGCAATCAGCTTGAACACGTACCGGCCGTCGGCACTGGGCACCGACAGCGTCGCATAGCGCGCCAGGTCAGCCGGCACCATCGGCGGATGGTTCGCGTCCAGCAGGCTCGGCGAGCCGACCAGCATCTGCTCCCTACGCCATAGCGGCCGCACGACGATATTCGCGTTCGCGTGCGGCTCCGAGCGCACCCGCAGCGCGACGTCGATCTCGTCCTCGAACAAGTCAATCACACGGTTCGTGACGTGTACCACCACTTTCACGTCTGGATAGCGGCGCAGGAACTCTGGCATCCAATGCGCCAGCATCGTTTGGGAGACAGTCATCGGCACGCTGACACGCACCGTGCCGCGCGGTGTCGAGCCAAGCTGGTGAACCGCATCCAGCGCGGCCCGCGCTTCGCCGAGCATCGCCACGCAATGCCGATGGAACAGCGCACCCGCCTCAGTCAGCGCGAGCTTGCGCGTCGAGCGTTGCAACAACCGCACCCCGAGCGCCGCCTCCAGGTCGGACAACCGTCGTGACAAACGCGATTTGGAAATACCCAACGCGCGCTCAGCAGCAGAAAAACCACCGTATTCGACCACCTGCGAAAAGTACAGCAGGTCGTTCAGATCATGATGACCTAGGTTCACGTCGTCGTTCCATCAGTAGAACAATTCGTTGCAGCACGGCCCACTGGCAGCCAACGATACCCTGCCTATAATCATCTCATGTTGCATAGATGCTGCAAATAGCGCAATTGAATCACGGAGATTCTGATGATCGATCACCCCAGCCATACCATCGCGGCAGCACGCTCGCAGGACGTGAGAGCCCGCGCAGTCCAGCAAGTGGTTCCCGCGCAGCGCACCGTGGAGGGTGCGGGATTTGTCGTGCACCGGCCGTTTCCGACGCGGACACTGGCGGACTTCGATCCGTTCTTGCTGCTCGATGAGATGGGCCCGGTTGACTACGCGCCGGGCCAGGCCGTCGGCGCACCCGCGCACCCCCATCGCGGCTTTGAGACGGTCACGTATATGCTGGAAGGCGAGTTCGCTCATCGGGACTCCGCAGGCCACGCCGGTACACTCGGCCCGGGCGACGTCCAGTGGATGACGGCCGGCGTCGGCGTGGTCCATAGCGAAATGCCGGCCGCATCGCTGCTCGAACACGGCGGGCGCTCGCACGGCTTCCAATTGTGGGTCAATCTGCCGCGCTGTGACAAAATGATGGCACCTCGCTACCAAGAATTGCCCGGCGCGCGCATTCCGGTTGCACGCACGCCGGACGGGCACATCGACGTCAAGGTCATCGCCGGGGAGGCACTCGGGGTGAGCGCTGCAATTCAGACGCGCACCCCGATCCTATTCCAGCATTTCCGGATGCAGCCTGGTGCAACCCTGGTGCATCCGGTACCGGATGGCTTTCGCATGTTCGCCTATGCGCTTGACAATGGTGGTCGCTATGGCGCCCAGCAAACAGCGGCCGGCGCACGGCAGATGGTAGTGTTTGACAACATCGGCGATACGATCATGATCAGCGCCACCGACCGGCCACTGCAATTTCTGCTGATCGGCGGCGTGCCACTCAATGAACCTATCGTGCGCTACGGCCCGTTCGTAATGAACACCGAGGACGAGATCCGCCAAGCCGTCGCGGACTACCGCGACGGCAAGTTTGGACACATCGCTGCCTGAGCAGTGGGCGGCGAACGCCCTACGGCACCGTTCACGCATAACGGCCAAGACGTGATGACGGCTGGCGGACGAGCTGGCGTCAGCCGGCGGCGGCAACCGCGGGCCCACGCCCGTGTCGCTGCTGCTGTCCAGCCTGGGCGCGTGCACATCGATCACGCTGAAGATGTACGCGCAGCGCAAGCAATGGCCCCTAGCCGATGTCGATGTTTCGCTTGATATCGAGCAGAACGACGAGGGGACCACTATCCGCAGCACGATCGTGCTGCACGGCGAGCTGGATGACGAGCAGCGGGAACGCTTGTTGCAAATCGCCAGTACGTGCCCAGTCCATCAGCTGTTGACGCATCCGGTCGCCATTCAAAGTGGACTGGCGGTGGCCGCGTGAACCGGCGCCGATCCGCGCTATCATCACGGCGCACGGCACCTTGCCTGTTGGAGGACACTGCTGCTTTGAACTTTGAACACCTGATCCAGGTCAACGACCCGCTGAACCCGTTGACCACTACGCTGACCCGCGACGAACTGTGGGCCGGCCTTGTGCTGCGTGCTGAACAGCCGCAGTTGTTCGTGCTCGGCCTGGACAGCTGCACGATCCTGTCGCGCCACGGCGATACGTTGGAACGCGAATTGCACTATGGACCGGCCACCGTGCGTGATCGCGTGACGCTAAGCCCCGGGCATCAAGTCCGGTATGACATCGAGGCAACCGAGGCCCACGTCGGCGGATCGCTGACGATGACGATCGAGCAGCCAGACCCGGTGCAATTGTTTGTGCGTTTCGAGTACCGCACCACGCTGCCAAGCGCCGTGCAAGGTTCCGATGATGAGCAAATGACTGAAATCGTCAAGTCGGCCTATCGCGAGGCGGATCTCGATACTGTACGGCTGATCCGCGAATACGCGGGCAACGGTCGGCTGTCTACACACGTGCATTGACACACTGCACTGACCCGCGGCATGGGCTATCGACTTGCTGCGGTGATTAATAGACGCAATTGCAAATAAGAATAATTATCATTTAAACTCGTTGTCAACGATCAACACACCGCATCTTCGATGACGACCGCAAACCGCTCTCTCAGCACCCTGCGCCTGCCTTCCGGGATGGCCCGCCCGATGCGCAGTTCCGCTGCCCAGCCCGGGGACCGGCGTGCTGCGCCGGCGCTCGCCACGCCGACCCCGCAGCCGATGGGCACGACCCATGCCGCGCATGCGTTGCAAAGCGACGACTTGCTGCAAGGTCGCACGCACGTGAGCATTCTGCACAACGGTGAAACGTATCAGCTGCGCGCAACGCGGCTGGGCAAGCTGATCCTGACCAAATGACCGGCATGCTGCCCGGCAACTACCAGGCAGCATGCTCCAACCGAGTATTGTGGGGACCACCTCGATCCGAGGTGTTTGGCACTAGCCAGCCTTGGCGGCATCATCGCGAGACCTAGACCCCTTCGCGCCTGATAAGCCTGCCGCCATAGCCAGTGAAGCCGTTTTTTTGCGGGATTCCCCGCCCAATCTCCGAACTCTGATCTCAGCGTCGACTCGGGCTTCGTCACAAGACAAGTTCAAACGTCATCGAGCCGCTCCAGTCCGGCCTTCAGAGGGCAGCCTTGTCGTAGGACAGACACAGGGCAGACCTTGCCGCAGGCACATCTTGCCGCAACGTCATACCTTGCCGCGCGCCGGACGACCTTGTCACATGCCGGACCTTGTCACAGATCAAACCTTGTCACAGGTCGAAGCTCACCATAGGCTGGACCTCTGCACCAGCCGGGTTTCGCCATCCATTCGGATTTCGGCGTCAATTCAGGCCTTTGCGAGGTCCATGCTCAGGCCCAGCCCCAGAACATCAGCCACCATGCGCTGTCAACGACCGCCAACGCCGCGACAAAGCACAGTAGTGCACCTACGCCCCGTGCAACACCAGCACTGATACCATAGACATGCTTGACGATGATTTTCACCGCGAGATAAAGGCTTGCCGTGTTGGCTATCGCCAGCAACGCGAGCCGCACGTCTGGCACCCAGCCAAGGGGCAAATGCTCGGCGCGCAACAGCGACACGGTAGTGGCTGACAAACCGAGGAACACGCCCATGCCGGCCAGCGGGATCAATGCCTGCGCAAAGTGATGCAACCGCGACGTACGCCACCGGCCGAGCAGCAGGTTGCCCATTGCGACGCACGCCAGCAGCGCCGTGCCATACAGCAAACCCGTGGTGACGATATAGCCGATCACCAGGCCGCCGTCGAGCCACGAAAACGCATCATTTTGCTGCGGATAGTGCGTGAAAATGAACCATGGGGCATTGGTCTGCAGCGGCCACATAATGTCGTGGTCGATCAGCCACGCGGCCAGCGATTGCTTGATCGAGACAAACAGCGGACTGACGGTCCAATGAAACGCGCCGATCGCGATGCCGAGCAACCCGTACAAAATCAACGCGGTGTCCCAACGGTTCGCCGCCTCCTCGCCCAGCTCCACGACTTCCTGCGCCGGCGAGCGCCACGTCAGCGCGATTGCATCGCGATGGCCGCTGCAACGGCCACACATATGACAGGCCGACGCGCCCTTCATGTTTCGCAACGGCACGAGCGGCGCGCAGTTCACCGGGATCACACGGTGCCCATGCTCGCCCTGCGTATATGAACGACGCCACGCCTGCTCATCCACCCGATAGCGCAACGGGGCGAGCCGCGCCAGCAGCGCGAATACGCCATTGACCGGACACAGGTACTTGCACCACACCCGTTTTTCCCGGCCGTACAACAGGCCAATCACGATGGCGGCAACAGTCGACCCGCCGAGCACCAGCAGCACCGCCTTCGGATACTGGTACACGCTGACCATTTGCCCATAGATCGTCGTAAGTCCGAACGCGACGAACGGCCACCCGCCCCAGCGCATCCAGCGCGGAATCGGGCGGCCCAGCCCGTGCTTGCTCGCGAACTCGGACAATGTACCTTCCGGGCACAGCACGCCACACCATACACGCCCGAGCATCACCATCGACAGCAGCACAAACGGCCACCAGATGCCCCAAAACACGAACTGCGCGAATACCGTGAGGTTCGACCAGATATGCGCGGTATCATCCGGCAGCGGCATGAACGCCGGCACCAGGATCAACAGCGCATAAATGAGCACGACGACCCACTGCACGTTGCGGATCACCGTCTGATGGCGCTGCATCCAGTGCCCAGCCTCGGCCAACCAGCCGGAGCGTGGAGCCAGCATCATACTCATGCGGGCTTCCTCTGCGCGCACGAGGTTTGGCGCTGCCGGATCCGGCGCAGCAACACCCAGACCACCAGCCAGAACAACGCATACGCAATGAGGTTGGCCAATGCCGGATGGGCCCGATAGCCGGTCAGCGTCGCCACCAGCGAGCCGACTGTACTGGAGTCGTCCAGGATGTGCGACGTGTTCCACACCACATCGATACCGGTCGGCACAATTTCCTTGTCGATCAACTTATCGATGCCCGCTTCGAACAGACCGGCGCCGAGGAATAACAGCATGACCTCGGTGACGCGGAAAAACGCACGCCACGAGAATATTCGGCCACCCAGTTGCAGCAGATAGAACGTGAGCAACGCGAGCGCCAGACCGATCAGCACGGCCAGCCATTGCGTCACATCGACGTGGCCCGACTGACCGAACCCCAGCCCATACAGGAAAATCACCGTTTCACTGCCTTCGCGCGCGACCGCCAGTGCCGCAAGCACTGCGACACCCCACCAGTTTGCATTGCGCCGGCTCTCGGCTAACGACATTTCCATGTCGCGCTTGAGCGTGCGGCCATGCCGCTTCATCCACAGCACCATCTGCACGATCAGCACGCACGCAACCAGCACCATCGCCGTCTGGAAATAATCCTGCGCATCACCGGACAGCACCTCGGTAAAGCCGACTAACGCGGCACCCAGGCCAACCGCCGCCAGCAATCCCGCGCCGACGCCAAGCCACAGCCACGGCAATCCTTTGCGCGCAGCGGCGTCGCCATTGTTCAACCAGGCATGCAGGATGCCGACCACGAGCAGCGCCTCAACGCTCTCCCGCCATACGATGAACAGAATCTGTCCCATTACATCTTCCTTCGCGCGGCTGCACGGCCCGTCACTTTGCCACTATCACGCCTTGCGCGCTCTGATGAAAATCATCGAAAAACTTGTACTCGCCCGGCGACAGCGGCGCGATCACAACAAACGACTCGGCACCCGGCGCCAGCACCTTCTCCTTGCGCAACTGCACACTTTCGAACTCGACAGCGCCCTTGCCGGTGTTGTGCACCTCGATCTTGATGCGCTGGCCGGCCGGCACCTCGATGCGCGCCGGATTGAGCTTGCCGTCCGCCATCTCGAGCCGGAACGTGGGCAGATCCGCAGCGTGGGCGACGCCGCCGAACGCGGCGCTCCACGCAAGCAGCCACGCCGTGCCCTGCAATTTGAGCGTGCGCTTCATCGATTAGTAACCACCCTTTTTGCCAATGCCGGCGAACGGGAAGTCGTAGTTCAACTCGAACGGCTTGAACCACGGACCGACACCGGTTTCCTTGTCAACATGGCGGCCGAACGCCATATGCCCAGTCTGCGCGGGCGGCGCGATAAACAGCTTCAGGTGATACTTGCCCGGACCCGCGAGCTTCACATTGTCGCCGTAGTGCGGGCCATCGCTCGCCACCATCGCCATCAGATCACCCTGTTGCACGTAGTTCGAGCCGGGCTTGGTCAACTCGTAACGCACCTGCAGGTACGGCATCCAATCACCTTCGGCAAAGCCGGTCGGGTTGTTCTTGACCGCATGGATGTCCGCCTCCAGGTGGATGTCCGAGTCGGACGCCTTGCGCATCATGCCTTCCGGGTCCATCGTGATCGGCTGCAGATACACCGCGCCGACTTCCATCCCGCCCTGGATTTGTGGCTTGCCAATCGGATACTCGGCCGCCGACGCCGCGCCTGCAGCGCCCATTACCAGTGCAAATGACGCCACGGCGGTGGCGGTACGAACTAGACGAAAACCTGTCATCGACATTCCTCGTTGTAATGTGTGTGAAAACTGGAATAAGAACAATTCTCAATACACCACCAGTGTAGCACCGATCCGCGCGTTGTCCCAAGCGGCAATATGCGCCGCATCGACACATCTTGTCGCCGCGACGCCACGACGCCGCCCGGAGCGCGAGCCCGCGCGGCGACGCGGCCTAGCGCAGCTCCGGCACGTGGTCGCCGACGCTCGCGCCGAACGCGCGTTGCTTGAACCGCGCCAATTGGTCGCGGGTCTGCGCCGCCTTCTCGAACTCGAGGTTCTTGGCGTAGTCCAGCATTTGCTTTTCGAGCTTTTTGATTTCCTTCGCGAGCTGCTTGTCCGACATGTCCTCGATCTTCGCGCGCTCCTGCTGCGCGCGCAGTTCAGCGCGCGCGTCGTCCACGTCGTAGACGCCGTCGATGATGTCCTTGATTCGCTTGACGACGCCACGCGGCACGATGCCGTTGCGCTCGTTGTATTGGATCTGCTTACGACGGCGCCGCTCGGTCTCGTCGAGCGCGCGCCGCATCGAGTCGGTGATCGTGTCGCCATACAGGATCGCGTAACCGTTGACGTTGCGTGCGGCCCGTCCGATCGTCTGGATCAGCGAGCGCTCGGCGCGCAGGAACCCCTCCTTGTCCGCGTCCAGGATCGCCACGAGCGACACCTCCGGGATATCGAGCCCTTCGCGCAGCAGATTGATGCCGACCAACACGTCAAAGGTGCCCAGCCGCAGGTCGCGGATGATCTCCACCCGCTCGACCGTATCGATGTCGCTATGCAAGTAGCGTACCTTCACGCCGTGGTCGGCAAGAAACTCGGTCAGTTGCTCAGCCATGCGCTTGGTTAGCACGGTGACCAGCACCCGTTCGCCAGCCGCCACGCGCTGATTAATTTCCGACAGCACATCATCGACTTGAGAAATGGCGGGACGGACCTCGATCTGCGGATCCACTAGCCCGGTGGGCCGCACCACCTGCTCGACGACCTGGCCCGCGTTGCGCTGCTCGTAGCCGGCCGGCGTCGCCGACACGAACACCGCCTGGCGCATCTTGCGCTCGAATTCATGAAACTTCAGTGGGCGGTTGTCCAGCGCGGACGGTAGCCGGAACCCGTACTCGACCAGGTTTTCCTTGCGGGCCCGGTCCCCGTTGTACATAGCGTTGAGCTGGCCGATCAGCACATGCGACTCGTCCAAAAACATCAGCGAATCGGCCGGCAGATAGTCGCACAGCGTTGGCGGGGGCTCGCCAGGCGCGGCACCCGAGAAATGCCGCGAATAGTTCTCGATGCCCTTGCAGAAACCCAGCTCCTGAAGCATCTCAAGATCAAACCGGGTGCGCTGCTCGAGCCGCTGCGCCTCGACAAGCTTGCCTTCCTGGTGGAAAAACGCGAGCCGCTCGCGCAACTCCTCCTTGATCGTCTCAACCGCTCGCAACACCGTATCGCGGGGCGTTACGTAATGCGACGACGGGTAGACGGTGAAGCGCGGGATACGTTGCCGCACCCGCCCGGTCAGCGGGTCGAACAAATGCAACGATTCGACTTCGTCATCGAACAACTCGACGCGCACCGCCATTTCGGCATGCTCGGCCGGGAACACGTCAATGGTGTCGCCCCGCACGCGGAATGTGCCACGCTGGAAATCGACATCGTTGCGCATGTACTGCATGGCAATCAGCCGGGCGATGATGTCGCGTTGGCCGACGCGGTCACCGTCGCGCAGCGTGAGGATCATCTGGTGGTATTCCGACGGATTGCCGATCCCGTAGATCGCCGAGACCGTCGCGACGATCACAACATCACGTCGTTCCAGCAGGCTCTTGGTAGCCGACAACCGCATCTGCTCGATGTGCTCGTTGACCGATGAGTCCTTTTCAATAAATAGGTCGCGCTGCGGCACGTACGCTTCGGGCTGGTAGTAGTCGTAATACGACACGAAATATTCGACCGCGTTGCGCGGAAAAAACTCACGGAACTCGGAATACAGCTGCGCGGCCAGCGTCTTGTTCGGGGCGAATACGATCGCCGGGCGGCCGAGCCGGGCGATCACGTTGGCCATCGTGAACGTTTTGCCGGAGCCGGTCACGCCGAGCAGCGTCTGGAACGCGAGGCCGTCCTGGATACCCTCGACCAACTGGCGAATGGCCTCCGGCTGGTCACCTGCCGGTGGAAACGGCTGGTACAGCTGGTAGGGCGATCCATCGAAGACAACGAATTTGCTCTCGTCGAGCGCGTGATCGTTCTCGGTGTGCAATGCGGACATGGGTCGTTCCTTCCGGCCGGGACAAGCAAACGTACATTCTAGCGTTTTGGCACGACACGGGGCCGAGCGGGATCTCGGGGCGAAACCGCCACGCCCGGCCGCGCACCGGCACGCGCACCCGTTCGAGTTCCGGCACTGACATCGTGACCGGCCCGACTCGGGCGGCGGCACGGCCATACATTGGCGTGAGCCGCGCGCCGGAGCAGGTCATACGCCGGAGCAGATCATACGCCGGAGCAGATCATACGCCGGAACAGGCCATACGCCGGAGCAGTTCATACGCCAGAGCAGTTCATACGCCGGAACAGGCCATGCACCGAAGCAACCTATGCACCGAAGCAACCTATACGCCGGAGCAACCTATACGCCGGAGCAAACCATGCACCGGAGCGGATCAATGGCGCATAGTTCACTGCTGCCCGCCGACGCGGAACAACGCGGCCGGCATTGGTTACAATGCAGGGATGGGTGGTTGCACGGCGTTGATCCCAACCATGCCATGGCCGCCGCCCGCCGTCTTTTCGAACTCATTGCCGATACGATCATGTCTCTTTTCTCCGCCGTCGAACTCGCGCCGCGCGACCCGATCCTGGGCTTGAATGAAGCTTTCAATGCCGATATCCGTCCAACAAAGGTCAACCTGGGCGTGGGCGTCTACACGAACGAGGAAGGCAAGATTCCGCTGCTGCGCGCGGTGCGCGAGGCTGAACGGGCCCGGCTGGAGCAAGCGTTGCCGCGCGGCTATCTGCCGATCGACGGAATCGCCGCATACGACACGGCCGTGCAAAAACTGTTGTTGGGTAACGACTCGCCGCTCATCGCTGAGGGCCGCGTCATTACCGTGCAAGCGCTTGGCGGAACCGGTGCGCTGAAAATCGGCGCGGATTTCCTCAAGCGCATCGAGCCGAATGCGAAGGTGGCGATTAGTGACCCGAGTTGGGAAAATCATCGCGCACTGTTTGAAAGCGCCGGCTTCGAAGTCGTGGCCTATCCATACTACGACCCGGCGACTCACGGTGTGAAATTCGATGCGTTGCTCGCCGCGCTGAGCAGCTATCCGGCCGGCACGATCGTGGTGCTGCACGCCTGCTGCCACAACCCGACAGGTGTCGATCTGGACGAGGCGCAGTGGCGGCAGATCGTTGACGTGGTCAAGGCACGTGAATTGGTGCCGTTCCTGGATATGGCTTACCAGGGCTTCGCGCAGGGCATCGACGAAGATGGCGCAGCGGTACGCCTGTTCGCGTCGGCGGGTATCGACGTATTCGTCTCCTCGTCGTTCTCCAAGTCGTTCTCCCTGTACGGCGAGCGGGTCGGCGCGCTGACGGTCATCACGCGTAGCGGCGAGGAAAGCGCGCGCGTGCTATCGCAATTAAAGCGTGTGATCCGCACCAACTATTCGAATCCGCCGACACATGGCGGCGCGATCGTGGCGGCGGTGCTCGGCAATCCCGAATGGCGCGCCCTCTGGGAACAAGAGCTTGGCCAGATGCGCGAGCGCATCCGCGCGATGCGCGGCGGCCTGGTACAAAAGCTCAAGGACGCCGGCGTGCAGCGCGATTTCGAATTCGTCAACCGGCAGCGCGGCATGTTCTCGTATTCAGGACTCAACGCCGCGCAAGTCGAGCGTCTGCGCGAGGAGTTCGGTATTTATGCGGTCAACACCGGACGTATCTGTGTGGCCGCGCTCAATACGCGCAACCTTGACGTGGTGGCCAACGCAATCGCGCAAGTATTGAAGTAACCGGGGCGGGCGATGGCACGGTGCCCGCCATGCCATCGCACCGTCCGGTCGCCGACATTGAACGGCGTCTACTCGACGCCCATCGCCACCGGCAAGCCAAGCACGAGCTGGTAGAGCGCATGCTAGGACCCGCGTAGCGCGGCCAGTCGCCGCAGCGGCGCAGCGGTGTATTGCCCACGGTGATCGTAGTATTGAGCGCCGCCTTGCAACACCCATGCCACCGTCTCGTATGGCGGTATATCGTATCGACGAAATTCTTTTAGGGCATCATGCTCAGCTACCGTCACGCCTTTCACGCCGGCAATCATGCCGACGTACTCAAGCATTGCGTCGTCGTGCACCTTCTGCGCTATCTTGCGCAGAAAGACAAGGCGTTCTGGTATATCGACACGCACGCGGGCGCCGGCGCATACGCGCTGCACGAAGGTTACGCGCAGAAGCGGCTCGAATTCGAGACAGGTATTGCGCGGTTGTGGAAACGCTCCGATCTGCCGGCGCCGCTGGCCGATTATGTGGATGCCGTGCGCGCATTGAATCCGGATGGCGAACTGCGTTTCTACCCCGGCTCCCCCTATCTCGCTTGGCAGAGGCTGCGCGAGCAGGACCGGATGCGGCTGTTCGAGATGCATACGACAGAGATCGACGTGCTACGCAGCAATTTTCGCGATGCCGGGCGGCGCGCGATCATCGCCGGCGGTGACGGCTTCGAGGCAATCAAGGCACTGCTGCCGCCTCCGCCACGGCGCGCCTTGACACTGATCGATCCTTCCTACGAGGACAAGCGCGACTACGCGCGCACCCTAGGTTGCGTCCAAGAGTGCCTGAAGCGCTTTGAGACGGGCGTCTATGCGATCTGGTACCCGCAGGTCACGCGGCTCGAAGCGCAACGCTTTCCCGCGCAACTCAAGCGCTTGCGGCAAGACCGTTGGTTGCATGTGGCACTGAGCGTCGGCGCGGTACCGAAAGACGGTCTGGGACTGTACGGCAGCGGCATGTTCGTGCTCAATCCGCCGTATACGCTGGCTGCGGCGCTGCACGAAACCCTGCCCTGGCTTGTCGACGCACTGGGCGTTGACCGGCAAGCCCGCTTCGTACTGGAGGTAAGCGACGACTGAGGACTAGAGACTGACAGCAGTGCGATGCGGCGCAGCGAACCGCGCGCCGTGTTGCGGCATCGGCATAGTCCATGCACGGTTGCCCTAGATCAATGGGATATCGTTTCGCTTAACTGCGAACGGCAGCGCCGTCTCACGTCACCGCAGCGAACTAGGATCCGACGGTTGACGGCCTCAGCAGTTTCGATAGGCTGGGCACCATCGACGGCCCCATTCGGGAGGGATGGCGGCGGATGAACGCCGCTGGTCGCGGGCGGCAGCGAAATGTCACGTTGCGCGTCGTTCGACGGCAAGTCGGACGGTAAAGGATTCGTCGGTGACGAGCCTAGGTCGCGTAGAATACGCGATTCACGTTGGTTGGCCGTCGTCATCAACCCATCAACGCACAGACCAACCCTAACCCGACACGGCGGCTCCCCCCACCGTACAGCGTAGGATTAGAACGAGCGGTAACCGTGGTTTTCCAGCGCACGAATGCGCCGCTCGAGTTCGAAGATATCGGCCGACTGCGCCAAATAAGCTTCGCGACGACGGCGCTCGGCGTTTTCGAACCAGTTCGACAAGGCCATCATCAGATAGGTCAGCATCACAGTTCTCCAGGAATCGGGGGGACGTCCCGCCGGAACGACGTCAGGGATTTCCCTTAATCGGGTTAACCCGAGTATAGAAATCCGCCTCAAAAAAGTCCAGCGAATTGCACGAATGATGGGCATGCCTGTTTGGCACGCCCATTCAGCGTGAACCGCCAGATCCACCCGCCCTGCCACGCCCTACCGTGAAAAAGCGCGCCGCGCTGCCCATTGTCAGCCACGCGAATGCACGTTTTTGGTGCGTCGATCCGATGGCCCGCTGCGCGCCGCGTGCGCACGGCTCGGGTGCGCCACGGTAATCGCACGCGCAATCGCGACTGCGGGCCTTTTGGCTTGTGTCGCGGCATGCGGCGGGGGCAATGGCAACAGCGCAAACGGTTCGACGGTCAACGCATCTGCTAGCCTGCAGGACTGCCGAGGGGCTATGGACCGGCACGCTGAGCACCTTATCTGCTCAGCGGCAGGACGTTGGTATTCTCGCTGGCCAAGAACGCGTGGTACACCAAGCTGCAGGAACATACGCCGGACTACGTGAGCGGCCCATCCGGCATCGTCACCCCACCTGTTCCGGGGCATGCAGTGGCGCAGCACGGCCATACTGATCGACTCGCCGTACAAAACAATAGGTAACTAGCGTTCAGCCTCGCAAACGCGAACGCCAGCTTTGGGGTAATGCTGCCGCGTCAGTGAGCGCGCCCTCAACATGCTGCCCGCGTGCTGCACGGCGGCTGCGGGCAGCGTCCGCATCGAGCGGTAGCGATGCACCATGCGCGCATGGGCCGCTGTCGGCCAATGCCAGATGTTCGATGATCGGACAATCCGCTCGCTCGTCGCCATGGCAATGCGCGGCCAGATGCGCCAGTGTGTCGCGCATTGCCGACAGCTCCGCGATGCGCTGCTCGAGTTCGGCGACGTGACCCAGCGCGATCGACTTGACCTGTGCGCTGGCACGCTCGCGATCGTTCCACAACGCCAGCAGTCGCCGGATATCGACAATCGAAAAGCCCAGCCGCCTCGCATGGCGCACGAACCGCAGCGCGTGAACCTCCTTGTCGCTATACACGCGATAGCCGGCATCGGTGCGACTGCGCGGCGTCACGAGCCCAATGCTTTCGTAGTAGCGGATCATCTTTGCGCTGACGCCTGACGCGTGCGCGGCCTGGCCTATGTTCATGATTGTCGATGCACCACTGCGTGCGGTTCGATACAGTAAAAAAACGCTACACCTTGCTACGACAGGAAGCCCAAGCATAAGCTGATTCCTCGGCCCTCGTGGGGCCGCTCATCCGCTCTACGACACTGCGATCGACTCGCTTGCATTCGCGTCAACTCGGCCTGACAGGAAGCGAGCCAGCGGCTTTTTCGGTCACGGTGCATGCAACGCCGATGCGGCCCGGCGAGCTTGACCGATTCTCGACAATAATTGTCCTGACAGCGTGTTTAAGCCAAATTAAACTCAACGTCGCACCATGATGGTACGCCCGCATCGGCTACCGCAGCCCTCGACCCACAGACGAGAAAAATCGATGTCCACGCTCGACAAACAGACCGCGGCCGCCGCAGGTAATTCCGGTGGCGCTACACTCAGCGCCACCACCACGCGGGCTGGCGCAACCGTGTTCTCGGTGCTCAGCGCAATCAGCGTCTCGCACCTGCTCAACGACATGATTCAGTCGTTGATCCTGGCAATCTATCCGATGCTCAAGGCCAACTTCCAATTGAGCTTTGGCCAGATCGGGCTGATCACGCTGACCTATCAGGTCACGGCCTCGCTGCTGCAGCCGCTCGTGGGCCTGTACACCGACAAGCACCCGAAACCGTTCTCGCTGCCCATCGGCATGGGTTTCACATTGTGTGGATTGCTCCTGATGTCCGTGGCCGGCACTTTCCCGATGCTGTTGCTGGCCGCATCGCTCGTCGGTTGCGGCTCGTCGGTGTTCCATCCCGAGTCCTCGCGCGTCGCACGCATGGCCTCTGGCGGCCGTCACGGACTCGCGCAGTCGCTGTTTCAGGTCGGCGGCAACTTCGGCACCTCGCTCGGACCGTTGTTGGCCGCTTGGATCATCATCCCGCACGGACAGCCGAGCATCGCCTGGTTCTCGCTCGCGGCGCTGGTCGGCATCGTGATCCTGTTCAATGTCGGACGCTGGTACCGTAGCCATCCGTCCACGAAAAAGTCCCGCTCCAGCACGGCCCACGTGGCGTTGGCGCGCTCGCGCATCGCCACCGCCATCGGTGTGCTCATGCTGTTGATATTCTCGAAATACTTCTACTTGGCCAGCATCAACAGTTACCTCACCTTTTACCTGATCGACAAATTCCACCTGTCAGTGCAATCGGCACAGGTTCATTTGTTCATCTTCCTCGCGTCAGTCGCCGCCGGCACGGTGATCGGCGGCCCCATCGGTGACCGGATCGGTCGCAAGTATGTGATATGGGCATCGATTCTCGGCGTCGCCCCCTTCACATTGGCGCTGCCATACGCCAACCTGTTCTGGTCCAGCGTGCTGCTGGTCATCATCGGCGTGGTGATCGCATCGGCCTTCTCCGCGATCCTCGTGTATGCACAGGAGCTGGTCCCCGGCAAGGTGGGCATGATCGCCGGCCTGTTCTTCGGCTTTGCGTTCGGCATGGGCGGCGTGGGCGCCGCCGTGCTCGGCTGGCTGGCCGACACCACCAGTGTGCGGTTCGTCTACCACGTGTGTGCGTTCCTGCCGTTGATCGGCATCGTCACCATCCTGCTGCCGAACCTGGAGCGTCCGCGCGCCGGCCAGTCGGCATGATCCACGCTTGCCACGACCAATAAGGGAAACCCTAACCCGCGCAAGGCCGCTCGCCCGTTCCGTCTTGGCTGCGCAACAGCGGCGCATCACGCGCTCGCTAAGCGGTCCGCCGAGGTATCGTCTGACGCTCTCTAGCATGAATCGCTCCTCCACGATACGCATCGGTCAGTGGCGCCGGTCAGGTCAGCGCCGGCGCATTTGTGTATTGCGCCATATCACTATTTCTCAAATGCTGTTGGCAGCCGACCGAATGTCGTGGCCAAGGCACGCCATGCACGCGGTTATACTTGTGCCATACCGCAACCCGCCCCTTGTCGATTTCGCGTCATTGCCCCAACCATGCCAGACCTTGCGCCGACCACCTGGGCCCTCATTACCGCGTTTGGCGGGGCGGGCGTCATGCTGCCCGTCGCCGCGGCCATCGCGCTGTGGCTCGGCGTGAGCCATACCTGGCGCAGCGCGCTCGCGTGGTCCGGCCTTCTCGGCGCCGGTATCGCGCTCGTGCTGGTCACCAAGGTGGCCTTCCTCGGCTGGGGCATTGGTATACGCTCACTGGATTTCACCGGCATCAGCGGCCATTCGATGCTGGCGACCGCGGTACTGCCGGCCGCAGCGTTCCTAAGCACGCGCGGCGCACCGGTCATGCTGCGACTGGTGGTGCTGGCCGCGGGCCTCATCGCGGGTGCCGCCATCGGCGTATCGCGAGTCGTGCTGGATGCCCATTCGGTATCCGAAGTAGTTGCCGGCTGCGCGCTTGGCGCGGCTGTGTCGCTGGGCTGGATCGCATGGGCAGCACAGCATGAGCCTAACCCGGCCGCGCGCGTGTCGCGCTGGGTCGTAGCCGCGAGCCTGATCGGGCTCGCCCTATCGCTGCACAGCTATCATGCACCGACTCACCGGTGGGTCACACGGATCGCACTTCAACTGTCCGGCCACGAGCGGCCATTCGTGCGAGCACGCTGGAAAGCCTACCGGCCACCGATATCGAGCCAGGCGCTTGACGTGCAGCTGATCAACATGCAGCCGCGCTCATAGCAACGTTTTAGTGCCGTGAGCCGTCTTAGCCGGCTTCGGCTATTTCAATAGGGACAATCGCCGACCTGCGGCAGCCGCATTGATCGACTGGCCCGTCACCGCATAGTCGCGGATGAACCCACGTTGCATGTCGCCGAGCGGCAGCCGTGCAGCCCGCTGCAACGCGATCACCGCGTCATTGCCGGCGCCAACACAATCACCACAAGTTGCCGATGCCGTGCGATGCGTTGCTCGCAAGCCAGCAGCCTGCTTCAGTGTAATGCACCGTTGTCCGTGTCGAAACAAGTCCACGCCACGTTCGCGCTCACGTCGATGACCTGTGCAAGCCATGAGAGCTGAAGAACGGTTCGCAGATGGGCATCAGCCGGACAGGACACGTCAGCTCGATCACAGGCGCCCTGCGATGACACGCTGTTAGGCGGTGACCGCGGCACGACCACGCAGCGCTGCGCCGCGGCCGTCCCCTCTTGGATGCAGGATATCCCGGTGCTAAGCGTGCAGCATGCAGGTACGCGCCTCATCGCCGCATGCCGCACCGAGTCCAAAGACGTCAACAATGTTGCGCTTAAGAGAACGTAGCTAGCGACAAGTCCATCAGCCAACGTAGAATAAGCCACTCGTCGGATAAACGCGTGACGCGCGGCTCCGGCGAGGGTTCTTAACTACCGGGCATTTCAATACGATGGCCACAAAAAAACCGACGACGAAAACCTCTGCAAAACCTGTAGCGAAAAAAGCTGCTGCGACAAAGGCCCCTGCCAAAAAGGCCCCTGCAAAGAAAGCCCCTGCGAAAAAGGTGGCTGTCGCCAACGGCGTCGCTGCCCCGATCAAGGAGACTTTCACGAAGGCCAGCCTCAGCGCCCATATCGCCGAACGCGCACAAGTCGAGCCCAAGGCCGCTAAGGCCGTGCTCGCCGCGCTGGAGCAGACGGTCCTCGGCGCCGTGCACAAAAAGGGCGTGGGCGAGTTCACGCTGCCCGGCCTGCTGAAAATCACGGTGCAAGCCGTGCCGGCCAAGAAGCGCCGTTTCGGCAAGGATCCGTTTACCGGCGAGGAACGCTGGTTTGATGCAAAGCCGGCCACGGTTCGCATCAAGACACGTGCGCTGAAGAAGCTCAAGGACGCTGCAGCGTAAGCGAGCAACACGTGCCGCGCTCGGCGCGCGCACGGAGCAAAGGCCGCAACCGGGGAACGTGCCCCGAGTTGCGGCATTTTTTTGTGGCGTGACACGCTCACCGGGTTCTCATGTCGGCGGCGCATGCGCTACGATTGAGCGCATGACGACGCGCACGGCATCGTGCCGGTCAGCACGCCAAGCTGGCCCGGCAAGCTTTCGCTACGATGACACTCCCGACGACCTCCTTTCACTGTCAACAAGTGGAGCATTCGCGATGAAAATCGATCTGTCAGGAAAAACCGCCGCCGTCAGCGGCTCGACCGCCGGCATTGGACTCGCGATCGCGACAGGTTTGGCCGCAGCCGGCGCGCTCACGATCGTCAACGGCCGCAAGCAGGATTGCGTAGACAACGCATTGCGCACGATCCGCGCAGCCGTGCCGGACGCCGCGCTGCGCGGCTTCGCCGCGGACCTGTCGTATGCACACGGTTGTGATGCGTTCAGCGCCACGTTTCCCGACGTCGACATCCTGGTGAATAACCTTGGCGTGTTCGGGCCCGGTGACATCTTCTCGACGCCCGACGAGGATTGGCACCGCTATTTCGAAGCGAACATCATGTCCGGCGTGCGGCTGACACGCAGCTACTTGAAAGGCATGATGGAGCGCCGCTGGGGGCGTGTGGTGTTCATCTCATCGGAGTCGGCGCTCAACATCCCACCAGACATGCTTGCATACGGCTTCTCCAAGACGGGGCAGTTGTCGATCGCGCGCGGCATCGCGAAATACGCAGCCGGCAGCGGCGTCACCGTCAATTCCGTACTACCGGGGCCAACGCTGTCGGCGGGCTTTCGGGCGATGCTCGAACAACCGGCGCGTGAACAAGGTAAAAGCGTCGAGCAAGCCGCCGACGAATTCGTCGTGACCCATCGCGGCAGCTCGATCCTGCGTCGTGCGGCCACGCCCGAGGAAGTCGCGAACATGGTCGTGTACGTGTGCTCGCCGCAAGCCAGCGCCACAACCGGTGCCGCATTGCGCGTGGACGGTGGTGTGGTCGATACGCTCGCATAACCGCGACCGGCGTCGTGTTCCCGTTGATAGGCATGACGTTGATCGCAGTGTGGCTGGCAGATCGCCTGCTGTTCGCGCGTCTGGACGAGCACGGAGTGCCAAGCAAGTGAATTAGCCGTTTGGCCGACTTGTAAAAATCTTTGTATGGACTATATTAGCCTAATAGTTCACACTTAGATGAGGTACCCGATGAGCCGTCCAATTCGAGTCGCTGACGGGGCCGCCGCGCCGATACCGCCCGCCAGCCAGCCAACGCTGGCCGAAATGTCCACCGCTGGACTGCGTGCGTTCTTCAATATTGCCCATGACTGGCAACTGTCGGTCGATGAACAACTCGTGCTGCTGGGCTCCCCGGGGCGCTCGACGTTCTTCAAGTGGAAGGCCGCGCCCGATGCGGCACGGCTGTCACGCGATACGCTCGAGCGGCTCTCGCATTTGCTCGGCATTTACAAGGCGCTGCAGATCCTGCTGCCGCAGCCGGATCTCGCCGACGGCTGGGTCAAGCGACCCAACAGCGCGCCACCGTTCAACGGCAAGCGCGCGCTGGACCGGATGCTGGCAGGCAATCTCAGCGACCTGGTCGCCGTGCGGCAATACCTTGACGCAATGCGCGGAGGTTGGGCTTGAACGACGAGTACAGCACTGCTCAGCCTTCCGGCAACACTCAAAGTGAGGTCCGGGAGCCACCCCTTGCGGCGCTACGCGACCCGGGCTGCTGGCCCATCGCCACGCTCCAGTGGCAGCCTGCCTACCGGGTCGTGCCAACACGCTTGCCGGCGATCAACCTGTTCGATCGTATCGCATCAGCCAGCGATTTCGACGCGCTGTACGCGCTCGAGGCGATCACCAACGATCGCCTGCGCACTGAAGTCGGCGAAATCGACCTGGTGCCCCCCGAGGAGCGCCGCTTCGGTCCAGGCTACGGTCCGATCATGGCGGCGCTCACCCATCTGAATCCCGCTGGCAGTCGCTTCTCGCCGGGCACATTCGGCGTGTTCTATTGCGCGCGCGACGCACGTACCGCGATCGCCGAAACCCGCTATCACACCGCGTTGTTCCTGTCGGCAACGCATGAGCCGCCGATGCGCCAGCCAATGCGACTCTACACGGTTAACGCGCAAGGCAGCGTGCTGGATCTGCGTGAGCAACGCAATGCCCTCGCGCCGACCATCCTGCATCCGCATGACTACACATTCGGCCAGGCGCTCGGCACAGCCGCCCGCCATGCGGGCCATGCGGGCATCGCGTATCCTTCCGTGCGCGACCCGCAGGGCGAGTGCCTGGCAGCGTTCCGGACCACGCTGCTGCGGCAATGCCACCATGCCGCCTATCTGGAATACAACTGGAACGGCAGCCGCATCGACGTCGTGTTCGAACTGACCCAGGTCGGCTAACCGTGCGTGGGCCAGTCCAACGACGCGGCACCCCGCCGCAGCGCCTCGTGAGTCGAGATCGCATGGATGCGGCCGCTATGCACATTCACTATCGACAGCACACCATGCGGCAAGAACGCGCCTGTATCGACGAACGTCTGCGCGCCAACCGTGCGGACCTCGGGCACCGGCGTATGTCCGCAGTAAGTATGCGATAGTCCCCGCTGCACGCGCGGGTCGCCCCGGCCTGTGATCAACTGCCGCCCCCATAGTAGGCGCGCGCGCGTGCGCTCATCAAATTGCGCGGCATCCAGCGTGAGGTCGTCGCCGAAGAACTCAGCATGCAGCACGTTGAAGCGCCGCTCGCCGCTGCCTACGACACGCGCCAGCGGCAAGCGCCTGACGTGCGCCGCGTAGCGGCTCAGCATCTCGGCCGGCAGCGCGCGCGCCCACGCACCGCCTACCGAGTCCCAAACCGTCTGTGGCAACACGCCGTCGGCCACGTCGCACATCACCGCCTCGTGATTGCCCTTGACCGCGAAGAACCATGGCATTTCTAACAACGTGAGCGCCTCAACAGGATGCTCCCCACGATCGACCAGGTCTCCCACCGAAAACAGACGGTCGTGCGCCCCATGGAACCTCACCTGCGCTAACAGATAGCGCAGCGCATCGGTGCAGCCGTGCAAATCCCCGACGACGAAGTCGCGCCCTGTGTCATTCCACGGATGGAACGCGACAAAACGGTCAGAAGCCTCGTTCATGATGTCGATGATAGCCCCGGCGCGCCGTCTCCGTATGCGTCTGGTGTCACGTAGCAGATGCGGGGCAGCCCAGCTGCACGGCATCACGCGCCGCCCTGGGTACGCTGCACGGCAGCGCGGCCGACGAGGCGCGCACGCCGCACGCGCCATGATCGCAAGCGGGCCTGCGGTTGACAGCGCGACGCCCGGCGGCCTGCTCATCCGCGCTCGGGCAACGTCAACGCGATCGAGGTGAAACCATCGGTCCCGCTCGCCGCACTCGATTTGCCGCCGTGCGCCAGCACGACGCGCTGCGTGACGGACAGGGCGAGCGGCATCCCGTCGGTGCCCTGCACCGGTGTCGTCCCGCGCAGGAATGGTTCGAACGCATGGGGCAAGTCCGGGTTAGTCAGCGCATCGGACGGCTGGAACCGGATACTCGCCCGCCATACGCCGTCCTCAAAGACGTTTTCCATGCTGACCGCCCCGCCAGGACGCGATGCGTCCACGGCATACGCCAACGCCGCCCACAGCGCCTGCGCAATGCGCGCGCCGTCCGCCACGATCGAGATACGCGACGGCGGCCAACGTACCTCGATCGCCGTGGCGCGTTCGCGCGCGAAAGTCGCATCCAGACATTGCACAACGTGCGCGACGATACGTTCGACGTCGAGCATCATCTTGTCCAGCGGCAGCGCCTTGCTTTGCGCGCGGGTAGCATCGATGACATCTTCGATGATGCGTACCTGCTGCTCCACGCCCGTGCGCAAGCCGGCCAATGCTCGCGCAATGGTGGGCTCGGCCTGCCCCACCTTGCTCTCCAAGACGTAGATCCAACTGTGAATGCCGTTGAGCGGACTGCGCAAGTCATGCGACGCCACCGACAACACGCGATCGCGCGCAAATAAGGCGGCAACGGTCTGCAGGTAGGCCGCGCGGGCGGCCAATGCATCGTCGGGCTCACCGTCAAAGTTGCCCGATGCAGGAATAGAGCGACTCAATACAATTTCTCCATTTGGCAAAGCACGGACCGGAACGCCAAGCCGTGACGGGTATTATAGGCATCGCGCTGGCGCTGTCACGATCCGCGCCGACAAAGGATCCGGCTCACGCCACTGCCTGTGCAGGTCGGAGCCAGACCTCAGCAAGGCTCCCCTTCTAGCAAGGCTCGATCCCGCTGGTGCCCGGCCGTTTGCGCTACGATGTCGGCTTTTGACTCAAGGAATTCCCGCCATGGCCACTGTAACGACCGCCTCCGGGCTGCAATACGATGATTTGACCAAAGGTGCCGGCGCGCAAGCTCAAGCAGGCCAGACGGTCAGCGTGCACTACACCGGCTGGCTTATCGACGGACAGAAGTTCGATTCCAGCAAGGACCGCAACCAGCCGTTTTCGTTCGCACTGGGCGCCGGCATGGTCATCCGAGGCTGGGACGAAGGCGTGCAGGGAATGCGCGTGGGCGGCGTGCGCCGGCTGACGATCCCGCCGCAATTGGGCTATGGCGCACGCGGCGCAGGCGGTGTCATCCCGCCAAATGCAACGCTCGTGTTCGAGGTGGAGTTGCTCGGCGTCTAAGCCGCCCGCCGCGCACGACGCGCCGCGGCTGACGGCCCTGTGACGCCCGACGGCTAGTGCAATTGCCAGTTCGTGACCTTGACGATCGCCGCGTCGGCGTTCTTCAAGTCCGTCTCGCCTTGGTCCATCAGCTTGCTCCATTGCTTGACCCGGTTTTTACCGTTGGGCGAGGTATTGTAGTCGTGCGTGTCGACGACCTTGGCCCGTTCGGCATAGAACCGCGTCATGAAGGTCTTCTCGTTCGGGCTATCGCCGGAGCGCGCGAGCAGCGCCTTCAGCGAGTCTCCGCCGCCGTCCGCCCCCTGGTTCAACGCCGTGTCAACGAACGATCCGATCGTCAGCGCGCTGTCAAAGCCGCGCTGGCGAGCCTGTTGCACGCTGTATTGGATGTCCACGTTGTAGAACGTGCGCCACATCGCCTCGCGCCACGTCGGGTTGTTCTGTTGGGCTTTGACCTTGCTACAAAAAGTCTTGCTGCTGTCCGAGATCTTTAAGATCGAGCCGGACATCTTGCCATGCGCACCAATACGGGTCAGTCCACCTTCCGCAGACGGAATCTTGGCACCACTGAGCGCATCGAACGTCTTGAATAGCTCGGGACCGTCAGGTCCGGTATCGTTCGAACCGCCCGTGGTCGCGCCGAAAATCCCGATCGTATAGCCACGATCATCATGGATGTTCTGACAGTACCCATAGTACTTCGTCCATTGCAGCGAGTCCTGCTCCGGCTTGTTGATTAGCTTCATGATGTTGTTCCACTGCTCGCCGTCCAAACCCGTGTTCTTCTTCAAGAATTGCAGTGTCGCAGGGGAGAAATTGGCGTCCGGATTGCCGCTAGCCACGTTGGCGACCGCATTGCAAGTTTGCCCGACACGCCACGGCTGGCCAGTATTACCGTCGCCACTGTTCAGGTCTGGCGCGTTGCCCTGCGTCCAGTAGGCCGCAGTGTAGTTTCGCCCGGCGTAACTGACTACCTCACCGCCCTGGTAGATCGTCTTGGCGTCCCAAGGCGCGTCGCAGGGTTCGCTGTTCGGCTGCGCATCGTCGGCGCGTGCCATGCCAGAGACGGCCAACAGGCCAAGGCCCATAGCAACGGCACAAGACATGCGCGTCAACGTCTTTGAAATCAATTGGTTCAAGGCAGACTCCATATTGTTTATGCGTTGAAGATTGCAAGCGTGCCGGCGACGGACAGCCGATACCGTAAAGCAAAGCGGGATCCGCGACGCGCCCAGGCCGAAGCGCGCGGTCACTTGCACGAACCAGGTCCGCCATTTTTGCAATCTCGTCCACTACGACGGTTACCGGCGAGCGGTCGAGCCCAGTGTTGGGCCATCGGAGTCGTGACAAATCGATAATAGGCAGACCTGTCTGTCTAATTTACGCGGAAAAACCCTCGGAAAGGATCGAGCAAACATTCCAATGACTGCGCACGGCGCTTATGCGATCATCGCGGCAATTTATCCCAGCAAGAATGGGGCATTGGCGTCTCGGATGTGTGCCGGCCCGGATGCCCGCGCCACACGTTATCCTTGCAGCACACTCGCGAAAATCTTGTCTAGCGCCTGGTCCAGCGCCGCGCGTTCAGCCTCGGACAACGCCGCGAGGATCGCATCGTTGCGTTCGCGGGAAATCGATGCGGCCTTGCGAAACAACAAGGCTCCTTTCGTCGTGAGCGCGATGCGCACGCCACGACCGTCTTCCTCGTCCGCTTCTTTAGTCAGCAAACCCTTCTTGCCAAGCACGTCGGTGGCGCGACTCGCCTGACTGCGATCCAAGTTCGACGCGCGCCCGAGATCCGATACCGACAACGGACCGAACGAGCCGACGCTGAGCAGCACGCGCGCCTCGGTCAACGGCAATCCCAGGCGGGCAACAAATGCGTCGTTCATTACCTTGTCGGTCAGCTTTTTGAGCCAATGCAGCCGATAAGTGAAAAGCTGGTCGATCGGGCTCGGAGCAGGACGTCGGGTACGCATGGACGATCGGGACATTGACAATCGATGGTGAAACGAGCATCCAGCATACCATTGCTACCCCGGCGCTCTGCTTACACTTTTTGGCGATACCCTCTGTCAATCCACTTTTCCAGTCTGCTCCATCAAGCCGCACCACCACGGCCCCCACCCATCCCCGCTGCCAGCTCTCTGCGTCATCCGGCAACCGATATGATGCGTGCGCACGCATCATATCGGTTGCACTCACATCGATAAGCCGTTACGATAGTCACCGATGCCCGATCCGGCACGACCGGCATGATGTGCCGGCCACAAGGAGACGAACATGGCCACACCGCAGCATACGGCGCCCCCGTCCTGGTGCACTGCCGACGAATGGCACGCCCGCGTGCAACTCGCCGCCACCTATCGGGTCTTCCACCTGCTCGGCTGGACCGAACTGATCTTCAATCACATCACGCTTCGTGTGCCGGGGCCAAACAAGCATTTTCTGATCAATCCGTTCGGCCTTACCTATGATGAGGTGACTGCGTCGAATCTGGTGAAGATCGACGTGGACGGCAACATCCTGAGCACCAGCGACTATCCGATCAACCCGGCCGGCTACATCATTCACAGTGCGATCCATCGCAACGTGGACGATGCACATTGCGTGATGCACGTACATACATCTGCCGGGCTGGCGGTCGCCTGCATGCACGACGGATTGTCGTATTCGAACTTCTATGCGGCACAGCTGCACGATATGGTCGCCTATCACACATTCGAGGGCATCACCGTGCATGCAGATGAACAGCAGCGGCTATTGGCTTCGCTCAGCGACAAGCGCCTGCTAATCCTGCGCAACCACGGATTGCTGTCGCACGGGCGCACGCTGGCGCATGCGTTCGTCTTGCTGTGGACGCTAAATCGCGCGTGCGAGATCCAGGTTTTGACTGAGTCGATGCGCGGTGACGTGCTCCCCATCCCCGCGCACGTCACTGCGCGCGCCACGCGCGACGCGTTGCAGTTCTCGCCGGACACCGGCGCCGGCGAGGCCGTGCTGGCTGCGTTGATCCGCCGCGTCGAGCGCATCGATCCGTCCTACAAGGCGTGACACCGTGATGTCCAAAAATATCACCATCGTGGGCGCCGGCGCGGTCGGCGGCCTGCTGGCGGGCAGGCTTGCACAGGCCAGTGTTCCGGTCAAAGTGCTGGCCCGTGGCGCGCAACTCGAGGCGATTCACTCACGCGGACTGACGCTGATCGAGGATGGCGAGCCCACGATCGTGCACGCGCACGCCACAGACGATCCCGCCGCGCTCGGCGCCCAAGACATCGTGTTCGTGTGCCTGAAAGGCCATGCACTGGTCGATGCAGCAGCATCGCTGGCGCCATTGATCGGCCCGCACACGCGGATCGTGTCGGTCATGAACGGCGTGCCGTGGTGGTTCCTGCACCAATTCGGTGGCGCATGCGCCGATCGGCGGCTCGAATCGGTGGACCCTGGCGGCGTCGTATCCGCGGCGCTGCCCGTGGCACAGGCCGATGGCCTCGTCGTGCACCTGGCCGCATCGGTGCGCGAACCCGGCGTGATCGTGCGCAACAAGGGGAACCTGCTAATCGCTCGGGCACCGCACGACACCGGCGACGCGGTCCAGCATGAGATTGTCCGGCTGCTACGAGACGCTCGTTTCGACGTGTCGCTCGCCTCTTCGATCCAACATGAGATTTGGGCGAAGCTGTGGGGCAACATGACGATGAACCCAATCAGCGTGCTCACCAGCTCAACCGCCGACGTGATCCTGGACGATCCGCTCACCGCACGCCTGGTCGTCGAAGTGATGCGGGAAGCGCAAGCCATCGGTGCGAAGCTGGGACTGGACATGGGCATGAGTGTCGAGCAACGCAATGCTCAGACGCGCCAACTCGGTGCGTTCAAGACATCGATGTTGCAAGATGCCGAAGCCGGCAGGCCGATGGAGATCGATGGAATCGTCGGCGCGCCGTATGAGCTTGCCCGGATGAGCGGCGTGCCAACGCCCTATCTGGACATGCTGCTTGGCCTGATACGGCTGAAGGGTCGTAGCATGGGGCCCTACGTCGGCGGCGCTGTCGGGTAGCGGCAGGCTGGGTCTATGGCATCGGCGACGGCCAACGTCCAAGCACTGCCGCGCAACGTGGTCGCCGACGGCACCGCACGGCGCCTGACTGGTTGATTCAGGTTCGCAAAGTCAAGCGCAGCACCACATGCGTGTTCACGCTCGGCGCGGTCACTGGTTTGGTTCGTTGACGGCCTGCATACGGGACTTTACGCAGGACGCTGCACACTTATCCCCCGTCATCCAGTCCAACGCACGGCCTTTCGACGGTCAAGATCCGACAATCCCGTCCCTATTAAATACATACTTGAGCGCCACCCTCTCGACGCAGCGTGTCTAGACTGTTACTCTGCGCGGCGCAGAGGCAGCACGCGCGGCTCACCGGTTCATGCGTGGTGCACCCGCCAATACGTTCCTCTTACAGGAGGGATGCATGCAAATCCACAACCCACCAAGGCTCAAAGGAGGCTAAAAGTGAAAAAACTATTTGCCGCTATGTCTGTCGCGGTTGTCGCCTTCGGCGCATCCGCCGGCGCTTATGCCAAGGACTGGTCCACTATCCGATTCGGCGTCGACGCGAGCTATCCGCCTTTCGAATCGAAGGCCGCGGACGGCAAGCTAGTCGGCTTCGACATCGACCTGGGCAACGAGATCTGCCGTCGCTTGCACGCCAAGTGCATGTGGGTCGAGAACAATTTCGACGGCATGATTCCCGCCCTCAAAGCGCGTAAGTTTGACGGCGTGCTGTCCTCGATGACAATGACGCCGCAGCGCGCCAAGCAGGTCGCGTTCTCGGCCAAACTGTTCAACACGCCGACGCGGCTGGTAGCCAAAGTCGGCTCGAGCATCCAGCCGACGCCAGAATCGCTCAAGGGTAAGCGCGTGGGCGTCGAACAAGGCACCATTCAAGAAACATACGCGAAGACGTACTGGGCGCCTAAGGGCGTCGAGGTTGTCCCCTACCAGAATCAGGATCAGGTCTATGCCGACCTGCTCGCTGGCCGCCTGGACGCGGCGCTGCAGGACACGGTACAAGCCGACGTCGGCTTTCTGAAGACACCGCGCGGCAAAGGATACGCATTCGTCGGCCCTGGCCTGCAAGACGAAAAAACGCTGGGTACCGGTGCGAGCATCGGCCTGCGCAAGAAAGACACCGACCTGAAGGTGATGATCAACAAGGCCATCTCCGACATGCTCAACGATGGTACTTATAAAAAGCTCGAGCAAAAGTACTTCGATTTCGACATATACGGAGGCTGAGCAACGCGGTGCGCGGTCACGCGGGGGCGACCACGCCCGGCTTCCAAGCGCCGCGCTGCACAGGCCACCAACGACGGCTTTACGCCTGCCGGCGCAAGTCTGCCGGCGGCACCTTCATTTGCTGCCGATACTTCGTCACGGTACGCCGGGCCACCTGGATGCCCTGCTGCGTCAGCATCCGCGCAAGCGTGACGTCGGACAATGGATCGCGTGCATTCTCGGCATCGATCATTTCCTTAAGCAATGCCCGCACGGCCGCCGCGGAACACGTTCCGCCGCTCTGGGTACACAGTTCACGGGGGAAGAAGTGCTTGAACTCGAATATGCCGCGCGGTGTCGCCATGTATTTGTTGCCCGTGGCGCGCGAGATTGTCGACTCGTGCAGGCCAAGCTCATCCGCGACGTCGCGCAGCACTAACGGCTTTAGTGCGATTTCACCGTATAGGAAGAACGCCTTTTGGTGGGCCACGATGCATTCGGCGACCCGCTGGATCGTATCGAAGCGCTGCTGCGCATTACGCAACAGCCAGCGCGCTTCCTGCAATTGCTGCCCCAGCGGCGAGCGGTTAGTGCCCGATGCTTGCGCAAACAAATCCGCGTACATCCGGTTGATCCGAGCGCGCGGTAGCACGGCGGGATTCACGGTAACGACAAACTTGTCTCGCGCCTGCCGCACGATCACGTCCGGCACAACATAGTTGTCCTCAGCCCGTCCATAGGCATTGCCGGGCTTCGGATCAAGCTTGCGGATGAGCGCACAGGCCTCGTGCAACGCGCGCGTGCTGCAACCGATATGCTTCTGCAATTCACCGAATTCGCGCCGCGCCAACCGCTCCAAGTGATGCACGATGATCTCACGTGCAATGTCGCGCCGTGGCGTGTCATCCGGCATCGCATTCAACTGCAACAGCAGGCACTCGGACAATGAGCGGGCGCCGATACCAGGCTTGTCCAATGATTGAACAAAACGTAGCGCAACCAACAACTCCTCGTCCGTGGGTGGCGTACCAAGCTCGGCGAGCGCGGCCAGCTCCGACAGGGGTTGGCGCAGGTAACCATCGTCGTCCAGCGCCTCAATCACCAATTGAGCCAACTCCTGGTCGCGCTCATCAAGGCGATACAGGCACAACGTGCCCTGCAATTGCTCGCGTAGCGACGGCTGAATGCGTAACCAAGCAGTCGGATCGCTGTTGTCCGCGCCACTGTACTCACGAATTGGGCCGTGATCATACGGATCGCCAGCAAAATCCGTTGTGGCCGTATCCGAATAGGGTGTTTCCGCAGCCACACCGGCGGCCTCCGTGCCACTGGTGATGGGTTCGGCGCAGGACGGCAATACGCCGTCCCCACTATCACAGCCAGCGCTGGTCAGCGTATCCGGTACCGCATCTTCGGCTCCGTTCAACGAGTCGTCCTCGAGAAAAGGATTAGAGTCCAGCGCCGCGCGCAGTTCTTGCTGGAACTCGACGGAAGACAGCTGCAAAAGGCGCACCGACTGCTGCAGCCGCGGCGTCAATGCCAGCGACTGACGCATGCGTTGTTCCAGTAGTTGGGGCATTTTCGGTAATCCTTCAATTTTGAAAAACAAGCGCGACCGCACACACACAATGCGGCGCGGACCGCTGTCTCATGGACGAGCAACACCCGTGCCAATTGCGTGATGGGCCGCCATGCGGTGAGCACATGCCGATCCCGGCGTGCGGTGGCTACGGCCTACCCGTGCCCTTTTTACAACGGTGCGGGAAGACATTCATCGTCGGATGTCAGGCGAGGCCGCTGTTGTGCCTGCCACGATGCCTGCCACGATAACCGTCTGTACCTGCCCGACAGTCCAGGCACAAACCCACTGACCCCGTGGCTTCCGGCATGCCAAGTGCGGTGTTCGAAGGCTGCATCTCGCCAAACACGGCATGCATGCTGAGCCATCCGCTAAGAGTTCATCATGGCAGCTATGCCGCTGCTCTCAGGATGAGCGTGATGACGGCACGCAAGCACGAGAAGCAGTGTATCCAGAAGCGTGCTGGCGGATTCATGGCTGTTGATGGCACCAAGCTGGGCACAGAGCACAGCAACGATGAACTGGCCAAACAAGGCAAGCGCGCGGAGTGCCAAGCACAGGCATAGACCGCGGCGGTCAGGCATAACATCCGATAGATGCGTGTATGGATTGAGTGCCTCGCACGCGGGCGCGCTCAGGCGCTCTCGTCGCCCGGCTCCAAGCGCTCAAGCATCGCCGCTGTGATGCGCTGGCGCGTGCTCCAATAGCCAGCCCAGGGGTCCGCGCCTAATCGGTCGAGCCGCTCGGCGATGTTGCGCAATGTCCATTGCGCCGCGCTGCTCGTGTGAGGCACCTCGTCCCATGTGAGGGGCATCGACACAGCCCCCCCTGGCCGGGCGCGCGGTACGTAGGCGGCGATCGTGGTTGCGCCGCGGCTGTTGCGCAGGTAATCGACGAAGATCTTGCCCCGGCGATTCGGCTCGCCCATTTTTGCACCAAACTGCGCTGACCAGACGGTGGCCATATGGCGGGCAATGCGCTGCGAGAACGCCTTGGTGTCGTCCCAACTGGCGTGTGAGTCCAACGGGACGACCACATGCAACCCCTTTCCGCCGCTGGTTTTGCACCAGCACCGTAAGCTGAGGTCAGCCAACACAGTGCGCAAACGTTCGGCGGCCTCAAGCATAGCGCGCCACGGCAACGCTGGATCGGGATCAAGATCAAAGACGACCCGGTCGGGATGTTCGATGGCAGGAAGCTGTGCGTTCCATGTATGGAGTTCGATTACGTCCATCTGGGCGGCCCCCACCAGCGCCGCCGTATCGTCGATGGTAATCAGTGGCTTGTGTCCAGGGTCCAGGCCTTCGTGCTGCGTGACATGCGGTATCGCAAGCCGATCGCTATGCCTTTGGAAAAACAACTCTGCATCGATCCCGCCCGGTGCGCGCAATAACCCGACAGGCCGTGCGCGCAGATGAGGCAGCAACACCGGGGCCACCCATTCGAAATAGCGAACCAGGTCAATTTTGCGGGTACCGGTGTGCGGATCCATCACCCGATCGGGATGCGAAATCCGCACACCCGCCACCGTCTCATGCAAGTTGCGTTGCTCCGAGTCTTTCATACAGCAGCGGTTATCGCCTGATCAGGCCAAGCAACAGCGTCGCCAGAAAAATCACGAGGAAGATGAAAAACAGTATTTTTGCGATTTCAGCTGCGCCCGTAGCGATCCCGCCAAAGCCGAATACGGCAGCGATGATAGAAATGATGAAAAAAATAACAGCGTAACGAAGCATGGCATTTTTCCCCAAATCAAAGGCCGGCAACGGCCATCGGCACATGACTAGACCCCTTGCGCGCGTGCCAGTCGCACAAGCAGATGAAAACCGTCAGACGATGGGACACGGCGGCACGACGGTAGCGCGATTCATTGTGGTTTCGCGTCGGCAGCAAGCTTGCGGATCGCCTGTCTGTCCCTCAGCGATGACATCCGTGACATGGCGTACTCCGTGTGTGGGCAGGGTGAGTGATACAGCCAGACGTAACGGCTCCGTTGTTTCGACTCTCTTCGGCATTGCATCAATCATGCCTGGCCAATCTGCTGCCGCCCCGACCCGGGGCCGCTAAGTCGGCGACGCATGGGCATGAAGCTTGCGAAAGCGCGTTGTCGCATACCGAGAGGCCGCCATGACAAGCAGCACCCGTTCCCATCCCTCCACCCGGCACCGTAATGGCCGCCCGCCGCGCCAGCGTCACGCGACAGCGCGCGCTGCCCATTGCGGCAACCGTGCAAAACGCTGGTCACGCGACGTGACCCAGCACAGCCACGCGTTGGACTTGGAGCCGGATGTCTTCAAGCAGGGCACGGCGCAGCAAATCGCTGAATCGCTTAAGCGCGCGTCGATGCACAGCACACGGCGTCGCGGCACGCCGTTCCAATCGGCCATGTCGATGCTAAATTTTTACATCAACCGAGCCGGAAAGCACTTACCTGTGTCGCGCCGCCAGGTCCTGGAACGATCCAAGCAGGCATTGCGGGACACATTCGGCCGGCGCCGAGGATCGTGACAATGCGCGCCCGAGCGTCTATCCGACCCAGCGCGCCCATGCATCATGTGTGAAACAACCTGGTTCCTCATCGTGGGCAGCGTCTTCGTCGTAATGGGCATCGCCGGCTCGCTGCTCAAGCGCCTGCCCTGCAGCAGCGCGATGCTGTATCTGGCAATAGGCGCTGCACTCGGCACGCCCGGAGCCGGAATACTCGCGCTGGATATTTTTCGCGACGCGCATTTGCTGCGAGTGTTGACTGAGGTGGCCCTGCTCGTGTCGCTATTCGCCATTGGCTTGCGGTTGCGGGTGCCGCTGGCCAATCCACTTTGGGGCTTGCCGCTAAGGCTCGGCGTGCTGGCGATGCTCGTCACGATACCGTTATTGACTGCGTTCGGCATGGTAGTACTCGATCTACCAGTCGGTCCCGCACTGTTGACAGCCGCCATCCTGGCCCCGACCGATCCCGTGCTGGCCCACGACGTTCAGGTACAAGATTCACGCGATCAGGACCAGATGCGTTTTGCGCTGTCCGGCGAAGGCGGATTGAACGACGGGGCGGCCATGCCATTCGCGCTCCTCGGCATTGCCTTGTGCAACCAACCGGATAGGCCGATCGCCGCGGCACTGTCCCCGATCTTCATGGCTCATGCGCTCTGGGGCGGCGTTGGTGCAATCGGCATCGGTGCCACCCTCGGATGGGCAACGACCCACATAGTGGCATGGCTGCGCACACGGCACGCACAGGCACTGGGCCTGGAGGGCTTTTTTGCCCTCGGGCTGATTGTGTTGTCGTACGGCGCCGCAGAACTCGCCCATACATACGGATTCCTTGCAGTCTTTGCCGCCGGTGTCGCGATGCGCCGTGTCGAGCATCGTGCCAGCGGCGAGCGCACGGCGCAGGCGACGATCGGCACACTCGACCCACAGAACGTTCAGGCGACTGCGGCACATCCGGACAAGGCTCACGCCTACATGGCCGAGTCCATTCTCGGCTTCACGATCGAACTGGAGAAAATCGCGGAAATGGCCACGATGATCGTCATCGGCAATGTACTAACTACCTTGCCAGCGCCGTTGTTAAGCCAGCGCAATGCGATGGTGGCGGCCGTGCTATTTCTACTTGTTCGCCCACTCGCGGTGGGGCATTTCACTGGCCGGCTCCCGCGCCTCGCCGGCACAGCGTCGCCTGATGAGCTGGTTCGGCATCCGTGGAATCGGTTCGTTCTACTACACCGCCTTCGCAGTCGAGCACGGTGTGCAGGCTAGCACGGCGATCGTGTCCACTGCATTGTTCGTCGTCACTGCATCAGTTGTAGTCCACGGCATTTCCGCTACGCCGTTGATGAACTGGTATCAGCGATGGCGGCAAGCTCATCAATAAAATGCCAAACTGGAAATCCCTACCGCCATAGCTAAGAACCCATACTGCCATGCAAGACAGACCCCCAGTGCTGCCAGCCAACCTGTGGAAACAACGGTGACCACGATGTCAGGGCGAGCTGTGCTGCATGATCCTGCCGCTTTCGAACTGATGGTCCAGAACATCAAGGACTACGCGATTTTCATGCTTGATCCGGAAGGCCACGTCGCGAGTTGGAATACCGGTGCTCAGTACATTAAAGGATACCGTGCCGAAGAAATCATCGGGCGCCACTTTTCAGTGTTCTACAGTCCGGCCGACATCGCGGACGGCAAACCCGAATATGAATTGCGGCATGCCGCCGAATTCGGCCGCGTTGAAGATGAGGGTTGGCGCGTCCGTCGGGACGGATCGAGATTCTGGGCCAATGTCGTGATCACAGCGCTGCGCGCGCCATCGGGCGAATTGTACGGCTTCGCAAAAATCACCCGCGACTTGACCGAGCGACGTGCAGAGGAGGACAAGCTTCGCCAGAGCGAAGAACGGTTCAGACTGATGGTCGAATCGGTCAAGGACTACGCCATTTGCATGCTGGATCCACAAGGCCGCGTGGCGAGCTGGAACGCTGGCGCCATGCAGATCAACGGGTACCGTTCAGAAGAGATCATTGGCCGCCATATGTCTGTCTTCTATCGCGACGACGATAACACCGACGGCATGCCTGAGCAGCAGTTGCAAGCCGCCGCGAACACGGAGCGTGTCGAGGACAATGCATGGCGCGTGCGCAAGGACGGCACATTGTTCTGGGCCAATGTTGTGATCACGGCGGTACGCGACGCCGCCGGCGCACTGCTTGGCTTCACCATGGTGACGCGCGATATGACCGAGCGCAAGCGTCTGGAGGAACTAGAGCTGTCCAGCCGCCGCATGAGCGAATTTCTCGCGATGCTCGCGCATGAATTGCGCAATCCGCTTGCCCCCGTGCGTAATGCAGTCAGCGTGATGCAGCTGGTCCCGAATGTCGATGCGACGATGCGTCATTGCCGCGACGTGATCGATCGGCAGGTCAGCCATTTGACGCGGCTTGTCGACGATCTGCTGGACATCGGGCGAATCACCACCGGCAAGTTGGAGCTGCGCCTGGCCTGCATCGACATGGCGGAAGTCGTCGCCCGCAGCGTGGAGGCTGCCCGCCCGTTCATCGACGAGCGTTGGCAGAGTTTGCACGTGCAATTGCCGCCCCAACCGGCCTGGGTCCGTGGCGACATGACACGATTGGTCCAGGCAGTGCAAAACTTGCTGGACAACGCCTCCAAGTTCTCGCCCAGCGGCGCTCGGATCAGCATTGAGGTCACTGTCGGAAAGCGCATGATCTTCCTGCGCGTGATCGACCAGGGCCGGGGCATCTCGCAGGAGGGTCTGAAGTCGATCTTTAACCTGTTCGTGCAAGAAAACCACGCACAGAATCCAACCGATACTGGCCTGGGAATCGGCCTGACGCTGTGCCGCTCGCTGATCGAGCTTCATGGCGGAATGATCGACGCGTCCAGTGATGGGCTCGGCAGCGGCAGCACGTTCACGATACGGTTGCCGATCGCCCGGCATCAAGCACAGGCGGATCCGCCGGCATCGTCCAGCGTCGTCATGTCTACACCGTCGATACCCCTACGGGTGCTCGTCGTGGACGACAATCGCGATTCCGCCGACAGCCTCGCCGTCCTGCTCGAACTCAAGGGCCACATGGCCCGCGTGGCCTACGATGGCGCGCACGCGATCGAGATCGCCCGCGTGTTCCTGCCGGATCTCGTGCTGACCGACCTGGCCATGCCCAATGTCGACGGGTTCGGCGTGGCGGGCGTATTGCGCTCGAGTGTGGACCTGTCCGGCTCGACGCTTGTTGCGATGTCTGGCTTCGGCCAACCAGGTGACCGCGCCCGATCGTTGGCCAGCGGTTTTGACGCGCACTTGGTCAAGCCGATTAAACCAGCCCAGTTAGATGCGCTGCTCGAGCGCAGCATGCGGCAAGCCAGTAAGGACTCCTTGCAACGCTGACGACTCGCGCCTCGGCATACGGTGCACCGTGCTTTCCTGCTCCCCGCTCGGTGCCCAGTGCCCAGTGCCCAGTGCTCAGTGCCCAGTGCCCAGTGCTCAGTGCCCAGTGCTCAGTGCTCAGTGCTCAGTGCGTCTGTACATCATAGATCGGCTGGACCGCTGGCGGGTGATGGCCGGTAAATCAGAACCGGTGGCGAACGCCTGCGGCGATCAATAGCTGGCTCCCACCCGATGCGGGCTCGGCGGTATTGATCATGGCTGGCACGCCAGCCGATGCGCGCTGGTAAATCGCCTCCATGTAGGTGTCGGTACGCTTGGAGAGCGCATAATCGAGTTGCACGGCGCCCTGGTGCCAGTGCGCATCGGACGCCTTCGTGTACGTGTATAGGCCGGCCAGCGTCAATGTGGGCATGAGTTGATATACGCCATTGACCTCGTAGTTGCTGAATCCGATCGAACGGGCACTGGCGCCCGTGTCGGCATCGGCAACACCCGTATAGATTGCACGAGACCACGCGGCACCCAGCGTCAGGTCTCCCAGCGCATAGTTCGCGCCGACGCCGTAGGTATTCTGTGCACCGACAGTGGCGTTGAACGCGTCGCGGTTCGAGCCGGGCAGCGCCGCGATATCGTAGGCGCCGGCTGCCGTCCTGCCGCGGCCGCCCACGTGAAGGTATGCGGCGCCCGCATTGAACGGGCCGTTCTGGTAGCTCGCCCCGACGCTGTACGCACGGTTGTTTGCGAATTGTCCCGCCGCGTTCGAGAACGCATACATGCCGCCCGCGCTGAAACCCGCGAATTGGGCACTGGTATACTTGATCGAATTACGCGCCAGGTATGAGTTGTTCGCATTATCGTTGTCGAACGGATGGGCGAACGCAGTGCCGCCCGCCCCGCCCGTTAGCGTAACGGGTGCAAAGTAGTCATGGACTGCATCGTATTGGTGACCCAGCGTGATCGTGCCGTATCGCTCGTTGCCTAAACCGACGTAATACGGATGATCATTCAGTGACTGCCCGTTGGTCACCGCGAAGCCGCGCTCGAGCCGGAACACCGCCTTGTTTCCGCCACCGAGGTCTTCCGAGCCTTGCACTCCCCAATAGCTGCCGTCGATCAAGCCGCTGGTCGCCTTGTACTGCGCATGGTCGGCGACATTGCTCAACCATGCGACACCAGTGTCCAATTCACCGTACAGCGCTACACTGCTCTGTGCGTGCACTTGGGTTACGCAGGCAGCTAACACGATTAAATAAAGGCGCCTGTCGATCAGGCGCCGATTTTGTTTGCCAGACATGGGTATGGGTCACTTGAAAAGAGGAAAGCTGCGAAGTCGACTTGTCGGGACGGCCGCAGTGGCGACTATAGCCTCGTCGTTCGGGCCGCCATGATGGACAGTGCGCCACGCGCTCTAATGCTTCGCATCTATTACGGTGAGCGGGCCACTGGAAGGCCCTGTAGGCATCGCTCGGCAAGACGCTGTTCGTGCACAAGCCCCGCGGCATCGTGTCGCCACAGCACGACGCCATACTGCTCGGTTTCACCCGGCAGGTGCTGGCATTGCGCGACGCAATCCGGTATCTCGGCCGCCCGATGCGCGTAGCGGATCAATACATCCGACTACATTGCACATTAGCCAGCCGGATGCAGTTCGCAATCGTGCACATCTCTGCTATACTCCATCGCTTTCGGGGCGTAGCGCAGCCTGGTAGCGTACCTGCATGGGGTGCAGGTGGTCGGAGGTTCAAATCCTCTCGCCCCGACCAGTCTCAAACCCGCGTCAGCTAAGGCTTTCGCGGGTTTTCTATTACTGCCTGTTTGTTGTGCAATGGGGAGGCGATATTAGAAGATTTCTAATATGTCTCATGCCTTCGGTACCGCTCGGCCCTTTCAACGTCCGCTAGTTCGACGACACACTGGCCTACCGCCCAGCACCACGTCGAGCTAACGAGCGGCGCGTCATCGGCGGCATCTCCGACCCACCACACACATAGCCTTGGAGCGCACGCAGCTTGTCTATTTCTCGCTGGTCGGCGGCGGCGACGGCAAAAACGCGTTGCGCAGTCGCTGTGTCGAGGTCTGCGTAGACGGCGGTTCCATGGCCCACGCGGGTAGCACTGGACACGTCATCGCGGTTGGCTGAACCGTTACGGACGGCGACGCGCAGCCGACTTGCCCAGCCCACTCGCCACGCGATGGAGCTAGCCTATTTGACCGGACAGCGGCCGGCGGATGTGCTTAAGCTGATGTGGGCCAACGTGCGGGACGGCGATACCGTTCACCGACCGCCTCTATCCATTCCCGTCGTGTTGACATACTGAGCCTGCTCGCCATAAGTCGTCCCCGCCAGCATTCTGACGGGTCACACATTACATGAGGCAACAGGCTCCGCTCGGTAGCAAAAAACCTGAGTCAATGCGACCGGCCAAGATGATTGTCGCTGTCCACCAGTCAATGCGAGGACGTTCTCGAAAAAAGTGAGTTCGCCCGCGCAGCGCTGGGAAGTCGTGCAGCAGTTTCTTAAACAATACGACTATTCGGAGCGCCGGGCGTGCGCGCTCGTTGGTCTGAATATCCTTGCACAGGATGAACTATGCCGAGGCAATCCACTCTTTCTATCCAAGACGAGCATTGAGCGCATCGAACCGATCCGGTGGATAAAATGCTAGATCACTGTGTTTTCACCATTCCTGCATGACGCCAGCCTTCGCTCCATACCAGCACCTCGCGTCAATCCTTCTTCCGTTTGCAACGGAAGGGGACGACGGCGCTCACGACGTAGCCCACCTTCAACGCGTGTGGAAAAACGCGTTCGCCATCCAGTCAAAGGAGGGTGGCGACGCACAAGTGCTGTTCGCCGCCGTCCTGCTGCACGACTGCGTTCAGGTGGAAAAGAACTCGCCGCTGCGCGCGCAAGCCTCTCGGCTGGCTGCCCGACGCGCTACGCAAATTTTGCGGCGACTTGGATGGCAAAAAGAGAAGATTGAATCCGTCGCTCATGCAATCGAAGCGCACAGTTACACGGCCGGTATCGCGCCAAACACGCTCGAAGCCAGGATTCTGCAGGACGCCGATCGGCTGGACGCCATCGGCACACTCGGTATCGCACGATGCTTCTACGTCGCTGGACGCATGGGATCGCAACTCTATGCACACGCCGATCCGCACGCACAATACCGGCCGCTGGATGATGCGCGATACGCGCTTGACCATTTTCACGTGAAGCTATTAAAGCTCTCCGCCCATTTTCAAACGCCGGAGGGTCAGCGCCTGGCCAAGCAGCGTCACGAACGACTAGCGCGCTTCGTGGATGAATTGTCGGAAGAGATCTGAAGGCACGGTAACCGCCCCGAACCACGAGGAATCGGTGACACGCCTATCAAGTAGATCAGCAAGGGAAGAATGCGCCCGTCGATGGGTCAAGACCGCTTGCCGTCCGTCAGTAAAACGATCACCTGACGGATTTCGTCGCGCAGTGCGCCCACGTCCACGGCAACAAGCCGAAGATCCGCTGGCTGCACGCCCGCCTCGCCCGTCGGGACCGCACCACCCGGCTCGTCCGGCAACAGCGCACCGCGTGAATCGAGTCGGTTACGCGCACCGTTGATCGTGAATCCTTGCTCATACAACAACTCTCGGATCCGTCGGATCAGCAGTACTTCATGATGCTGATAATAACGCCGGTTTCCGCGGCGCTTGACCGGCCTTAACTGCGTGAATTCTTGCTCCCAATATCTGAGCACGTGCGGCTTGACGCCGCACAGTTCGCTGACTTCACCGATCGTGAAATACCGCTTCGCGGGTATCGGGGGCAACGTGACTTTGTCCATCGTCACACGCTCGTCATGTCGGTCTTGGATGCGTCCAGGGGGCTAACACGGCCAGCGGACCCTGACACGGCTACATTCAGCGTGACTGCAGATTCGCGGCGCCGGATTCGACCTGCGCCTTCAGCTTTTGGCTCGCATGGAAAGTCACCACGCGCCGTGCCGCGATTGGAATGGCCTCGCCGGTCTTCGGATTGCGTCCCGGACGTTGCGGCTTGTCGCGCAACTGGAAGTTGCCGAATCCAGATAGCTTGACGCTCTCACCATTTTCAAGCGCATCGCGAATTGCCTCGAAGAACGCTTCGACCATGTCCTTTGCCTCGCGCTTGTTCAGACCGACCTGATCGAACAGCAACTCGGCCAGCTCGGCTTTTGTCAACGTCGGCGTCTCGGATGAAACCGGATTGCTGTAGGCCGGATTATCGCGACTCATCGCACTGCGTTGCGCAGACAGAAGTGCTTCAAATTCACTCGAGTTCATTGGATGCTTATCGTATAAGAATGGCCCCTGGTTTCTTTCGGTCAAATCGGATTTCGATTTAGCCGCGCAACCTTGCACCAAAGACTCGAGCCAAGCGCTCCACCAGGGTTTTGACGGCTAGATCAACCGTCTCGTCCTGAAGGGTCCCGCCAGTATCTTGCAAGGTTACCCGGAACGCAAGGCTTTTCTCGTCAGCCGAGAGCCCCCCCGAAACAGCGCCAGAACCGATTTGCTTCGCGTCGAATTTCGGCCGGAATTCGTCGAATAGCACCATTTTTTGCACGAACCGGAGTGCATCGTTGCCAATCCGCGCCTGCGCGAACTCATCGAGTATTGATTGGACTTCGACATGCTGCGGCACGACCAACGCGATGTCACGGCGCACCGGCGGGAATTTCGAGATCTCAGTCACGACCGGTAACGCACGCCCGGCCACCGCGTCAGCCTCGACCTCGAACAGTACCGGCGCGTGCGGAAGATCGTATTTTTGCAGCCAACGCGGATGCAGCTCGCCAATCCAACCGACAATGCGACCATTGATCTCGATTTGCGCACTGCGCCCCGGGTGCAATGCCGGATGCGAGGCCCGTGTGAAGCGAGGCACCGTCGGTGCAAACAGCGCCTGCACATCGCCCTTCACATCGAAAAAATCGACATGTCGCACCGATACCCCCCATTGTTCGTCGACGACCGGACCATAGGCCAACGCACCGATCATTTTCGGTTGGGCAAAGCCTTCCACCGTCAATTCGCCATCCTTCACTGTCGGGTCCGCGCGAAAGACCCGACCAGCCTCGAACACGCGCACGCGCTCCGCACGCCGATTCAGGTTATGCTGCAGCACGCCGATCAAGCTGCCGAACAATGTCGAACGCATCACCGACAGCTGGCTCGCGATCGGGTTGAGCAGCGCGACGGGCCGCTCATTACCGGCGAAATCCCGTTCCCACTCAGCATCGACAAAACTGAAATTGACCGTTTCCGCATAGTCGCGCGCCGCCAGCGCACGACGCAACGCATGGACCGAGCGCCGCGCCTCGTTCGTCGCGTGCATCTCGTTCGTCGCGATTGGCGCGCGCGCCGGGATCTTTTCGAATCCGTGGATGCGAGCCACCTCCTCGATCAAATCCTCCTCGATCTCGATGTCGAAACGGTAGGTTGGCGGCGTCACAATAAACGTATCGCCATCCGCCGCACGCTCGAATGACAAATTCAAGCGCGTGAAGATGCTGGCAATCTCGTTCGCCTCAATCGGCACGCCAATGATCCGGTTTGCCCGCGACACGCGCATCGAGACGGGCTTGCGCTGCGGCAGGTTGACGATATGATCGTCCACCGGACCGGCGTCGCCACCGCAGATCGTCGTGATCAGGTGCGTCAGGTACTCGATATGCTCAACGGTGGTCGCGTAGTCCACGCCTCGCTCGAAGCGATGCGCGGCATCGGTCGAGAAGTTGTATTGGCGAGCGCGTCCACGGATGCTGTCCGGCCACCAAAATGCCGCTTCCAAATAGATATGCCGCGTATCGAGCGTCACCGCAGTACTGTCGCCGCCCATGATGCCGGCCAGGCTTTCGACACGTCCCTGATCATCCGCAATCACGCCGACCGTTTCGTCCAGCTCGATCGTATTGCCGTTGAGCAGCTTCAGCGTCTCGCCACGCTTGCCCCAACGCACGTGCAAGCCGCCGTTGATCTTGTCCAGGTCGAATATATGCGACGGACGCCCAAGCTCGAGCATTACATAGTTCGAAATATCAACGAGCGCCGAAATGCTGCGCTGTCCCGCTCGCTCAAGCCGCTGGACCATCCATGCAGGCGTGCTGGCCCGCGCATCGACATTACGGATCACGCGGCCGGAGAACCGTCCGCAAAGCTGCGGCGCCTCAATACGCACCGGTAACCGTGCATCGCAGGTGACCGGAACAGGGTGGTAGGACGGTGCGTTGAGCGGCGCCCCGGTAATCGCAGCCGTCTCGCGTGCGATACCGAACACCGATAAGCAATCGGCCTTGTTCGGCGTCAGCTTGATCTCGAAAATGATGTCGTCGAGCTGCAGCACGTCGCGGATGTCGCGTCCGATTAGCGTATCGTCCGGCAACACTAACAGTCCGCTGTGGTCATCTGACAACTTCAGTTCGCGAGCCGAGCACAGCATGCCCTGGCTTTCGACGCCGCGCAGCTTCGACAGCTTAATCTCGAACGGCGCACCGCCCGCTTGCGCGGGTGGCAGCGTCGCGCCGACCAGCGCGGTCGGCACCTTGATGCCGGGCACCACGTTCGGCGCACCGCACACGATCGTCAACGTCTGCCCCGTGCCCGCGTCAACCTGACACACGTTCAGCTTATCCGCATTCGGATGCTTGACGACCTCGAGCACCTTGCCCACCACGATCTTCGAGGTCGGCGGCGCCACCGGCGCCCATTCCTCGACCTCGAGCCCCGCCATCGTCAGCGCATGCGACAGCGCCTCCGTCGACAATTGCGGATCAACAAAGCTTCTTAACCAGGATTCAGCAAATTGCATGGGGTGTCGATAAGGAAAGTCAGGTCACGCAAACTGGCGCAGGAAACGCAGATCGTTCTCAAAGAACGCGCGCAAGTCGTCCACGCCGTAGCGCAGCATCGTCAGTCGCTCCAGGCCGCTGCCAAATGCAAAGCCAATATAGCGTTGCGGGTCGAGCCCCATATTGCGCACCACGTTCGGATGCACCTGCCCCGAGCCGGAAATTTCGAGCCAGCGCCCGGCGTTTCTGCCGTGCTCGAACTTCATGTCGATCTCGGCGGACGGTTCGGTAAACGGGAAGTACGATGGGCGAAAACGCACGAGGATGTCGTTGCGCTCGAAAAATTTCTTCAAAAAGTCCGTGTAGACGCCCTTCAAGTCTGCAAAACTAACGTTCTCATCGATCCACAGCCCCTCGACCTGGTTGAACATCGGCGAATGTGTCGCATCGCTGTCGACACGATAGGTGCGCCCGGGGACGATGACCTTAATCGGCGGCTTATTCATCCGCGCATATCGGACTTGCATCGGGCTCGTATGCGTGCGCAGCAACAACGGCCTGTCTTGCGCGTCCTTCGCGTCGAGATAAAACGTGTCCTGCATCGAGCGCGCTGGATGGTTTTCGGGGCTGTTCAGCGCGGTAAAGTTGTACCAGTCGGTTTCGATCTCCGGCCCGTCGGCCACGTCGAAGCCAATTGAATGAAAAATCTGCTCGACGCGCTCCCACGTCTGCATCACCGGATGCAGACTGCCCACGCCCGCGCCGCGCCCGGGCAGCGTCACGTCGATCGCCTCGGCAGCTAGCCGCTGATTCATCAACGCATCGGCGAGTGCCTGGCGACGTGCGTTCAGTGCCGCCTCGACCTGCTGTTTCGCGACGTTGATGCGAGCGCCCTCGCTCTTGCGCACCGCTGGATCCAGCTTGCCCAAGCCTTTCAGCAATTCGGTCAACGCACCGGCCTTGCCGAGGAAGCGCGCCTTTTCGTTTTCGAGCGTCACGGTGTCCGCAGCATTCGCAAAGGCACGCTGCGCGTCGGCGACGATCTGCTCAAGATCGGGAGATCCCATCATTTCAACGTCTGTCAGTGGATCAAAAAGGCTTGCGGCCAACAAAAAAACGGGGGCTCCAGCAAGAGCCCCCGTTCAAGTCTGCCGGTCAGCGTGCGGCCCAATGGGCGCGATACGACCGACCCGGCACCGACTGTCCTTGCGGTTAGCGGGCAACGGCGGCTTTCACCTGTGCCACGATGGCAGCAAAAGCGGCCTTGTCGAACACGGCCATGTCGGCAAGCACCTTGCGATCGAGCTCAATCGACGCCTTCTTCAAGCCGTTCATGAACACGCTGTAGGTGATATCGTGTTGCCGCGCCGCTGCATTGATACGCGCAATCCACAGGCGCCGGAACACGCGCTTCTTATTGCGGCGATCGCGGTATGCGTACTGACCGGCACGCATGACCGCCTGCTTCGCGATCCGGAACACATTATTGCGACGGCCACGATAGCCCTTCGCAAGGTTGATAATCTTCTTGTGACGGGCCCGTGCGGTAACCCCACGTTTGACTCGAGGCATGTTTCTCTCCTATGAGTTCGATTCAGGGTTACGCGAACGGCATCATCGCGCGAACGGAATTGACGTCCGACGCATGGACATCCGTGCTGCCACGCAGTTGGCGCTTGTTCTTCGTCGTTTTCTTCGTCAGGATGTGACGCTTGAAGGCCTGACCGCGCTTGACGGTACCGCCCGGACGCACGACAAAGCGCTTGGACGCGCTTTTCTTGGTCTTCATCTTAGGCATTGCTACCACTCCAGTTTTTTATGGCCACAGGTGTGCGGCTCAACACTCCGCCCTTGCAAGACCCGGGGACCACTTGTCGTCGGCGCGCATTGCGATTGCATCACGCGCCGCCTTTTCGGAAGACGCCGTACCGGCCGCCTTCGAAACCCGCATCGTGCGCTGCATCGCAAGCGGCAGCATGCCGCGCGCGCAACGCACGCCCATCACTTCTTCTTTTTCGGCGCCAGCACCATCACCATCTGACGACCTTCCATCTTTGGCATTTGTTCGACCTGACCGTACTCGTCCAGATCCTGGCGCAGACGGTCCAGCATCCGCATGCCGATTTCCTGGTGCGCCATCTCGCGCCCACGGAATCGCAACGTGATCTTCGTCTTGTCGCCTTCGTCGAGGAATCGCGTCAGGTTGCGCAGCTTGACATGGTAATCCCCATCGTCGGTGCCCGGGCGGAACTTGACTTCCTTCACCTGGATCACCTTCTGCTTGAGCTTCGCCTCGTGCTGCTTCTTGGCTTCCTGATACTTGAACTTGCCATAGTCCATCAGGCGGCACACAGGCGGCTGTGCATGCGGAGCAATCTCGACAAGGTCGACATCGTGCTGTTCCGCCAAACGGAACGCCTCGGCCAGCTTCACGATGCCAATGGGTTCCCCATCGACCCCAACCAGACGCACCTCCGGCGCGCTAATTTCACCGTTGATGCGATGCGACGACTTATCAGTAGCGATGTTACGTTTCCTCTAAAAATCAAAAAACTAGCCGCGTTGCTGATGGCTCACCCAAGTACCCGCACTTCATTGTGCAGGCGCTCGAGGAAGGCTTCGACCGGCATCACGCCCAGATCGACGCCGCCACGGGCACGCACGGCTACCGTTTGCGCATCGCGCTCCTTGTCGCCGACAACTGCCAGATACGGGACTTTTTCGAGCGCGTGTTCTCGTATTTTATAGCTAATCTTTTCGTTACGCAAATCCGCTGCCGCCCTAAACCCTTGTTTTTTCAATGATTGGGCAACAATATTCGCGTAATCGGCCGAACTTTCTGCAATATTCATCACCACGACCTGCGATGGCGCGAGCCACAGCGGCATAGCACCAGCATGATGCTCGATCAGAATGCCAAGGAAGCGCTCCATCGAACCCACAATCGCACGGTGCAGCATCACCGGGCGACGACGACTATTGTCTTCGGCCACGTATTCCGCGCCGAGGCGCTCCGGCAACACAAAATCCAATTGCAGCGTGCCACACTGCCACGACCGCCCCAGCGCGTCCTTGATGTGGTACTCGATCTTCGGACCATAGAACGCCCCCTCACCATCGAGCTCCTGCCACTGCAGGCTGCACGCAGCCAGGGCTTCTCGCAAGCCCTGTTCTGCGCGGTCCCACGTCTCATCCGTGCCCGCGCGCTGCTGCGGCCGCAACGCCAGCTTGATGTCGATCTGCTCGAAGCCGAAGTCCTTGTACACGCTCATCGCCAGCGAATTGAACGCGATCGACTCGGCAATCACCTGGTCTTCCGTGCAAAAGATGTGCGCGTCGTCCTGCACGAACCCGCGCACCCGCATCAGCCCATGCAGCGCGCCCGAGGCCTCATTGCGGTGACATGAACCGAACTCGGCAAAACGCAGCGGCAGATCGCGATACGAATGCAGGCTATGATTGAACACCTGCACATGCCCCGGACAGTTCATCGGCTTGATCGCGTAGTCGCGTTTCTCCGATTCCGTCGTGAACATGTTCTCGCGATAGTTCTGCCAGTGACCGGAGCGCTCCCACAGCGAGCGATCCATGATCATCGGCGTCTTCACCTCGAGGTAGCCGGCCTCGCCGAGCCGGCGCCTGAGGTATTGCTCGACCTGCTGCCACAGCGCCCAACCCTTCGGGTGCCAGAACACGAGCCCGGGAGCCTCCTCCTGCAGGTGGAACAAATCCAGCTGCTTGCCGAGCTTGCGATGGTCACGCTTCTCAGCCTCTTCAAGCATGTGAAGGTACGCGTCCTGCTCCTCCTTGCGCGCCCACGCCGTGCCGTAGATCCGCTGCAGCTGCTCGTTGTGTGAATCGCCACGCCAATACGCGCCGGCCAGCTTCATCAGCTTGAACACCTTGAGCTTGCCCGTGGAGGGCACATGCGGTCCGCGACACAGGTCCGTGAATCCGCCATGCGAATACAGCTTGATCTGCTCGCCTTGCGGAATCGACTCGATGATCTCCGCCTTGTAGCGCTCGCCGATGCGTTTGAAGTAGTCGACTGCCTCGTCGCGCGACACCACGCGCCGTGACACCGGCTCGTCCTTCTTAGCGAGCTCGTGCATGCGCTGCTCGATGCTTTGCAAGTCTTCGGGCGTGAACGCGCGGTGATAAGCGAAATCGTAGTAGAACCCGTTGTCCACGACCGGCCCGATCGTCACCTGGGCCTGAGGAAACAGCTCCTTGACCGCATAGGCGAGCAAGTGCGCCGTCGAGTGGCGGATGATCTCAAGCCCCTCCGGGTCCTTGTCCGTGACGATCGAGACATTGGCGTCGCGCTGGATCACGGCCGACGTGTCCACAAGCTCGCCATCGATCTTGCCGCCAAGCGCCGCCTTCGCAAGACCCGGACCGATCGACGCGGCCACTTCGGCCACCGTCACCGGATGATCGTATTGCCGGATAGAGCCATCAGGCAGTCGTACCGAAATCATTGCGTTCTCCTGGCGCCGTGCCATATACGGTTAAGTCGGGGGCCGGAAACAAGGCCAAAAAAAATGCGGCCCTATCGAGGGCCGCATTTCAGATTCAACACAAAACAAAGGTCGAAACAGGTCCTCGACTAGCGTCGCTCCGGAAAAGTCCCAGTCAACGTTCGCGGTGTCATAACCATTTCGCCCGATGGCCGCCGATGAGCGGCCTTTGCTTTGCATTGGATTCCGCTAGGAATCCGTATTCGTTGGTAGGCTCGATTGGACTCGAACCAACGACCCCCACCATGTCAAGGTGGTGCTCTAACCAGCTGAGCTACGAGCCTGAAGAAGCCGTGATTATAGGGAGGTTTTCATCTGTTGCCAAGTGTTTTATGCAAGGGGTGTCGTGAGTCCGTGCATTTATCCGGGTTTGTAGCACGGCATGTGTCCGGTTTTGGGTGTCGTATGAAGCCACCCGTGAGCCAGGCAGCGCCTTCGTGTCTATATTGGCAACGACTTAGCAGACACTTTGTGCGAACACTACGAGCGCGTCGTGGGCAACGACAACTGCGTGATGTTCGGGCGGCTCAAATTACAGAGTCCAGTCGAGTGCACACGGGCTCACTACGTCAAACGGCGCGTGCGGGTGCCTCGCTAAGCGGATCGATTGCGCTATATCGACGCAAAACGCCCTACTTGATGGGTTACAAAAGGGTTACAAAATTCGCCGCAGATCACTCGGTATTTTCAGCAATACTTCGCCTGCGCAAGCCAAAGTTGCTTACGATAAGCAACTTGCTGGGGCTGCCATCGAGGAGAGACTCAAGCAAAACAGTTTCCAAATTTCCGGAACAATTCGCAATACCACATTTGGCGTACTTACCCATGGAATTCGATCCAAACGTTGCATTCGGCAGCACTCAAGTAGCGCTATACGCTATGGAGAATCAAGCCAGTCGTCCTGCGGCAGCTACGCCGCCCCGCTCTGCGTGTCTGGTCGCACCGGCGCGCGCCAGCGTGCAGCACCTCCCGGTGGCAGGTCCTTCAACCCGCGGTGCGCTGAATAGTCTAGTGGAAAGCCGCTCGACGAGTTACCGCGAATTGCCGCCAGAAATCCTTCAACTAGTGGCGAATTACACGCCATTTGACGACATTGGCAGCCTATCAGGTGTGGATAAGGGTACCTATCACGCGCTGCAGGAATGGCGGCTAAGCTGGCTTTGTCGTCAACGTGCCGAGCATGTCGCTGCGCTGGATCTCCCGTCGGTGCAACAGTTGCTCACCCAACTTGAAGATATTCGCGCCAAACCGATGCTGCGTATTCAGCCTCTTCAGGCACTGTGGCGCCGAGCAATGAAAGATTTGCCCGACGCACAACATCCAGCGGCATTTCAACAAGTTTTTGAGGCAGCGGGCCGTGTGCCAAAATACGGTCTGCCGCTACAAAAAGACATGATTGTATCCATATGTGATTTTCCATATTGGCAGCAACCCAATTTGTATCAAATTGCATATGCAGACGCCGAACGACGGAGTCTTGAACAGGGTAGCACCTGGACTGCCCTTTTATCGCTGCGAAGGCACTGTTCATTCTCTCCCAAGCCAGTAAGCGATTTTTTGGCTCGGCTTCCCACGCTGAACGTGGAAGATCAGTTCGATTTGCTCATGGAACTAACCGAACAGATAAGCGACTTTCGCTCTCGCAAAACGATCGTTGAATTCTACGAAGCATTGTTCCAAGGGGTGCAGCGCCTGCCCGAGTCTTACCGTGGTGCACCGATCGGCGCATTGGCCAAAAACATGCGGTTGTTACCGACGACAAAAAGATCCGTGCACTACGCCAATCTATGGCGCTTAACGTTGTCACTGCCCGATCATCAATTAGGTAGCGCGCTAGAGTATTTGCCATCCGCATTGGCAACACTGCCGCTAGCTCAGCATACGCACGAGCTTTCCCTGCTGGAACCCGTTATTCAGCGTGTGTTGCCCGAGCAGCGTGCACAGGCGGCGTTTGGACTGCTCTACGGCACACCGCATCTGAAACAAGGATGGCAGCGTGCACTGCACCTGCTTGATAACGGTAGCGAAGCGGACGCACTCCATATGTTCTCTAAATTGGAAAGCTTGTCTATGCGAGCACAGCTGCCTGAACAGCAATGGGAAGAAATCAAAACCGAGGTTAGGGCTTTCGTTGAGCGCAACCGGTTCAGCCAGGAGACCCGCGCCGCACTCCTCGCCTATATTGCAGGATAATCGGGCGACCAAGACATGTATCAAGCCTTGCGGTCAAGCATTGTACCCAAAGCCTGCGCACCCAATCCCCGATCCTGGTCAGTAGTCAGTATTGTGCGTCGTTTTACGGCAACTGTGTTCGCGGCAAGCGCACGCAGTCCGGCAGATTGTATAGGCTTGTCTATAGTTACGTGGCGCTACGTTGTAGCGCCACGCCCCTATTTACCCTGTTATGCGGGAGACAAGTCATGCCATCGCCTAGACTGCAAAATCATTTTCAAATTGATGACGGATTTTACTCGACGCCGGCACAACAGCATGAAATACGGTCGGATACCGCATCGCAACGCACTGCGCCGAGCCGCGCCGCGACTGTAGTCTCGCCGTCACTGATGGAGCTTCGTGCATCCAGAGCACCCTCCCACCCGGCCAAAATTGTTGACAATGAGCTTGCCGTTGCAGCCTATATAGTCGGGCGAAATAGAATAAATGGAACACCTGCAGCTGACGAGCAGGTCCAAAAACTCAGAATAAGTCAGACTATTATTGATAAGACACGTCAGCGTCTCGCAGCTGGCCGAGGCAATATACATGAAGATTATGAAAGCAAGGGTTTCGATCCTTATGTGCGCACCAAGGTTTCACGTGCAATGGCAGAGATAATGGGATCCGTTTTAATTGGCGCACTAATACACAATAATTTTCCCACAGACGATAAAATCCATTATCTCAACTACATTCCTGCCGATTTTTCATTTCGGCTGCAAACTAGCTTGTTGCCAGATGAAAACCAACATTTGGCCGACTATATCGGACAGATATGCTCGTTGGCGGTTGCTCGCTTTGTTGGAGCCGGTTGTTGTGGTGAGTATGCACAAGAAGCAACGGTAATCGGTGCAAAAGACGCTTTTATTTTAAACAGCGAAATAAACCAAACTGCGCTTCTTGTAGGAGCCCCGCCAGAAAAATTAGATCATGCATGGTCTGAAATACGTACCCGTCTTCAACCCAGAGATGGTTTTACATTTCTCCCAGAAAACAATATCTTTTCGCCCCAAAATGATGACGTTATAGTAGACCCATGGGTAAATGGCCCGCCAGTGTTTAGAGAGGACTCACGGTACGCATCGACTAAGCCAGAGGAGTTTAGATTAAGCTACTTTCCACCGATAGTAGATCAACTTGCGCGGGAAGTAGAAATGACAATGAATAACAGCGAAAGTATAAAACTGGACTTTTACGCGTTATATTTTTATTATCAGCAGCAGCTTCCAAATCCTTCTCAATTCTATGGAGAACCTCCTTCGATCAGCGATGAATATGAAGATAGATACGTTAATAAGGTAGAGAATAGCCCTCGTATCACGGGAAAGGCTCCACTCGAGAAGTTACAACTTGAGGTTGCCGCTGTACAAGTCAATCGTGCTTTCGGCTTACCGTTGAGCGCAGCAATGAGAAAAGAGAATGTTACGCGCATCACGAAAAAATTTGATGAGCTACTAGAACCGCTTAGGCCAAAATTCGACGATGGCTCCGCCGGTGGGATTCGTCCACGCGCACTCGAGCCAATGCAGCGAGATTAATTGTGTGAACTGCTCCGGGATAACCTGTCTGATTTTCGGACCGGCCCAATCTTGGAAAACAGCCTTGATTGATTCGTTTGGGTTTTCCAAACTAGATTTAGAGCGAGTTTTCCGGCGTTTCGGGTCCAGCCACATCCGGCAAAAGCGCCAGCTGACGGGCAAATTCAGCTGGCACCCACTGCCAGTGCCTCCTTCGTAGAAAGATCCACGATCGTCAAGGTTTGCAATTTCAAACCATCAGCGAGCTGATAGACCATAGAAAAATCCATACTCCAAGCATCGTTCGGTTTGGCTAGCATGAACTTCGCCATCCGTGTCACCCCCCTCTTTCTTCACTTCAGCAGCTTCGAGCGCAATTGCAACTGCTTTTCGCAGTACAGCCGGTACGCCGGGTTCTTCCCCAACGGCCAGCCTTCGCGGTGCGACAGTGTTTTATGTAAAGGGGCGGATGCAATGCCAGCCTTTTATGCGATGCGATGGCTTGGACCGACACGATCCTCACGCCGACGTGGCAAACGACCTCCTTCGTCGGCATTCATTGACGCCGCTTCGCCCGGACCACACCTTGCACATCGCCGAGCAGCGTGGCGGCACGCTGCACCTGCGCGCTGTTGGACACCTCCACGGTGAATTGCATATACGCAACATTGCGGCGCGTCTGGGTCTTCACGCCCACCAGATTAATCTTCTCGCGTGCGAACACCTCGGTGATGTCGCGCAGCAACCCCTGGCGATCGACAGCTTCAACCGCCAAGTCGATTGGGTAGACGCTTTGGCCGCGGCCGCTGAGCACGTCGTTGGCCCAAGCCGTAGGCAGCACGCGCTCCGGCACGCGCGCGGCCATGCGCAAAAAGCTTACGCAATCACTGCGATGGATCGAGACTCCCTTGCCGCGCGTCACGAAACCGGCGATCTCGTCGGGCGGCGCCGGCCGGCAACATTTCGCCAGTTGCGTGAGCAACGCATCCACCCCCACAACCAGCACGCCGGTCGACGCCCCGGACGCAACACTGGCGCCGCTGCTGCGCCGCGCAAAATTCGCAGGCTCCAGCCCAGACGGCTCCGAGGTAGGCGCATCGCGAAGCGCCTGCTCGACCGAGCGCGGGCTGAGTTCGTCCTTGCCAACTTGCAAGAACAGTTCGTCCGGTGTCTTGAAGCCGAGCTTCGCAGCAAGTTCATCGAGATTGACCGACGTGCGCCCCTCGCGTTGCAGCGTCTTTTCGACAGCGGCCCGGCCTGATGCGATGGTCTCCTGCAACTCAATCGCGTTAAACCACGCCCGCACCTTTTGCTTGGCGCGCGCGCTATGCAGATAGCCCAGTTGCGGGTTGAGCCAGTCACGCGACGGCCCCCCCTGCTTGACCGCGACGATCTCGACCGTCTGCCCGTTTTGCAGCGGTGTGTTCAGCGGCACCATCGCCCCGTCCACGCGAGCGCCCCGGCATCGATGCCCGAGTTCGCTGTGCACGTAATAGGCAAAATCGACCGGCGTCGCTCCCTGCGGCAGCGCCACCACGCGCGCCTGCGGCGTCAGCACGTAGATATGGTCATCCAGCGGCGTCTGCCGTAGCTGCTCCCACGATTGCGACAGCGAGTCGCTGCCGGACACTTCATCCTTCCACGCAAGCAACTGCCGCAGCCACGCGATCTTCTTGTCGTACTTGTCACTGGCGGCGAACTGGCCGTCGTATCCGCGGGTTCCTGCCTCCTTGTAGCGCCAATGCGCGGCAATGCCATATTCGGCAAAACGATGCATGTCGTGCGTGCGGATCTGTACTTCGAATGCCCGGCCGTCATCGCCGATCACCACCGTATGCAACGACTTGTAGCCATTGGGCTTCGGCCGGGATATATAGTCGTCGAACTCGCGGGGCACCGGCTGCCAGATGTTATGCACGATACCGAGCACGGTATAACAGTCCTTGACGTCCGGCACGATCACGCGGAACGCGCGTACATCGTTGAGTTCGGAGAACTCGAGCTTTTTGCCGCGCATCTTTCGCCAGATGCTGTAAATATGCTTAGGGCGTCCACTCACCTCCGCATCGATGCTCGCCGCCGCAAGCTCGCGCTTCAGGCGCGCGATCGCATCGCGCACGTACGATTCACGCTCGACCCGCCGCTCGTCGAGCAGCTTTGCGATACGCTTGTAGGTCGCCGGCTCCTCGAAACGGAATGCGAGGTCCTCCAGCTCCCATTTCAATTGCCAGATGCCGAGGCGGTTCGCAAGCGGCGCATAGATTTCCAGCGTCTCGCGCGGCAACTCCGCCGGCGGCGCCAGCTTGTGCGCCGCATAAAAGCGCAGCGTCTGCAGCCGCGACGCAAGCCGGATCAGCACGACGCGAATATCTTGCGCAAACGCCATTAGCATTTTGCGCAGCGCCTCGACCTGCGCACGACGATGTGCCTGCGCGTCGCGGCCCTTGTCGCTGTCAGGTGTCGTTGCCTGAATGCCAATGACGCCGAGCCGCAGCAGCTTGCGCACATCCGTGACCAGTTGCAGCACGTCTTCGCCGAAACGCTCGCCCAGCAAGCGTTCCGGCTCGCTCAGATAGGGAATCACCGGGAATAGCGCCGCCGCCACAGATGACGGAGGATCGACGTTCAGCGTATTGACGATCTGCGCGGTACCCTGCGCGTGCTCAACGAGCATCTCGCCCGACCCAAGTCGCACCCCACTGGCGTGCTCCCGCACGAAGGCAAGCGCGTCGTCAAGCGTCGCTGCCAGCAACTGGACGCGGGTTTCGGGTTCGGTACTCATCTGTCAAACTAGGACAGCGCCGGCGGCTGCCGCGCGGCGCGATAGCACGGGAAACGCTCAGCTTCGCTGCGCGGCAATCACTACGACTTCGACCAGGCATTCCGGATCGGCGAGCTTGGCCTGCACGGTGGCGCGCGGCGATGTATTGCCGTTGGGCACCCATTCGTCCCACACGTCATTCATTACGGCGAAATTCGCCATGTCGGAAAGGTAGATCTGCGTCGACAAAATCAGCGACTTGTCGCTGCCGGCCTCCGCGAGCAGCCGGTCAACGTGGCCGAGCACCTCGCGCATCTGTCCAGCAATGTCTTGCTTCGTGTCTTCGGCGATCTGACCGGCTAGGTAGACGGTGCCATTGTGCACGGCAATTTCGGATAAGCGGGGACCGACATGAAAACGTTGCACTGCCATGGTAAATATCCTGTGGAGTCGATGAAATCAAACGCGCGCCATCGCACGCCGGCTCATTGCAGCGTCGGCGCCGGCCGATGCACAAGCGCCGGCTCGCCGCCGCCAAAGAATGCTTCGGCGATCGCGATCTGCTCATCGTGCACAAATGTGGGCGCATGGCCGACGCCGGCAATCTCGGCGGCCGACACTTGGCGGCCACGCTGCTGCATCGCCTCGACGGTCTCGCGCGACAACAGATCGGACTGCTCGCCCCGCACCACCAGCGTAGGCCCTGGAATTGCCTCGAAGGCGCGCCACAGCAACGTTTGGCCGGTACTCGCGAGTTCCGCCTTACTGGCCTCAAACGGCATCGCGATGCGCGGGTCATAGTGCAACACCCACGCACCGGCATGATGCCGCAGCAACGGCCGATTCAACGCCCGCCATTCGTCTGGCGTATGCGCACCGAACCCCGCTAAGATCGAGGCCAGATAATCGTATGCCTGCTGCTCGGTAGCGAACTTCGGCGCGTTGCCGACGTACTCGCCGATCCGGCGCAGCGCATCCGGCTCCAGCGTTGGCCCGACGTCGTTAAGCAGCAGCTTGCGCACCGGACTGTTCGGCAGCCCGGCCAGCACCATGCCGATCATGCCGCCCATCGACGTGCCGAACCAATCCACGGTCTCGACATTCAACCGAGCAATCAGTGTCACCATATCCGACACGTACTGCGACAATGCGTATTGCTGCGCATTGTCGAGCCAGTCGGACAGCCCACGACCGGCGACATCGGGACACACGACGCGAAAACGGTGCCGCGAGGCGGCTGGCCAGCGCATCAAAATCCCTRGCCGGTACGGGTCAGGCCATGCACGCAAACAAGCACGCGCGGATTGGATGGGTCACCCCATTCGGTGTAGGCAATCCGGTGCAGGCCGGTGGGACTGATACAGCGCACGAAGCCCTGGCGCGGTGTACGGGGGTCGGGCGAAGCGGACGGAGCCGGCATGGATGTATCCTGAAACGTAATGACTCAATTTTAGCGTGCTTTGCGCACGCGGCCTGCCAGCTCCACGCATCATAGCCGATCGGCCGACGCACACGCGGCCGCAATCCCCCCTGACCGCCACAACCGTCACGATACGGCGGCGCGGGCGTGCCGCGGCTATCGTCCCGACTATGCGAGCGCGCTCACGTCGAGCGGCACACCGGTCTTGCGCTGGATTGCCTCGATGCTCACGCCGGGCGCGATCTCGACCAACTTCAGGCCGGCCTTGGTCACATCGATCACGCCCAGGTCGGTGACGATCCGGTTCACGACGCCGACGCCGGTCAATGGCAGCGTGCATTGCTCGAGGATCTTGTGCTGGTCGCCCTTGGCCACGTGCTCCATCAGCACGATCACCCGCTTGACGCCGGCCACCAGGTCCATCGCGCCGCCCATGCCCTTGATCATCTTGCCAGGGATCATCCAATTGGCGAGGTCGCCGCCCTGGCTAACCTGCATCGCGCCCAGAATCGCCAGGTTGATGTGCCCGCCGCGAATCATCGCAAACGAGTCGGCGGACGAGAAGATCGACGAGCCGGGTAAGGTCGTCACCGTCTGCTTGCCGGCGTTGATCAGATCCGCGTCGACTTCGTCCTCGGTCGGCGACGGACCGATGCCAAGCAATCCATTCTCGGATTGGAGCCACACTTCGATGCCATCCGGTACATGGTTGGCTACCAGCGTCGGCAGCCCGATCCCCAGGTTCACATAGAAGCCGTCCTGCAATTCCTGCGCGGCGCGCGCCGCCATTTCATCTCGATTCCAGGCCATCTCAGTCTCCTTTGCGCGCTTATTTCTGGCGCACGACGCGTTGTTCGATGCGCTTTTCCGGGTGCGCATTGTGCACCAGCCGTTGCACGAAGATGCCGGGCGTATGGATCGCATCCGGGTCAAGCTCGCCAGTCTCGACAATCTCCTCGACTTCGGCAATCGTGATCCGGCCTGCCATGGCACACATCGGATTGAAGTTACGCGCGGTACGGCGATAGATCAGATTGCCCGCCTTGTCGGCCCTCCAGGCCTTAACGAGCGCGATATCGGCGGTCAATGAGCACTCGAGCACATAGTGGTCGTCGCCGAACTGCCGCGTCTCCTTGCCTTCGGCGATTACCGTGCCGTAACCGGTATTGGTGAAGAAGGCCGGAATGCCGGCGCCACCGGCACGCAACTTCTCGGCCAGCGTGCCTTGCGGCGTGAACTCCAGTTCCAATTCGCCGGCCAAGTATTGACGCTCAAACTCTTTGTTCTCGCCCACGTACGATGAGATCATCTTTTTGATCTGTCGCGTTTCGAGCAGCAGGCCCAGTCCAAACCCATCCACGCCCGCATTGTTGCTGATACAGGTGATGCCTCTGACGCCCGAATCGCGCAGCGCGCCGATGAGCGCCTCTGGGATCCCGCATAAGCCGAAACCGCCGACCGCGAACGTCTGGCCGTCCTTGACAATGTCCGCCAGCGCTGCCTGGGCACTCGGATAAAGCTTGTTCATGTCGCTGTCCCTTTCTCTATGAATATCCCGCTTCAGTGCGAGGGGCTACGCGGGTCCGGTGCTACGGTCGCGGCACGGCGCCAAATTGGGTGTGCAAAGGTTACGCTGAGCGGAGGTTGCGGCACAATACACAAAAGCACATAAGCGCCGCACCGCACGGAACCGTCGTCGGTACTGTTCGCGACGGCCGTGACGCTCGCCGCAGCATGCCGGCATACGTGATTGATATAACCGATGCCTGAACTAAATTACCAAACTGCGTTCCACTTTGCGCCGCTCAGTCTCGAGCAGCGCGCGCCGCGGCCGGTAGTTCGGGCGCGTCGTGGCTACCGCGCGAGCGCGTGATCGAGGATTGCAACGAGCCGTTCTGTGTGATCTTTCGGCACCCGCGACGCGCCGCGTGGCCGTCAAACTGACGCCGCGCAATGAGTCACGGGCAAGACCAGCAAGCCAATCGGCCGCGCATTGGACGTCAGCTCGCGCACCGTAGACATCTATCGCGCCCGACTGATGCGCAAGTGCGGCAGCGGCAATACGACTGAACGAGTCCAGCGGTTGCTCGGCTGAGCACGCCGCGCGGATTGCCGATTACTGCACGGACCGAAAGCCGGCTGAATAGCGCGCATCCCGTGGACACAAACAGGAAGCGCGCGGGGGCCGCCCTGCCCAGCGTGGCTACTCGAGCGCTGCGAGCAGTGCCTTAGGCAACGGCACCGACTTGCCCGCGTCGTAATCGACCCAAACAATCTTCGCACCCCCTTGCGCGACGAGCTCGTTGGGCGCGTCGGTGCGCGTCAACTCGAAGCGCGAGTCCAGACTGCTGCGTCCCGGCTTGCCGATCCGCATCGTGCCGCGTACGTCGCCGGGATAGCGCAGTTGGCGCAGAAAATCCATGTGCGCGCTGACGATCACCGGGCCACACCCGCTCTCATCCGGCACAGGCAAGCGTAACGTCTCGAACCAGGAGACCCGTACCTGTTCCATATAGCGGAAATAGACGACATTGTTCACATGTTGAAACGCGTCCATGTCTGCCCAGCGGATCGGCAACACCATCTCGAACACGTGGCGATACATGTCAGAAGACATCAGACCAACCCCAATCCGTCGTCGGCGGCCATCACCGAGCCGTTGATAAAGTGCGACTCGTCGGCCGCGAGCAGCAACAACAACCCGTCCAGGTCCTCCGGCGTGCCGGCCCGCTTGCGCGGCAGCATCGCGAGCAGTTTCTGTTCGTGCTCCGTGGACGCGTGATGGTGGCTGAATTCGGTATCGATGTAACCGGGGCAGATCGCGTTGACATTGATGCCATGGCGTCCCCACTCGAGCGCCATTGCCTTGGTCATATGCACGACAGCGGCCTTGCTCATTGCGTACAATCCGATTTGCGGCAACGCGCGCAGGCCGGCAACCGATGCAATGTTGATGATCCGATAGCATGGCTTCGCATCCGCTGCGCCATTGCCCCGCATGATCATGCGCTTGGCGACCTCTTGCGCCACGAAAAATGCGCCACGCGTGTTGGTGTCAAACACGTATTCGAAATCGGCCGGTGTCACATCGGCCAGTTTCTGCGTCGTCGATACGCCGGAATGGTTGACCAGGATGTCGATGGTGCCTGCTTCGGTTTCGGCGTGCGCGACCGCGGCCTTGATGCTGCCATAGTCGGTCACGTCCAACGCGACCACATGCGCCGCGCCTCCCGATGCCTCGATCTCGGCGCGTAGCTCCTTGAGACGCTCAGTGCGGCGGCTCGCCAACACCACTTTCGCGCCCGCGCCCGACAGCACCTGCGCGAAACGCTTGCCCAGACCGCTCGACGCACCAGTAACCAGCGCGACCTTGCCTTCAAGATTGATCGAACGACCCATTGGAATTCCTTGTTCAGGTGAAGAGGACAGACCGTATCGCACGCTGCGCAATACGTTATCATAAAACAGAACGATCGTGCTAATTCACTGCCCTTCGGTTGCGGCCACCAGTCGCTTCCCGGACAATGGCACCCGACTAAAACGCATTCTAACGGAGAGAACGTCAATGACCCCGCAAAGCTGGATCGAGCAGTACGGGCCACGCGAGTCGATGGAGTACGACGTGGTAGTGGTGGGCGGCGGGCCGGCGGGGCTATCGGCGGCGATCCGACTCAAGCAGCAGGCGGCGGAGCAAGGGGTGGAGCTGGCGGTGTGCGTGCTGGAGAAAGGCTCGGAGATTGGCGCGCACATCTTGTCAGGAGCGGTGATGGACCCGCGCGCGCTGGATGAGTTGATTCCGCAATGGCGTGAGCGAGGTGCGCCGCTGACGGTGCCCGTGGTGGAGGATCGGTTCCTGTTTCTGAGCCGTACGGGGACGTTGAAGACGCCAAACTGGGCGTTGCCGGAGAACTTCAAGAACCACGGCAACTACGTGGTGAGCCTGGGCAACGTGACGCGCTGGCTGGGCCAGCAGGCCGAGGCGCTAGGGGTGGACCTCTTCCCGGGCTTTGCCGCGGCCGAGGTACTGTACAACGAGCGCGGCGCGGTACGCGGAGTGGCCACCGGCAACCTAGGAGTGGGCAAGGATGGCCAGCCCACGGAGCACTTCCAGCTAGGCATGGAGCTGCATGCGAAGTACACACTGTTCTGCGAGGGCGCGCGCGGGCACCTGGGACGGCAGCTAGAGGAGCGCTTTGGGCTGCGCGAAGGGGTGGATCCGCAAGTGTACGGCATCGGCATCAAGGAGCTGTGGGAGGTGGAGCCGGCGCGGCACAAGCCGGGGCTGGTGATCCACACGGCGGGCTGGCCGCTAGATGCGAAAACCTACGGCGGCTCCTTCCTGTACCACCTGGATAACCGGCAGGTGGTGGTGGGGTTCGTGGTGGGGCTGGGCTATGAGAACCCGTACCTGTCACCATTCGAGGAGTTTCAGCGCTACAAGACGCATCCGGCAATCCGCGCGTTCCTGGAAGGGGGCAAACGGGTGTCGTACGGGGCGCGCGCGATCACCGCGGGCGGGCTGATGTCGCTGCCCAAACTCACGTTTGCAGGCGGGGCATTGGTGGGGGACGAGGCGGGATTTTTGAACGCCTCGCGCATCAAGGGCAGCCATGCGGCGATCAAGACCGGGATGCTGGCCGCAGAGGCGGCGTTCGAAGCGTTGCAGGCAGGCCGTGGGCACGACGAGCTGCTTGCGTACCCGCAGGCGTTCGAGCGCTCGTGGCTGTACGAGGAGTTATACCGGGCACGCAACTTCAAGCAGTGGATGAGCAAGGGGCTGTACGTGGGCTCGCCAATGGTGTTCATCGAGCAGAAGCTACTGGGTGGCAACGTGCCGTGGACGCTGCATCATCGGCATGCGGATCACGAAATGCTCAAGCCGGCGTCGCAGTGCCAGCCGATCGCGTACCCGAAGCCGGACGGTAAGCTCACGTTCGATCGGCTCTCGTCGGTGTTCATCTCGAACACGAATCACGAGGAGAACCAACCAGCGCACCTGACGCTCAAGGACGCGAGCGTGCCGGTGCGCATCAACCTGCACGAGTACGCGGGCCCAGAGAGCCGCTACTGTCCGGCGGCGGTGTACGAGTTCGTGCGCGCCGAAGAGGGCGGCGAGCGGCTGGTAATCAACGCGCAGAACTGCGTGCACTGCAAGAGCTGCGACATCAAGGATCCGACGCAAAACATCGTGTGGGTCACGCCCGAGGGCGGCGGCGGCCCAAACTACCCGAACATGTGACGCCACGCAGCGGCGCACGACGCGGCGCCGTCGCCAGCCGGGGGCACTCCGGAATCACGCGCCCGGGGCGCGCGCGGCGATCGCCGGCGTCGACGTCTTGACGTCCGCGCATTGCGCGCGGTGCCGCAACGCATGGTCCATCAGCACCAGCGCAAGCATCGCTTCGGCAATCGGTGTCGCTCGGATTCCGACACATGGGTCATGGCGTCCGAACGTCTCAACCATCGCGGGCTCGCCAGCCTTGTCGATCGAGCGGCGCGGGGTACGAATGCTCGAGGTCGGCTTGATTGCGATCGACACGACAATATCCTGGCCGGTCGAAATGCCGCCCAGCACGCCGCCGGCGTTGTTGCCCGCAAAGCCGGCGGGCGTCAACTCGTCGCCGTGCAGCGAGCCGCGCTGGCGCACGCTGTCAAATCCGGCGCCAATCTCCACGCCCTTTACCGCGTTGATCCCCATCATCGCATAGGCGATGTCCGCATCCAGCTTGTCGAACAACGGCGCGCCCCAGCCGAGTGGCACGCCGGAGGCGATCACCGAGATCCGGGCGCCGATCGAGTCGCCGTCCTTGCGCAACGCATCCATGTACGCTTCGAGCTGCGGCACGATTTGCGCATTCGGTGCGAAAAAAGGATTGTCGGCCACGTGCGCCCAATCCACGAACGGGATGTCGATTTCGCCCAACGCGCTCATGTAGCCGCGCACCTGGACGCCGAAGCGCTCCCGCAGCCACTTCTTCGCTACCGCCCCTGCCGCGACATTCGGCGCAGTTAGCCGCGCGGACGCGCGTCCGCCTCCACGGTAATCGCGCACACCATATTTTTGCCAGTATGTGTAGTCCGCATGGCCGGGCCGGAAAGTTTCCGCGATATTGCCGTAATCCTTGCTGCGTTGGTCCGTATTGCGAATTAGCAACGCAATCGGCGTGCCGGTCGTCACACCGTCGAACACGCCCGATAGGATCTCGACCCGGTCTTCCTCCTGGCGCTGCGTTACGTGGCGCGACGTGCCCGGCTTGCGGCGATCGAGCTCTACCTGTATATCCGCTTCGGCCAGCGCCAGCCCTGGCGGACAGCCATCGATCACGCAGCCGATGGCCGGACCGTGCGACTCCCCGAAAGTCGTCACCGTGAAAAGCGTACCGAAAGTGTTGCCCGACATGCTGGTTGCCTGGAAATTGCTCAAGCCATCATTATGCCAGCGCTGCCGCGGCGCACGCCGTACACCAGCCCCGCCACGGCTTCAGCACGCCTCGCGCGCTCCTTCATCCTCCGGCCAGTCGCGGATATAGGCTTTGAGCATCCGGTTCTCAAACCCCTGCTCCTCGACCACCGCCCTGGCCACGTCATAGAATGAGATCACGCCCATCAGCGTGCGTTTTTCCATCACCGGCAAATAGCGCGCGTGACGCTCAAGCATCATGCGCCGTACCTCGTTGATATCTGTCTCCGGCGTACAAGTGAGCGGATGATCGTCCATCACTTTGCGGATCGTCACGGCATCGACCGAGCCGCCTCGGTCGCGCAATGTCAGGATGATTTCGCGGAACGTCAGCATGCCGACCAGATCGCCGAATTCAATAACGACCAGCGAGCCAATGTCGTGTTCGGCCATGGTCTGAACCGCTTCGCTCAACGGTGTGTCGGGAGTGACGGTGTAGAGCGCATTGCCCTTGACCTTCAGGATATCGCTGACTCGCATGGCCTCCTCCTTGCACTGCGCAGCTTCGTGCACCGATCCTAGCCGAAAGACCGGTAAAAGAAAAGCATAGCGCAGCGGCGCAGTCCACGCCACCGCCTCGATGCTGCGATACCGGCGCACCGCGTCGATCACGCGCGCGGCCTATTCGGCACGCCGGCCCGGTTCAGACGAACACCCGACAGCAGGTCCCACAGCGCGCGCAGCACGACCACAGCGTGTGGGCGCTCCAGTCGCGCGACTTCGCCGATCACAGTTTTTCGGTGCTAGCGCCGCACTTGCCGGGCCACAACCGTAGCAAAGGCCCCCTCTGGCGACCATCGAGGCGCTCGCGCGCTAAACGGCCGCCGCCGGTGAGGAGCACCCGCCGTTGGCCCGCTCAGTTTGGGCGCCGCGACGGCGGCGCGCGGCCAACAACGCAGCGAGCGACACATCCAGGCCGCGATGGTCGAGCGCAGCGAGCAGCGTCGGGCCATCGACGTGCGCGGTGTCGAGATTGAGTTGATAAGTGAACTCGTTGCGATCGATGACGAACAGTGGATAGAGTTGGCGCAGGCTCGCGTGCCGCGGATTCACTAGAAGCACATAGCGATCTGGATCGCGCTCGCGCCGTATCCGGGCGACCCATTCGATTGCCTCGAGCTTGTCCAACAGTCGGGCAGCCGTGTGCAACCCGCAGCGCTGCAACTGCGCAAGTTCATGCAGCGTGTAGCCGGCACGACCCGCATCGCGAGCGTCGTTGAGCCACGCAAGCAGCTCCAGCGCATCAAGCAAGTCGCTGCCTGCGTAATCGACGCGATGAAAGTGCCCGAGCCGGATCTCTGGCAATGCAGACGTCACCATCGCGCCGAACAGCGTGATTAACCAACTCAGGTAAACCCACAGCAGAAAAATCGGAATGGTCGCAAATGCGCCATACACGGCCGTATAGGTCGGAATGCGCCGGATATAGAGCCCGAAGCCTCGCTTGGCAAGCTCAAACGCGATCGCCGCACACAGCCCGCCAACGAGCGCGTCGCGCCACGCCACCCGGCAGTTCGGTAAATAGACGTAAGATAGCGTGAATGCTAGTACCGACAGCGTCAGCACCGCGCCGGTCAGCGCCCATTCGGCGAACGCCGGCATCGCGCGCGACGCGGCGCCCGATGCCGCGCTGGCTGCGCCGGCCACGTTGGCGACCGTGCTAGCAAGCATTGAGTGCGTAAGCAGATAGGACGACACCGATAGGCTCACCCCGATCAGCAGCGGCCCCAGCGTGATCACTGCCCAATACACCAGAATACGCTGCGCAAGCGGGCGCGACTTACGTACACGCCAGATCGTGTTAAACGCCGATTCGACGATCATCATCGTCATGACCGACGTGACCACAAGGGTGATCATCCCGACCGTCGTCAGTCCCTTCGCCTTTTCCGCGAACTGGTTTAAATATTTAAAAATTTGGCTGTTGATCTGCGCCGGCATCAGATGGTCGGCCAGGAAACCCTGTAGTGACTGTTGGAATGACGCAAAGATCGGAAACGCGGTGAACAGCGCAAAGGCCACCGTCACCAGCGGCACTAGCGACAATACGGTCGTGAACGTGAGGCTGCCCGCCACCTGCGGGATACGGTCCTCGGCGCTGCGAGTCGCGACAAAGCGCGCGAGCCGCTTCAGCGCATCCAGATCGATATCGAACTTCTTCAAGGGCCAATCCTCCTTACGTCTTCTATAATAATGGTTCACCGCACAGGCCATGAAAGACATACTCGTTCTCTACTACAGCCGCAACGGCGCCACCCGGGAACTCGCGCGGGCCATCGGCCGCGGCGTGGACAGCGTGCCCGGCACACAGGCACGCATCCGCACCGTGCCGCCCGTTTCCACGGTCTGCGAGGCCACCAGGCCGGATATCCCCGACGATGGCCCGCCGTACGCGGAGTTGCGCGACCTAGCTGAGTGCGCCGGGCTCGCGCTGGGCTCGCCGACGCGCTTCGGCAATATGGCCGCGGCGCTGAAGTACTTTCTGGACGGCACAACGCCGCAATGGCTTAGCGGCGCGCTGGCGGGCAAGCCCGCCTGCGTCTTCACGTCCACCGGCAGCCTGCACGGCGGCCAAGAATCCACACTGCTATCCATGATGCTGCCATTGTTACATCACGGCATGCTGATCGTCGGGCTACCCTATACCGAATCCGCACTGATGAGCACGACGAGCGGCGGCACGCCGTACGGTGCCTCTCACGTCGCCGGGGTGAGTGGCGGAAACAATCCGACCCCGCTGTCGTCGGACGAGAAGACGTTGGCGCACGCACTCGGCGCGCGGCTCGCCCGCGCGGCGCTCGCGCTGGCCGACAGGCAATGAACCGGCAGCCCGGCAACCCGGCGCTACGAACCGCGCAGCGGTTGCATCGGCTGTTGATGATCGCGATTGCCACGCTGCTCGCACTGGTCATACTGGCCGTGAGCTGGGAAATCTGGCTCGCGCCGCTGCGTCCCGGCGGCTCGGCGCTGGCCCTCAAGGCGCTGCCGCTACTGCTGGTTGTGCCCGGGCTGCTACGCGCCAGGCTATATACGATGCAATGGTCAGCCATGCTGATTCTGGCCTATTTCGCGGAGGGAATCGTGCGCGCAACCAGTGATGCGGGCGCCGGTGCGCACCTAGGCTGGATCGAGGCAGTGCTCGCCCTCGTCTACTTCGTCAGCGTGCTCGGCTATCTCGCGCCATTCAAGCGCGCTGCCCGGCACGCCACTGCTGCCGCTGACGCCTTGGCTGAACACCGATGACGCCTCACGACACCGCCGCACTGCCCGCCTTTCTGCAAGCTTGCAAGCACGCCATCGGCGCAGACCAGGTATTGGATGGCCCGGACGACATGTCGCCCTACGTGACAGATTGGCGCCGCCGGTACGTCGGCCGCGCCTGCGCGGTGCTGCGTCCGGCGAACACGGCGGAAGTCGCCACGCTGGTACGATTGGCCACCGAATTCGGCGTCGCGCTGGTACCGCAAGGCGGCAACACCGGGCTGGCCGGCGGTGCCACGCCGGACGCCAGCGCGCGACAGGCAGTGCTCAGCCTGCGCCGCCTGGACCGCGTGCGCGCGGTGGACCCCATCAACGACACGATTACCGCAGAAGCCGGTTGCATCCTCGCACACGTGCAGGCCCGCGCGTCGGACGCCGGCCGCTTGTTCCCGCTCAGCCTGGCGGCCGAAGGCAGCTGCACGTTGGGTGGCAACCTGGCGACGAACGCCGGCGGCACCGCGGTGCTGCGCTACGGCAACGCGCGCGAACTGTGCCTGGGCCTGGAAGTCGTGACTGCGAAAGGTGAGATTTGGAATGGCTTGCGCGGGCTACGCAAGGACAACACCGGATACGACTTGCGCGATATTTTCATCGGCGCCGAAGGCACGCTGGGCATCATCACGGCAGCCGTGATGAAACTTTATCCGCAGCCGGCTGCGCGCATCACCGCACTGGCCGGCGTTGCATCGCCGCACGCCGCGCTACAGCTCTTGGCACTGGCCCGCGACACTGCCGGCGCGCTGCTAACCGGATTCGAGTTGATGTCCGACTTCTGCCTACGGCTGGTCACCCACCATTTCCCGTCGCAGCGATACCCGTTCGCCGCCCCGCATGCGCAGATCGTGTTGCTCGAGTTATCCGACGGCGAAAGCGAGGCGCACGCAAGCCAACTCATCGAGCGATTAATGGAGCGTGCGTTCGAGCGCGGTATCGTCGACGATGCGCTCGTGGCGCAAAGCCTGGCGCAGTCGAACGCATTGTGGGCACTGCGCGAGCACATCCCGCTCGCGCAAGCAAACGAAGGGCTCAATATCAAGCACGACATCGCAGTGCCAAGCTCGCGCATCGGCGAATTCATCGACACTACCGATGCGGCGATTGCCGCAGCCGTGCCCGGCGCGCGGATGGTCACCTTCGGGCATCTAGGCGACGGTAACCTGCACTACAACGTACAGGCGCCCGTGGGAGTGGATCCGCGGGCCTTTCTGGCCGAGCACCAGGCGCGCGTGAACCGGATTGTCTACGATAGCGTCCATGCGCACCACGGCACGATCAGCGCCGAGCACGGCGTCGGGCAGTTAAAGATCGAGGACGCGGCACGCTACAAGTCGCCCGTGGAACTCGAATTGATGCGTGCATTGAAGGCTACACTCGATCCCGGCAATGTGTTCAATCCCGGGAAAGTGCTACGCTGCGGTCCATGACTAGCGCACCCCGAAGGTCTGCAACGCGGCCTCGTCGGCCGCGAGTGCCTTCGAAATATGCTCGCGCAGGAATTCGACCCAAGTCCGGATCTTCGCATCCAGATATTGCCGCGACGCATACATCGCGTAAATTGTCATCTTTTGCATCTTGTGGTCTGGCAACACACGCACCAGCGTGCCATTGCGCAGCGCCGGCAACGCTGAAGGCGTGAGCAGCGCGCCAATGCCCATTCCCTCGCGCAGTGCCACCGCGAGCGCGTCCGACACATTGACCTGGAACGTCGGCGCCGGCAACTCGATCGTCTCAATGCCGTCCGGCCCGTCGAAGCGCCAATGATCACCGGGAAAGATCGATGTCACGATGCGCAGGCATGTATGGCCGGCCAGATCCGAAACGCTTCGGGGCGTGCCACGCTTTTCCAAATAGGCCGGAGAAGCGCATAGCACGCTATACGAGTCGCCAAGCCGCTGCGATACCAATCCGGAATCGGGCAGTTCGTTCGCGCTGACCTGCAGCGTAACATCGTAGCCTTCATCGAGCAGATCCGGCACGTGCTGCGACAGCGTCAGATCGACCGAAACAGCGGGATAACGCTCCTGATAGCGCGTGACGGCAGGCACCACGTAATACTGGCCGAAGCTGGTGGTCGCATGGATTCTGAGCCGGCCAGCGGGTCGCGCGTGCGCGTCGGCGGCTTCGGCTTCGGCCTGATCGACGTAAGCGAGGATCTGCTCGCATCGCAGCAAGTATCGCTCCCCCGCCTCCGTCAGCGCGATACGCCGCGTCGTGCGGTTTAGCAAGCGGGTACGCAGGTGTGCCTCCAGGTCCGATACGGCCCGCGAGGCGTACGCCGTCGTCGTATTCATCTGCTGCGCCGCAGCCGTGAAGCTCTTCGCCTCCACCACGCGGACAAACACCCTCATGTTCTGCAGCGTATCCATAACGAACTTCCTGTGCAGTTCAAGAAATTGTTGCACAGTTCGCAACAGCGATTATTGCTTATTCGGTAAAAAACTATCTCAAAGCGGTCGGTTATTCGGAAAATGCTTCAAAAATATAATCGTACCGACCCGTCACTTCGGAGTGCTCCGAGATAGCCGTGCGATCCGTCCGACGTTTCACCACGCTGACTCCCGCAATTTTTGCAGGCTACTTGATTATTGCGGGCTGTGCGAGTACCCAGGGCATCGCGCCTCGCGCCAAGCCGGTCGACGCCGGCCAGCTCGATGCGTCCCAAGCCGTGCGTGCGGCAAGCATCGATGCACAGTGGCCAAGCGAGCAATGGTGGAAAATGTACCGCGATCCGCAGCTCGATCAGTGGATCACCGACGCGCTGGCCGGCTCGCCCAGCTTGGCGATGGCCCGGGATCGCGTACGGCAAGCGCGGGCAATGGCCGGCGTCGCGCGGGCCGATCTCGCGTCGCAACTCAACGGCAATCTGTCGATGACGCGGCAGCACTGGCCCGACAATGTGTATTACGGTCCTGGGCCGCTAGCCAACGCCGATACGTGGAATAACACGATCGGACTGTCGTTGTCGTACAACCTAGACCTATGGGGACACGATGAGAAGGCCGCCGAGCGCGCACTCGATGCGGCGTGCATGCAGGCGGTCGATGCCCGGGCCGCGCAACTCGAACTCGAGGTCAACATCGTACGCGCCTACATCAAGCTGTCGCTCGCGTTCGCGCAACGAGACATCGCCGCGCAAACGCTGGCACACGAGCAGTCGATTGTCGACATTGCACGACGGCGGCTGCAAGGCGGTATCGGTACTCAATTGGAGCTTACGCAAGCGCAAGCTCCGCTGCCCCGACGCGAACGCCAAATCGCGGCATTCGACGAACAGATCGCGCTTTTGCGCAACCAGCTTGCCGCGCTGGCCGGTAAAGGCCCGGGAGCGGGCGCCGCGCTGCAACGTCCGACGCTCTCGCTCCAGACGCCGGTGAGCCTGCCATCGAACTTGCCTGCCGAGTTGCTCGGTCATCGGCCGGACGTGGTCGCCGCGCGCTGGCGCGTGGCCGCCAACGCGGCGGGTATCGACGTTGCCAGGACCGCCTTCTATCCGAACGTCAATCTGCTGGCCTCGGTCGGCGGCATGTTCGTCGGTGGCGGGCCGCTGGCCTTTCTGCTGTCCCAGGCGCATGCTGCCACGGTGGGGCCGGCAGTATCCCTGCCGATCTTCAACGGCGGGCGGCTGCGCGCCCAGCTGGATGCCGCCAGCGCCGGTTATGACCTGGCCGTCGATCAATACAATCAGACGCTGGTTGACGCATTGAAGGACATCGCGGACCAGATCGTCACGTTGAAATCGCTCGATGTCCAACAGGATGCGGCGCAGCGCGCGGTCGCTGTTGCCCAGCGTAGCTACGATCTGGCCTCCACCGGCTTTCGACGCGGCTTGACCGACTACCTATCCGTATTGAGCGCGCAAACCCAATTGTTGCAGGCACAACAGGACGCCGAGATCATCCATGCGTCGAAGCTGGCGGCCCGTGCGTCGCTGACGGCCGCGCTGGGCGGCGGACTGGTCGGTCCGGGCGATGGCCCATCCGACGAAGATCCGCGCGTGCCTAAGGCCGTCGCCCGGCAGGCATCGCCATGAGCAGCGCTACATCCGTGCTGGCCCGGTTGACGTCATCATCCGCATGGCGCGACACAGTGCGCGACTGGTTACGCATCGACGGCCGGGTATGGATTTATATATTCAAGACCGTCGGCGCCGCATTGCTTGCGCTGGGCGTGGCCATGAAGCTGGACTTGCCGCAACCGCGTACCGCGATGACGACCGTGTTCATCGTCATGCAGCCGCAAAGCGGGATGGTGCTCGCCAAAAGCTTTTACCGGATCGTGGGGACTGTGATTGGCTCGGTCGTGACGATCGCGCTGGTTTCGCTGTTTGCGCAACAGCGCGAGCTGTTTTTGCTGTCCGTATCGGTCTGGGTAGGCATTTGCACCTTTGGCGCGGCACGCAACCGCAACTTCCGCTCGTACGGGTTCGTGCTTGCCGGCTATACCGCTGCGCTAGTGGGCATTCCGGCCGTCCAGCATGCGGACGGTGCGTTCATGGCCGCCGTGACAAGGGTCACGGAGGTCACGCTGGGCATCCTATGTGCCGGCGCGGTCAGCGCGCTAGTGCTGCCCCAGCACACCGCCGACGCGCTTCGCTCCACAGTCCGAGCGCGATACCTCGCGTTCGTCGAATTTGTATCGGACACGCTGGCGGGCCGGATTGACCGCTCTCGTGCCGAACGCACCAACGCGCGTTTTGCCGCCGATGTCGTCGGGCTGGAAGCGATGCGCAGCTTCGCAGTGTTCGAGGATCCACGCAGCCGAATGCGCAGTGGCCGGCTGTCGCGGCTGAACACCGAGTTCATGAACGCGTCGACACGCTTTCATGCGTTACACCAGTTGATGAACCGTATCCGTGCAAGCGGCCAGGCCCAGGTCGTCGAGGCAATCGAACCGTATTTTCGGGAAGTTGCGCCGCTACTGCTAAAGAAAAACGGCGAACCCGTGCGCAACGCGGAGGATGCACAGCACGTGGCGACACAGCTGCAGGCGTTCAAACAGGCCTTGCCGCGTCGCATACGCGATACCCGAGCGCAGCTCGAACAGCGTGAAGGCATCGCGCTGCTGGACTTCGATACCGCAGCCGAGTTGCTGTACCGATTCGTCGACGAGATGCACGCGTACGCGCTCACGTACGCGTCGCTGAGCACGGACCTTCATGAACGCGAGCACGAGGCACAACGCTACATCCCGCGCACTCATACCGTGGCGGCGGGCGTAGCCGGCGTGCGGGCGGCCATCGCGATGCTGTTGTTCGCCGCATTCTGGATTTGGACCGCCTGGCCCAGCGGCGGCATGGCGGTGTTGAACGCAGCAGCCACGAGCGCGCTAGTCGCGTCGATGCCGCAGCCCGCCAAGGGTGCCGCGCAGATGGCGATGGGTACGATGGCCGCGGTGCTCGCCGGTTCCATCGCGGTGTTCGGCATCTTCCCTCACCTGGACGGCTACACGTTGCTGTGCGCCACCCTTGCCCCCTTGCTGATGTTCGGCGTACTGATGTCCACGCGTACGGGCTGGGGCGCGTTTGGCATGGGCTATTGCGTATTCTTCTGCTTCCTGGCTGGCCCCGACAACGTCGTGCGCTACGACCCTTCGTCGTACATGAACGATGCCATCGCGCTAATTGCCGCGATGCTCGTCGTCGCGCTGATCAGTGCCGTACTGCTGCCGCCGGCCAGTCCGTGGCTGCATAAGCAACTGCAGCGGGCCTTGCTGCACCAAGTCGTAGACGCATGCAACACTCGACTGAGCCGAGCCCGCCAATACTTAGAAAGCGGCACGCGTGACCTGCTGCACCAAGCCAATGCAGTCACCGCGGATCGTCCGGACCTGCAGATGCGGATGTTATCGTGGACCTTTACCGTGCTCGAGGTCGGTCATGCCGTGATCGAATTACGCACGGAACTCGACCGACTCCCCGCCGACCCCCGCTATTCGGCCAACATGCCGTGGCGGCAGGCCACGCAGCACATGCTGAACACACTGGCCGCCTTGTTCTCCGCCCCCAGCCATCGACGGCTCCTCGACGCACGCGAGGCAACTGCGACCAATATCAACGCGGCGCTAGTCATGCTGCACAGCGTCGCTGGGTCGCGCGATGACCGGCACAGGTTGCAACGTACTTTGAGCTATTTGCATTTCATCCGGACCGCTCTGCTCGATGCCCAATCCCCGCTCAGCGAGTTGACGCCCGGCCCGCAAGGCCCTCACCGACGAGATATCACCCATGCCGCGTGACATCGCATTGTTCGACGCCTACGTACCCATGCTCCTGCTCACCACGCTGGCCGGCACCGCATTGACGTGGGCACTCGATCGCGTATTGGCCTACTTTGGCGTGTATCGTCTGTTCTGGCACCCGTCACTCGCCCGCGCGAGCCTGCTCACCTGTATTGTCTGCCTGTTCGGGCTCGCCATTTATCGTTGAATCCAAAGAGTCGGACATGAAACTTCGCCGTATCCTCAGCTTCTTTGCGACTATCGCGATCTTCGCCGTTGCCGTGCTGCTTGGTCGCGCGTTGTGGGTCTACTACATGGATTCGCCCTGGACCCGCGATGGGCGCGTCAGGGCGGAGATCATCAATATCGCGCCGGACGTGTCAGGGCAGATTGTCGAGTTCCCGGTGCGGGACAATCAGTTCGTGCATCGCGGCGACGTCTTGATGCGCATCGATCCGGGCCATTACCGCATCGCCGTCCAGCAAGCCGAGGCGTTGGTCGCGGCACGCAAGGCGGATCTGCAGATGCGCCGTAACGATGCCGCACGACGCCGGGATTTGGACGCGCTGGTTGTTTCGAAGGAGAACCGCGAAAATGCCGTGATTCAGGCCGCCAGCGCCCAGGCCCAGTATGAACAGGCGCTCGCGCAGCTCGCCGCGGCGAAGTTAAACCTGGAGCGCACGACCGTGGTCGCGCCAGTGGACGGCTATGTGACAAACCTCAATGCCTATCGCGGCGATTACGCCATCGCCGGGCAACCTAAGCTGGCGCTCGTTGACAGCCACTCGTTCTGGGTCTACGGCTATTTCGAGGAAACCAAGATCCCGCTGCTCAAGATCGGCGACTCGGCTGAAATGCGACTGATGAGCGGCGCAGTATTAAAAGGCCATGTCGAAGGGATCTCGCGCGGCATCGCCGACCGCGATAATCCGATGAGCCGCGAACTGCTTGCCGACGTCAATCCAACCTTCAATTGGGTCCGCCTCGCACAGCGTGTTCCAGTACGCATCCATATCGATCAGGTGCCCGACGGCTTGATCCTGTCTGCCGGCACGACCTGCACGGTAGTGGTCAAGCCGGCCGCGGCAAACGGCGCCGAGCCACGCACGTAGCCAGACGGTGGGCGGCGCCGACCCGCTCACCGCATGTCATGCAGCCAATTGCCGAGCTGCCTACCAGCCATCACGCAACCCACGCGAACCTCTTTACCGCACCTCACGCAGCCAACGCAGATCCGCCGACGTGCCGTTTCAGCTTCGCTTTGCCGATTCAGCAGATATCCTGGCATGTCACGCAGACTGATCGGCTCAATGACGATGGTGATGCCATGCACTACAGCCTCGCCGGCCGCACGGCGCGCGTGCCTGGGCGAGCTGATCCAGATTGACGGCAGCGAGCATCTGTGGTTTGAGAAGCGCGCGTCACAGTGCACGCTGCTTGGTGTACGTGGACGATACGACGAGCCGGCTGCATTCGAGTTTGGCGGATCAGACGCCAGTTGAGGCATACTTCGACGCTGCCTGCGATCAAATTGGTAGCGTAATCGCCCCGGACGTTCCACTTAAAAATCTTAGAACACTGTCTGAACGAGTGAAGCTACCTCTGAGTCCACCCCTTTTCGCCGAGCATCGCTTAGCGCTTGATCGTCAAGTACATCGACGATACATTACTTTGTATCAGCGTAAAAATCTGACGCAAACTTGCGAGCGCAGTTTTTAAGCCACGGCCGGGCAGCGGAAAGCGATACATCGTCGCCTCTACTAGGAGTGGAAATGAAGCGAAAACGGACATACTCGGAGTCGGAACCGATACACGCCTTACCGAATAAACGCGCTCGACACTGGACAGAGCGGAGTCGGCAACGCAAGCTTTCGGAGCCTACGCTGGCATCGGATGCGCTACAGGATGCGCAGCAGCGCGAGTTTCATCTGCGTACCATCGAATTAATCCACAAAAGCCTAGCGGGTTTCGCCCAGCCACCGCAGCGTCGATTACCCGAGCTAGAAGAAAAGAACTTCTATTATGATGATCAGCACGATGCTAACAGGCCTGATATCATTTACCAAGTAAAATATGGGCCTGCGGCCGATATCAGTGATGCGGATAAGCAGTGGCTTAAGCAATATTATGGCGAAGATGTTACTAAGCGCTACACTCAATATAACTCGAAGCGACCCTTTTATGCCGAGGCAGCACAACAAACGGGCCGCCCGCTAACCTACCAGGAAGCTGCGGTAAATGAAGGCAGGGACCCTGGATCGGCAAGCATTAACCACCTCATCGCGAGCGCAACTGGTCAGCATTTGATAAATCAAATGACATTACTGCACAGAGCGGGGGCGCAACAGTTTGAAGAAGCGAAAAAAGCGCAAAGTCAACAAGGTGATAATATCGGAGAGGAGGAAGCTGAATCTCTCTGGAAACAAAAACGTACGGGGCTGGCAAAGCAGGCGGCAGCGATGGGCCGGCTACGCGGGTTCGGCCGTGCAATTTTGGCCGATGAATATGCTCGTCATGGTTATGGTACTGAATTACGCGATGTGTGGGTTGCCACCGATTACAATGCCAATACCCTAAAACGCAACCGGATGGCTGCCGACATCCAAAGGGCTCTTGAGGGAAAGACGAAGGCGGATCGACTCCAAGCCTATAAAAATTTCATGGCTAATACATTCGACTCGACCGGCAATCTCCGGCTCGGTCACGGCAAAGGAAATGGCCGGGTCTCTACGGGTTTCGATATGCCGATCACAGAGAAGGCAACACCGACACCTCGCGGACGGCGTTTATTTGAAGCGAATTACAATTATGGCCTGCCTGAAATGCAAGTATCGGGTAGGATGGACAACTTTAAACCCGGCATGTTTACCACTGTTCAAAAAACAGGAGAGCCCGAACAAAATTTAACGAGTAGCCGATGGGCGCCACGCCCGTCTAATGTATTTCAACAGATTGCACAGCACGTTGCTGCGTCGGGCACTCGTCTCCCACAGCCCAGCACAGCACGTGCAGATTTGTCCAACGCACAAACAGCCAACCGCTTTTGGTTCGCTACCCTACGCCAGAGGATGCAACCGCAAAAACTGCACGAGTTAATTGCGTGGACGCGATTTCACTCTTCGTCAAGTGATTTTTGATGCCAACAGGCCGCCGTGTATTGATAGACACCTCACGCGATCTTTATCATGTCGATCTGGATGCCACGTGTGAAGGTCACAAAATTGCTGAGGGAAATCGACGCTGAGACTCGACCGGTGCGATTTTCATCGTGGAACGAGGCTCAAACTTAAATTCCGGATAGATTTGCGCAAGCCAAAAACGTCAGAACCAGGGGTTGCAAAATTCAGAGCCTATCCGGTTTCTTGTGTGTGAGGCATAAACTATCGGCAAAGGGGCCAACATGCCTTGCAAACGAAAAGAAGAATCGACGATTGAGCCCGGCCGCAGGCTGAACCCAGACCCGAGCCGGAGATTCGGAAAAGTATCTACACGACCCATTCCATCGAATCGCTGCATATGCAACTGTGCAAGCTCATCAAAACGCGCGACCACTTCCCTAGCGACGAGGCCGCACTCAAACTGATCAGGTTGGCGCCGCGCAACGCCGTTGTCAAATGGAACGGTCCTCGACATGATTGGAAAGCACGATGACACAGTTCGCGCTGCTTTACCCTGAGTGCTTCAACACCAGGCTGTGAGCCTTAATCCGCCTCACACACAAAATGCCGGATACGTCCTTGAGATCTGTGTTCACCGATTTTGTTGAATCAAAGAAAGTGTCCGCTACATCTGCTTACGCTCACTTAATACATTCCGGCGTGCCTTGCGCGTCTGACGCAACGCCTCGGTGATTACGCCAACATCTCCACGCGCCATTATCGCAAAACCCAGTACCAAAGCATTGACCGCCACATGCGTCGGTTCCACCGGTGTGGAATACCACCCTGCACATACACGTACCGCCAAAATGCCATACACCGCGACCAACCAAAATCGTATCGCTCGCTCATACCAATTCAACGGACTGCGCCGAGGTACTGGCGCACTAAAGGCAAACAACAGAATCAGAAAAATCGCACTTGCCAATACCCCATTCATCAACAGCAGCAGCAAGTCACATACGCTGTAGGCATTGAAGTACACTATTGCCGCTTTTATCATTTTTCTAACTCGCTATTCTTAGTGTCATTAACAGGCGTACTTCTAATAATCCGGTAGGTCAACTGAGTCAACAGTTCCGGCACCATTTTCTCCGACCAATCCAGCAGTGCATTGGCCAGCGTCACGATCGCCGCCGTAGACAAAAACGCTGCAAGCCATTCTGGTAACCCCACGTACTGCTGCACTGACGAAGTCACCGAAAGTCCGCCAATCACTGATACGCCGAAATATGCTATCTTGCGCGGCCACGACGGCTCACGACTATGCAGCAAAAATATCAATGCGCCGCACACTACCCCACTCACCAGGGTAAGGTCATCTTGTGTCCAGGTCATTGAATTGAACACGGATGGCACACGCAATAGTTCAAACCACCACGTCATGCTTTACCTCTGCTATACGTTCGCGCATCCGGCATCCAGTTGATCGGACCGTGTATGCTATGCTTACAACTGTATCGCATGGACATTTTTGGGCCGGCCATCTCGGCAACCAACGCATTTCGCTTAAGTAGTTGTTTAATCGCCGTACGCTTGAATTTACACTACAGACTTGCGTTGATACCTCCTTTGGTGACCAGTCGTTTAAGACACTTGGTCATGGTCCCGCCGACTGAAAACCATTTACGGAACACTCTGCGGTTTCAGGTCGCACCGTGCACACGTAAGCTTGTAAGGCTTTGAGCTTATCTATTTCTCGCTGGTCGTCGTCAGCGACCCGGAAAACGCGCTCTGCAACCGTTGGGTCGAGCTCTGCGTAGGTGGGGGAGCCATCGCCCATTCCGGTGGTGGCGGCAAAGCCGGACATGTCACGGCTACGGGTTGAACAGTTGACGACGGCGACACGCAGCCGCTCAGTGCCGGCAGCAAGAGCATCGCGCAGACGTTGATTTTCATTCTCATGGACTTGACGCTCCTGACTCAGTTGTGCATCCAGCGTTTCGATCCGGCGGGCCTGGACCTCACGCATAGCGGTCGCTTTCTGTTGCGCGGCCAAGGCTGCGTCTGAAATCGCTTTCATTTGTTCGGCATGCTGCTCATGATCCCGGGCTCGCGCAGCTTGTTCTTCAGCCAGCCGTCTACCAGCGATAACCGAGCTCATGCCCCAACCTAAGGCGATCCCCACAATGAATAGAGCACCATAGGGCGCGATCCATCTCAGCAAGTGCTGCATTGCACTCTCCCTGACCCGCGGCAGCTGTGTTCCCCGCCTAAGGCACGTCGCCTGCTATATCAAAAATTCCTGCTCCTGCCTGTGTGCTAAACCCATCCCATGTGCTCCTGCAGCCGGAACGCTAGACGGACTGCAAAGGCAAAAACACTATATACCGCATTTATTTCATCGTCCAAACGGACCATGACTTAAACCGCCATTGTTGAAAGAATTCGCAATGCAGGCACAATGACCCTGCTTTAAAAACAAGCCGCCGCGAAACAATGCACTTGCCATCGCTCAATTAAGTGCAACCATGACGTCATCATGGATACGTTGGCGATGCACACAACAATGAAACAATCATTGCGCATTGCGCTGCCTTGCATCCAATTTTGAAAAAATAGTTTGGATCGGGAAACACCTTTCATAGTCGGTTCATTACCCAGCCAAACACGAATGCCTCGTCTTTCTCTCGTCTCTCCGCCAACTCAATGTAACGTGCCCCTTGTAGGCTATTGAGTGCCTTGAGAAGCGTCATTTGCCCTGGCTCTTTGCGTTTGTCCAGAAAAGCTTTGAGCGCTGCGATTGTTTTGGGGCCTATCAAACCATCCACCATCATATCGGGGTAATCGGTCTGCCGACGATTAAACGCATTGAGCACACGCTGCAGAAACTGCGCTGCCACCTGCGTGCCCATATTGACACCGGTATCAAATAATTCAAGCGCAATCGGCACCGATAGCATGACAACGTCCTCCAGATGCAGCGGCTCCCAATAGCGGCGCCGATAGATGGCTTTGGCGGTCGCTAAGGGCAGCAAGGCCATCGTACCCAGATACCCTTCTGCTCGTGCCACCGCCTCAGTAATGCCATAGGACGTTTCGCCGCCGCTATCATCAACGTGATTGGAATAGCCTCCTTCTCGGGCCACCGTCTTTTCAAATGCGTCATCAAACGCTGTCATGGCCTTGCCCCTCTTAACAAGCTCGTGATACGCATCCTCCTTGAAAAATTCATTTGAATCAACAGGCAGATTTAGATGATAAGCTGTTCAAAAACACAAAACCATCAAACGCGGCGGATATCCGTCCCATTTGCCACGGCGACCACTGCGATATCACGACTGACGGGTCGTCCCCCAATGTCGCGCAGGCTCAGGTTGAAGCGACCGTACCATCGAACCGCGCAGCGGATGATCATCGCCGGAAAACAATGAGCGTGATAGAGCGATTCTGTCTTCTTTAGCCCGCGAACTGACCGGATCTCATACACAACACAACGTGAAAAAGCCGGTGCTCGATCGCCGACATGCATTTCTGTTAAGACAAACCATGACAACAGTCACGAAGACAAAGCTCCAAACGTCATTGGTCGCGAGTGGACACCTAAAGGTGAAAGGTTTGATGGCACCATCGTGCTGATCGTTTCCCTCTATCCGACGCGTGCAAGGACAGCGAGAATGCGTGCCGAAGATCGGGTCGAGATGCCAGTGCCTGTCGTCGGCACAGGGGGCCGCTGTGGCAGCAGTAAAGTGCGCGCCCTCCTCGGGTTAATCGCTCGAATCGTGCGAAATCTGGCGGTAATAACTTGACGAGGCGCTCGCAATAGATCTTGGCAGCGTCACGGCTTGCGCGCAATTGAAGGATGCTTAAACTGTTGTTCTATAAAGATTTTTATGGTCAAACCGCCATAAATTGCACGAAAGATACGTTTACCCCGTAATGAGGCCGGCCTACCGGCATTTTTTCACCCTTGACTTTAACGATTCCAATGAGGGCGGATCGGCGACGGCTCACTTTGGCCTGGGTGGGCGAGCGCTGGTCAACCAGCTAGCATGCCAGTAACTTTGCTTGGGCCGGTACATTTGCTCATAATCGGGGCCAAACCGCCATTTTTTCTGGCTGAAGATCTCATCGTGCGGGACTTCTCTGTCCTCCTTCCAAAACCGCACATATTGCTTGACCTGCTCGGTTTTTTGATGCCGATACAACCATCTTAGTTCACTAGACGTAATACTGGTTCCATGCCCTATCTTGCCTGCTACCGCACTGAGGTTTTCATCAATACCGTCCACAATAAAATGAATGTTTTTTTGCCTGACCAGCAACTGGTATTCAAGCCCCGCCTTACTGGTTTTCTTCCATAACGCCTTACTCGCCTCTAACGTTAGCTGTTGGCTTGGCGACACTTCGCTGGCAACATTGTAGCGGGCGTGGCGTGACAAAAATGTCTTGAATGCAATACCCCGCTGGGCATCGGATAATGCCTTTTTGATGCGCTTGTCGGACTGGTAAACGTAGGGCTTATCCAGCGGGTCCCATACCGCATTTGTCAAATCATTTTGAATCAGAATTTTTTTAGGCGGCAGCGCTTCCCGCTTTTGCGTGCCGCCGCTGCCTTGGTCCAAATTACTAAACCCGGCTTGCTTTAACGTGTCCAATGCACGCTTCTCGGCGCATCCAGACCATAAACAATATCCCCCCTCTTGAAAAACCTCTGCCAATTGTTGATACGGAATCCATTCACCCTCGTGGCTCGTTTGCGAAGCAGGCGAAAGCCTAGCCAACGCGGCTTGAACTGGCGCTAGGTCAAATGCTGGCGTTGACTCATCCCCCCTCTCGGACGGCTGCCTACTCGACCGGCGCGAGGATTGACGCATTGCGTACTGTTGAACGACGCTTGTTTTCATTTTCCGCTCCTCATGGATACGCTACGCTTGGCACCCACGCCAATGGAGAGTTACTCCCCCACCGGCTCAAACCCGATTCACATCAAGCGAGCTGGCCCGTTCGTCGGTTTCAACACACGGGAAGACGGTACGCGCATAGGCTAAACTGTACCGCTGCATAGGATATGGCCCTTTAATGTTAGTATGCCGGTCATGCACATCCCTCATCCCGATGCGCCGACGCGTTCAAGGCGATCGAATCGGTCATGTCGTGGGAAGCCTTCACTTGGAGCGTCGGCGAAGCCGAGCAACTGGCCCAGCCTGAGGCGTTCGATTTTCTGCATAAAATCAGCGACCATGATGCGACGTTGCGCCGGCGACCTTTCCCCACGGGAGTATCCCACTGTAAAGTTAGTGGCAAGGTCGCAGGAGAAACCGTCTCATGCAGCAGTGGCGGTTCAGCGAAGAGCCAATCATCGGCGTGTTGAAGGAAGTCGAGGTCGGAATGACGGTGGCAGATGTGTGCCGCAAACACCGCATTTCGGACGCGGTGTTCTACAACGGGCGAAGCCGCTACGGCGGGATGGATGCATCGCAAGCGCGGCGCATGCGGTAGTTGGAGCAAGAGAACTCGGCGGGGTAAGGTCAACCCAACTATCGATGCTTCACGAGGTGCTGGGGGTAGGCGCACCCTATTGGGTCAAGCTTGCCCAGGCGTGGTTGCGCTCGAGCGCGTGCCGGTCAAACAGCCTCATGCCGGGTTGACGGCGATTGGCCGCCAGGGGTGAGGTTCAAAGGGACATTGCCGGGGGCTGACCGTGAGCACGGGGAGCCGACGTGCTGAGGGCAAGGCACAAGGGGGGCGCCCCAAAGCATCACGCCCGCTTCGGGTCGAAGCGGGCGTGGGAGGGGAAAGGGGGAGCCTGACGATTACCTACTTTCACACGGGCAATCCGCACTATCATCGGCGTGGAGTCGTTTCACGGTCCTGTTCGGGATGGGCAGGGGTGGGACCGACTCGCTATGGTCATCAGGCAAAAGGGGGTGCTGTCGCGCACGGGGCGCGCCAGCCAATCTGGAATAGGAAGCAATGGGTAGGAGTGGGGGGTGGCACAACGGTAAAACGGACCAGTTATAGGATCAAGCCTTACGGGCAATTAGTATCGGTTAGCTTAACGCATTACTGCGCTTCCACACCCGACCTATCAACGTCCTGGTCTTGAACGACCCTTCAAGGGGATCGAGTCCCCGGGGAAGTCTCATCTTGAGGCGAGTTTCCCGCTTAGATGCTTTCAGCGGTTATCTCTTCCGAACATAGCTACCCGGCGATGCCACTGGCGGACAACCGGTACACCAGAGGTTCGTCCACTCCGGTCCTCTCGTACTAGGAGCAGGCCCCCTCAAACTTCCAACGCCCACGGCAGATAGGGACCAAACTGTCTCACGACGTTTTAAACCCAGCTCACGTACCTCTTTAAATGGCGAACAGCCATACCCTTGGGACCGGCTACAGCCCCAGGATGAGATGAGCCGACATCGAGGTGCCAAACACCGCCGTCGATATGAACTCTTGGGCGGTATCAGCCTGTTATCCCCCAGAGTACCTTTTATCCGTTGAGCGATGGCCCTTCCATACAGAACCACCGGATCACTATGACCTGCTTTCGCACCTGCTCGACTTGTCGGTCTCGCAGTTAAGCACGCTTATGCCATTGCACTATCAGCACGATTTCCGACCGTACCTAGCGTACCTTCGTACTCCTCCGTTACGCTTTGGGAGGAGACCGCCCCAGTCAAACTGCCTACCATGCACGGTCCCCGAGCCCGATTCAGGGCACTAGGTTAGAACCTCAAACAAACCAGGGTGGTATTTCAAGGACGGCTCCACGCAAACTAGCGTTCGCGCTTCAAAGCCTCCCACCTATCCTACACAGATCGGTTCAAAGTCCAATGCAAAGCTACAGTAAAGGTTCATGGGGTCTTTCCGTCTAGCCGCGGCGTAGATTGCATCATCACAAACACTTCAACTTCGCTGAGTCTCGGGAGGAGACAGTGTGGCCATCGTTACGCCATTCGTGCAGGTCGGAACTTACCCGACAAGGAATTTCGCTACCTTAGGACCGTTATAGTTACGGCCGCCGTTTACCGGGACTTCAATCAAGAGCTTGCACCCCATCATTTAATCTTCCGGCACCGGGCAGGCGTCACACCCTATACGTCCACTTTCGTGTTTGCAGAGTGCTGTGTTTTTATTAAACAGTCGCAGCCACCAGTTCATTGCAACCCCTTCACCCTCCTGGCGCAGGCCAGTCAAGCTAACAGGGCGTACCTTATCCCGAAGTTACGGTACCAATTTGCCGAGTTCCTTCTCCCGAGTTCTCTCAAGCGCCTTAGAATACTCATCTCGCCCACCTGTGTCGGTTTGCGGTACGGTCTCGTTAGACTGAAGCTTAGAGGCTTTTCTTGGGACCCCTTCCGATTGCTTCGCAGCACTAGGCCGCTCGCCCCACACCCTTGAATTGCGCGCCCGGATTTGCCAAAGCGCCTTCTCCAATGCAGGGACCGGGATTTCCGACACCCGGACAACCTTCCGCGATCCGTCCCCCCATCGCATCTAACGACGGTGCAGGAATATTAACCTGCTTCCCATCAGCTACGCATTTCTGCCTCGCCTTAGGGGCCGACTCACCCTACGCCGATGAACGTTGCGTAGGAAACCTTGGGCTTACGGCGAGGGGGCCTTTCACCCCCTTTATCGCTACTCATGTCAGCATTCGCACTTCCGATACCTCCAGCACACTTCTCAATGCACCTTCACAGGCTTACGGAACGCTCTCCTACCATGCGCACTTAACGCGCGCATCCGCAGCTTCGGTAACTGGCTTAGCCCCGTTACATCTTCCGCGCAGGACGACTCGATCAGTGAGCTATTACGCTTTCTTTAAAGGGTGGCTGCTTCTAAGCCAACCTCCTGACTGTTTTAGCCTTCCCACTTCGTTTCCCACTTAGCCAATTTTAGGGACCTTAGCTGGCGGTCTGGGTTGTTTCCCTCTTGACGTCGGACGTTAGCACCCGGCGTCTGTCTCCCGTGATTGCACTCTTCGGTATTCGGAGTTTGCTATGGCGAGGTAATCCGCAATGGACCCCTCAACCATGACAGTGCTCTACCCCCGAAGGTGATACACGAGGCACTACCTAAATAGTTTTCGGAGAGAACCAGCTATTTCCAAGTTTGTTTAGCCTTTCACCCCTATCCACAGCTCATCCCCTAACTTTTCAACGTTAGTGGGTTCGGTCCTCCAGTACGTGTTACCGCACCTTCAACCTGGCCATGGATAGATCACTTGGTTTCGGGTCTACGCCCAGCAACTGATCGCCCTATTCGGACTCGCTTTCGCTACGCCTGCCCTATCCGGTTAAGCTTGCTACTGAACGTAAGTCGCTGACCCATTATACAAAAGGTACGCCGTCACCCCTTGCGAGGCTCCGACTGTTTGTATGCATGCGGTTTCAGGATCTATTTCACTCCCCTCCCGGGGTTCTTTTCGCCTTTCCCTCACGGTACTGGTTCACTATCGGTCGATCACGAGTATTTAGCCTTGGAGGATGGTCCCCCCATCTTCAGACAGGATTTCACGTGTCCCGCCCTACTTGTCGTACCCCTAGTTCCACACCACGGCTTTCGCCTACAGGGCTATCACCTGCTACGGCCGCCCTTTCCAGAGCGTTCGGCTAGCCGCGATGCTAAATTGTACAGGCTCATCCCATTTCGCTCGCCACTACTTTGGGAATCTCGGTTGATTTCTCTTCCTGCGGCTACTTAGATGTTTCAGTTCGCCGCGTTCGCTTCGCGTGACCTATGGATTCAGTCACCGATGACCCATACGGGCCGGGTTGCCCCATTCGGACATCTGCGGATCAAAGCTCGTTTGCCAGCTCCCCGCAGCTTTTCGCAGGCTACCGCGTCCTTCTTCGCCTGTGATCGCCAAGGCATCCACCACATGCACTTGTTCGCTTGACCCTATAACAAGTCCGTCTTGCAACGCACCCGCTATAGGCTGAGTTTTCGCGTTGTGCCGTATCTTCCAAGCGTCTTCTCAGATCACTCAAAACAATACTTACAATCACTACCCGTCTATCGGACGCGCCCATCTCAAGACGCCTCCAATAGACATTACTGCTTCTTCTTCCAGATTGTTAAAGAACGTCACAGCCATACTGCACTGCTTGACCCACGGGTCAATCGCCAGCGCTCGCGCTACTGGAGCGCTCGCGATTGAGCAGTGGTGGAGGCAGACGGGATCGAACCGACGACCCCCTGCTTGCAAAGCAGGTGCTCTCCCAGCTGAGCTATGCCCCCGTGTTGGGTTCGGGCCTGCGCCACGCGCAGCGCTCAGCGCACACCAGACTCGCGTGGTGGGTCTGGTTGGATTCGAACCAACGACCCCCGCCTTATCAAGACGGTGCTCTAACCGACTGAGCTACAGACCCTTCGTCTGTCCCTGTGACTTTCACAGCCGATAAGCGTGAGTACTTGAATTGGAGGCGCTTTCGCTCCAGAAAGGAGGTGATCCAGCCGCACCTTCCGATACGGCTACCTTGTTACGACTTCACCCCAGTCATGAATCCTACCGTGGTGACCGTCCTCCTTGCGGTTAGACTAGCCACTTCTGGTAAAACCCACTCCCATGGTGTGACGGGCGGTGTGTACAAGACCCGGGAACGTATTCACCGCGACATGCTGATCCGCGATTACTAGCGATTCCAGCTTCATGCAGTCGAGTTGCAGACTGCAATCCGGACTACGATCGGTTTTTTGGGATTAGCTCCCCCTCGCGGGTTGGCAACCCTCTGTTCCGACCATTGTATGACGTGTGAAGCCCTACCCATAAGGGCCATGAGGACTTGACGTCATCCCCACCTTCCTCCGGTTTGTCACCGGCAGTCTCCCTAGAGTGCTCTTGCGTAGCAACTAAGGACAAGGGTTGCGCTCGTTGCGGGACTTAACCCAACATCTCACGACACGAGCTGACGACAGCCATGCAGCACCTGTGCGCCGGTTCTCTTTCGAGCACCCCCACCTCTCAGCAGGGTTCCGACCATGTCAAGGGTAGGTAAGGTTTTTCGCGTTGCATCGAATTAATCCACATCATCCACCGCTTGTGCGGGTCCCCGTCAATTCCTTTGAGTTTTAATCTTGCGACCGTACTCCCCAGGCGGTCAACTTCACGCGTTAGCTACGTTACTAAGGAAATGAATCCCCAACAACTAGTTGACATCGTTTAGGGCGTGGACTACCAGGGTATCTAATCCTGTTTGCTCCCCACGCTTTCGTGCATGAGCGTCAGTATTGGCCCAGGAGGCTGCCTTCGCCATCGGTATTCCTCCACATCTCTACGCATTTCACTGCTACACGTGGAATTCTACCTCCCTCTGCCATACTCTAGCCTGCCAGTCACCAATGCAGTTCCCAGGTTAAGCCCGGGGATTTCACATCGGTCTTAGCAAACCGCCTGCGCACGCTTTACGCCCAGTAATTCCGATTAACGCTCGCACCCTACGTATTACCGCGGCTGCTGGCACGTAGTTAGCCGGTGCTTATTCTTCCGGTACCGTCATCCAGCCCAGGTATTAACCAGGCCGTTTTCTTTCCGGACAAAAGTGCTTTACAACCCGAAGGCCTTCTTCACACACGCGGCATTGCTGGATCAGGGTTGCCCCCATTGTCCAAAATTCCCCACTGCTGCCTCCCGTAGGAGTCTGGGCCGTGTCTCAGTCCCAGTGTGGCTGGTCGTCCTCTCAGACCAGCTACAGATCGTCGCCTTGGTAGGCCTTTACCCTACCAACTAGCTAATCTGCCATCGGCCGCCCCTTGAGCGCGAGGCCCTAAGGTCCCCCGCTTTCCTCCTCAGAGCGTATGCGGTATTAATCCGGCTTTCGCCGGGCTATCCCCCACTCCAGGACACGTTCCGATGTCTTACTCACCCGTTCGCCACTCGCCGCCAGGCCGAAACCCGCGCTGCCGTCCGACTTGCATGTGTAAGGCATGCCGCCAGCGTTCAATCTGAGCCAGGATCAAACTCTTCAGTTCAAACCTGTTACTTGTTCGGGCCCCGAAGGACCCTGTCGCTCAACTCAAAACGTTGACAAGTTTCGATCTCTCAAAACCTACCTTCATTTCGTATGAGACTTGATTATTCCTTCGCTTTGCCACAGCCCGGCTTTGACCCCCGACTCCAGCTCGCCTCACCATCAAGTACCCACACTTATCGGCTGTTACTTGTTAAAGAGCATCGCGCCCACCGTGCCTCAGCCTGCCCGGCTTCAGCCCCTGCGTCGCGTCGCTGCATCAGCAGCAGAGAAACGAGATTATGAAGATTTCTCATCGTGGCGTCAAGAAGTTTTTAAAACTTTTTTCACCACGGGGTTTCGAGAAAATTCCGCTCACCCGCCCCACTTTCGCGCAACGGCGTCCGTCGTGCGAAAAATAAGATTTTAGCGCCCCGCCACCTCCAACGCAAGCCTGTTTTCAACGATGCTTGAAGACGGGCTTGCGCTTCTCGACAAACGCAGCCATCCCTTCCTTCTGATCCTCGGTGGCAAACAGCGAGTGGAACAGCCGGCGCTCGAAATGCACGCCCTCGGTCAGCAAGGTCTCGTACGACTGATTGATCGATTCCTTGATCATCATCACCGAAGGTAACGAATATTCAGCAATCGCAGCCGCCGTGCTGAGCGCCTCGTCCAGAAACTTATTCACCCCGACTACGCGGGATACCAGTCCCGCGCGCTCCGCTTCGTGTGCATCCATGAAACGCCCGGTCAGGCACAGGTCCATCGCTTTGGCCTTGGAGATCGCGCGCGGCAGGCGCTGCGTGCCACCCGCGCCCGGCATGACCCCAAGCTTGACCTCCGGCAGGCCGAACCGCGCGGTGTCCGCCGCGATGATAATGTCGCACATCATCGCCAGTTCGCACCCGCCGCCCAGCGCGAAGCCCGCCACTGCGGCGATCACCGGTTTGCGCACCGCACGTACCGCCTCCCAGTTGCGCGTAATGTAGTTTCCTTTATAAACATCCATATAGGTGTACTTCGCCATCATTCCGATGTCCGCGCCGGCGGCGAATGCCTTTTCGCTGCCCGTCACCACGATCGCGCCGATCTGCTCATCGTCGTCGAACGCCTTGAGCGCCGTGCCCAACTCGTCCATCAGTGCGTCGTTCAGTGCATTGAGCGCCTTCGGGCGGTGCAGCGTAATCAGCCCAACCCGTCCGCTTGTGTCGACCAAAATGTTTTCGTATGTCATGAATTCTCCACTGACAAGGGGAACCGCGAAAAAACGCCGCGCAACCCGAAAAGAATGCTAACATTTTCCAACCAACCGGTCGGTTTATTTATCCCTCTCCGCCTCACTTGTCCGACTACCCGCCATGACACATCCATTGTTTGCTAAACATGAATCGACGTTGACACAGGCACTTCAGGCACAGGAAACGCGCGGCTACTGGAGTCCGTTCCCCGAGATGCCCAGCCCCAAGGTGTACGGGGAAACGGCGAACGCGGACGGTGAGCAATCGTTCAAAGCGCTTTTGAACCAAACGTTCGATTTGGATCAACCCAGTAATGGACTGGTAGGCCAGGAGCACTCGCCGTTCGGCTTCGCTTTGGGCGTGCGCTATCCGAAGGCCGAGCCGGACCCGCTGTTCGCTGCCGTGGCGCGCGCGCAGCAACCATGGCAGCGCGCGGGCCGCGACGCGTGGATTGGGGTGAGCCTGGAGATCCTGCAGCGGCTGAACCGGGCAAGCTTCGAGATCGCCTACAGCGTGATGCATACGACCGGGCAGGCATTCATGATGGCGTTCCAGGCCGGCGGGCCGCATGCGCAGGACCGCGCGCTCGAGGCCATCGCATGTGCATGGGATCAGTTGCGGCGCATCCCGGCCCAAGCTTACTGGGAAAAGCCCCAAGGCAAGAACCCGCCGCTGGCAATGGAAAAGCACTTTACGATCGTGCCGCGCGGCATCGGCCTGGTGCTTGGCTGTTGTACCTTTCCGACATGGAACAGTTATCCGGGACTGTTTGCTGATCTTGCGACCGGCAACGCGGTGGTCGTCAAGCCACATCCTGGCGCGATCCTGCCACTGGCGATCACCGTGCGTATCGCGCGCGACGTGCTGCGCGAGGCCGGCTTCGATCCGAACGTCGTTACGCTATTGGCAACGGATCCGGATGACGGCACGCTCGTGCAGCAGCTCGCCACGCGCCCCGATGTTCGACTGATCGATTTCACGGGTAGCACGCACAACGGCAATTGGCTCGAGCGCAACGCGACCCAGGCCCACGTGTATACCGAGAAGGCGGGCGTGAACCAGATCGTCATCGACTCGGTCGACGACATCAAGGCGGCCGCACGCAATATCGCATTCTCGCTGGCGCTGTACTCGGGCCAGATGTGTACCGCACCACAAAACATCTATGTGCCGCGCAACGGCATCCGCACCGCCGACGGTACGCTTAGCTTTGACGAAGTCGGCCAAGCAATCGCCGAGGCCGTCCAAAAACTGACGTCGGATTCAGCCAAGGCGGTCGAATTGATCGGGGCCATCCAAAACGACGCCGTGGTGCAGCGTATCGAGCGCGCGCGCGCGCTCGGTAGCGTGTTACTGGACAGCCAACCGCTCGTGCATCCCGCGTTCGAGCATGCACGCGTGCACACGCCGCTGCTGGTCAAGCTGGATGCGGCCACCGACCAGAACCGATTCACGCAGGAATGGTTCGGCCCGATCGCATTCGTCATCGCGACGGATTCCACCGCGCAATCGCTGGCGCTGGCCGGCTCGATTGCCGCGCAGCACGGCGCGCTGACCCTATCTGTATACAGTGGTGACGAGGCAGTGCAGCAAGCCGCGCACGAAGCGGCGATCAAAGGCGGCGTCGCGCTGTCGCTGAACTTGACCGGCGGCGTGTTCGTGAACCAGTCCGCGGCGTTCTCGGACTTCCATGGCACCGGTGCGAACCCAGCGGCCAATGCGACGCTGACCGACGCCGCGTTTGTGGCGAACCGCTTCCGCGTCGTGCAAAGCCGCGCGCACGTAGCACCGCGCGGCTGACCGGCGCCACCTCGGCATTGCTCCGCACCGACGAAAACGAACTCGACAAGCGTAGGCGAATGGCACCATGACCGAAGCTTTTATCTGTGATGCAGTCCGCACGCCGTTTGGCCGCTATGGCGGCGCGCTAAAAGACGTTCGCGCAGATGACCTTGGCGCGATCCCGATCAAGGCGCTGCTCGAGCGTTATCCGTCAATGGACTGGGCGGCAGTCAACGACGTGATCTACGGTTGCGCGAATCAGGCCGGCGAAGATAATCGCAACGTCGCCCGGATGGCCGCGCTGCTCGCCGGCCTGCCCGTTGACGTGCCGGGCGCCACGGTAAACCGGCTATGCGGCTCGGGCATGGATGCGATCGGCACCGCGGCGCGGGCGATCCGCGCAGGTGACGCGTCACTGATGCTGGCCGGCGGTGTCGAGAGCATGACGCGCGCGCCGTTCGTGATGGGCAAGGCCAGCACCGCGTTCTCGCGCCAGACCGAAGTCTTCGATACGACGATTGGCTGGCGTTTCGTGAACCGGCTGATGAAACAGCAGTACGGTATCGATTCGATGCCGCAGACCGCCGAAAACGTCGCGGCCGACTATAACGTAAGCCGTGCCGACCAAGACGCATTCGCGTTACGCAGCCAGCAAAAGGCCGCCCGTGCGCAACGTGACGGCGTGCTGGCTGCCGAGATCGTGCCGGTCACCGTGCCGTCCCGCAACGGCGATGCGATCGTGGTGCAGCACGACGAGCATCCGCGCGAAACGTCGATGGACGCACTAGCCAAGCTCGTCGGTGTGGTACGCCCAGGCGGTACCGTCACCGCCGGCAATGCGTCCGGCATCAACGATGGCGCATGTGCGCTGCTAATCGCCAGCGAAGCAGCCGCACGCACGCACGGGCTTACGCCGAAGGCGCGCGTGCTCGGCATGGCAACGGCGGGAGTCGAGCCACGCGTGATGGGCATCGGACCGGCGCCCGCGACACGCAAGCTGCTGCGGCAATTGAACATGACGCTCGAGCAGTTCGACGTCATCGAGTTAAACGAAGCATTCGCTGCACAAGGCCTGGCCGTGCTGCGGCTGCTGGGCATCGACGATGACGACCCGCGCGTGAACCCGAACGGCGGTGCGATCGCGCTCGGCCACCCGCTTGGCGCATCCGGCGCGCGGCTGGTCACGGCCGCAATGTACCAGTTGCACCGCAACGGCGGCCACTATGCATTATGCACGATGTGCATTGGAGTCGGACAGGGCATTGCATTGGCCATCGAGCGCGTTTGAAGTCGGCCTCGCGCACTCCATTTTGCCTAGGCAGGAGGGAACTCCCATGACCTACACGTCAATTCTGCTCGACATCGACGCAGCCGCTCACGTCGCAACCATTACGCTGAACCGCCCGGATAAGCTCAACAGCTTCACCCGCGCGATGCATGCCGAGTTGCGCGCGGCGCTGGATGAAGTGCAGCGTGCGGGTGCCCGGGCGCTGGTACTGACAGGCGCAGGAAAGGCATTTTGCGCGGGCCAGGACCTCGCGGACCTCGACTTCACGCCTGGCCATGAAACCGACCTGGGCGAGTTGATCGATCAAAACTTCAATGCACTCGTGCGGCGGCTGCAGCAGCTGCCGCTGCCGGTGACCGCAGCGGTCAACGGCACAGCAGCAGGCGCTGGCGCAAACCTGGCGTTGGCATGCGACATCACACTTGCCGCGCGTTCGAGCCGTTTCATCCAGGCTTTCGTGAAGATTGGGCTGGTACCGGACACTGGCGGCACGTGGACGCTGCCACGACGAGTCGGTATCGCCCGCGCGCTGGGACTGTCGCTCACTGGCGAGAAACTCAGCGCGGAGAAGGCCGAAGCGTGGGGCCTGATCTGGCGCGTCGTCGACGATGCGGCCCTTCTACCACAAGCGCGGAAACTCGCCGCGGAACTCGCGCAGCAGCCCACCGCCGCGATCGTCGCGACCCGGCAGGCCATCCGCAGCGGCGCCACGCTGGATTTGGACATACAGCTGGATCTTGAACGCGACCTGCAGCGCAAGCTTGGCGCGTCGCACGATTATGCGGAAGGCGTGCGCGCGTTCATCGAGAAACGTCAACCCCGTTTTAAAGGACACTGATATGGACTGCCCTTCCCACACCGACGCCGAACCCAGCGTGGTGCAAGCCGAGCTGCTCGCGCACCACTGTGCCGCGCAAATGTACGAAAACGATGCGTGCACCCGCTGGCTCGGCATTCAGGTAGTCGAAGTTCGGCCCGGCTATGCGCGCGCGACGATGCAGGTGCGCGCCGAATTTTTAAACGGCCACGATATCTGCCACGGCGGGTTGATCTTCACACTTGCCGATTCGGCATTCGCATTTGCGTGCAACACTTATAACGTGAATACGGTGGCAGCCGGATGCACGATCGAATACCTGCGGCCGGTGCACCACGGCGACGCGCTGACCGCGGAAGCCGTGGAACAGGTGCGATCTGGGCGCACCGGCCTCTACGACATCCGTGTGACAAATCGCGCCGGCGAGCCGGTCGCCATGTTTCGCGGCAAGTCAGCACAGATTAAAGGAAACGTTATCCGTTCAAACGACTGACGCCCGCCACGGGACAGACACAATAATAAGGAGAATTTCGATGAGTACCGCACTGCCGCTGGAGCCGATTGAAACAGCCAGCCGCGACGAACTACAAGCCCTGCAGCTTGAACGGCTGAAGAAAACTCTGGCGCACGCGTATGCGCATTCACCGGTCTACCGGCGCAAGTTCGATGACGCGGCCGTGCACCCCGACGACTTGAAGACGTTGGCGGACCTGTCTCGCTTCCCGTTCACGACGAAGCAGGACTTTCGCGATCACTATCCGTTCGGCATGTTCGCCGTGCCGATGGACCAGATCTCGCGCATCCATGGTTCGTCCGGTACCACCGGCAAGCCGACCGTGGTCGGCTACACCGCCAACGACATCGACATGTGGGCCAACCTCGTAGCGCGCTCCATCCGCGCGGCAGGAGCACGGCGCGGCGACAAGGTTCATATCAGCTACGGCTACGGGCTCTTTACCGGTGGGCTGGGCGCGCACTACGGCGCGGAGCGCGCGGGCCTGACCGTGATCCCGTTCGGCGGCGGGCAGACCGAGAAGCAGGTCCAGCTGATCCATGACTTTCGACCCGACATCATCATGGTCACACCCAGCTACATGTTATCGATCGCCGATGAATTCGAGCGACGCGACCTGAATCCGGTCGAATCGTCGTTGCGCATCGGCATCTTCGGCGCAGAGCCGTGGACCAACGACATGCGCGCGGCGATCGAGAAACGCATGGGCATCGACGCGGTGGACATCTATGGGCTGTCAGAGATCATCGGCCCCGGCGTCGCCTCCGAATACGCAGAAACCAAGGACGGGCCAACGATCTGGGAAGATCACTTCTATCCGGAAATCATCGACCCGGACACTGGCGAGGTACTGCCCGACGGCGTATTCGGCGAGCTGGTGTTCACCTCGCTGACCAAAGAGGCTTTGCCGATCATCCGCTATCGCACCCGTGATCTGAGCCGGCTGCTACCCGGCACCGCGCGCGCGATGCGGCGCATGGAGAAGATCACCGGCCGCTGCGATGACATGATGATCATCCGAGGCGTGAATGTGTTCCCGTCGCAAATCGAGGAGCTGTTGCTCAAGCACCCTACCGTGCTTGCCCCTCACTACCAGATCGTGCTGACCAAGGAAGGCCCACTCGACGTGATGACGATCCATGTCGAGCCCTGTCCGGAATCGGCGCTGGACGAACGCGCAGTCGAAGCGGCACGCGCGAGTCTGGCGTACGATGTCAAGGCGCTAGTCGGCGTCACGGCGCAAACCGTTGTCTTGCCGGTGAACAGCATCGAGCGCTCAGTAGGCAAGGCGCGCCGCATCGTGGACAAACGCCGCGCGCAAGCCTGAGGCCTGAGCCGTTAGCGGCCGCGCGCAACACGGCCGCTCAACTGTTGGGCAGCAGCAGCCACATCCGGCCACTCTGCTTCATGCGGCCGGCCAGATCGCCCGCGTCATCGCCCAGTCCCCAAAAGTAGTCAGCCCGCACACCGCCTTTGATCGCGCTGCCCACGTCCTGCGCGAACACCAGCCGGCTCATCGGCTGGTTCGACAATGGCCGAGTGGTCTGCAGGAATACCGGCGTGCCGAGCGGAATCGACGTCGGGTCGACCGCGATCGAACGCTCAGGCGTGAGTGGCACACCCAGCGCACCGACCGGCCCGTCAGCTCCGCCGCTGGGCACGCCCTCGCTAGACGGCACTTCCTTAAAGAATACGAAGCGCGGATTCACGTCCAGCAGGGCATCGACACGCAACCGGTTCGCCCGGGCCCATGCCTTGATTCCTTGCATCGTCGCCTGCGCCGGTGATAGCTCGCCACGATCGATCAGCCACTGGCCGATCGATCGATATGGCTGGTTGTTGGTGCCACTGTAACCGACCCGCATCACCGTGCCGTCGTCGAGCAATACCCGGCCAGAGCCTTGCACTTGCAGGAAAAACGCCTCGATCGGATCGTCCACGTAGACAAGCTCGTTGCCGGTCAGCATGCCGGAGCGCATCAGTTGCGCACGCGGCGGCAACGCGGCGCCCGGGCGAGCTGCCCTCGGCCAGCGATACAACGGGTACAGGTACGGCGCACGCCGGTACCGAGACCCGTGCAACAGCGGCTCGTAGTAGCCGGTAACGAGGCCGTCGAGCGTGCCGTCGTTATTGGCTAGCACAAACGGCGTGAAGTACGTTTCAAAAAACGTGCGCGCGGCGGCCACGTCAAGGTCATCCAGTTGCTGCGCCGCAACGCACGCGCTCCGCCAATTCGCCAGGCTGCTCATGCGCGCACAGTTCTGCCGCAGCGCGGCGGTGGCGCCGATTAGGCTGTCCTCCTGCCAACCGGGCACCTGCTGCCAATTGACCGGCGTGAGCCGCGCATCGGCCAACGCCTGCTGACTCGGCGCGGCACCGGCCGGCGGCACGCGCGGCGCCGGCCGCACCGCCTCGCCGCCACCGCATGACGCAAGCATCGCCGCCGCAACGATCGTCGCGGCCAGCGCCGCGGCGCGGCCCCAACGCCGCACGCCGGCCGCATGCCGACCCCTTGCGGCCACCCACCTCGGTCCGCCGCCATGCGCGCCACCGTTACCATACAAGCAACCGTTAAAACGCTCGCTCGCTTCCCAAACCGCCATGTCCGAATGCTTCACCGCTTGCCCGTGGCTACTGTCCACGATTGAAATACTGCTGCCGATTGGATTGGTCGCGTACATCGTATGGTACGTGCGCCGCCCGCCGCGCAAGCGTGATTGACGCCCTGCGGCGCTGCGCCGGCCAGCCGCCGCGGTGCTGCGCACCGGAGCGCTCGCGGCGCCACGCCGCCATCGTGCGCGCTCAATGCAGCGTGCGCGGCATGCACAGCGCGAATTCCGCTACCGGCACCTCGAAGCGCGTAGCGTCCTCGGCCACACAAAAGTACTCGCCGCGCATCGTGCCCACCGGCGTCGCAATGACCGCCCAACTCGTATATTCGAATTGCTCGCCCGGCTGCAACAACGGCTGATGCCCGACGACCCCGAGCCCTTTGACCTCTTGCACCTTCGCGTCGCTGTCGGTGATGATCCAATGGCGCGCAATCAGCTGCGAGGCAACCTGTCCCGTGTTGCGTATTGTCAACGTGTAGGCGAACGCATATTGCTGGCGCTCTGGATCGGACTGGTCCGGCAGATAGGCCGCCTGTGCCGAGACGCTCAATTCGTACTGACTCATCCTGAATTCCGGTAAAGGTCGCGCAATACGGGCGCGCGCTTACCCGTGGCGCGGGTATGTAGGCGCCTGCGCATCGCATTTTCGTTGATGCGCCTGCGTGTCGCAACCTGCAATGCGATGTGGCTGACCCGATGTGGCCGATGTGACGTCGCTCGCGTAACGCGATCCACTGACACATCGACGCGGGCATCAGGGCGCCGCGCCCGGGCTGGCGTCGCGCCGGCACGCTAGAATAACGCTTTGTCTGCCGCTCAGCGCCTGCCAACGAGTTCCAAGATGACTTTTCGCATCGCCCCAAGCATTCTTTCCGCCGACTTCGCCCGTCTCGGCGAAGAAGTGCGCAACGTGGTCGCCGCCGGCGCCGACTGGATCCACTTCGACGTGATGGACAACCATTACGTGCCTAACCTGACGATCGGCCCAATGGTCTGTGAAGCGATCCGCCCGCACGTCAACGTGCCGATCGACGTGCATCTGATGGTGCGTCCGGTGGACCGCCTCGTGCCAGACTTCGCAAGGGCGGGCGCGAACGTGATCAGCTTTCATCCAGAGGCGTCTGACCATATCGATCGCACGCTGTCACTGATCCGGGACCACGGTTGCAAGGCGGGATTGGTATTCAATCCCGCCACGTCGTTGAACTACCTGGACCATGTGATGGAGCGCATCGACCTGGTGTTGATTATGTCGGTGAATCCCGGTTTTGGCGGACAGTCGTTTATTCCCGAGGCACTGAACAAGCTGCGCGAAGCGCGGCGGCGCATCAACGCGTATGCAGCGCAGACGGGCCGCGAGATTCACCTGGAGGTGGACGGCGGCGTGAAGGCCGACAACATCGCACAGATCGCGGCGGCCGGCGCCGATACGTTTGTCGCGGGTTCGGCGATTTTCGGGCAGCCCGATTACCGGCAGGTGATTAACCAGATGCGCGCCGCACTCGGACGATGAACGCGTGATGACCGACACGAGCCTGACACCGGTCGCCGATGACGATCGTCGCGGTGCGCTCACCATTGGACCGATCGAGGCCGCAATCGTCGATTTGGATGGCACGATGGTCGATACCGCCGGCGATTTTACGGCGGCGCTCAACGCGGTGCTCGGCGAGCTGGGCTTGCCGCCGATCAACCAAGCCGAAGTCGTCGCCTACGTCGGCAAGGGCTCCGAGCATCTCGTGCGCAGCGTGCTGTCGGCACGCCTGCCGCCAGCCGCGGCCGAGCAGCGGTTCGATGTGGCACTGGCTGGATACCAACGGGCATACGCGGGGGTCAATGGCCGCCACACGCGGCTCTACCCGGACGTGATCCGCGGGCTGGACGCATTCGGGGCTGCGCGGATCAAGCTTGCATGCGTAACCAACAAACCGCTTCGATTCGCGCTCGAGTTGCTCGAACAGTATGGCCTGCGACCGTATTTCGAAGTGGTGCTCGGCGGCGACAGCCTGCCACGGAAAAAGCCGGACCCGTTACCGATGCTGGCCGCGTGCGACGCGCTCGGCGTGCCGCCCGCGCGGGCGGTCGCGATCGGCGACTCGGAAAACGACGCGCGCGCAGCGCGCGCCGCCGGGCTCGCGACGTTGACCGTGCCATACGGCTACAACCACGGCCAACCTGTACAATTGATCGACTCGGATGGTATAGTGGACTCGCTGCTGGAGGCGGCCCGCCGGGTAACGGCACCGTACGCCGCGCAGTAGCTTCCATCCCAGGGTATCCGCTACCATCGTCATGTTTCTGAACAGAAAACGCAGTCTTGGCAGTATCGACCGGGGAGCCTGGCCCTGGCGCTGCTGGCACGCCTGAGCGCGATCCCGCGCCGAAGCCCGTTGCTTGCGGGGTTTCGATTTCTCCCGTTTTTTGTTTTCGTTGTTGCTCCCAGCATCGCGGCGGTGTCCACGATGCACGCCGTGTAGCGCCGCCGCGTCCCGGTACGTCGGCTTTGGCACTTACGCTGCGGCCGGGCCGCGACATCGGCTCCGTGTATGCCGCGCCGTGCACGGAGCGCCAACAGGAATTGCCAACATGACCGAGCTCGAATTCCAGTCCCTTGCCAACGAAGGCTATAACCGCATTGCGCTGATTGCCGAGGCGCTCGCCGACCTCGATACGCCGCTGTCGCTGTATCTAAAGCTCGCCCAACCTGAACGGGGAGGCGCAAATTCGTTCCTGCTCGAGTCGGTGGTCGGCGGCGAACGCTTTGGCCGCTATTCATTCATCGGCCTACCCGCCCGCACCTTGTTGCGCACGCGGCAAGCCGGCGGCACCGGCATCACCGAAGTAGTGCACGACGACCAGGTCATCGAAACGCACGAAGGCGATCCGTTTGCATTCATCGCGCAGTTCCAGGCGCGCTTCAAGGTCGCGCTCCGACCCGGCATGCCCCGTTTCTGCGGTGGCCTGGCGGGCTACTTCGGCTACGATGCGGTGCGCTTCATTGAGAAGAAGCTCGCGCATTCAACGCCGAAGGACGATTTGGGCCTGCCGGACATCCAACTGCTGTTGACTGAAGAAGTGGCTGTGATCGACAACCTAGCGGGCAAGCTCTACCTCATTGTCTACGCCGATCCGGGTGCCCCGGAAGCGTACACACGCGCCAAGGAGCGGTTGCGCGAATTGCGCAACCGGTTACGCAGCCCGGCCCAGCCTCCGGTCACGTCGCCGACGGTGCGCACTGATACCTATCGCGAGTTCGCCAAAAATGACTATCTGGCCGCGGTGAGCAAGGCCAAGGAATACATCGCCGCCGGCGAACTGATGCAGGTGCAGGTCGGGCAGCGGATGACAAAACCGTTTCGCGACAATCCCCTATCGCTGTATCGCGCGCTGCGCTCGCTGAACCCGTCGCCGTACATGTATTTCTACAACTTCGGTGACTTCCACGTGGTCGGCGCGTCACCTGAGATCCTGGTACGACAGGAAGCGCGCGGCGGCGAGCAGATCGTGACGATCCGTCCGCTGGCCGGCACGCGCGCGCGCGGCAATACGCCGGAGCGTGACGCGCAGTTGGCGACGGAGTTGCTGAACGACCCGAAGGAGATCGCCGAGCACGTGATGCTGATCGATCTCGCACGCAATGACATCGGCCGCATCGCGCAAACGGGCTCCGTGGTCGTCACCGACAAGATGGTGATCGAGAAATACTCGCACGTGCAGCACATCGTCAGTTCGGTCGAGGGCAAGCTTAAGCCTGGCACGACGCCCTTCGATGTGCTGCGCGCCACGTTCCCAGCCGGCACGCTGTCCGGCGCCCCAAAGGTGCGCGCGCTGGAGTTGATCGATGAACTCGAGCCGGTCAAACGCGGCCTGTACGGCGGCGCGGTCGGCTATCTGTCATTTTCTGGCGAGATGGATCTGGCGATCACGATCCGCACCGGCGTGATCCACGGCGGCAACTTGTACACGCAGGCAGCCGCCGGCATCGTCGCCGATTCGGTACCTGAAGCAGAATGGCAGGAAACCGAGAACAAGGCACGTGCAGTATTGCGCGCCGCCGAGCACGTGCAGGATGGCCTGGATGCGCCGTTCTGATAGGGCGGCTCCCAGCGCAAGGAGATTGCCGATGTCGTTGACAGATTCAGCCGTCGCCAACACGCCCGAACCGCTCGATGCGGGCCCCGTCGTCTCTGCTGTCGCTCGCGCAGCCGGTTGCGTGGACAACATGCGCCCACCGCGCGCCCGCGTTCATGTTCGCGCCCGTTTGCGTCGGGCGCCTGGGGCGACCCCATGCCGGGCCGCACCGCACGGGTCCGCGGGCCAGCGGCCTCATCGCGGCGACTTTTCGTTCAATATCAGTCCATTGGGTGCCGTATGCTGCTGATGATCGATAACTATGACTCGTTCACCTACAACCTTGTCCAGTATTTCGGCGAGTTGGGCGAGCAGGTGCGGACCTACCGCAATGACGAAATCACCTGCGACGAGATCGCCGAGCTGGACCCCCAGCATATCTGCCTGTCACCCGGACCAAGCAATCCGCAGCATGCCGGCGTGACGCTCGCGGTAATCCAACGCTTCGCTGGCCGCATCCCGATGCTCGGCGTATGCCTGGGACACCAAGCGATCGGCGAGGCGTTCGGCGGCCGCATCGTGCGCGCCAAGACGATCATGCATGGTAAGGTCAGCGAAATCGAGACCGACCGGCGGGGGGTCTTCGCCGATCTGCCGCACCGCTTCAAGGTCACACGATACCACTCGCTGTCCATCGAGCGCGACACGCTGCCCGACTGCCTGGAAGTCTGCGCATGGACCGACGATGGCGAAATCATGGGCGTGCGCCATAAGACGCTGCCGATCGAGGGTGTGCAGTTTCACCCGGAATCGATCCTGTCCGAGCATGGCCATGCGCTGCTGGAGAATTTCATCACTCAAAGCCGCACTGCGGCGCTTGCCCGATGAGCGCGTCCCCTACTGGCGCGACGCCCCTGTCGGCGCCGCTCACTGGCCTGACCCGCACGGAGAACCGGATGCCCATCACCCCCCAGGAAGCGCTGCAGCGTACCATCGAGCACCGCGAGATCTTCCATGACGAGATGCTGCACTTGATGCGGATGATCATGCGCGGAGAAATGTCGCCGGTCATGGCGGCCGCCATCATCACCGGGCTACGCGTGAAGAAGGAAACGGTCGGTGAGATCGCCGCGGCGGCAACCGTCATGCGCGAGTTCGCCCACCACGTGCAGGTAGCCGACAACCGGCACTTTGTCGACATCGTGGGCACCGGTGGCGACGGTTCGCATACGTTCAATATCTCCACGGCGACGATGTTCGTGACCGCCGCAGCCGGTGCAAGGGTCGCCAAGCACGGCAATCGCGGCGTGTCATCCAAGTCCGGCAGCGCCGATGTGCTCGAGGCGCTTGGCGTCAACGTCAACCTAACGCCGGAGCAGGTGGCGCAGTCCATCGAGGCGACCGGCATGGGGTTCATGTTCGCGCCGAACCACCATCCGGCGATGAAGAACGTCGCGCCGATCCGTCGCGAAATGGGGATACGCACGATCTTTAATATACTGGGACCGTTAACCAATCCGGCTGGGGCGCCGAACCAACTGCAGGGCGTGTTCCACGAGGATCTGGTCGGCATCCAGGTCCGGGTGATGCAACGGCTTGGCGCAAACCACGTGCTGGTCGTCTACGGGCGAGATGGGATGGACGAGGTATCGCTCGGCGCGGCGACGCGGGTCGGCGAGTTGCGCGATGGCCAGGTGCACGAATACGAGATCCATCCCGAGGACTTTGGCCTGCAAATGGTGTCGAATCGCTCCCTGAAGGTCGCCAACGCGGACGGATCGAAAGCGATGCTGCTCAGCGCACTAGAGAATACGCCGGGCGTCGCCCGCGAGATCGTCGCGCTCAATGCCGGTGCCGCGCTGTATGCGGCCAACGTCGCCGCCTCGATCGGCGACGGGATCCGGCAAGCGCGCGAGGCAATTGCCAGCGGGGCCGCCCGTGCAAAGGTCGATGAACTTGTCCGTTTCACGCAGCAGTTGCGTCATTGAGCCAAGCAGAGCACCACCATGACTGATATCCTCGATCGCATTATTGCCGTCAAGCGCGATGAGATTCGTGCCGCGCAGGCGAGTGCGCCCCTGGCAGAATTGCAACTGAGCGCCCACGCGCGGCGCGGCGACCTGCGTGACTTCGTTGCTGCGTTGCGTGCCAAGCACGCGCTCGAACAGCCGGCGATCATCGCCGAGGTGAAAAAGGCCAGCCCCTCCAAGGGCGTGTTGCGCGAAACCTTCGTGCCAGCCGACATCGCCCGCTCGTACGCGCAGCACGGCGCCGCATGCTTGTCGGTACTCACGGACGCACAGTTTTTCCAGGGCAGCGCGCGCTACCTCCAGCAGGCTCGCGACGCGTGCACGCTGCCCGTGCTGCGCAAGGACTTCATCATCGACCCGTACCAGGTGCTGGAGGCGCGTGCGATGGGTGCGGACTGCATTCTGCTGATCGCCGCCGCGCTGGAGCCAGCGCAGATGCGCGAGCTGGAAGCGTACGCGCATTCGCTGGGGCTCGCGGTGCTGGTGGAAGTGCACAACGCGCACGAGCTGGACGTGGCGCTGACGCTGAAGACACCGCTGATCGGCGTCAACAACCGCAACCTGCGCACGTTCGCCGTCACGCTGGACACCACGCTTGGGCTCCTCGGCAGCATTCCCGACGAACGTATCGTAGTCACCGAGTCGGGGATTCTGACGCGCGACGACGTGGACCGGATGCGTGCAGCCGGCGTGCATACCTTCCTGGTCGGTGAGGCATTTATGCGCGCGGACAACCCCGGTGCCGCGCTCGCCGACATGTTTTTCGGACCGCAGCGTCCATGACGACGATGAGCATCGAACGGGAAATCAAGCTTGCGCTGCCGGCGTCGCGGGTCGAGGCCGCCCGCGCGCTACTCGCTGAGTTGAGCGGACAGGCCGGCCAACCGGTCGCGCTCGCCAACCTCTACTTCGATACGCCCGACGGCGGGCTCGCGCGCGCCGGCGGTGCGTTGCGATTGCGACGCACGCCCGATGGCTGGCTACAGACCTTCAAGTTTGGCGGTGGCGCGTCGGGCGGCGTGCACAGCCGCCATGAATGGGAAATGGCCGTGGCCGGTGAAGCGCTCGAACTCGACGCGCTGCTCGCCGCGTGCGGCGACGCACAAGCGCGCGCGCTCGTGCGCGACGCTGCGGCGACGCTCGTGCCACTGTTTCACACCCACTTCACGCGCACGCTATGGCCGCTTCACTGGACCGGCACACTCATCGAAGCCGCGTTGGACATTGGCGAAGTGCAAGCCGAGGTGGACGGCGCTTTGCGGCGCGCACCAATCTGCGAAATCGAGCTTGAATTGAAAGATGCGCCAAACGCCCGCGCGCATGCAGCCCTCGACGCGCTCGCCGACGTCATCCAGCAGCGCTTGCCGGGCACCACATCCGAAGACGTCAGCAAGGCCGAACGGGGTTATCGGTTGCGTAGCGGCCAGTAAGCCATCCGTTGTGGCCGGGCGCCCCACTCTTTTCTCTGCCTTTATCGCGATCATGGCTTCCCGCACTAAAAACTCCATCACCACCGCATTGCGCGGTGCCAGCGAGCAGCGAACCGAGCGCCCGCCGGCACCAGCCGAGCACCGGCGGGCGTCGGCCGAGCATGGGCAATCATCATTACCCGGCAACGCGTTGGCCGACGCTTGGCAACCATCGTTGTTTGACAATCCGCTGTCACCACCGCGTGAGTGCGCGGCCGCACCATCGTCCCGGTCAGGCCCTCCATCTTGCGCGGCGCTCACCCTCGAACAACAATTCGATAACCTGCCACCGGCGTGGCGCGCACACCTGGCGCCGTTCATCGGCAGTCCGGCATACGCGCGCCTGTGCGAGTTCGTCGACCACGAGCGCAGCAGCGGCAAGACGGTCTATCCGACGGACGTATTCCGCGCGTTGCATCTGACGTCGCCGGATGACGTCAAGGTGGTCATCCTAGGTCAGGATCCCTATCACGGCGAAGACAACGGCGTGCCACAGGCGCACGGACTGGCGTTTTCCGTGCCCCCCGGCGTCCGGCCTCCCCCATCGTTACGTAATATTTTCAAGGAAATTGCCGCGACCTTCGACCATGCGGTGCCACGCCATGGCTGCCTGGATGACTGGGCTCGGCAAGGGGTGCTGCTGCTCAATACGGTATTGACCGTGGAGCGCAACCGGGCAGCTAGCCATGCAAAGCGTGGCTGGGAGCCATGCACGGACACACTGATCGAGCACCTTGCCACGCAGCACGAAGGCCTCGTGTTCATGCTGTGGGGCTCGCATGCGCAAGCCAAACGACAGTTACTGCACGGCCGCGGCCACCAGATCCTCGAAGCGCCGCATCCGTCACCGCTGTCGGCGCACCGTGGCTTCCTCGGTTGCCGCCACTTCGCGCTCGCCAATGAACATCTGCGCCAGGTGGGTCGCGAGCCGATCGATTGGCGCGTGCCGTGAGCCGATTGGGGTCTGCTGCCGGCAACTGCGCATCACACGGCGGCAATCGCCTCGCGTGCCGCCGCCAGGCCGCTTTGCTTGGATTGCTCACCGAGGTTCAGCCCTTCGGCGAAGATGAACGTGACGTCGGTCAGGCCGATAAAGGCGAGGAACGTTTTCAAATAAGGCGTCTGCAAATCCGCCGGCGTGCCGAGGTACTTACCACCGCGCGCGGTCACGACATACACCTTCTTGCCTGTGATCAGTCCTTGTGGACCCTGCGCCGTATAGCGGAAGGTCACGCCGGCACGCGCGACGTAGTCAAAATACGCTTTCAACTGGCTCGAGATACCAAAGTTGTACATCGGCGCGCCGATGACAATGATGTCGGCAGCCTTCAACTGCGCCACCAACGCGTCGCTGCGGGCGATGATCGCCTGCTGCTGCGCATTGCGCTGTTCTGCCGGCGTGAAGAAGGCGCCCAGTACCGCCTCGTCCAGGTGCGGCAAGCTGTCGGTCAACAGATCGCGCACGACGAGCGTGGCATCCGGATGCGACTGTTGCAGCTTCGCCACCAATTCATTGGCCAACAGCGTGGATTGCGCGTCCTTGCGCGCAGCGGAATTAATCTGCAGAATCGTAGTCATCTTGGGGCTCCGTCAGGTTCAGTTCGGGCGTCATGCCCGCTTCAGGAGCCATCCTAGTTTTTTGGCGCAGTGCGAAAAAGGGCGTTGCGCGACACAGTTTGTTGCACTGGCGGAACGATCACCGGCCGGCATGCAACCACGCGTCGCGTGCGCGCTTGGCCGATGCAGGAATGGGCCGCGCCGTAAGCGTGTAGTGCGCGACCTCCGGTGCATCCAGCTTGAGTCGTACAGCGCGCAACTCATCTCGACGAAACGCGTGCACCTGCACCATGTCGCCGGGCCGATAACGGGCCAGCAGCGCATCGGGTCCGCTGCCGGGCACCCGCAACCCATCGATCGCCACCAACACGTCACCCGCGGATAAGCCGGCCTTTTGCGCCGCGCCACCATCGTAGACGCTCGCGAGCGTACAGTCACTGCCGGTACGCCAGCGCGCCCCCAACGAGGGTCTGCCATTCGTGTCGGCAGCAGCCAATTCCACACCGAACGGCGCGAGCAGTGCGTCCAGCGGCAAGTCGCGCGTGCCGTTCACCGCATCACGAAAGAGCCGGCTCAAGTCCGCGCCGCTCGCCTCGGCAAACAACGCCGGAATATCGGCCGCCTCGACGCCGGTTGGCCGCCCTGTGTAGAAGTCGCGTCCGTAGCGTTGCCACAGCAGACGCATCACGTCATCGAGCGACTTGCGATGGCGCGTTTGTGCCCGAATCGACAAGTCGAACGCCAGCGCGATCAGCGATCCCTTCGTGTAGTAACTGACGATCGCATTGCCCGCATTCTCGTCCTGCCGGTAGTACTTGATCCATGCATCGAACGAGCTTTCGGCCACGGTTTGACGCAATCGCCCGGCGCCGCGCAGCACGGAGCCGATTGTCTTGCCCAACTGTGCGAGGTATTCGTCCTGTGAGATCAACCCTGCTCGGACCAGCATGAGGCTTTCGTAGTACGACGTGAACCCCTCGAACAGCCAAAGCAGCGGCGTATAGTTTTCCTGCGTCAGATCGTACGGCGCAAACGCCGCCGGCTTGATCCGCTTCACGTTCCAGGTATGAAAGTACTCGTGACTGCACAGGCCGAGATACGAGCGATAGCCATCCGTGGTCTGCGGCTTGCCCTTTGCCGGCAGATCATCGCGCTTGCAGATCAGCGCGGTCGACGCGCGATGCTCAAGCCCACCGTATCCGTCGCCCACCGCCAGCGTCATGAACACGTACCGATCCATCGGCGCACGTTTCGTGCGGGGTTCAAACAGCGCAATCTGCGCTTCGCATATCCGCTTCAAGTCCGCGCACAACCGCGGCATGTCCAGCGCCTGTACTCTGCCTGCGATCACGACGTCGTGCGGCACACGGTGCGCATCGAAGCGGGCCAGCTCGAACTCGCCGACCGTGACCGGATGGTCGATTAATTCATCATAGTCCTGAGCGACGTACAGGCCGAATGCATAACGACGCGTGCCGCGCGCCTCGCGCAACGCGGTGGCCACCCGCCAGCCGCGATACGCGTTGCCTTCAGGACGCCGAATCTCCACCTCACACGGCTCCTGCTCGCGTCCGGCCACGGCCAGGAATACGCTGGTACCGTTGAAAAACCCGACCGACTCGTCTAGATGCGCGGCGCGCACCGACAGGTCCCACGCGTAGACCTCGTAGGTCAGCGTCAACGGGCCATCCACGGCGGCCGTACGCCACGTGTTCTTGTTCAGCTTGACGACGGCGACCTTGCGGCCAGCCTGGTTCGTGGCCCTCAGCGTCACAATATTGCGTGCAAATTCGCGAACCAGATAACTGCCCGGTATCCAAACCGGCAGCATAAACTGCTGGCCCTGCGGATCCGGATCCGTCACAGTCAACGTGACCTCGAACACGTGAGCGGCCGGGTGCTTCGGGATAATGGAATAACGAATCGGCTTCATCGAGATACGCAGGTAGGCGCCGGCCTGCTGGCCGGACAAATCGGGGTCACAGGCCGCCAATCAGCAAACCGTCAATGCTGCACGGACAGGGCCTTATCGAGCTGCTCGGCCGGCACTGCGCCGGGGAGCCGGCGTCCGTCGGCCAAGATGATCGTCGGCGTGCCGCTCACGTTCAACTTCTGGCCCAGCGCCAGGTTTTTCTGCAGCGCGCTGGTGTCGCAATTGCCGGCCCCGCTCGGTGACTGATGATCGAGCATCCACGCCTGCCACGCCTTCGCACGGTCCGCCGAACACCAAATCGCCTTCGCCTTCATGTCGGAGTCGGGCGAAAGTACCGGATACAGGAAGGTGTAGACGGTGATATTGTCGAACCCCTTCAGCGTCGTCTCCAGCCGCTTGCAGTATCCGCAATTCGGATCAGAGAACACTGCGAGCTTGCGCGCGCCATTACCCTTGACGACCTTGACGGCGTTGGCCAGGGGCAGGCTCGCAAAATCGACCTTGTTCAACTCGTCGTTGCGCGCCTGCGTCAGGTTCTTCCGCGTGCGAGTCTCCACCAGGTCGCCCAGCACCAGGTAATCGGCATGAGCGTCGCTATAGACGATTTCCTTGCCAAGATTAACCTCGTACAGTCCGGCGATCGGCGTCTTGGCCACGCCCTTCACGCTCGCGTCGGAACCGAGCCGGCTTTGCACCGCGGCCTTCACGCTGTTCAGGCTCGTATCGGCGAATGCGGAGTAGCTGGCCAACGCGGCGGCGGCCAGCAGCGTGCCGACCACCGAGGTCAGCGCGATCGTGCGAATTTGAAATGTCATCGTGGTTCCTTGCTGAATTGAGCGTACACGCGTCAGCCAAGCGCGGCCGACACCAGCCAGCGCTTGATGAAAGGCTGCGCACCGACCATCGCCATCCCGACATTGCGGATGCCGCGGGCCAGCCCGCCCGGCAGCGCAAACAACCGCTGCAGCCCATCGGTTGCGATGGTCAGCTTCTGAATGTCCTCGCGACGCGAACGCTCGTAACGTCTAAGCAGTGTCAGATCCCCGAGATCACGAAACGGTTCCTTGCGATTCACCACGTCCAGCAGCGCGGCAACATCGCGCAGTCCAAGGTTGACTCCCTGCCCCGCGAGCGGGTGAATCAGATGAGCCGCATCGCCGACGAGCGCCACGCGCGGCGCAATCAACCGATCCACCGTCTGCAGCGCAAGCGGAAATCCTTGCGTGGGGGACACGCCTTCGAGCGTGCCGACCTGACGCGAACTAGCACCGCCTGTGGCGGCCTCGATCCGTTCGGCCAGCGCCGGCAAATCCAGTTGCAGTAACGCATCCGCGTGCTCGGTGCGAGCGGACCAGACCAGCGACACGTGTGAGTCCGGCAACGGTAGCAACGCAAGGATCTCGCCGCCGATAAACCATTGGAATGCGGTTTCATGATGCGGCTTGCTACACCGGAAGTTCGCCACGACGCCCGTTTGCCGATAGTCGCGCCGTTTCACCTTCGCGCCGACCTGCTCCCGCACCCACGAGTATGCGCCATCCGCGCCGACAACCAGGTCGGCGGACAACACCCGCGCATCATCCAGCGTCACGCTGATGGCTTCAGGGTGATGTTGCAGCGCCTGGGCTCGCGATTCGCACCAAGTCAGTAGCGGCTGGAACCGCAATGCGGCGTCGAGCGCGCGTTCAATCAAGCTCGATTCGACGATCCACGCCAACTGCGGGACCGCCGCCTGAAATGCAGAAAAATGCAATTGTGCATGCGCATCGCCGAACACACGCATGTCGTACACTGGGCACAACCGCGCCGAGTCAAGGGCTTGCCAGACCCGCAGCCGCTCCAGCAACGCTTGTGAACTGGACGACAGCGCGTAGATACGCGTGTCGAACCGATGTTCGCTTGGCGCGGGCGCGCGCTGCGCGAGCAACGCGACGCGCAGGCCGGTCTGGGTCAGCGCGAGCGCGGCGGCCTTGCCGACTAGCCCGCCGCCGATCACAATGACTTGATGGTTCGAGTGTGCGGAATTCATTGGCACATTATAGCGGTCGGGGCCATGCCCCTTTGGCGTGAAATGCCTCACAAGCGGGTCACCATTCACGCCGGTTCGAAACACGCAGCGTTTGTGCCGGCGCAGCCGGGGCAGTGGGGCGCAGCGGCAACGTTGGTGAGCGGTCCGCATCGCTTTCCCGGTGTGTCAGGGCTTGAGTAACATGCCTTACCGTGTCATCACTTGTTCACGTTAAAAACAGTACGCGGTTACTGGTGTCTTTTTTTATTTATTTAGCGTCTTTTTTCAAAAAAGCCTTCAACACATTGAGATGTCGACTTCGCATCCACTGACTCCGAATCGCGCAACCCAATTCATATTTAGATCAAAGTCGCTAAGGTTCGAATTCCTTCAAATTTGGCAGCCTAGCAGTATGCAATCGACGATTCATAACAGCTCATCAGCAATAGGACGCTTTGGTGCAACTGACAATCAACAATGGGCCAATAAATCAACCGGCCCCTCAAGCGCGAACACACCTGCCAAGCCCTCCGAAATGGCCGTACGAATTGCGTTTGAGCTAAAAAAACGAAGATCGAATTTGGGATCCGATTCCAGCTCAGAATCCTCCTCCATATTGGACACACATATCGCTACCAAGCAATATGCGCCTGTCAACTTGAGAGGCAACGCTAATGCAGCGTCACCCGCAAGCTCCAGTGGGAGCGAATGGGACGCCGATGACGAAAATATCGCTACCAGCGACAGTATCGTTAGCCTCCGTCCCATTTCGGTCCAACAAGATCTTCATCGTGCTGCCGAGGCTGCGCAGGATCCGCGCGCCGACAGTCCCATCAAAAAGGACGAGCAGTCCGGCATTTCCGACACGCGCTTGCAGCAAACCGTCCCCCCCTCCTCACAAAAGAAACGGTTAATTTCTGGCATAGACAAGGATAAATTTGAGGCTGCGACAAAAAATATGTTCCGCCTCAATACGCCTCCCCAGCTATTCAAATCCTCGCAAGCAAGTGCCGGAGGTCAGGACACTCGCAACAAAATCAAGGTGGTGGAGCAGCACAGCGAAGCGGAACCATTTTCGCCCAATCTGCGTACAGAGATACAAAAACAGAAGGAAGTAATAGAGAAACTAAAAAAAGAACTTGCAGATCTTAAAGAAGCCAGCAATGAGATAAAGAGTACATCGATTAAAGCGAGGAGTCCGAACCCGTCGCCAACATTGTCCACGCCGGAACTGCCCGAGCCGCCGCAGTCACTGCACGCCGAAAGCATAAGATCTTCAATGGAGCATAGGTCCTACGAGCCATGGAACCCGACGCCGCTCCCCACTGCTAAGCGGCCGGGCAGGCTCAAGCGATTATTCGGCAAGCTTCGCCTCACGCAGATCGCGCAAGCCACGCAGGTTGATACTGGACACAGCCCTTTCAAACTGGAAAAAGTCGATACGAGGACGAACGCCACTATTAAGAGCAATAAATCCACCAAATCGACGCTTAGCACCCGGACTATTGAAGGAATGAAAAATTTAAAGCGAAAGTTCAGCCTCCGGCGACAGAAGTCTAGCACCGCCCACCAGTCCGCAACCGCCTGATACAGTCGCAGGCTCGTTAGATTCAGGGTACTCCTCGCGAACGTGCCGCCACGCGGGGATCACCCTGTGCAGGATTCGAATGCCCAATCCCCGTCGATCAGCGCCCGCTCCCGGGCTGCGCCTCCAAGCATTACCCCGACCAGCGGCCCGGACGGAACAAGGAGATAGAACCTTCCATTATCGTGGCTCGCACGGAACGACTGCTGCCAGCGTGATTCTAGGGGGCTAAACGCGTTGCCAATTACGGTGTCCAAACGCGCTACAATTAGTATCTTTAGAGTACCGAGCCAGTACGGAATCGCGCGTCAAATGAGCACGTTCGTCCGGCTTGTCTCGCCCCCCGAATGCATCCTGCGGCTGCCGCGACCCAGCGACCGGGATCGCAAATGACACGGCAACTAGCCGCAAACAGTTGATCCAAAAAGGTTTTCCATGAGCCTCAAATGCGGCATCGTCGGCTTGCCCAACGTCGGCAAGTCCACGCTCTTCAACGCGCTGACCAAGGCGGGCATCGCCGCCGAGAACTATCCGTTTTGCACGATCGAGCCGAATGTCGGCGTGGTCGAGGTGCCGGATTCGCGGCTCGACGCTTTGGCCCAGATCGTCAAGCCTGAGCGCGTGCTTCCGGCAGTCGTCGAGTTCGTCGATATCGCCGGGCTCGTCGCTGGGGCGAGCAAGGGCGAAGGCCTGGGTAATCAGTTCCTCGCCAACATCCGCGAAACGGACGCGATCACGCACGTGGTTCGCTGCTTCGACGACGACAACGTGATTCACGTCGCCGGCAAGGTGGACCCGCTCGCGGACATCGAAGTGATCCATACTGAGTTGGCGCTGGCCGACCTGGCGACCGTCGAGAAGGCGCTCGCACGCTATTCAAAGGCAGCAAAATCGGGCAATGACAAGGAAGCGGTCAAGCTAGCCGCCGTGTTGGACAAGGTGCGTGCACAACTGGACCAGGCACGCCCGGTCCGTGCGATGGATCTGTCCGACGACGAGCGCGCGTTGATCAAGCCGTTCTGCCTGATTACTGCGAAGCCGACGATGTACGTAGCCAACGTGCGAGAGGACGGCTTCGAGAACAATCCGTACCTCGATGCGGTGCGTGGCTACGCAGCGCAAGAAGGCTCGCCGGTCGTCGCCGTGTGCGCCGCCATCGAGGCGGAAATCGCCGAGTTGCCGGACGATGAAAAAGGCATTTTCCTGTCCGACATGGGCATGGATGAGCCTGGGCTGAATCGCGTGATTCGGGCAGGCTTCAGACTACTGGGGCTACAGACGTACTTCACCGCCGGCGTCAAGGAAGTCCGCGCGTGGACCATCCACGTCGGCGATACGGCGCCACAAGCGGCCGGTGTCATCCATACGGATTTCGAGCGCGGTTTCATCCGCGCTCAGACGATCTCGTACGATGACTACATCGTCTACAAAGGCGAGCAAGGCGCGAAGGAAGCGGGCAAGATGCGGGCCGAAGGCAAGGAGTACGTGGTCCAGGATGGAGATGTGATGAACTTCTTGTTCAACGTCTAACTGTTCAACGTCTAACGCGCTGTTGCCGGCGCGCGCTCCAGTAGCGCTGCGTTTCACAACACCATGCCGCTGGTCGGACGCCGGCCACGCACCGCCGACATCATTGAACGCCCGCCGTGCCAGCCCCGCCCATGGCGGGCACACGCGAACGGAACAGTCCCGTCGTCAATGGCGAGATGTCCGCGGCTCGCTTCGTGACTCACGCATCGCCACCTCCACTGCCACCGCAGTACCCGACATTGCACCGCGGCAAGCTGCGCGCGTCACCCACGGCCATGTCCGTGCATTGTGGTCCCTGCCCCGCTACTCAGGCAACGGCAGCGACACCTCGGCATCCGGCACGCCGGCGGCCGAGGCCTGCCGGCGCCCCACCGCCGCACCAGTGGCGTCCCCTCCTCGCGTCAACGCCAGCGCCTGGCGCTCGAACAACCGCCGGTAGAAGCCGCCCTCCACGCGAATCAATTCATCGTGGCTGCCTTCCTCGACAATCCGCCCCTTATCCATCACGAGCAGCCGGTCCAGTGCTCGGACCGTCGACAGACGGTGCGCGACGACCAGCGTTGTGCGCCCCATCATCAGTCGCTCCATCGCCCGCTGGATCAGCACCTCGCTCTCGCTGTCCAGGCTAGAGGTCGCCTCGTCCAGGATGAGGATCGGCGCGTCGGCGAGGAAGGCACGCGCGATCGCCACCCGCTGGCGCTCGCCGCCGGACAGTTTGACGCCCCGCTCGCCAACCAACGTCTCGTAGCCGTCGGGCAGCGCGGTGATGAAGTCGTGAGCGCTGGCCAGCTTCGCCGCCCGCTCAATTTCCGCGCGGCTTGCGCCGGGCTTCGCATACGCGATGTTTTCGGCCAGCGAGCGATGGAACAGCAGGGGCTCCTGCTGCACGATCGCGATCTGGCTGCGCAGCGACGCCTGCTGGACGTCGGCGATGTTCTGCCCGTCGATCATGATCTGCCCGCTGCTTACGTCGTGCAGCCGCTGGATCAGCTTAATGAACGTCGTCTTGCCCGAGCCTGAATGGCCGACCAGGCCGACACGCTCGCCGGGGGCGATGCGCACAGAGAAATCCTCATACAGCGGTGTTGTGTGAGCGCCGTATCGGAACGTCACGTGCTCGAAGCAGATCTCGCCCCGGCGGATCACGATACGCCCCGCGCCCGGTTTGTCGTCGATACCCAAGGGCTGCGCCTGCAACGACACCAGTTCCTCCATGTCGTTGACTGAACGCTGCAGGTTGCGGATGTGCATGCCCACTTCGCGCAGATACCCCTGCAACATGAAGAACAGGGTCAGCGCAAAGGTGATGTCGCCCACGCTGGCCAAGTCGCGAACCCACAGCAGCAGGGCCACCCCGAGAATCGCAGCCTGCATCGCGACCAGCATGCCACCCTGCACGCCACCGTTGAGCGTACCGCGGATCCAAGTACGGCGCGTGCGTTGTCGCCACTTGACGATTACACGGGCAAGGCGCGCGTCCTCGCGCTGTTCGGCACCGAACGCCTTCACCACAGCGTTGCAGCTGACCGCGTCGGCCAACGCGCCGCCCATCCGCGTGTCCCACGCATTCCCCAGCCGCGCGGCCGGCGCCACGTAACCAAGCGATAGCACCACAGTGACCGCGACATACACAATTGATCCGATGCCAACCACGATGCCCATCACCGGCCACTGCACGCCGAGCAGCACGGTGGCACCGACGAGCATGACCAGCGACGGCAGCAGCGCGATCAGCAACGTGTCGTTAAGCAGGTCCAGCGCCCACATACCGCGCGTGACCTTGCGCACCGTCGAGCCGGCAAAGCTGTTTGCATGCCAGTCGGCGGAGAAACGCTGCACGCGATAGAACGCGCTGGACGCAATCTCGCTCATCATCTTTAGCGTGAGCACGATGATGTTCAGGAAACCAAACTGGCGCATCAACATGCCACCCAACCCTAGCGCCGCCAGGGTCCAGAAGGCCGAAACCGCCGCGCGCCATGCGGCCTGCTTGCCGGCGGCGCCGCTCGCGCTGGTGGTAAGCGCGTCGATCAGGCGTCCCGCATAAAGCGGCGTCAGCACATCGGCGAGCGCTGACAACAACGCCAGTGATGCGATCGCCGCGATCCGCCAGGGCTGCTTACCCCAATGCGAAAAGGTGAAACCGAGGACAGCCTTGAAGGCTTGTCCGCCAAAGTTGATTTTTTTTCGAACCATTTGCCACGGCCCGCGACTCGCTGGTCGCAGGACTGCCCAAGAGAGAAACAGAAACGGACAGACGATGCGGGCCGGATAAAACCGGCGACAAGCAGCGGATCTGTCGGGAAACCGCGCGGGTGCTCGGCAACCCGCGCCGGCAGCGCCTAACGGTGCTGTAGCGCCACGCGTGGGACGGCGATCTGCGGTATCAACATCACTGCGCCTCCCTCGGTGTCGGTTGATCAGAACAGGAAAGAAAAGTGGGACATGCCCGAAACCGGATCGTAGCAGCAGCGCAATACAACTGCAAACTACGGCAATTTAGCATGCGGTGGCCACGAGCGGGCGGTGTCGCGCCGCCTCATTCTATAGCACCGCTCGCACGTCGGCCAAGCCACCACACGGCCAATGCGACCTGCCATCGGCGCCCGGAGCCGTACAATAGTGGTTTTAGGCAGCCGCGCACGCGCTTTGCGCCCGTGCCAAGCTGCCCCCTCCAGCTTCGTCTCCGTTACGCAAACCCAATGGCTCAATACGTCTTTACCATGAACCGGGTCGGCAAGATCGTGCCGCCCAAGCGACATATCCTGAAGGACATCTCGCTGTCGTTCTTTCCCGGCGCGAAGATCGGTGTGCTCGGCCTGAATGGCTCGGGCAAATCGACCTTGCTGAAAATCATGGCCGGATTGGACAAGGACATCGAGGGTGACGCAACCCCGATGTCCAACATCCAGATCGGCTACCTGCCACAGGAGCCACAACTCAACCCGCAGCACACGGTCAAGCAAGCGGTCGAGGAAGGCCTTGGCGAGCTGTTCCACGCGCAGCAGCGGCTTGATGAAATCTACGCGGCCTATGCGGAGCCGGACGCCGACTTCGACGCGCTAGCCGCTGACCAGGCCAAGTACGAGGCGATCCTGGCCACCGCCGAAGGCGGTAGCGCTGAGCAGCAACTCGAGGTGGCAGCCGACGCGCTGCGACTGCCACCATGGGACGCCCGGATCGAGCACTTATCCGGCGGCGAGAAACGCCGTGTCGCGCTGTGCAAGCTGCTGCTGCAAAAGCCCGACATGCTGCTGCTCGACGAGCCGACGAACCACCTCGACGCGGAATCGGTCGAGTGGCTCGAACAATTCCTGGTGCGCTTCTCGGGCACGGTCGTGGCCGTCACGCACGATCGCTACTTCCTGGATAACGCAGCGGAGTGGATTCTGGAGTTGGACCGGGGCCACGGCATCCCGTGGAAAGGCAATTACAGCAGTTGGCTGGACCAGAAGGAAACTCGCCTGAAGCAGGAAGAGGCGGCGGAGTCCGCTCGTCAGAAGGCAATTCATAAGGAACTGGAGTGGGTACGCCAGAATCCGAAGGGCCGCCAGGCCAAGTCCAAGGCGCGTATCGCCCGCTTCGAAGAATTGAACAGCGTCGAATACCAGAAGCGCAACGAGACGCAGGAGATCTTCATCCCGGTGGGCGAGCGTCTCGGCAACGAAGTCATCGAATTTCAGAACGTCAGCAAAAGCTTCGGCGACCGCCTACTGATCGACAATCTAAGCTTTTCGGTACCACCCGGCGCGATCGTCGGCATCATCGGGCCGAACGGTGCGGGCAAGTCGACGCTGTTCCGGATGATCACGGGCCGCGAGCAACCGGACTGCGGCACCGTCAAACTCGGACCCACGGTCAAGCTCGCCTATGTGGACCAAAGCCGTGATGCGCTGGCCGCCGACAAAACGGTGTTCGAGGAAATTTCCGGCGGCGCGGACGTGCTGACGGTCGGCCGCTACGAAACGCCATCGCGTGCGTACATCGGCCGCTTCAATTTCCGCGGCGCCGATCAGCAAAAGCAGGTCGGGAACCTGTCAGGAGGCGAACGCGGACGGCTGCACATGGCCAAGACGCTGATCGCCGGGGGTAACGTGCTGCTGCTAGACGAACCGTCAAACGACCTGGACGTCGAAACGTTGCGCGCGCTCGAGGATGCGCTGCTCGAATTCGCGGGATCAGTGATGGTGATTTCGCACGACCGCTGGTTCCTGGACCGGATTGCCACGCACATCCTCGCGTTTGAAGGCGACTCGCAGGTGGTGTTCTTCAATGGCAACTACCAGGAATATGAAGCCGACAAGCGAGCACGGCTTGGCGACGAGGCAGCCGCACCGAAGCGGCTGCGGTACAAGCCGATCACGCGTTGACATCAGATCGCGGGCCGCTTGTGCGGCTCAGATCGGCAGCCCCAGTTGCCCAATTGGCGCAGGCGTTGGCGCGTCGATGCGGCATCCATGTGATGCGCGCCGCGCCAGCCAATCGCGTCGGCCGCCTGCGCGTTGTACTGGTTGTCGTCGATGAAGGCGATTTCACCCAGCTGGATGTCCGGCAGATGCGGGTGGGACACGGCGCGGTCAACCGGAAGATCCGCGGTTCCGGCTTGGCCGGCTTCAGACGCCCGGAAATCGCGATGTAGCGTTAGATTGCCGCGGTGCGGGTCTCGAGCCACGCCTTCGCGTCGCTGCTCAGATGCTTGCCGACCCGCTCACGCACTTGCGCGTGATAAGCATTGAGCCAGGCCACTTCGTCTTCACGCAGCAACGACCGCTCGATGCAACGGGTATCGATCGGACACAGCGTCAACGTCTCAAAGCAGAGGAACTCACCGAACTCGCTCGTGCGCGCCGGCTGGCTCAACAGCAAGTTTTCGATGCGGATGCCCCACTGGCCGGGACGGTAAATACCAGGCTCGTTCGACGTAATCATGCCTTTTTCCATCGCCGTGTAGGACTCGGCCGGCGCGTAGTGCGAAATCACCTGCGGTCCTTCATGCACGTTCAGGAAGTAGCCGACCCCATGGCCCGTGCCGTGTCCAAAGTCCATGCATGCGTCCCAAATCGGCGCCCGTGCGATTGCGTCCAGCATCGGCGAGCGCACGCCCCGCGGAAACGTCGTGCGCGACAACGCAATCATGCCCTTGAGCACCAGCGTGAAATCGCGCCGCTGCTCGGCGCGGGTCCGGCCCACCGGCACAACGCGTGTGATATCGGTGGTGCCGCCCAGATACTGGCCGCCGGAGTCGATCAACAGCAGACCGTCGCCCTCGATTAGTGCATGCGACTGCGGCGTCGCGCGATAGTGCGGCATCGCGCCATTGGCGTTGAACGCGGCGATCGTCGGAAAGCTAAGGGACACGAAGCCGGGGCGGCGTGCTCGCGCGGCGGTAAGCTTTTCGTCGATTGTCAATTCGGTGAGGCGCTCGCGCCCGAGTGCCTGTTCAAACCACGCAAAAAATTCCGCAAGCGCAGCGCCGTCCTGCTCCATCGTCGCGCGCACATGGACGGCTTCCGCTTGCGTCTTGCGCGACTTTGCGAAGGTCGACGGATTCACCGCCTCGACGAGTTTCACACCAGGCTGCACGGCTTGCATCAACCCATACGTGACGCGGCGCGGATCGATCAGCAGCGTGCTATCGGGCTCAATCGCGGCTAGCGCCGCCGGCGCATCCCTGTAGGGGGCAACGCGCACGCCGTCTTGCGCCAACCGCTCGCGCAACATCGCGTCGATCTTGCCGTCGGCCACGTACAGCGTCGCGTGCTGCGGCCCAATTAACGCGTGCGCGACAAAGACCGGGTTGTAGCTCACGTCGGCGCCGCGCAGGTTGAAAATCCATGCGATGTCATCCAACGTGGAGACGAAATGCCAATCCGCACCGTTGTCGCGCATCGCGCTGCGCAACTGGTCGAGCTTTTGCGCGCGGGTCACGGGCGCGTAGGAAAGATCGTGCTCGTACACCGGCGTCCCAGGCAGCGTCGGTCGGCCGTCCCAGATTAGCTCGAGCAGGTCCACGTCGGCGCGCAGTTGCACACCAGCCGCCTGCAACGCGTCCTGCAACACACGGGCGGCGGCCAGGCCCAGCGTGCTGCCATCCACGCCGACCTGCGCACCGGGTTCCAGGTGCGTGGCGAGCCAGTCCACATGGGGCTGCGTCTGCCCCGCCTGAATCCTCATCAACTCGATGCCGCTGTCGGCCAGTTCCGCGGCAGCCTGCACCCAGTAACGGCTGTCGGTCCACAGTCCCGCAAAGTCCGACGTCACGACCAACAGACCCGCCGAGCCAGTGAAGCCAGACAGCCACGCACGGCCCTGCCAGCGTTGCGGCAGGTACTCGGACAAGTGCGGATCAGCGGACGGCACGATATACGCGGCCAGATCGGCACGCTTCATCGCATCGCGCAGCCGCGCTAGCCGCTCGGGGAAGGAGACCGCCTGATCGGCGGCGGTTTGTCGGGCGTTCATTGAGTTCACCGGCAAAAAGGATGTGAGCCAAGCGAGACGGTCACGGCCACGGCCGTCATCGCGCCAAGCACGCACAGCGACCATTCGAGCACCTCGCCATCCTCGAACAGCCCACTCGCGTTGCCGGCCAGTTTAACCGCACCGGCGGCCAACGCGCCGAGATAAGCGCGGGCAGTGCCGCCGTGCGGCGTGCCGGATGGCGCCGGCAGCCGGGGGTGGCCAACGGCCAAAAAAGTTATAATGATGGGCTACTTTTGACGGCAACCATGCACCTGCTCACCATCGGGATCAACCACCACACCGCGCCGGTCGCATTGCGCGAGCGCGTGGCGTTTCCGCTCGAGCAGATCAAGCCAGCCTTGCACACGCTTAAGGACGCGTGGGCGCGGCGCGATGAGGCACACATCGCGGCCCCCAGTGCCGCCACGCGTATCGCGCACGCACAGCAAGCACTGGCGGAGGCCGCGATACTGTCAACCTGCAATCGGACCGAACTCTACTGTGCGACCGACGACCGCGCCGCGCGCGAACATGCGATCGCGTGGCTGTCGAGCTATCACCGGATCTCGGTCGAGAAGCTTGCCCCGCATATCTACGCGTTGCCGCAGTCCGAAGCAGTCCGCCATGCGATGCGAGTGGCATCGGGCCTGGACTCGATGGTGCTCGGCGAAACCCAGATCCTGGGCCAAATGAAGGACGCCGTGCGTACCGCGTCGGAAGCCGGTGCGCTCGGTACCTACCTGAACCAGTTGTTTCAGCGTACGTTCGCGGTGGCCAAGGAAGTGCGCGGGCAGACGGAGATCGGCGCGCATTCGGTATCGATGGCTGCCGCGGCAGTGCGGTTGGCGCAACGCATTTTCGAGAACATCGCCGGGCAACGCGTGTTGTTCATCGGTGCCGGCGAGATGATCGAGTTGTGTGCGACGCATTTCGCCGCGCAGAATCCGCGTGAGCTGATCGTCGCCAACCGCACCGTGGAGCGCGGCAGCAAGCTAGCCGAGCGCTTCGGCGGCAAGGCGATCATGCTCGCCGAGCTGCCGTCGCGGCTGCACGAGTTCGACATCGTCGTGTCATGTACCGCGTCTACCCTGCCGCTCATCGGCCTGGGCGCGGTAGAGCGCGCGCTCAAGGCACGCAAGCACCGGCCAATGTTCATGGTGGACCTGGCGGTGCCGCGCGACATCGAGCCCGAAGTGGCCGAGCTGGACGACGTGTTCCTTTATACGGTGGACGACCTCGGCTCGATCGTGCGGGAAAGCAATGCCATCCGGCAAGCCGCCGTCGCGCAGGCCGAGGCGATTATCGAGACACGCGTGCAAGCCTTTATGCACTGGCTCGAGCAACGCAGCATCGTGCCGGTGATCCGTCACATGCACACGCAAGCCGACCGGCTGCGCCGCGTGGAGTTGGAGCGCGCTCAGAAAATGCTGGCACGCGGCGACGATCCCGCCGCCGTGCTCGAGGCACTGTCGCAGGCGCTGACCAACAAGTTCATCCATGGTCCGACGCATGCGCTGACCCACGCGGCCGGCGGCGATCGCGACAAGCTGGTCGACCTGATGTCCGGCTTCTACCAGCACGCCGGCCCCTCTGAGCGTTAGTGGCGCTCGCCCCCGCCGGCACGCGCGTATCGTCGAGCGTGCCTTCGTTTTCCATTGAACGCGACCCCGTTCGCACCCTTTGCCAGATGCGCCGATGAAACCGAGTATGCAAGCCAAGCTGGAGCAGCTTACCAAGCGACTGCCGGAGTTGAACGAACTACTTTCGCGCGAAGATGTCACGTCCGATCTCGACCAGTACCGCAAGCTGACCCGCGAGCACGCGGAACTCGCGCCAGTGGTCGAGCAATATGCGCAGTGGAAAACCGCGCGCAACGATGAGGCGACCGCTCAGGAATTGCTGACCGATCCATCGATGCGGGATTTCGCGGAGGACGAACTTAATACGGCGCGCAGCCGGATGGAGCAACTGGAGCGCGACTTGCAGAAAATGCTACTGCCCAAGGACCCGAACGACGAGCGCAACATCTTTGTGGAAATTCGCGCCGGCACCGGCGGCGACGAGAGCGCGCTATTCGCCGGCGATCTGCTGCGCATGTACCTGCGCTATGCGGAACGCCATCGCTGGCAGGTCGAGATGATGTCGGAAAGCGCGTCGGACCTGGGCGGCTATAAGGAAGTGATCGTTCGTATCATCGGCCAGGGCGCCTATTCGCGGCTCAAATTCGAGTCAGGCGGGCATCGCGTGCAGCGGGTGCCGGCCACCGAGACGCAGGGGCGTATCCACACGTCGGCTTGCACGGTCGCCGTGATGCCAGAAGCGGACGAGATCGCCGAAATCGAGCTTAATCCAGCCGATTTGCGCATTGACACGTTCCGCGCGTCTGGCGCCGGCGGCCAGCACATCAACAAGACCGACTCGGCGGTGCGCATCACGCACCTGCCAACCGGCATCGTAGTGGAATGCCAGGACGATCGCTCGCAGCACAAAAACAAGGACCGCGCGATGAAGGTGCTGGCCGCCCGCATTAAGGACAAGCAATATCAGGAGCAGCATGCGAAGGAGGCCGCCACCCGCAAAAGCCTCGTGGGCTCGGGCGATCGCTCCGAGCGCATTCGCACCTACAATTTCCCGCAGGGCCGGCTGACCGACCACCGGATCAACGTGACGCTGTACAAGCTGGAACAGATGATGGACGGCGACCTAGACGCGCTCATCGACGCGCTTGTCTCGGAACATCAGGCCGAGCTGCTCGCCGCGATGGGCGAGATCGAGTAAGCGCATCATGACTTGCGTCGCGCAACTGCTGCGAAACTCGCCGCTGGCCCCGCTGGAAGCCCGGATTCTGCTCGCCCACGTGCTGGATTGGCCGCGTACCGCGCTGATCACGCGTGCTGACGACACGCTGCCAAACGCGTTATCGGCGCGCTTTCTGGCGTTGCAGGCCCGGCGAGTCGAGGGCGAGCCGATCGCGCAACTGGTCGGTTCGCGCGAATTCTTCGGGCTCGACTTCGATGTGACGCCGCACGTGCTGATCCCGCGTCCGGAGACGGAGCTGCTGGTTGAGTGCGCGCTGAACGCGGTACAGACAATCCCGTCCCCCCGCATACTCGATCTTGGCACTGGCAGCGGCGCCATCGCGATTGCGATCGCCCATACGCGCCCGGATGCGCGGATCGTCGCCACGGATCGCTGTGCTGGCGCGCTGGACGTCGCGCGGCGCAATGCGCGGCGCCTGCTCGGCGACGCGGCGCTTGCGCCGGCACTGCCGGTATCGGCCGCGCGTCATGATTTCGTCACGTCGGGCACACCGACGCAGCCCCGTCTCGCACTGCGCCACGGCACTTGGTTCGACGCGCTTAGCGAGCCGCATCGCCTCGCCCCGGCACGCTTTGACGCCATCGTCAGCAATCCGCCCTATATCGCCGCGTCGGACCCGCATCTGCGCGAGGGCGACCTGCGCTTTGAGCCGCTGGACGCGCTGACCGACCACGCAGACGGGCTCAGCGCGATTCGCGCGATCGTCACCGGTTCCGTCGCGTGGCTGGCGCCGGGCGCCACACTCTGGCTGGAACACGGGTACGACCAGGCTGAAGCCGTGCGCGCGCTGCTCGATGCGCACGGCTTTGACTCGGTACGCTCCGTGCGAGACCTGGCCGGCATCGAGCGCGTCACCTGCGGCAGCCGATAGCAGGCCGCAACGCCGGCCCGGGCAGACGAAATCCGCTATCATCTAATCCAAACCGCATTTAAAGCAAGGTCAGCCATGGATACCCAAGAGCGCATCAAACAAATCGTTAGCGACCACCCGGTCGTGCTGTTCATGAAGGGCACCGCGCAATTCCCGATGTGCGGCTTCTCCGGCCGAGCCATCCAGGTCCTGAAGGCATGCGGCGTCGATTCGGTGCATACGGTCAATGTCCTCGAGGACGAGGCAGTGCGGCAAGGCATCAAGACGTTCTCGAACTGGCCCACGATCCCGCAGTTGTACGTGAACGGTGAATTCGTCGGTGGCTCGGACATCATGATGGAGATGTACCAGTCCGGAGAATTGCAGCAGTTGTTCACGAATGCCTCATGACGCGCGGCCGTCGACACGACGGCTAATCGTCGCGATCACCGGCGCCACCGGCGCCGCCTATGGCGCCGGCGTGCTGCGCGCGCTGCGTGAGTTGGACGGCGTCGAAAGCCATCTGGTCGTCTCCAGTGCCGGCTGGCTCAATGTACGACACGAATTAGGCATCGAGCGCGCGGCGCTCGAACAGTTGGCGCATTACGTGCACAATCCGCGCGACATCGGCGCAACCCTCGCCAGCGGCTCGTTTCAGACGGACGGCATGATCGTGGCACCGTGCTCGATGAAAACGCTGGCCAGCATCGCGCATGGCCTGTCCGACAACCTAATTGCCCGGGCTGCCGATGTCACACTGAAGGAGCGGCGCCGGCTTGTGCTGATGGTTCGCGAAACGCCGCTCAATCTCGCGCATCTGCGCAACATGACGGCCGTCACTGAGATGGGTGGCATTGTGTTCCCACCGGTGCCGGCGTTCTACCACCGCCCCGCGACGATCGACGAATTGGTGGCCGATACCGTCGCGCGCGCGCTAGATATGTTCGGCCTCGCGGCAGCACGCTCGCGGGCATGGACGGGACTGGCACCGGCGCGGGATTGACAACCGGCACGACACAATCCGTTTCCCGCTGTCGCATTTATTAGACGGGCGCGCGCCCTTATAGTCGCGGTATGACTTGTTTTGCACGCCAGATGCGTGCCTGCTGCGATGCCCCGTCTACCTACCGTCTTCCTGTCCCATGGCGCGCCGACGCTGCCGATCGACCCGTCGATGCCGCGCGTCGGGTTCGCCGCCTTGGCCACGCGCTGGCCGCGTCCGCGCGCCATTCTCGTGTTGTCCGCGCATTGGACCAGCACCGAGCCAGTCGCCAGCCTCACAACGGCACCAGAGACCCTTCACGACTTCTATGGCTTCCCCCGCGCGCTGTACGAACTGACGTATGATGCGCCCGGCGCACCGGACGTCGCGCAGCGCGCCATCGAATTGCTGATGCAAGCTGGCATCGCGGCCAGCGGCGCCGTACGCGGGCTGGATCACGGCGCCTGGGTTCCGCTGCTGTTGCTGTATCCCGCGGCCGATATCCCGGTGGTGCAGATGTCGATTCAGCCGCACCGCGATCCGGCACATCACTATCGGGTCGGGCACGCGCTCAGGCCCCTGCGCGATGACGGCGTGCTGATCGTCGGCTCCGGACAAATCACGCACAATCTACAGGCCGCGGACTTCTCGGCACGGCCCGGTGATGCAGATCCGCACGTGGCTGAGTTCACCGGATGGTTTGAAGCGAGGATGGCCACGCATGATCTGGGCGCCTTGCTCGACTACCGGCAGCAGGCACCCTACGCCGTGGCGATGCATCCGAGCGACGAGCATCTGCTACCTGTGTTTGCCGTGCTGGGCGCAGCCGACGACGACTACAAGCTGGATATCCACGCGCAAGGCACCTATCAGCGCTCGCTGGCGATGACCCATTACGTGCTGTAGCGCCGCATAAGCAATGGGGCAGCGGCCTGCGGGATGCGAGCCCGTGACACGCACCGCGTCATCGTCGCGCTGAGGCGGCTGCTTCGCGCACGATCGCCCCATCGCGACGCATGGCATAATCGGCGCTCGTTTTGCCCGACATATGCGGACCCGGCGCCGACACCTGCCACCCGCCCCCATCCTGCCATTGCCCACACCGCGATGATGGTCGCCGTGGCTTGGTGGGCAGCCCGCCGACCGCGCTCCAGCCTTGATGACTATCCAAGCATTGCATCCACTTTCCGTCGCCGCCCGCGAAAACACGGCCACAACCTGTGAAGTTGCTTCGCCCATCGTCGATGCCTCGCCTATCGCCGTTACGCGAGCGCGCCCACGCGTGGTCGTCAACCGGAGCGCGGCCCGATGACCTCGTCCCTGTCCATCATGCAGATGACCATCGCCGCCATCCAGGACGTGCTGTTCGCGATCGCCGCAGGCTCGATACTGTGCGGCGCGACGCTGGCCACCGTATTCGCTTCGTCTCGCGACGCCGCACGGCTGCGACTACGTGGCTCGATCAAGCAAGCCATGCCTGGCATCCGATTGCCGGCCATCCTATGGTTTTCATTGTGCGCGCTGGGCATCACTCAGTTGGTGTACCTGTGGCTGCAGGCCGCCACGATGAGCGGCTCGACACTGAGCACCGCGCTGGGCATTGTGCTGCGACAGTCGCATGACGGCGCCGCATGGCTGACCGGGGCGGCCGGTATCGCGGTGGCACTCGCCGCCTCGCGCGTGCAGTTGCGCGGCAGCCAAGCACGAGGCGGCCCACCCCCCGGGCCGGGCAGCGCCCCACCCCGTTGGCCGGTGCGCATCACGGTGCTGGGCCTCGCGCTGTATGCGGCAGGCAAGGCCGCGGCCAGTCATGCGGCAGATGCGGGCGACTTCAGCCTCACGCAGGCCGTGTACTGCGTCCATGTCGGAGCGAGCGCTGCATGGGCTGGCGGCGTGAGCATCGCAGCATTCGTGTTGCCAACGTTCGCATTGCAGACACGCGCCGACGGCGGGCGGCATCTGGCGTTTTGTGAACGACTGTCCCGCGCGTGGGCGATCGCCTTGGCGTTGGTCGCGCTCACCGGCCTATACAACGTCGCCTGGATCTGCGCCAACGCACCCGCCCCGCTGGCCGGCACCTACTATGGCCGATGGCTTGGCGCCAAGCTCGTCATCGTGGCGGCGGCCGCATTGCTCGGGATACTGAACCGTGCTGTATGGTTGCCGCGGCTGCGCGATGCGCAACGCGCTCATGGCGGAGAAAGCAATACGTTGTCGCCGCGTTATTCAGTCACGGCCGCCCATCTTGGCAGAACACTGTGGGTCAAGTCAGCACTGCTGGCGGCCGCGCTAATTGCGGCGGCGACGCTATCGCACCTGCCGCCGGCGTAACGCAGTGTAGCGGCGCGAGCCGGCACGCGTGCCTCGGTGTCAATCCACGCCGATGCACGCGACGGCACGCCGATACCGATGCCCCACGCTCAAATACCGACGCCTTCCAGGATTTCCTCGCGCTGTTCCCGCTCGTCCAGATACGCGGTGCGCCAGCCGCTAGACACCCCCCACTGATAGAACCCGAGCGAGGTCACCGCGACGACCGCCATGTCCCAGCCATAGGGGAGGTAGCCGAGCCCGCCGAACGGCTTGCTGCCGATGTACGACAGCACCGCCATGACCGGCAGGTAGGTGACCATCCACCAGGCTGAGCGCCAGTCCTTAGAAAATCCTTTCCAGCCTGCCTTGGCTTGGTAGTAGAAGAAAACCGGCAGCGCGACGACCATCAGCAGAATGATCTCGCCGGTCAGCGGCCATTTTGCCCAATACAGGATCAGCGACGCACAGACAAACGCAAACGGCGCAATCAAGCCCATGCCGGGGATGCGCAGCGGCCGTTCGATGTCCCCGCTGGTGCGGCGCAGCGCCATCAGGCTAATCGGCCCCGTCAGGTACGAGATCACCGTGGCAACCGAGATGACCGCGGCCAGCGAGCTCCAGCCACGAAAAAAGAGCAGGAAGATGAACGAGACGATCAGGTTGAACCACATTGCGGGCCGCGGCACCCCATAGAGCGGATGCACGCTACTGAAAATCTTGGGCAACGTGTTGTTGCGCTCCATCGCGTAAATCATCCGGGTCGTCGTCGCCATGTAAGTGGTACCGGTGCCGCTGGGGCTCACGAACGCATCGATGTACAGCAGCATCGCGAGCCAATTCAGGTTCAGGGCGAGCGCAAGCTCGGCAAACGGTGAACTGAAGTTCAGCTTATCCCAGCCCTTGGCGACATCCGCCGGATTGATGGCGCCAATATACGCGACCTGCAGCAGCACATAGATAACTAGCGCGATCAGGATCGATCCGACCACGGCGAACGGCACGCTGCGATCCGGATTGCGCGCCTCGCCCGCCAGATTCACCGGACTTTGGAATCCATTGAAGGCGAAGACAATGCCGCTGGTGGCCACTGCGGTCAGCACCGCCGACCAGCCATAGGGCGCGAACTGTCCAGTCGCACCGGTCGCGAAGTTATCCGTATGAAAGCCGGTCAGCACGAGGCCCAGAATGGTGGCGCCTGGAATTAGAAACTTAAAGATCGTGATTGCCGAATTCGCGTGCGCGAACAGCTTTACGCCCCAATAATTCAACAGGAAGTACACGATCACGAGCACAGCCGACAGCAGGAGCCCGGGTAAGGTCAGCTCGCCGTGCACGAACAGCGCATGGGCCCAATCATAAGGCCATGAGCTCATATATTGGATCGATGCCTCTGCCTCAATCGGTATCACGGAGACGATCGCGATCCAGTTAGCCCACGCGCTGATGAAGCCGACTAGCGAACCATGGGAGTAGCGGGCATAGCGGACCATGCCGCCCGACTCGGGGAACATCGCACCGAGTTCCGCATAGGTCAGCGCGATCGCCAGGATCACCACCGCCCCAATTATCCATGCAATGATTGCCGCCGGCCCTGCAATTTTTGCCGCCTTCCAGGCCCCGAAGAGCCAGCCCGACCCGATGATCGAGCCCAAGCCGGTCAACATCAGCGCAAAGGGGCTGATGTTTCGCTTGATCGAACTATCCACAACATCTCCTAGGAACATGAGCGCGCCTTACCGCTGTGCCGTTTCCGGCTGGCACGTCTCGTGAGTACGCGTCACGCGTCGGTTGCAACCGGCGCGAAGTTTAACGATGGCACCTTTCAACTGGCCGATCAGTTGCGAATCGACGAAACATGAGGCGACCCGACGAGCGCGGAATTAACGTTGCACGTGGCATCAACCAAATGACAAATGATTAACATAAATCGCCAGCCGCGGCGTAGAAAGCGAACTCTATGCCCATTTTGATGGCGATGCGGGATGTTGCGAGAAATGGCAGAAAAGACGAATCCGAAGCAATCCCGGTTAGAGCGCATCCGGGAAACTACTGAGTTTGCGAAAAAAACATTGACCGGGTCTGATTTTCGCAATATAAATGTGCATGCAGGATTTCAAGTGGCGAGTGTTGGTGGTTGTTCCTCTGTAGTCTCCCACGACGGTACTTCGGTAGTTCCTCTCACCCTTCCTTGATTTCATGCGCTATCGGGCCTCGGCTCTTATTCATTTTTAAGGATTTGTTTTATGGAAACCGGAACCGTCAAGTGGTTCAACGACGCCAAAGGTTTTGGCTTCATTACGCCGGACGGCGGTGGTGAAGACCTGTTTGCGCATTTCTCCGAAATTCGCATGGATGGCTTTAAGTCCCTCCAGGAAAACCAAAAGGTCACGTACGAAGTGAAGATGGGCCCGAAGGGCAAGCAAGCGGCGAATATTCGCGCGGCATAAGCCCCTCCCGCCTGGCGCGATGCGCCCATTAAAAAACCCCGCTTTATGCGGGGTTTTTTCATCCGGTGTGCGCGTCAATCAAACAGGCGCTGCGCGTGGATCCCCAGTCCGGTGGCAACGCTGGCCAGACGATCACCGAAGACCTTTTCCGCCCGCGGAAACGCGTCGCCGATCGCCTCAGTCACGCAGCGCAACCCGGTTGAGCCCCCGGTGAAGTACACCGCCCCCAAATCGGCGGCCTGCACGCCGGCCTGACGTAGCGTGTCGCGCGCCGCGTTCGCGATCCGGCGGATCTCGTCCTGCGCCACCTCCAGCAGTTCCGGCTCGGAAAAAACCACCGCCAGCTCGGGCTCGACCTGGGACAAGTCGAGCGTCGCGTCACCGCCCGCGGCCACGCCGATCTTCGCGCGCTCAGCCAGCCCGGCCAGCGCATGGCCGAGCCGCGCATCGATGACGCGCATCAATCGGTCGTGGTAGCGGGGCTGTGCATAAACGTACTTGGTCAGCCGCAGCTCGCCCACTCGCTTGGGTGCATAGACGGTGTTGATCAGGTGCCAAGTCGCGAGGTCGAAGTAAATCCGATTCGGCACCTCGCGTCCCTGTTCGTCCAGTGATTGATAGCCCAACTCACGCATGATCGCCACCAGTTCCACGCGCCGATCGAAATCGGTGCCGGCTACGTGCACGCCGTGGTGGCCAAGCACGTCCGCTTGCCGTTCGAGCTTTCGCGCCCGGTCCGGCCCGACCCGCACCAGCGAGAAGTCGGACGTACCGCCGCCGATATCGGCGAACAGCACCAGCTTCTCGGCATCGAGCCGCGCCTCGTAGTCGAACGCCGCGGCAATCGGCTCGAACTGGAACTCGATGTACCGAAAACCCACGGCATGGGCGGCTGTTTTCAACTGGTCCTGCGCCAGACGATCGGCCCGCGGATCGTCGTCGACAAAGAATACAGGACGGCCCAACACCGCCCGCTCCACCGGCCGACCCGCAGCGGCCTCCGCACACTGCTTGAGATGATGTAGGAACAGCGCAATCACATCCAGATAACGCACCGCAGTGCCGTCCCCTAATTCAGTGCTCTGCTCGGCCAGCGGCGAGCCCAGAATGCTCTTCATCGAGCGCATCAGCCGTCCGTCATAGCCATCGATATAGGATTCGATCGCAGCCCGGCCGAACACACGAATGTCCTCGTCCAGATTGAAAAACACGGCCGTGGGCAGGGTCGCATGGTCGTCCTCGACCGGGGCTAGCCGGACGCCATGCGGCGCGGCGTCCCTCGCCGGCAGCGCGACGGCAGAATTAGACGTGCCAAAATCAATTGCACAATAGTCCATTCGATGCTCCTGGGATGGCCAGCTGCGAACTCACGGTTGACACCGCCAACTCGGAAAGGGACAGGTTTTTAGCACGAAGCAGCGCCGCAGGCAAAGCCTGTGTCGCTGCATGGACCCCGTGCTGCTGCCGCCGGACTATGGGTGGCGTCTATGCTTTTTTATCGGTGCCGACTCGGGTTGCTAGTATTACTCATGCGGATGTGGATTCCGGAGAGCCCGCGCTGGCTGCTGACGCATGGGCGGCCCGACGAAGCCCATGCGATCGTCACGGCGATCGAGCAGCAGTTTCGTCGCCGCGGCGTCATGCTCGACTGCGAGGGCTTGCCAACATTGCGCTTGAAGGTGCGCCCCCACACGCCACTGCGCGAAATCTGCCACGCGCTACTCGTGCGGCATCGGCGCCGCTCGCTGGTCGGGCTGGCGCTGATGGCTGCACAAGCGTTCTTCTACAACGCGATTTTTTTCACCTATGCGATATCCGGCGTGCTGCTCGGTCGCCTAATCGATACGCACGAGTGCGCAGCGGTATTCGGCGGCTATCTGATCGGCGTCGCCGCGATGCTCGCCGCGGCCGACGATGACAAAATCAGAACGGTTTGTTCCATGCACCGGCAAACGCAAGCTCGCTGACCGCCAAGCGTTGGCGGGGCGCCCATTCGCGCTCCCGCAGCGCCTCACCCAGCAGCGCGGGATCACCCGGATGCCCAATCGCAATCATCGCAATCGGCAGCACGTCGTCGGGAGTCTGAAAGGTTTGCTTGAAGGCATTGACGTCAAAGCCGCTCATCTGATGCGCGCACAGGCCGAGCGCATGCGCCTGCAGCACCAGCGCCATCGCCGCCGCGCCGGTATCGTACTGCGCGCAGGGGTTCGTGTCGCCCTTTGGCGTGGTGGTCTTGGCCAGCACGGCAATCAGCACCGGCACCGGCTTGCTCCAGCCCTGGTTGAACGGCACGAGCGTGACAAAAGCACGGTCATAGGTGGGCGCATCGGCATGCTTGTCAAAGACGATAAAACGCCAGGGCTGCAAGTTATATGACGACGGCGCCCAGCGCGCCGCCTCGAGAATTTGGTGCTGTATGTCGCGCGTCACCGGCTTGTCGGCATAGGCACGCGGGCTCCAGCGCCCGGCGAGCAGCGGGTGGATATCGACTTCGGTCGGGGCGGGTTTGGGGGTCATCGTCAGGTCTCGCCGTGAATCGTCACCATAGCAGGGAAGAACTCTAAGCATACCGAAAAGCGGGCCGGTCGTTGCAGCGTAGTGCCGCGCCCGTTGAACATTGATGAAAGCGACCGCCGATCCATTTCACTGCTGTATTCATCTGCGCCTGTCCCGTTGGTTCGACCGCAACTTCATGTTACGGGTCAGCAACATGAAGTTGCAATCTTAGTGACTGATCGGTAACATATCAAGGAATGGTATTGCGCTGCCAGACCTCCTGTATCGGTGCAGCGCAGGAAGAGTCATGAGTCGCAGCAATCAACCCTCCCCGCACGGGCGCACGCCGTCCGCCGGCACGCATCGCCGCACCCCAACAGCAGGCGCCGACGCACAGCAACAATTGCTCGACGCGGCGGCGCGGCTGTTCTACGCTCAAGGCATACGTGCGGTGGGCATCGACGCAGTTGTCGAGCAAGCAGGCGTCAACAAAATGAGCCTGTACCGCCAGTTCGCGTCGAAAGACGAGCTTGTGGTCGCGTACCTGAACCGGATGGACGCCGAGTATTGGCAACGGTTCGAGTGCAGTACCGCGCAACATCCCGGGCAGCCGGCACGCCAATTGAAGCAATTTTTTGAAGATTTGACTGCGCGCGCGCGCCGACCCGACTACCGGGGTTGTCCGTTTGTCAACGTATCGTGTGAGTTTTCGGACCGCGACCACCCGGCGCGCCAGATCGTCGCCCGTAACAAGACGGCGTTGCTCGAACGGCTGACCGATCTGGCACGACAGGCCGGCGCACACGAGCCCGCACGGCTCGGTGCATCGCTTGCGTTGCTCGTTGAAGGCGTCTACACCGCCAGTCAGACCTTCGACCCGCGCTGCGACATAATCGACTCGGCGCCGGCCCTGGCCGCCCAATTGATCGACGCGGCCACCGCACCCTGTGATGCCGATGCACGATAAACGCCAGGGCCGCGCCGCCGTCATCGGCGCCACAGTGCAATGGCTCGAACGGGCCGTCATTGGCCTGAATCTGTGCCCTTTCGCGAAGGCCGTCCACGTCAAGCAGCAGATCCGCTACACGGTCAGCGACGCCTGCACCGCCGCCGACGTGCTGGCCGCACTCGATGTCGAACTGCAAACGCTGGTCGACGCGGATCCGCAATCGATCGATACGACGTTGCTGATATTGCCGGACGCATTTGCCGACTTCTACGCGTTCAACGACTTCCTGCCACGCGCGGACAAGCTTTTGCGTCGGCGCGCGCTGGAAGGCAGCGTGCAGATCGCAAGCTTTCACCCACTGTTCCAATTCGCCGGCACCGGCGAGCACGACATCGAGAACTATACGAACCGTGCGCCGTATCCGATCCTGCATCTGCTGCGGGAAGCCAGCGTGACGCGGGCTGTTGATGCGTTTCCAGATGCGGCGCACATTTACGAACGCAACGAGCAAACGATGCGCGCACTCGGTCACGCGGGCTGGCGCCGCCTGCTGGAGGCGCACGACGAGCGTCGTTGATCACGCCGGATCGGCGATCCGCTGCTCGCTGTCGCGGGCCAGCGCTGGGATGAAGAAACGTTGCGCGAGTTCTTCCAGCCCGAGTTCGGCCAACATCGCCGTCAGCCGCTCGGACGGCTTGCGGCGTGGCAGGTTTTTGTACGTGGCAATAATCAGTTCGTTTTTCAGCGAGTGTTCCCAGCCGACCAGCTCGGTCACGCTAACGTGATACCCATGCGCTTCCAACTGCAGGCAGCGCAGCACGTTGGTCAACTGGCTGCCGAATTCGCGCGTGTGCAGCGGATGACGCCACAGCTCACTCAGCGCGGTGCGTCCGAGCGCCTTCGCCTTGTTGCGCCTCAATACGGCCGCCACCTCCGCCTGGCAGCATGGCACCAGCACGATATGGCGGGCCTGCTTGGCCAGCGCAAAGCGGATCGCATCGTCGGTCGCCGTATTGCAAGCATGCAGCGCAGTGACGATGTCCACCGCTGACGGCAGTTGGTCCGATGAGATCGATTCTGCTACGGATAATTTCAGGAACGCCATCCCAGGAAACCCGAGCCGGGCGGCCAGGTCGGCGGATTGGGTCACCAGTTCGTCGCGCGTCTCAATACCGTACAGGCGCGAGTTGTCGCCCAGGTTCTTGAAAAACAGATCGTACAGGATGAAACCGAGGTACGACTTGCCGGCACCATGATCGACCAGCGTCACGTCGCGACCCTGGTGCTTCGATTCGGCGAGCAGTGGTTCGATGAATTGGTACAGATGGTAGACCTGCTTGAGCTTGCGCCGGCTGTCCTGGTTAAGCTTGCCCTCGCGCGTCAGGATATGGAGTTCCTTGAGCAATTCGATGGATTGGCCGGGGCGGACGTCATACTTCTCGGACATAGCAGGTCGAAACACAGGTTCAAGCGCCACGCCGACAAGCGCGGTGGCGCACAGTTGTCACCAATCGGCCGGTAGCACAATCCGTGCTACCGGCCGATTGGTGACAGTGTACCGAAAAAGCCTGCGGCACCGCCGAGATCCATCGCCTATGGCAGCCGCGACGCCATCCGGCCGAAACTGGCCCGCTTATGCGTAAGCTATGGTATGTGGCGCTTCGATGCCCTGCCAGGCGCGCGATGAAACGACGCCGGGCCGCAACGCACAAGGCTTCCGGCACACCAGGGCGGGATTGCCGGAACCGCTGGTGCACAACGCACCGCAGTCCCAAGCGGCACGCCCGACCAGAAGGAATCAAACCCCACCGATGCACAAGTACTTAAGCTCGAGATACTCATCGATCCCGTACTTGGACCCCTCGCGCCCCAGCCCTGACTGCTTCACACCGCCGAACGGGCCGATCTCATTCGAGATCAAGCCCGTGTTGATTCCCACCATGCCGTACTCGAGCGCTTCCGCCACGCGCCACACGTGCCCCAGATCTCGGCTATAGAAGTACGCAGCCAGCCCGAATTCTGTCTCGTTGGCCAGACGGATCACTTCATCATCGGTACTGAACCGGAACAGCGGCGCAACGGGTCCAAACGTTTCCTCGCGCGCGATGCGCATGGCCTGGGTCACGCCGGCCAATACCGTCGGCTCGAAGAAAGTGCCGCCCAACGCGTGCCGCTTGCCGCCTGAGAGCACGCGCGCGCCGTGGGAAAGCGCGTCGGCGATGTGCGACTCAACCTTGTCCACCGCGGCCTGGTTGATCAACGGTCCCTGCGTGACCTCCGCGTCGAACCCGTTGCCCACCTTGAGCCGGCTGACCGCATCGGCAAGCTTGCGCGAGAATGCGTCGTACACCGAGTCGTGCACGTAGAAGCGGTTCGTGCACACGCAAGTCTGGCCCGCATTGCGGTACTTCGAGGCGAGCGCCCCCTCCACGGCCGCGTCCAGATCCGCATCGTCGAATACGATGAACGGCGCATTGCCGCCCAACTCCAGCGACAGCTTTTTGATCGTCGGCGCACACTGGGCCGCGAGCAGCCGCCCGACCGGCGTCGAGCCCGTGAATGACAGCTTACGCACGAGCGGATTGGACGTCATTTCCGCGCCGATCGTCTTCGGATCGCCCGTGACCACGCTGAACACACCCGCCGGCACGCCGGCGCGCTCGGCCAGGGCGGCCAGCGCAAGCGCCGACAGCGGCGTGGCTTCCGCCGGCTTGAGCACGAGCGCACAGCCGGCCGCCAACGCGGGGCCCACCTTGCGCGTGACCATCGCCGCCGGGAAATTCCAGGGTGTGATCGCCGCACATACGCCCACCGGTTCCTTCAGCACGACGAGCCGCTTGTCGCCGGCGGGGCTCGCCAACGTGTCGCCGTTCACCCGCTTGGCCTCTTCCGCAAACCACTCGAGGAACGATGCCGCATAGCCGATCTCGCCTTTCGCCTCAGCAAGCGGCTTGCCTTGCTCGGCCGTCATGATCGTGGCCAGGTCGTGCGCATTGGCCAGCATCAAATCGTGCCAGCGACGCAGTACCGCGGCACGCTCTTTACCCGTCTTCACACGCCATGCGCGTTGTGCAAGCTGCGCCGCATCGATCGCGCGACGCGTCTCGGCCGCGCCCATCGCCGGAACGGCCGCTAGCGTGCGGCCCGTCGCCGGATCGATCACCTCGAACGTGCGCCCTTCATCCGCGCCGACCCATGCCCCGTTGACGTAGGCCAGATCGCGCAGCAGTGACGAATCCTTCAACGATAACGTCTGATTGTCCGATCCCATGCTCCTGTTCCTATGCTTGCGCGACGGTGCCGTGCGTCGGCGCATGTTCAAGTATGTCCAGTTCCTCATCCAGCACTGCCGGCTCGATCGTCAGCAGGAAAAGGTAGCGAAACACATTACCATGTACGCTGCATAAGAGCAGCAACAGGCCACCTTCGAGGCATGCTGCTGGACTCGCTTTGTGAGTCAAGCACTGCATGCGCCGCCGCGCAGGCGAGCAGATTGCCCGCGTAGGTGCCCCGCCCGCCGGGTTCCACAGCATCCATCAGCGCGGCCCAGCTGACCACGCCGGACAGCGGCATGCCGCCGCTCAGGCTCTTTGCCATCGGCATCCGGGTCCGGCTGACATCGAAGCGCTGCATCGCGAACAATGTGCCGATGCGCGCAAAACCAGTCTGGATCTCATCGGCAAACAACACGATCTCATGCTCGTCGCATAGCTTGCGCAAGCCGCGCGATTTTCACCGCATTCTCAACCGCTTCGGCGCCGGTCGTAAAAAACGCGCTCTTTTCGGGCCGCTGATCGGTGCCAAAACGTTGGTTTTCTCGGCCAATTCGTTGATCTTCTCGAACGTACGACGCGTACGGAACCACCTGATACGCGGTATGCATCAAGCCTTTGTCTAATTGCCGGCGTATCGCGACTCCCCCTCGGATGACGATGGCCGGTGCGTGCGAGCCAACTTGCGCACCGACGGCAATTGCGCGCCGGCGCGAAGCCGATGTTGTTCGATCGTGTGGTCGTGTGGTCGTGTGGTCCAGTACAGTTTGGGTGACAAACAATAAAGTTAGGAGCACAGTTGCAAACTATATCTGTCCGTCGGTGACCGGGCGGCGATAGAGTGGGACAACGACTCAAGGAGCGACCATGACTTCATCCGATATCACTGGCGATCTGTCGAACTTCTGGATGCCATTCACCGCCAATCGCCAGTTCAAGGCCGCGCCGCGCCTGCTGACGTCAGCCAAGGGCATGTACTACACGGCCAGTGATGGCCGCAAGGTACTCGATGGCGTGGCCGGCCTGTGGTGCGTGAATGCGGGTCACGCGCGCGAGGAGATCGTCTCCGCAATGCAGCAATCGGCCGGCACGCTCGACTATGCGCCGCCGTTCCAAATGGGCCATCCGCTCGCTTTCCAGGCGGCGACCAAGGTGGCCCGCGTCATGCCGGACGGGCTGGACCGCATCTTTTTCACCAACTCGGGATCGGAGTCGGTCGATACCGCGCTGAAGATCGCGCTCGCCTACCACCGGGCGCGCGGCCACGGGCAGCGCACCCGGCTGATCGGCCGCGAGCGCAGCTACCATGGAGTCGGTTTCGGCGGCATCTCGGTAGGCGGCATTGTCGCCAACCGTAAGGCATTCTCCGGCGCGCTGCTGCCTGCAGTCGACCATCTGCCGCACACCCACGATCGGGCAAGGAACGCATTTTCCCGCGGACAGCCCGAACATGGCGCGCATCTGGCCGACGAACTCGAGCGGCTGGTCGCTTTGCACGACGCGTCCACGATCGCAGCCGTGATCGTCGAACCGGTGGCCGGCTCGACTGGCGTGCTGATTCCGCCAAAAGGCTACCTGCAGCGGCTGCGGGAGATCTGTTCCAAGCACGACATTTTGCTGATTTTCGACGAAGTCATCACCGCGTTCGGGCGGCTCGGTCGCGCGACGGCCGCTGAGTTCTTCGGCGTCAAGCCAGACCTGATCACGATGGCCAAAGCAATCAATAACGCCGCCGCGCCGATGGGCGCGGTAGCCACGGACAGGAAGATTTACGACACGATCGTGAATGCCAGCGCGCCGGGTGCTATCGAACTGTTTCATGGCTATACGTACTCGGCTCACCCGATCGCGGCGGCAGCGGCAGTTGCAGCGCAGGACCTGTATCAACGCGAGGGATTGTTTGAACGGGCGGCAAAGATCGCGCCTTTTTTCGAGAACGCGATCCACGCGCTGCGCGATGCGCCGTACGTGAAGGATGTACGCAACCTGGGGTTGGTCGGCGGCGTGGAACTGGAATCGCGCGACGGCGCGTTCGGCGCGCGTGCCTACGAAGCGTTCGTCAAGTGTTTCGAGCTTGGCGTATTGATCCGCTATACCGGGGACACGCTCGCATTCTCACCACCGCTGATCATCTCCGAGCAACAAATCACGCAAGTCTTTGACACGGTGCGCAACGCGTTGCAGACGCTAAAGTAACGACACCAGTCGCTGCGCAAAAAAGGAATGGACGGCCATCGTGGTTCGTCTATGCCGGACACTAAGTAGTCTTCCTCGGAATCGCATATTGGGTACGAACTGCAATCCCTAGCGGGCCATTGCCGGCACGCTCGCGGCCAGCTACCTGGTATGCCTCAAGCGCTCAAGCCGACCGAGCCCCTGTCTAACGACGGATATCAGCAACCGCACTAGTTGCCGCACAATCTGCAGAAGACTTGACGCTGCTGGAGGCATGTGAGCCGCTGGCCGCGGTCCTGAGCAAGGAATTCGTCAAGGCTTACCTTGCGTGGAAGAAAACAGAGTACGAAGTGTTCTTCTACGTGATCAGTTCGTGGGAACACAAGCACTTGCTGTTGCACGTATGACGGACATCCGACGACGTTCTCGCCCGATATTATCTTTTCAGCCACTCGCCCCATCACTTCCGACACCCACAGTGTCGGCGCGTTGCGTTTTTCTCGCTCCTCTTTCGCATGCGTGCCGGCCCCGGCGAACAAGCCTCGCTATAGTCTGAAAGTGCCGGACATCCCAAGCCGGCAGAGACGGCGGGGGGCGATAGACTCACCTGTCTGATATCTATTCGCTGTTGCTGCGGCCTCGATTGCGACATGCCAACCGACGATTTGACAAGATTTATCACTTCCGCGTTATGCCGCGGATATGATTGTCCATACAACAAAAACAATGCATCGATACGGGGTAGTCATGTCGCTAGCTAACGACAGTCAATTCACCATTTCTCGAAAACTCGTCTACTGGACGCGCGAGCCGCGTCGGGACCTGCGACAATACTTATCCCGACGTAACTGGCTCGTATCGGTCGTCGACGATGGGCAGGCCGTCCGGCACGCACTACAGCATGTCGTTCAAGCAGGCGGGATCCTCGACCTGAGCACGGTGCCCGACACCGAATGGCTCGACGCGCTGTCGCGCTGCCAGGCGTCATCGGAGGTAGCCTGGGTCGGTCTAGTCGAGCCACGGCAGCTCAGTATCGCGGCAGTCAAGGCGGTGCTTCGTGACTATTGTTTTGATTATGTAACGCTTCCCGCGTCGCAGGAGCGCGTTGCCGATGCGGTCGCACACGCGTACGGTATGCTCATGCTGCGTGCGTCTCAGGGCCCGTCACGCTCACGCGAGGGCCGGATGATCGGTACCTGCGAGACGATGCTAAAGCTGTTCGACAAGATCCCAAGGATCGCGCGCACCGACGCGCCGGTGCTCATTTCCGGCGAGTCCGGCACCGGCAAGGAGCTAACCGCGATCGCGATCCACGAGCGCTCACCGCGTGCAAATCGGCCGTTCGTCGCGATCAACTGCGGGGCAATACCATCTCACCTGGTCCAGTCCGAGTTGTTCGGCTACGAGCGCGGCGCGTTCACCGGAGCGTTGTCGCGCAAGCTCGGCCGGATCGAAACGGCCCACCACGGCACGTTGTTCCTCGACGAGATCGCGGACCTGCCGCTGGAGAGTCAGACCAGTCTGTTACGCTTCCTGCAAGAGCGCACGATCCAGCGCCTGGGTGGGCGTGACACGATCCACGTTGACGTGCGAGTCATTTCAGCCACGCACGCGAACCTGGAAGAGGCGGTCAATGCCGGACGTTTTCGCGCCGATCTCTACCATCGGCTATGCGTGCTACGCGTGGAGCAGCCCGCGTTGCGCACGCGCGGCAAGGACATCGAGGTGCTCGCGCAATGCATGTTTGAACGATACAAGTCCGATGCGCCGCACGTGAAGGGTTTTTCCCCGTCGGCCATGGCCGCCATGCGTCGCTATCCGTGGCCCGGAAACGTGCGCGAGTTGATCAACCGCGTACGGCGCGCCTTGGTGATGACGGATGGCACCATCCTGACGGCTCGCGATCTGGAACTTGAGCAGTGGGTGCCGCCGGAGGCCGTGCCGATCATCAAGCCGCCCATGGTCGTCGATGACCATTTGATCGACCAGGCGCTGAAGCGGCACCGCGGCCGGCAAACCGAAGCGGCACGAGAGTTGGGTATTTCCCGCTCCACGCTGTACCGCCGACTGCGCACCCAGCGCCTTGCGGAGATGGCTACGGACGCGGGGTAACTCCCAGAGCCGGGGCGGTCATCGCGGTGCGGCGCTAGACGCCGCTCTGCCGACGCATCAAACAACCGCAACCCGCTGTCGAAACCACGCTGCAAGTTGTCCCTCATCAATCTCGCCGGAGGCAACGCCTTCCATCGTCCTAACCGCGTCAGCCGGATCAAACTGCATGCGATAACCATTGTCAGCAAGAAACAAGCGCGCGGCAATCCATGCAGTGCGCTTGTTGTCATCCGCAAAACCATGATTCCGAGCCAAGCCATACGCATACGCGGCCGCCAGTGCCGCAACGTCCGCCTCGCCGTATGTATCGAGGTTCTGCGGCTGCGCCAATGCCGACTCCACAGCGCCTATGTCGCGCACGCCATCAAGACCACCATGCTCGGCTAGCTGGCGATCATGCACGGCATAGATTAGATCCGCGCGAACCCATCGCCAAGCGGTCACTTGGCAAGCGCCCGCAAGATATTGCGGTCGTCATGCATGATCTCTTCCGCCAGCCTCATTTGACGCTCGAAATCGGGATCATAGGGTGTAATCCGATAGCCCCCCTCCGGCGCCTCCGTCAAATACACCGTATCCCCCTTCTTCACCTTGAGCCGTGCCATCGCTTCCTTGGTGAGGATGAAGCCAGCTGACGCCCCGACTGTCGTGACCTTGAACGTAAGCATTGCATTCTCGGGATTCTTTATAATTTTTATTACGTACCAGACCCTCTACCTTAACCGTAACTCAATCAGCGGCCAACCAGCACGCGCCAACCGCGTCGCAGCAAGTCACCGCGGCGCAGTTGTTAGCGTCAAAGTAATACTGACTCTTTCACACTTTGTGTGAACTGGCAAGCCAGCGGCGTGCCTGAAATGTGGTGATTAGCGGCAGGTCTCGGCCACGACTATGACGCAGCACTGCTGCCCCTACAGTAACGGTATCGTCGAAAGCTATGTCAATCGGCTCAAGTTTCTCAAGCGACAAATGTATGGCCGCGTCGACTTTTAGCTGCTTTGTACTCGCGTGTTGAATCGATGCTGATTTGTGACGTGAAACTTTACACAAAGTGGGAAAGAGCCACTTCTAAGTTGCTGTTGACACCATCGGAAACGCACATCACAAAGGCTAACCGAGCATGCCAGTGAGTTCATGAAAACCACTGACTTAAGCGAAGCCGGCGGGCAAGGAGGAGACTGCGCTTTCTGAGCCAACGTTATGAGTATTCGACACAAAACTAGCCGATGGCCGCTCGCAGTCGCGTTTAGGCATTCGTTCTTCGCTAGCCTGCTGCCCAGCAGGCAGTGAATCACCGTATGATCCGCCCTCGTCCGTCCCACGGCGGCCCATCTGTGCCCAGCTACACCCTACGCTCATCCTGGCCTCAGCGCCAGGGGCCTTCTCGCCCTGATCACCCGCTTTATGGCCCATATCTGACTCCCGGAATTGTCGATGGACTTTAACGACGCATTGGATACTGCCCCCATCGCTATTTATGCGATGAACGAACAAGCCCACCAAGCGTCGCCCGCTGCACCGCCTACGGGCGCAAAACGATCAGCGGACACCACATTCGACGCACGCCCCAAAAAGCCCAGAATCTACGACACTTTGCCAGGCGAAGTGATTCTGGAGGTCGCACGCTACCTACCGTTGGATCATATCCCCGAGTTTTCACGTGTCAATCGCAACACCTATGCCCTGATGGAGGAAAGACGATGGGCGTGGCGCTGTTACCAGCAAGCAGACAGCGTCTCCGATCTCGCGTCGCTACAACAATTGATAGGCGAGATTGAGCAGATTCAAGCCGAACCGGATCTGCGGGCCGAACCGCTCACCGCCCTGTGGGAACGGTCCCAATCAATGGAACTATCGCCAGCACACAAAACCCGCTGCGCGGCTGCGTTGAAGTCAAACGCGGCCTGCCCTCTGGCTATTGCCACGGTATTAGAGTCTTCTACTCGCTGGATGCACTCTGTTATCTGGAAAAGGGAGACGCTAAATGCCAAACGGCACACGCGCATCCAAGTGTGACAAAGCAAACCACATCATCGAATCCCAGACAGCTACGGCACAATTTTGTTTGTAAGCGATGTGTGTAAGTACGCCTGGTTATAGCTCAGATAGCGAGAGTTCTTCGTCATGCTTGGCGCTGTCGCGCTCATTGCCGGATGATATGTCCCCGTTTATCCCAGTAGGCAAGCTTGGCAAGTGTGCGTCAACCTTTTTCATTCACCTCGCCAAGATGGGCATTATCGCATCGCCAACTCAGCCGTGCTCTTATCCAATCGCCGATCGACCGGTGACGCTACCTGCATGGTCAGCCGCCTTCTGTGAGCTGGGATGGTAACCGGCTGCTGCTTCTATTGTCGGCAGGTCATGCAGCACCAACCAGCGTTAAGTGCTTCGCTGCCAGTTGGCCCTTCGGAGCGCGCTACGCGGCCTCCGCCTTGTCAGCAAAAGTAATTTTGTAGAACAAAGCGGGTTTTGTAGAACAAAAAAAATGCGGGCCCCATTCGCTGGGACCCGCGTCAGTATTGGTGCCGGCTGCAGGACTCGAACCCGCCACCTGATGATTACAAATCAACTGCTCTACCAGATGAGCTAAGCCGGCATAGCTAAACAGTATACTACAGCCTGGGTCTGCGGCAAAAGATCACTTGATCACTTTCAGATGCTTGCGACTATTGTCCTTCCGACCCTCGCCCCCGGCATCGGCAGCGTCGGGCTCTTGCACAGCCTGACCCTCTGAGTGCTGGCCGCGCTGCATGTCGCGGCCGACTACGGCCGGCCCGCTCTGTCCCACTTGCTGCAACACACGCTCTCGTAGGATGCGCTGCTTCTCCTGGGGCGTCATATCGTAAAATTCGTCTGCCGCAAGGGCCTCGAACTCGGGTGCGCCTTCGACCGGCTCATCTGGAATCCCTTCGACCGGGAACACCATTCCCTGCCCGTTCTCGCGCGCATAAATGGCCAGGACGTTGGCCACCGGCACCTCAATCTTGTGCGATTTGCCGGAGAAGCGCGCGAGGAATTCGATCACATCGTTGCCCATTTGCAACTGGCTGGTCGCATCGAAGCTGATATTAAGCACAATTTCGCCGTCACGCACGAACTGTCGCGGGACACGCGTGTGGTTGTCGACCTTTACCGCGATATGCGGCGTCAATCCATTGTCCGTGCACCACTCGTAGAGCGCGCGCAACAAATAGGGCTTGGTGGAAATCTCTTGCATTATTGTTCCTCGACCTGCCGACGCGTCGCGCCCGGCACGCGGGCGTCACACCGGCAAGCAGTTACGACTGGGGACTCAAGCCCGCCGCCGCTTAACGACGCATCACCTTCTCGGAGGGCGTCAACGCCTCGATATAGGCCGGCCGGCTAAAAATGCGTTCCGCATATTTCATCAGCGGCGCCGCGTTCTTGGACAGCTCGATGCCATAGTGATCCAGACGCCACAACAGCGGCGCGATCGCCACGTCAAGCATCGAGAACTCTTCGCCCAGCATGTACTTGTTCTTAACAAAGATCGGTGCCAATTGCGTCAGCCGGTCACGAATCGCCGCACGCGCGCGCTCGTGCGCTTTCTCGGCCGTCTTGCCCTTCTCGTTCTCGAGCGTGCCAACGTGCACGAACAGCTCTTTCTCAAAATTGAGCAGGAACAGCCGTGCACGAGCACGCTGGACCGGATCAGCAGGCATCAATTGCGGATGCGGGAAACGCTCGTCGATATACTCGTTGATGATGTTCGACTCGTATAGGATCAGATCGCGCTCCACGAGGATCGGCACCTGCCCGTACGGGTTCATCACCGAGATGTCCTCCGGTTTGTTGAACAGGTCGACATCGCGGATCTCGAAGTCCATGCCCTTTTCGAACAGCACCAGCCGGCAACGCTGGGAGAATGGGCAAGTGGTACCGGAATACAAAACCATCATTTCTACTTTCCTCAAAAAACCGAAGGGCCAGCGCTGAGAAGACCGCCCCATGCCGGTCTTCTTGGCTGCCAGCCCCACACCGCGAACGGCGTGCTTACTTGATATCTTTCCAGTACGCGGCGTTGAGCCTCCAGGCGCACAGAGTCAGTACGCCGAGAAACAGCAGCACCCACACGCCTACGCGCTCGCGCGTCTTGCGTGCCGGCTCTGACATCCAGGCAAGGTAGGAGACAAGGTCGGCGACAGACGAATCATAGTCTATCGGCGCAAGCGTCCCGTTGCTCACCTGGGTAAAGCCGTCGAACTGGTGCGTCACCTCACCGTCCTCACCTTTTTGTTCAATAAATTTCGCATCGCGCACGCCCTGCAGTTGCCACAGTACATGGGGCATTCCGACATTCGGGAACGCGAGGTTGTTCCACCCGGTTGGCCGCGTCGGGTCGCGATAGAACGTGCGCAAGTACGTGTACAGCCAGTCCACACCTCGCGCGCGCGCCTCGAGCGACAAGTCCGGCGGCGCGACGCCGAACCACTCCTGCGCATCAGCCGGGCGCATCGCCACAGTCATCGTGTCACCGACCTTGCCGCCGCTAAATAGCAGGTTGTCCTCGATTTCCTTCTGCGGGATGCCGATCGACTGCAGCTTGCTGTAGCGCAGCATGCTCGCACTGTGGCAGTTCAGACAGTAGTTCACAAACAACTGCGCGCCACGTTGCAGCGACGCAAGATTGTTGGTGCGGTCCGGCGCGCGATCGAGGACGATATCCTCCTCCTGGGCACGGGCCACGCCCAGCGTGCCAGCCAGTGTCGCCGCCAGCAGCGCAAGTATCGAAAGCCATTTCTTCATTGGTATTCTCCGTTCGCGTCCGATTCCCGCGTTCAATGCGGCTTGAAGGTCACGCGCTCGGGCGGCTGCTTGAATGTGCCCAGGCGAGTCCAGAACGGCATCCCGAGGAAGAAGGCGAAATACACTAGCGTGCAGGCCTGCGCGATCACGGTCGCGGCCGGCGAGGGGGGCCGGGTGCCAAGAAAGGCCAGTGTCAGGAAGACGACGACGAAGATTCCATAGAAGAATCGATGAAAACCCGGACGATAGCGGATGGACTTGACCGGGCTGCGATCAAGCCACGGTAGAAAAAACAACGTGAGGACGGCGCCACCCATGACGATGACGCCCCAGAACTTGGCCTGGGTGCTGGCCATTGCGAGAATCACGAGCACGGCAGCCACGACCGAGCCCGTCTTCTTCACGCCTCCGCGGGCCTTGATTAAGCCGAGCATGCCGAGCAGCCCGACCACGATCATCAACGCGATCTTAAAGTCGTCCGTCGTCGCACGCAGCATTGCGTAGAACGCGGTGAAGTACCAGACCGGCGCAATTTCGGTCGGCGTCTTGAGCGGGTCGGACGGCACGAAGTTGTTCGCCTCGAGGAAATAGCCGCCCATCTCGGGCGCGAAAAAGATAATCGCGCAAAATACGAGCAGGAAGACGCAGACGCCGAAGAAGTCGTGCACCGAGTAGTACGGATGGAATGGGATTCCATCGAGCGGAATGCCTTTTGCGTCTTTCTTTGCCTTGATCTCGATGCCGTCCGGGTTGTTCGAGCCCACTTCGTGCAGCGCGACGATATGAGCGACGACCAGGCCGATGAGCACCAGCGGGATCGCGATCACGTGAAACGCAAAGAAGCGGTTCAACGTGACATCCGACACGACGTAGTCACCACGGATCCACAGTGCCAGGTCCGGACCGATAAACGGAATCGCGGAGAACAGGTTCACGATGACCTGTGCACCCCAAAACGACATCTGGCCCCACGGCAATAAATAACCGAAGAACGCTTCGGCCATCAGGCACAGGAAGATCAGGCAGCCGAAGATCCACACCAGTTCGCGTGGCTTGCGATAGGAGCCGTACAACAGCCCCCGGAACATGTGCAGATAGATGACGACGAAAAACATCGATGCGCCGGTCGAATGCATGTACCGGATCAGCCAGCCCCACGGCACTTCGCGCATGATGTACTCGACCGACGCAAACGCCAACTGCGAGTCAGGCTTGTAGTTCATCACCAGGAAAATGCCGGTGACGACCTGGATCACCAACACGAGCAGGGCCAGTGAGCCGAAGAAATACCAAAAGTTGAAGTTTTTTGGTGCGTAGTACTCGGATACGTGCGCCTTCCATGTTGAACTCAGTGGAAAACGGCGATCGATCCAGCCGAGCAGGCCTGTGCCTTCATCAGAGTTGTCCGTCGTCGCCATTTACGCCTCTCCCTTCTCGTCCTGGCCAATCACGAGCTGCGTGGCCGTCTTGAACATGAACGGCGGTACATCCAGGTTTTGCGGTGCGGGCTTGTTCTTGAACACGCGGCCGGCCAAGTCAAAGGTCGAGCCATGGCACGGACACAGCCAACCGCCCGGCCAGTTGGCCGGCAGGTTCGGCTGGGGACCCGGTAAAAAACGCGGGCTCGGCGAGCAGCCTAAGTGCGTGCAGATGCCCACGAGCACGAGGATGTTCTTGTGCTCGGGACGGGAGCGGTATTCGTTCTGGCAATACTCGGGGAGCGGGATCGAAAATGGATTCTGCGTATGCGGATCGGCCACCTCGCCGTCAGCCTTGGTGACCTCGGCCAGCATCTGCTCGGTACGATTGATGATCCACACAGGCTTGCCGCGCCATGCAACAGTCATCATTTCGCCGGGCTTCAAGGTACTAATGTCCACCTCAACCGGCGCACCTGCGGCCCTGGCCTTTTCGGACGGTGCCAGCGATGCAGCAAACGGCACCAGGGTTGTCATGCCTCCCATTCCACCCGCTACTGACGTCGCTATCAGCCAGGTACGGCGGCTGCCATCGACGCGATTGTCTTCCTTGTCTCGCATCACACGCCCCACTTCTTGGTTGGACTCCAGTCTTCCTTCGGCTACCCATTCATAGTGTGCGGGAATGCAGGCGCCATTTACAAGCCTAGGTTGCGGCCTGCCGCGTAAAGGCTTGCTACGCAAGGGTTTGGCGGCACCGATTCGTATAGCACGGCCTCTTATATTAAGCAACTACTTAACAAAAATCACGAAATCGACGTCACACGGGATCCGCGGGGGCACTGCGGCTGACGGGCGCACCCCGCTGTGGAGTCCAGCCCGGCAGTGCGATGTGCCGAATGCAGGAGCGCGATGCGCCGAATGCGGCGGCGCGATATATCAATGCGGGGCGCGATGCGCTGAATGCGGACGGTACGATGTGCCGAATGCGGGCGTTGCGGTCTGCGCAGGTGCGCGCCGCCCCTTGGCTTGGCTTGGCACGGATGCGGCACGGCACGGCACGGCACGGCATGGCACGGCATGGCACGGCATGGCACGGCACGGCACGGCACGGCACGGCACGGCACGGCACGGCACGGCACGGCACGGCACGGCACGGCACGGCACGGCACGGCACGGCACGGCACGGCACGGCACGGCACGGCACGGCACGGCACGGATGCGGCAATACGTCGCACCATTTGTTCCCCGCCGACGCATACGGATTTGTCGGCGTAGATATCGACGCAGCCCGACTAGACCGGATTGTCGATGTCGATGAATAGATGCTCCAAACCGAATGCGTCGGCCAAGTGGGCTCCGATAGCCTGCACGCCGTAACGTTCGGTCGCATGGTGGCCGGCCGATACATACGCCACGCCGGACTCCGCCGCCAAGTGGGTGGTGGGCTCGGACACTTCGCCGCTCAGGTAGACATCGGCGCCGGCCCTGATCGCCTCGTCGAAGTAGCCTTGCGCGGCGCCGGTACACCACGCGACACGGCGCAACTTGCGATCAGGATCGCCCAGCACGAGCGGCGCGCGCCCGAGCGTATTGCCGACCTGTGCGGCCAGATGCGACAGCGACGTGGGCATCGGCAGCGTGGCGAGGAAGCCGAGATCGTTGTCACCGAACCGCGCGTCGGCCTGCCACCCCATCCGCGCGCCGAGCTGCGCGTTATTGCCCAGTTCCGCATGTGCGTCCAGTGGCAGGTGGTAAGCCAACAGGTTGATGTCGTTCTGGATCAAAAGGCGCAGTCGCCGATACTTGTGGCCCGTGATTTGCGGCGCTTCGTTTTTCCAAAAATACCCGTGATGCACGAGCACCGCGTCAGCTTTCCAGTCGATCGCCGCCTCGAGCAACGCCGCGCAAGCACTCACGCCGGTGGCGACCTTCTCGATCCGGCGACGACCTTCAACTTGCAACCCGTTGGGGCAATAGTCCCGGAACCGCGAGGTTTCGAGCAACCCGTTCAAGTACAATTCAAGTTCATTTCGATCCATGCAAGCCCCATAAGTTCAGATGCTTAGACGCTTTTGGCTGTTCTTTGCGCAGGCGGTGACAGTACTGCTCGCGTTGATGTTCATCGTCGCGACGCTGAAGCCGCAGTGGCTGCAGCGCCAAGGGAACCTCGGGCAACAGCTGGCCTCCCCCATCGTCGCGCTGCAGGAGGTCGCCCCGGGCATGGCGGGCCGCGGACTGGTCACGTCATACGCAGACGCCGCCCAGCACGCGATGCCGGCAGTGGTGAACGTATTTTCCAGCAAAGACGGCTCTCAAATGCCGGATCCGCGCGCCAACGACCCGCTGTTCCGCTATTTCTTCGGCGACCGCAACTACGAGCGCAAACGCCAGGAGCCCGCGTCCAACCTCGGCTCCGGCGTCATTGTGAGCTCGGAGGGCTACATTCTAACGAACCAGCACGTGGTGGACGGCGCCGACGAGATTGAGGTCGCGTTGGCCGACGGGCGCACGGCGAGCGCGAAAATGATCGGCGTAGACCCGGAAACGGATCTGGCGGTACTCAAGATCAGTCTACCCAATCTGCCGACGATCACGCTCGGACGGATGGAACATGCGCGCGTGGGCGACGTCGTGCTGGCGATCGGCAATCCGTTCGGGGTCGGCCAGACGGTGACGATGGGCATTATCAGCGCGCTCGGACGCAATCACCTGGGGATCAACACCTTTGAAAACTTTATTCAGACCGATGCGCCGATTAACCCGGGTAATTCCGGCGGCGCACTGGTCGATGTGAACGGTAACTTGCTCGGCATCAATACCGCGATCTATTCGCGCAGCGGCGGCTCACTGGGAATCGGCTTTGCCATTCCAGTGTCGACGGCGCGCAGCGTGCTTGAGAGCATCATCACAACGGGCACGGTCACGCGCGGCTGGATCGGTGTCGAGCCTCAAGACGTGACGCCGGAAATCGCGGAATCGTTCCGTCTACAACAGAAATCAGGCGCGATCGTGGCGGGCGTGCTGCGAGGCGGACCGGCGGACAAGGCCGGTATCAAGCCGGGCGATATCCTCGTGAAGGTCAACGATGAGGATATCACTGACACGACGCGCCTGCTCAACGTGATCGCGCTGATTCAGCCCGGCACGGTCGCGAAGGTGCACCTGTGGCGCAAGTCGCACGAAATGGACATCGACGTGACGATCGGCAAGCGCCCGCCGCCGCCCAAGCAAGCGCTGGACAACGGCGACGACGATGAATGACGAGCGCCGCCGATAACGGCGACGACGAAGTGGCGGGCGCCGCCGCGCGGCGCTCAGCATAAAGGCGCGCAGCACGGCCCGCCGTGCCGCTATTTTGCCTCTTCGCTTTCGGGCTCGCTGTCCGGCTGCCGAGTAACCAGCAGCCGTGCCGCAATGATCCCGAGCTCGTATAGCACGAGCAGCGGCACCGCGAGGATGAGTTGGGAGAAAACGTCGGGTGGCGTCACGATGGCGGAGACCACGAACGCGCCGACGATCACGTACGGACGCACTTCCTTGAGCTTGTTTACCGTCACCATATTCAGCTTCGCGAGCAGCACGACGACGATCGGCACTTCGAACGTCACGCCGAACGCGATGAACATCGTCAACACAAAGCTCAGGTAATTGTCGATATCCGTTGACATCTCGGCGCCGAGCGGCGCATTGTAGTGCGCCATTACGCGAAAGATGGTCGGAAAAACAACAAAATACGCGAACGCCATCCCGCACAGAAACAACACGTAGCTGCTTGAAACCAGCGGCAGCACGAGCTTTTTCTCATGTTGGTACAGGCCCGGCGCAACAAACGCCCAGATTTGATACAGCACCACCGGCAGCGCGATCACGAACGCCACCAGCATCGTCACCTTCATTGGCACGAAGAACGAGCCGGTGACGTCGGTGACGATCATCTTGCCGCCCTTGGGCAGGTTCGCCATCAGCGGATGAGCCAGCAGCCGAAAAATGTCCGGCGCCCAATAGACCAGCGACACGAACACCACCAGCACCGAGACGGCAGCGCGGATCACCCGCGTGCGCAACTCGATCAAGTGCGAAATAAACGTTTCTTCGGTGTCTTCGTTCTGCGGATTGTGCGGAGCTTCGCTCACAGCGGCCTGGGACGGAGAAAAGAAGTGGACAGGAAACGGGACAGGATCACAGGAAACGGATCGGCCGCCGCAGGTTTGGCGGTGTATGCCGCGCCACGCGAGCCGCGCCCGACTGCACATGGGTACGACGTGCAGCGACCCGTTTGTACCACACCGGTGTCACCGTGCGCTTGACCCGCCAGTTTTTGCGCGACGATGCTCGCACCGCGCCACTGGGCGAGTCGTGCCAAATCGAATTCGACGCGCCGGCGCTGACGCCTTGCTCGGCGCTGTCCGTGTTCGGGCCGGTGCCGTCGCGCCAGCCCTCGGTCAGCTCAGTTTGCGCTTGTTGCACGTGCTCGTGAATCGAGGTTTGCATGTTTCGCGCGGCATCCTCGAAGTCGGACTTCATCTTGCGCAACTCGTCCAACTCGATCTCGCGCATCACCTCCGCCTTGACGTCGTTCACATAGCGCTGGGCACGGCCGAACAGTGCGCCCGCGGTACGCGCCACACCGGGCAGCTTCTTCGGGCCGATTACGATCAGCGCAACAACGCCGATCAACGCCATCTTACTGAGGCCTAAGTCGAGCATCGCGGTGAGCCGGTCAACGTGTGAGCCGGGCGCTCAACGCGCATCGCGCGAACCGGACTTTTCCTTCGCATCGACGTCGATCGTGCCGGAGCGTGGCAGTTCCTTGTGCGAATCGGCGTCGGCCCCTTCCGCGTCGCGCATGCCGTCCTTGAAACCTTTGACCGCACCGCCGAGATCGCTGCCGATGTTGCGCAGCTTTTTCGTGCCGAACACCAACGCCACGATCAACAGCACGATCAGCCAGTGCCAAATACTGAATGAGCCCATAAAAACTCTCCGATTTCGATTGCGTGGGATGTCAGCCCATACGCAGCCACGGCCGCGGGCCGGCAAGGATATGCGCGTGCAGGTGGTAGACCTCCTGCCCGCCCCCCGGCCCGGTATTGATGACGGTCCGGAAACCGGTCTGCCCCCCGGTGTACGCGCAACCCAATTGCTCGGCCAGGCGCGCGACCAGTATTGTCATTCTACCAAGCAGCGGCGCATCGTCTTCCGTGCAATGAGACAGTGTTTCAATATGTTTTCGAGGAATGACGAGCACGTGCACGGCAGCTGCCGGCCGCAGATCGTGGAACGCGACGAATTCGTCGTTCTCGAACACCTTTTTGCTCGGCAGTTCACCGCTCGCGATCTTGCAAAAGATACAGTCGGATTGCGTCATATCACGTTTCCAAACAGTCCACCGTCATACCGCCGCCCGCTGTCGCACCGGCAACGGCTTGTTGTCGTTCAGATACAGCCATCCCTTGATGATCCGGTAAAGCACCCAGACGCCGGCGGCAAACCAGATGGCGAAACCGATCATGATCACCATTGTGGCAAAACCCACGCCACCCCACACCAATCCCCACCAGAAGGTGCGGATCTGCCAGGCGAAATGCGCGGCGTACGGCGTGTGCGCGACATCGTCACGCTTGATGTAGTTGACGATGACAGCGATCAAGGCTGACACGCCGCCAGTAAACCACAACAACGCATAGAGCGCGTACAACAGATGGGTCAGCGTTCTGAGCGAACGCAGTCGCTGTTCGTCCAGCGGCGCACGCTGGAGCGTGCGCACCGCACGCTCGTTGTCATCTAACGGATCATTCATCGCATCGCTCCACAGCACTGCCGCACGGCTCAATCACCATTCTGTTCGCGCTCGCGCCGTTTGCGCAACGCCTTTTCTTCAATGCCCGACAGGCCCTCGCGGCGTTGCAGTTCGGTCAGCACGTCATTGGGTCCGACACCATAATGCGACAACATGATAAGACAATGGAACCACAGGTCGGCCACCTCGTTCACCAGCGTCGCGCTCGAGCCCCCGTGACGCGCATCCTTGGCCGCCATCACGACTTCGGTCGCCTCTTCACCGATCTTTTTCAAAATCGCGTCGTCGCCCTTGTGAAACAGTCGCGCGACATAAGAGGCCTCGGGGTCGCCCCCCTTGCGGCCATCGATCGTTGCCGCCAGCCGCAGCAGCACGTCGCGCAGAGCATCGTTCGCGTCCCGCGGACTCATGGCGTCAGCCGTCCGCTGCAGCGCAGGTTGAGTATGGTGGATCATGGATAGATGCTTTCCGGATCTTTCAGCACGGGGTCGATCGATATCCATTCTCCGTCGTCCACAGTGCCTTCGAATTTTTGAAAAAAACATGAATGCCGGCCGGTATGGCAGGCCATGCCGGATACCTGCTCGACCTTTAACAGCACAACATCCTCGTCGCAGTCCAGCCGCACTTCGCGCACGTGCTGCACATGGCCGGATTCCTCGCCCTTGAACCACAGCTTGTTACGCGAGCGGGAAAAGTAGACGGCGCGCCCCAGCTCAATGGTCTTAGCTAACGCTTCACGGTTCATCCACGCGAACATCAACACATCGTTGCTCGACGCTTCCTGCGCGATCACCGGCACTAAGCCGTTCGCATCCCATTTCACCTTGTCCAGCCAGTCATTGCCGCCCATTACTGCCTCACTGCAATGCCACGTTCGGCCATGAACCGCTTCACGTCGCCGACCGTGTATTCGCCGTAGTGGAAAATGCTAGCGGCCAGTACCGCGTCCGCATGGCCATCGGTCACCCCATCGGCCAAGTGCTGCAGCAAGCCCACGCCGCCCGAGGCGATGACCGGCACCGACACCACATCCGATACCGCACGCGTGAGCGCCAGATCGAATCCACTCTTGGTACCATCCCGGTCCATGCTAGTCAGCAAGATCTCGCCGGCCCCGAACTGCGCCATCCGGCGCGCCCATTGCACCGCGTCGAGTCCAGTCGCCTTGCGGCCGCCATGCGTAAACACCTCCCAACGCGGCACCTCATGCGAGTCGCCGACCTGCTTCGCGTCGATCGCAACGACGATGCACTGCGAACCGTAGCGCTCGCTCACATCGCGGACGAACTGCGGATTGGCCACCGCGGTGGAATTGACGCTGACTTTGTCGGCGCCTGCATTGAGCAACCGTCGTACATCCTCGGTGGTACGCACGCCACCGCCGACCGTCAGCGGGATGAACACCTGCGCGGCGACCGACTCGATGATCGGCAGAATCAGGTCGCGCCCGTCGGACGTCGCGGTAATGTCCAGGAACGTGAGTTCGTCAGCCCCCTGCTCGTCGTAGCGCCGCGCGATCTCGACCGGATCGCCGGCGTCGCGCAGTTCGACGAAATTGACGCCCTTGACGACCCGTCCGGCGGTCACGTCAAGACACGGAATGATGCGTTTCGGTAAAGCCATGAAAGTAGGTGCTGAAAAGTGAAACGCGTGTGACCAGCGCGATGGCGGCGCACGGGCAGCCGACCCGCGGTGCGCGCCGCAGCCTCAGGCGCGAGACTCGCGCAGCGAATCGGCAAGGTTCTGCGCGGCCGTGAAATCAAGCTCGCCGGAATAGATCGCGCGCCCACAAATCACACCTTCGATCCCTTCGTCCTCGACGGCGCACAGCGCATCGATGTCGGCCAGGTTCGACAGCCCGCCGCTGGCGATCACCGGAATCTTGACCGCCTGCGCGAGACGCACGGTCGCCTCGATGTTGATGCCCTGCAACATGCCGTCGCGGCCGATATCGGTATAGACGATCGCCTCGACGCCGTAATCCTCGAACTTGCGCGCCAGGTCGATCACCTCGTGCCCGGTCAGCTTGCTCCAGCCGTCCGTGGCCACTTTGCCATCCTTCGCGTCCAGCCCGACGATGATATGGCCGCCGAATGCACTGCACGCATCCCGCAGGAATCCCGGGTTCTTCACCGCGGCCGTGCCGATAATCACATACGACAATCCATCGTCCAGGTACCGCTCGATCGTATTGAGGTCGCGAATCCCGCCACCGAGCTGCACCGGCATCTCATCACCAACCTCGGCGATGATCGAGCGGATCGCTTCTTCGTTCCTCGGCTTGCCGGCAAACGCACCGTTCAAGTCGACCAGATGAAGCCGACGCGCACCGTTGTCCACCCAGTGACGGGCCATGGCCGCCGGGTCCTCGGAAAAGACCGTCACCTGGTCCATATCGCCTTGTTTCAGGCGCACACATTGACCGTCCTTGAGGTCGATGGCCGGGATGAGCAACATAACTATCACGTGTCAGTCTGGGTGAAAAATTCATTGGGCTGCCATCACGTTGCGTTGCGGTGTGACGGCAGGTTTTCGCTAGTTTAGTACAAGTTGTCAGGCGGACCTGGCCGGCGCGCGGCCTAGTGCCGAAGGCTGCGCCACCGGACACCGGACACCGGACACCGGACGCCGGACACCGGACACCGGACACCGAGCACCGAGCACCGAGCACCGAGCACCGAGCACCGAGCACCGAGCACCGAGCACTAGGCATTGGACACTAGGCTCCGAGCAATCGTCATGGATTCCACTGGGCAAAATTGCGATACAGCTGCAACCCCGCTTCCGCGCTTTTTTCGGGATGGAATTGGGTGGCGAAAATATTATCCCGTGCTACCGCGGACGTAAACGGCGCGCCATACACCGTTTCCCCCACGGTGTCGGACGCACCGTCGGGCACCACATAATAGCTGTGTACGAAATAAAAGAAGCTTTGGTCGGCGATACCCTCCCACAGCGGGTGGGGCCGGGTCTGCCGCACCCGGTTCCAGCCCATCTGTGGCACTTTGAAGCGCGAGCCGTCGTCCTGCAGCTTGCCGTCCAGTTGAAAGCGCAGACACTTGCCGGCCAGCACGCCCAGGCCCTTCGTATCGGCCTCCTCGCTCCAGTCGAACAGCATTTGCTCGCCGACACACACGCCCAGGACCGGCTTGGTGCGTGTCGCATCCAGCACCGCGTCCTGCAGCCCCGAGGCAGCCAGCGACGCCATGCAATCGCGCATCGCCCCTTGGCCGGGCAGCACCACGCGGTGCGCGGCGCGCACCTTGTGCACATCGCTGACCACTTGCACATCGGCCTGTGGCGCGGCGCGCAACATCGCCTGCCAAACCGAGCGCAGGTTGCCCATCCCGTAGTCGACAATCGCTATCGAAGTTTTCATGCAGACCCGCTTCTGGTAAACATCCGTCCCAAATTCAAGCGGGTGGCCGCACCGCCCGCCCCGCGCGCTGTTCGCCGGCTACCTGAGTACCGGTAGCCGTGTTTTCCACCCGATCCGCTCGCCGAGCGTGGCCGATACCGCGTTCACGCAGACCACCGATATCGACGCGACGCGTATCGTGCGACTCGTCCCCTCGTGCAACGCCTCTGCGCCACGTTCTGGTTCGCGGTCAGGCTCAAACAAAATGGCAACGCGCGGTTGAGCAACGGTTGCACTTTGCCCTACAAGATGCCCTTGGTCGACGGGATCTGTCCGGCCGCGCGCGCATCGATCTCGGCGGCCATACGCAGCGCCCGGCCGAACGCTTTGAACGCGGTCTCGACCTGATGATGCGCGTTCAGGCCGCGCAGGTTGTCGATATGCAGCGTGACACCGGCATGATTGACAAAGCCGCGGAAAAATTCGATCGTTAGATCGACATCGAAGTTGCCGATCCGCGCGCGCGTGAAGGGGATATGAAACTCCAGCCCCGGGCGTCCAGAAAAATCAATGACGACGCGCGACAATGCTTCGTCCAGCGGTACGTACGCGTGGCCGTAGCGGCGGATGCCCTTGCGCTCGCCGATCGCCTTGGCGATAGCCTGGCCTAGCGTGATGCCGGTGTCCTCGACCGTATGGTGGTCGTCGATGTGCAAATCGCCGCGCGCGTCGACCTCGAGATCGATCAAGCCGTGGCGGGCAATTTGGTCCAGCATGTGGTCAAGAAACGGCACCCCGGTGTTCAGCTTCTGCTGGCCAGTACCGTCCAGATTGACCTTCACTCGGATCTGCGTTTCGCTCGTGTTGCGCACGACTTCCGCAATACGCATGGATGTTCCTGAAAATGGCGGAAAAATTAAACAGCGACTCACACGCGATCAAACCAGCGCATTGCTCAACGCAGCTAGCAATTGTGCATTCTCATCCGGCGTGCTGACCGTGATCCGCACGCACTCAGCCAGCAATGGATGCATTTTACTCACGTTTTTAATCAGAATTCGTGCACCGAGCAGCGCGTCGAACACCGCGGCGGCATCCGGCACGCGCACCAGCAGGAAGTTTCCCGCACTCGGAAACACGTGAGCACCCGGCAACGCGCCGATCGCCTCGGCAAGTCGCGCCCGCTCGGCACGCAATTCAGCGGCCTGCGCATCGAGCACTTCCAGGTGATCGAGCATAAAATCGACCGTCGCCTGCGTCAGCACGTTAGTGTTGTAGGGGGGACGCACCTTGTCGAACTCGTTGATCCAGCCTGGCAAGCCGACCAGATAGCCGAGCCGGATACCGGCCAGGCCCAGCTTGGAGACGGTGCGCATGACCACCACGTTGTCGAACTCGCCGGCCCGCGACATCCAGCTGCGCTGCGCAAACGGTTGATACGCCTCATCGATAACCACCAGCGACCGGTCGGCCGCGCGCACAACCCGCTCGAGATCCGCGTCGTCGAACAGTGTGCCGGTCGGATTGTTCGGATAGGCCAGATAGATCACCGCGGGCTGGTGCGCGGCGACGGCCTCCAGCATCGCGCCCACGTCCAGCGTCAGATCGGCATTCAGCGGCACGCCAACGAATTGCAGCTGCGCGAGCTTGGCCGACATCGCGTACATCACGAAGCCGGGCACCGGCGCCAGGATCTTGGCGCCCGGCTTCGCGCACGCGGTCGCAATCAGGCTGATCAATTCGTCCGAGCCGTTGCCCAGCAGCACGTCGCAATCAGCCGGCACCTGCATCGCGCACTTGAGCTTGTCCAGCAATGCGCCGGGCCGCGGCATTGGATAGCGGTTCAACGCGACCTGGGCAAGCCGCTCGCCGAGCCGGTGCGCAAGCGGCCGCGGCAGCGCGTAGGGGTTTTCCATTGCGTCCAGCTTGATCAAGCCGGCGGCATCCGGTACCGGATAGCTCGTCATTGCCAGCACGTCCGGGCGAATGATGTTCTGGGGTATCGTCATAGTCTGGTGTCCAAGCTGTCCCGCCTGCCCGCCCGTGCGGTCAGCCGCCGGCCTTCATCCGATACTCGGCGCTGCGCGCGTGCGCCTGCAGGCCCTCGCCATACGCGAGTTCCGCGGCAATTTCACCGAGCGTCTGCGCCCCTTCGGCGCTCACCTCAATCACGCTCGAGCGCTTCAGAAAGTCATACACGCCCAACGGCGACGAGAAACGCGCGGTCCGGGAAGTCGGCAGCACGTGGTTCGGACCCGCACAATAGTCGCCGAGGCTCTCGCTCGTGTAGCGGCCTAGGAAGATCGCGCCAGCATGGCGAATGTGCTGCACCCATTGATGCGGCTCGAGCGCCGACACCTCCAGGTGCTCCGGCGCGATGTCGTTGGCGATTGCGCATGCCTCGGCCATGTCTCGGACCTTGATCAACGCGCCGCGATCCTGCAGCGAACGGGTGACCACGTCGCGCCGCGGCAGCGTCCCGATCAACTGGTCGATCGCCTCCTCGACGCGCCGGATGAACACGGCGTCCGGACACAACAGGATCGACTGCGCGAGTTCATCGTGCTCGGCCTGCGAAAATAAATCCATCGCGACCCAACGCGGGTCGGTGGTGCCATCGCACAACACCAGAATCTCCGACGGACCCGCGATCATGTCGATGCCGACCGTGCCGAACACCCGTCGCTTGGCGGCGGCAACGTAGGCATTGCCCGGTCCGCAGATCTTGTCCACGGCCGGGATCGTGTCCGTACCGTAGGCGAGTGCGCCGATGGCCTGGGCGCCCCCGATGGTCAACACCCGGTCCACGCCGCCAAGTAGCGCGGCAGCCAGCACAAGGTCATTGGCCATGCCGTCCGGCGTCGGCACCACCATCACGATTTCGCGCACGCCAGCCACGCGCGCCGGAATCGCATTCATCAGCACCGATGACGGGTAGGCTGCCTTGCCGCCGGGCACGTACAAGCCGACGCGGTCCAGCGGCGTGACCTTTTGGCCGAGCACCGTACCATCCGCCTCGGTGTACTGCCAGCTGTGGCTGCCGCATTCGATCTTCTGCTTGTCGTGATACGCGTGCACGCGCGCCGCCGCCGCCTCCAACGCTGCCCGGCATTTGGGCTCCAGCGCGTCCAGTGCCACCTGCAGCCGGGCAGCTGGCAATTCCAGGGACGCAACGCTGTCCACGTCCAGCCGGTCAAAACGCTTCGTGTATTCCAGCACAGCGGCATCGCCGCGTAATTTGACGTCAGCTAAGATCTGCGCGACCGAGCGCTCGATCGCTTCGTCTTCGCTCGCCTCGAATGCGAGCACGGCCGCCAACGCCGGCTTGAAACTAGCATCGGAGGAGTCGAGTTTGCGGATCTTGATCGCCATACGAGTTCCTTGTGTCTCGTGATGCGGGCATCACACGCCGGGCGCCCCGGTATCTGCGCGGTGCTCAGCCACGGCTTGCGCCCCACTCTTGCTGGCGCGCTCGAACGCTTCGAGAATGGGCTTGAGTTGGGTACGCTTGAGTTTGAGCGCAGCCTGGTTGACCACCAGCCGCGACGAGATCTCCATGATCTGCTCGACCTCGACCAAGTTGTTCGCACGCAGCGTGCCGCCGGAGCTGACCAAGTCGACGATCGCATCCGCCAGGCCCACCAGCGGCGCCAATTCCATCGAACCATACAGCTTGATCAGGTCCACGTGCACGCCCTTGGCCGCAAAATGCTCACGCGCACTGCTCACGTACTTCGTGGCCACCCGCAGTCGGGCCCCTTGCCGCACCGCATTCGCGTAGTCAAAACCCTGCGGCACCGCGACCGACAACCTGCAACGGGCAATGTTCAAGTCGATCGGCTGGTACAGTCCGTCGCCGCCATGCTCGAGCAACACGTCCTTGCCGGCCACGCCGAAGTCGGCTGCGCCGTACTCGACGTAGGTCGGCACGTCGGTCGCCCGTACAATGATCACGCGCAAGCCCGGATCCGTGGTGGGCAAAATCAACTTGCGCGACGACTCCGGATCCTCGGTCACCGTGATCCCGGCCGCCGCCAGCAGCGGCAGCGTCTCCTCGAAGATACGGCCCTTGGACAGCGCCAACGTCAACGGCACGCCCGGCCCGACTGCCGGTGCCAACGCGCCCGGCATGCTGGCCGGCGTGCTCATGCAGCCGCTCCGTGGGCCAAGCCGTCCTTCTGCGTGGCATCGTCCGTATTGATCGGTGCAGTCGCGCTGACACGGCTGACATTCGCGCCCAGCGCGCCCAGCTTGATCTCCATGCGGTCGTAGCCACGATCGAGATGATAAATCCGATCGATCAGCGTCTGCCCGTCGGCCACCAGCGCGGCAATGACAAGGCTGGCCGACGCGCGCAGATCCGTGGCCATCACTTTCGCGCCAGACAGCTTGTCCACGCCGGTCACCAGCGCCGTATTACCGTCGATCGTGATGTTCGCACCAAGCCGGTTCAGCTCCTGCACATGCATGAAGCGATTCTCGAAAATCGTCTCCACCACTTGTGACGTCCCGGTCGCTATCGCGTTCAGCGCCATGAACTGCGCCTGCATGTCGGTCGGAAACGCCGGATACTCGGAGGTGCGAAACGATACCGCACGCGCACGGCCTGGCATGCGCAGGCGGATCCAGTCATCGCCGGCCGACACTTGCGCGCCCGCCTCGCGCAACTTATCGATGACCGCCTCCAGGATCAGCGGGGTGACGCCGCGCAGCGTGACGTCGCCACCTGTGGCGGCGGCCGCACACAGGAACGTGCCGGCCTCGATGCGGTCTGGGATCACCGCGTGGCGCGCGCCGTGCAGACGCGGCACACCGTGTACCACGAGCCGGTCCGTACCGATCCCGTCGATTCTCGCGCCCATCGCGACAAGCAGGTTCGCCAAGTCGGTGACCTCCGGTTCGCGCGCCGCGTTTTCCAGCACGGTTTCCCCGTCCGCAAGCACCGCCGCCATCAGCAGATTCTCCGTGCCAGTCACGGTAATCATGTCAGTGATCACGTGCGCGCCCTTCAAGCGGCTTGCCCGCGCATCGATGAAGCCGTGCTCGATCGAGATCTGCGCGCCCATCGCGGTCAATCCCTTGATATGCTGATCGACTGGACGCGCGCCGATCGCGCATCCGCCAGGCAGCGACACTTGTGCATGACCGAAGCGCGCCACTAGAGGTCCGAGCACGAGAATCGACGCACGCATCGTCTTGACCAACTCGTATGGCGCCACCGGCTTGTCGACCTGCGACGCGTCCAGCGTCACGGTGTTGCCATTCACCTCCGAGCGCACCCCCATCTGGCCAAGCAACTTCAACATGGTACGCACGTCCTGCAGGTTCGGCACGTTCTCCAACTGAACCGGCTCCGCGCTCAACAGGCTTGCGCACAAGATCGGCAACGTCGCGTTCTTGGCACCGGACACCGTGATCTCGCCACTGAGGCGGACCCCACCGTCGATCAGCAATTTATCCATTGATTCGCTTCCGCTTTGTGTGGCCGGCGGGCGCGACGCGTGAACCGCCTGGGCCACTGGGGCGTCGTTCGTCACGCCCAGGTTATCTCGTTTAATCCGCACTCGAATCCCGGTTCATCGGTTTTGCCATTCGGCCGGTGTCAACGTCTTCATGCTCAACGCGTGAATCTCCTCGCGCATGCGCTCGCCCAGCGCCGCATAGACGAGCTGGTGCCGTGCAATCCTTTGCTTGCCCTCGAATGCCGAGCTGACGATCGTCGCGAAGAAGTGCTGGCCGTCGCCTTCGATGTCAACGCGCTCGCACGGCAAGCCTGCTTCAATATATCCCTTGACTTGTTCCGGGGTCGGCAACATCGCAAATCCCTCTCAGTATTCTCTCAATTGTGGGTCGCGACGCACGCCAGGCGCGACGCCTCGACCGATTCCCATGCTCAATGGCGCAGCTTATACCCGCTTGCCAGCAAGCGTACCGCCAATGCCGCGACGGCGACGAAAAAACCACCCACCACTGCCAGACTTACAAGCGGCGCCACGTCGGATGCACCGAAGAAGCCGAAGCGAAATCCGTCAATCATGTAGAAGAACGGATTCAGGTGCGATACGTGCCGCCATAGGTCCGGCAAGGTATGCGTTGAATAAAACACGCCCGACAGGAACGTCAATGGCATGATTAGAAAATTCTGAAATGCCGCCAGTTGGTCGAACTTCTCGGCCCAGATCCCGGCGATCAGGCCCAGCGTGCCGAGAATCGCCGCACCAAACACGGCGAACGCGACGATATACAGCGGCGCGCAGAACGACACCGGGATGAACGCAATCGTCACGACGAATACCCCCAGCCCGACAGTCAGGCCACGCACGACCGAGGCCAGCACGTAGGCGCAGAACATCTCCCAGTGCGACAGCGGCGGCAACAGGACGAACACCAGATTGCCGGTGATTTTGGACTGGATCAACGACGACGAACTGTTCGCAAACGCATTTTGCAACACGCTCATCATGACCAGTCCCGGAATGAGGAAGCTCGTGTACTCAACGCCAGGATAGACCTGAACATGCCCCCGCAACGCGTGCCCAAAGATGGTCAAATACAACAGCGCGGTCATCACTGGGGCCAGCACGGTCTGGAAGGCCACCTTCCAGAACCGCAGCACTTCCTTGTAGAACAGCGTCCTGAAGCCGATCATGCCAGCCCCTCCACGGCCTGGGGCGCATTCATGATCTGCACGAACACGTCTTCCAGGTCGGCCTTGCGCACGTCGATCTCGTCAAACCGGCAGCCGGCCGCACGGCATTGCGCAAGAATCGGCTCCACGTCGTCATACGAGTCCAGCCGCAGCAGGTGCTGCCGATCTGCCGGATCGGGCGTGCCGATCTCCAGAGCCCTGATCTGCGCCGGCACCCTGCCTGCGCTCACTCGCACGAACAACTGTAGTCCACTGAAGCGCTGCAGCAACGCACCGGTGCGCTCGAGCGCAACCATCTCGCCGCGACGAAGCATGGCGATGCGGTCGCACAGCGACTCGGCCTCTTCCAGGTAGTGCGTGGTCAACACGATCGTATGCCCCTCGCGGTTAAGCCGCGAGATGAATTTCCACAGTGTCTGGCGCAATTCCACGTCCACGCCCGCGGTCGGCTCGTCCAGCACGATCACCGGCGGCCGATGCACAAGCGCCTGCGCGACCAGCACGCGCCGCTTCATTCCACCGGATAACGCGCGCATGTTGACGTCCGCTTTCTCGGTCAGGTCCAAATTGGCCATCACTTCGTCGATCCAATCGTCGTTGCGGGCTAAACCGAAATAGCCGGACTGGATGCGAAGGCATTCACGTACGGTAAAAAAGGGGTCGAACACCAACTCTTGGGGCACCACGCCAAGCGCGCGCCGTGCGCGCCTGAAGTCCGTCACAACATCGTGACCTCGCACTGCGATCGTTCCCTCGTCCGCGCGCGCCAGACCCGCAAGAATGCTAATCAGCGTCGTCTTGCCTGCGCCGTTGGGACCGAGCAATCCGAAGAACTCGCCCTCCTCGACGGTGAACGACACGCCTTTGAGCGCATGCAAATCGCGATAGCGCTTCTTGACGTTGTGAATTTCTATGGCTGGCATGAGTGTGCGGCGCGACAGCGCCGGCAGGGTTTGCGGGCCCACCTGTGCATGCTTCGCGGGCGGGCAATGGCCTATCGACGGCCTAAAAAACGGTTGATTATAGGCGAAATCGGCGGGTCGCCGCGAGGGGACCGATCGGCCACATGGTCCACACCGTCACCTGAAGCGACGTGACAGCATCAATGTCGGCCGGACGAAACCAGCGCCTGGACGCCGTAGGCCTGGGCCAAGCTAGCCAATCCGTCGGGCAGGTTCAAGATCGAGAACGACGCGGCGCGACGCGCGCGAGCCTCGCGTTGCCACGCCAGCAATACCGCCAACGCCGACGAATCGAATTGCTGCAGGCGGGCGCAATCTACGGCGGTCGCGCCGCCGGCGATATGGTTCAGGCCAGCCTTGAGCACGGCGTTCGCCGTCGCGAACGTCAGGGCCTGGCCCGTTTCGAAGGTCGTCACGATGGGCTCTTGGCCGCAGCGGCCGGCGTATTCTTCTGCGATAGGTAGGTGATCAAGCCATCAATCCCATGTTGCTGGATCTGCTCATTGAACTGTTGCTGGTATGTCTGCACGAGCCACGCACCGGCGACATTCAAATCATAGACCCGCCAGCCATACGCGGTCTTCTCCATCCGATAATCGAGCTCGATCGGCTGGCCATTGTTGATCACCGTCGAGCGTACAACGACGTCGGTATCAGTCGGCGCCGCGCGCAGCGGCTGATACCGGATTTCCTGATTGCCGACCTGCGACAGGGCACCGGAATAGGTCCGGATCAGCAGCATCTTGAATTGCTCGACGATTTGTTGCTGCTGTTGCGGCGTCGCGGTGCGCCAGTGCCGTCCCATGACCAGACGCGTCGTCCTCGCGAAGTCGGTGTACGGCAGGATCTTCTGGTTGACGACCTGCGTGATCCGCTCGATGTCGCCGGCTTTGATCGACGAGTCGGCGCGCACGATGCTCAGCACGTCGGTCGTCACCGATTTCACCAGCCCATCCGGTGTGCCCATATCAATGGCCGGCGCTTCGGCAAACGAACCGGTACTGCACGACAGCAACGTGGCAACGACGGGGATCAGTAAAAATTTTTTCATCAACTCAGTCCTATCGATTATTTCTTTTCGCTATGGTCAACGATCGTCAAATATTGGAGCGAATTGCGCAGTTCGAGTTTCATTCGCCGCGAAGCATGCTCACCTAAACCGAAGATTCGGAATGCTATAGGGACGGCCGGGTGGAATCATCTGCTGGCTTGGCACGTGCGTCTCCGATGCCGGTTGCGCGGCACCAGCCGATGCCGATTGCGCCGCTGCAGCATCCGGCCCGGTCGCGCCGGTCGGCTCCTGCCGTTGTGGGGCCGATGCTCCCTGCACCGCGTCGGGCTGTGATGCGGCGGCCGGTGCCGGCGGTCGCGTCGCCGCGGGGTGGGCAAGGTCGGCTCCAGCAGCTCCAGTAGCTCCAGCAGCACCGCCGGTCGCGCCGGCAGCCGGCGCACCTTCTGCGCCAGGCGTCGGTGCGCCATCGTCGCTCGGGCCGGTGTCGGCGTCCGATTCATCATCGTACGCGGGCGGCGGCGGATTGCCATCCGAAATCAGGTACTGACGCCGTTGCAAATGGGCGTTGCGCACGAACGAGTACTTGTCAAGCGCCGCATTGGACAGCAGGTCGGTCGCACCGAGCAACGCCGCGCGCGTGCTAACGATGCGCACACCATAGAGCGTCGTGCGCAGCCAGATCGGACGCATGTAGGCAGTCAGGTCGCCCTGCCAATCGACCAGCAAGCCTGCCGCGTCGCGCACGGTGCTGGGCCCGAGCAGTGGCAGCACGAGGTACGGGCCCGGCGGCACGCCATAGTGGCCCAACGTGACACCGAAGTCCGATTGGTGTTTCGGCAGCCTAGCCTGACTAGCAAAGTCGAACAGCCCACCCAGCCCGAACGTGCTATTGATCGCCACGCGCATGATGTCTTCCGTGCCTGCGGTGATCTTGCCTTGCAACAAATTGTTGGCGGCGATATACACATCGCCGATGTTTGAGAAGAAACTCGACACACGATCGCGGACGAATTGAGGCAACGCCCAGTTATAAGCGCGCGCCACCGGCTTCATCGCCACGCGGTCCAGCGTGTCATTGAATTCGAACATCGTCCGGTTAAATCCTTCCAGCGGGTCTTGCTTCGACGGTGTCTTCACCGCCGCGCAACCGCCCAGCGCCATCACAGCAGCCGCGACCACGACGGTGGCTCGCATCGTTGTCATGCTGCCTCCCCTCAGTTTGCCGTCGCGCTTGCCGGCGCGACTTGGGTTTGAGATGCGTCAGGGCTGGCCCCGGCGGGCCCGGGCGCCGCCGGGGCCGCCGGGGCGGGTGTGGCAGGTACGGCCGGCTTGCCTGCCCCGGCATCCGCCGCCTTGCTGTACAGGAATTGGCCGATCAGGTTTTCCAGTACGATCGCGGACTGCGTCATCGTAAGCGTGTCGCCATCCTTGAGCAGCTGTTCGTCGCCCCCCGGATCCAGGCCGATGTACTGCTCGCCAAGTAGACCCGAGGTGAGAATCTTGGCCGACGAGTCCTTCGGGAACGTGTACGGCTTAAATACGTCGATTGTGACCAGTGCCTGGTAAGTCTGCGTATCGAACTCAATGCTCTGCACGCGGCCTACCATCACGCCGGCGCTCTTGACCGCCGCGCGCGGCTTCAGTCCACCGATGTTGTCGAACTTCATCTTCACCGAGTAGGTGGATTGAAACGACAGCGAACTCATATTGCCAGCCTTGAGCGCCAGGAACAGCAGCGCAACAAAACCGAGCACCACGAACAAGCCGACCCAGAAGTCCAGAGCGTTTTTCTTCATCGTCATCCCATCGGAATAGCTATTACCGCTGCGTGCTACGCGGGGATCGCGCACGCAGTCGTGCCGGCGCGCCATGGCGCCGGGCCCATCTATCAATTGAACATCAGCGCGGTCAGCAAAAAGTCCAGCCCAAGTACCGCCAGCGATGCGAACACGACCGTCTTGGTCGTCGCGCGCGACACCCCTTCGGGGGTCGGCTTGGCTTCATAGCCTTGGAACAGCGCGACGAAGGTTACCGCGAAGCCGAACACGATGCTCTTGATCACACCGTTGCCGATATCCTGTCGCAGGTCGACGCCCGATTGCATTTGGGACCAAAACGCGCCAGGGTCCACGCCGATCAATACCACACCGACGACATACCCGCCGACGATGCCGACCGCGCTGAAGATCGCCGCCAGGATCGGCATCGCGATTACGCCAGCCCAGAATCGCGGTGCAACGACGACCCGGATCGGGTCCACCGCCATCATTTCCATCGCGGTCAGTTGCTCGCCCGCCTTCATCAGGCCGATCTCCGCGGTCAGCGACGTGCCAGCGCGTCCGGCAAACAGCAGCGCAGTGACCACTGGCCCAAGCTCGCGCACCAGCGACAGCGCGACCAACAGCCCGAGCGCCTGCTCGGAGCCGTAGCGATTCAGCGTGTTGTAGCCCTGCAAGCCCAGCACGAAGCCGACGAACAACCCCGAAACAGCGATGATGACGAGTGAATAATTACCCAGGAAGTGGATCTGCTGGATGACGGTGCGCGGGCGCCGCAGCAATGGGAAGCACTCCGACGCAAGCCGCGCGAACATACGGGCGCCGTAGCCTGTTCGTGAAAGGCCGTCGAGAACGGCGCGGCCGACCGTGGCAATCATGCGCTACTCTCCTGCGCGCGGCACGGCGCCGAGACCGAAGTCCGCCTCCAGCGACGCGCTCGCATAGTGAAAATGAAAGGGACCGTCAGGCGCGCCGTCGATGAACTGCCGCACGCTCGGGTCCTGCGACGCGCGCAACTGCGCGGGCGTGCCCTCGGCGAGCACCCGTCCATTCGCAATGAAATACACGTAGTCCGCGATCGCAAACGACTCCGGCACATCGTGTGTCACGAGGATCGACGTGGCGCCGAGCGCGGTATTGAGGGTGCGAATCAGGTTCGCGGTAATACCCAGTGAGATCGGATCAAGTCCCGCGAACGGCTCATCGTACATCATCAGCTCGGGGTCAAGCGCGATCGCCCGAGCCAGCGCGACCCGGCGCGCCATGCCGCCCGAGACTTCGGACGGCGCCAAGTCGCGTGCGCCGCGCAAGCCGACCGCGTTGAGTTTCATCAGCACGAGATCGCGGATCAGCGCCTCTGGCAAGTCCGTATGCTCGCGCAGCGGAAATGCGACGTTGTCGAACACTGACATGTCGGTAAACAACGCGCCGAACTGGAACAACATGCCCATCCTGCGCCGCGCCGCGTAGACCGCCTGGGGGCCCATAGCACCGACGTCCTCGCCGCGAAACAGTACCTGGCCTCGGTTGGCGCGCACCAGCGCACCGATGAGCCGCAACACTGTCGTCTTGCCGCACCCGGAGCCGCCCATGATCGCAACCACCTGTCCACGCTTGAAACGCATGTTCAGGTTCTGGAGCACGAGCCGCTCAGCACTGTAGCCGAAAGCAACATCGCGAAGCTCAAGCAGGATATCGGAGGCGGTTGGCGGCACGTAGGCGGTCATCAAAAGGCACGGAACGCGGATTATAGGGCCTAAAGCGGATCTGCCGCCTGAAACCCCGACGTGGACTGTGCGCGAGACCGCTTACACGCCACCTTCGCGGCGTAGGGCAATGGCAGGCAAGCCCCGCATTATCGGATAAACCCTCTTTGCAACGCAAAGATTGCTTTTTCGACGTCGTGGGCCTGCGTTACCGCGCGCACGAGCGCGGCACCGCGCACACCGGTGGCCAGCACGTCGTCCAGCGTCTGCAGGTCGATGCCACCGATTGCCACGCAGGGCACCACGCCGTCCAGCAATCGCACGTAGCGCGCGAGTCGCGCAAGCCCTTGCGGCACGCTGGGCATTGCCTTGGTGGTGGTCGGAAACACCGCACCCAGCGCGATATAGCTCGGCTTGAAGTGCAGCGCCACCAAGATCTCGTAGTATCCGTGCGAGGACAGACCCAGCCGCAGCCCCGCGTGTGCCAGCGCACCGATGTCCGCGCGCGACAAATCCTCCTGGCCCAGGTGCACGCCATAGGCGCCTTCGTCCAGCGCCAGTTGCCAGTGGTCGTTGATGAATACGCGTGCGTCGTCATAGCGGCGCCCCGCCGCAACGGCGCGGCGCACGTCGGCCCGCAGCACGGCTAACGCGCGCGGATCCGCCGCATCGCCCGCCCCGTCAACCTTGCGGCGCAGTTGCACAGTACGCACGCCGAGCGCTAGCAGCCGCTCGATCCAGTCGGCCGTCGGCACCACCGGATACAGACCGAGCGCTGCCGGGCACGCGGCGAACGGCTGCACCGGCGCATCAGGCAACCCCAGCACGCGCGGAAAGCGCGACACATCACACGGCCATGGATCCTGCGCATACTCGTCGCCCTGCCGCCACGCCAGGGCAAGGCACAACGCATCGTGCGGCGCGCAGCCACAATCGAGGAACGCGGCGAATGCCGCGATCCAATCGTCGCACGGCGCGGCCTCCAACGTGCGGACCGCATCACCCTGATGCAACCGCATGGCACGCGCCGACGCGTCCAGCACCGTGGCGCCGGCAGCCACCCAGCGCGCGGTATCGGCCGCATGCGGCTGCACATCGGTCACTACGATCACGTCACCGGGCCCCGGCTGCGGCGGCGGCGCGAGACAGATCCGCACCGGCTGGCTGGCACGCGGCCAATCACCCAACCGTGCGCGGATCCGCTCGGCCGCCTCCAGCAGTTCATCCGCAGGCGGATAAAAAACCTCGCGCTCCCGCAGGAAGGCGCCGCTCATGCCCGCTCATTCGAGGGCGGGACAGCGGCGCCCTCCGGCGCGCGATAGTCGTCCTGGTGCCAGAATGGCATGCCGACCACCGGCGTACTCGCATGCGCGCTGTCGCGCTCCGGCATCGGCCCAGCCAAGTACGCTTCGCGACCCGCCTCGACCGCACTCGCGAATGCCCGCGCCATCGCCTCGGGCCGCGCCGCCTGCGACACCGCCGTGTTGAGCAGCACGGCGTCAAACCCCCACTCCATCACCTGGCACGCGTGCGACGGCACACCCAGCCCTGCGTCGACGATCAGCGGCACGTCCGTCAGGCGCTCGCGCAGCAGCTTGAGTCCATACGGGTTCACCACCCCCTTGCCGGTGCCAATCGGAGCGCCCCACGGCATCAACGCCTCGCAGCCGACGTCGAGCAGTCGCCGCGCGACAACGAGGTCTTCCGTGCAATACGGCAGCACCTTAAAGCCGTCCCGCACAAGGATGTCGGCCGCCTCGATCAAACCGACCGGATCCGGCTGCAACGTGTAGTCGTCTCCAATCAGCTCAAGCTTGATCCAGTCAGTTTCAAACACTTCGCGGGCCATCTGCGCGGTCGTCACCGCCTCCTTCACGGCATGGCAGCCAGCGGTGTTGGGCAACAGCGCAGCACCCCGACACTTCAGCGCGTCAAAAAACCCAACGTCGGCGTCGCCCTGCGCGGCCAATTGGCGCCGCAGCGCGACGGTGACCATTGCGGGCTGCGCGGCCACGAGCGAGGCTTCGAGCGCATGCAGCGACGGATAGCGCGAAGTGCCGAGCAACAGCCGGCTTGTAAAGGGTTGTCCGTACAGAATCAGCGCATCGGCGGTGGAATGGGAATGCATCATTGTCTCCGTCAGTTTCAGTGACCCATGGGCCAGATTGTCGGCTCGCGTGGCATGCCGCCGATGCGTCATCCGCCTGCCACAGGCTTTACGACGTCGATCCGGTCACCTTGCGTGAGCGCGCGCGCAGGATGCTGTGTGCGCGGCACGAATTCGCCGTTGATTGCGACCGCGTACGGCGGCACTGCACCATACGAGGCCAGCGCGTCAGCAAGGCACGCATCATCGGGCAACGAGAAAGGCTGGTTGTTGATTTGGATATCCATGGTTCATGCGTCAGTCAGTCGAGCACGGCTGCAGCGCAGCCGCACGGTAAAGCATCGGCCAGCGCGAGGCGGCACGCCACGCGTCGAAGCCGTCCGGATCGCGCACCTGCGCCTCGAGCAACGCGTGCGCGAGCGCCACAGCTTCGTGCGCCACCTCAGGCGCAATCATATAGCCGTGACGGTACAGGCCATTGACGCGCAGCACCGACGCGCCATCCCACGACAGCGCGGGGCGATGGTCCGGCAGTGTGGGCCGGCAATGCGCGTTCAGCTCGAGGATCCGGCCCTCGCCGAAGGCGGGATGTAGCGAATAGGCCGCCGACAACAACTCGAGCGCCGAGCGCACGCTCACCGGCGACATGTCCTCGCCTTCGATCTCGGTGGCCCCGATCACATAGTGATCGTCCTGCTTGGGCGCGATATACAACGGATAGCGCGGATGCAGCAGACGCACCGGCCGGCTCAGACCAATGCCCGGCGCATGGACCCGCGCGACTTCGCCCCGCAGCCCGCGCAGACCGGGCCATGCCTGCTTCGCGCCCAGTCCACGGCAATCGATCACCAGACCGGCAGCAGGCAGGGCATCCTCGCGCACGCAGGTATGCCAGTGCGTGTCCACATGCAACTCGTCGAGCGCGGCCCCCAGCGCCGCCAGCAACTGCCGATTATCCAGTTGCCCCTCGCCGGGCAGCAGGCGCGCATCGTGAAAGCGCATACCAAGCGCCGGCTCGGCTTGCGTGACCTGAGCGCCGTGCAGTGCGACGATGCCATCGTGCAGCATCGTCACGGGCGCGTTCACACGCACGCGCTGCTCAAACAATGGCCATTCGGCGCGATCGGCCGCATGCCAGACAATCAGCGTGCCGTTGCGCTGGAAGAACACCGGTTGTGGCAGCTGCGGCAGCCATTCGGCCCAGCGCTTGAGCGACGCGGCGCCCAGCTCCACCAGCAACGGCTCGGCATTAGCAGCTTCGGCCAGCGGCGCGAGCATGGCTGCGGCGACCCACGCTGCCGCACTGCGTCCGCTCGACTCGCCTTGCTCATACAGCGCGACGCGATGGCCCGCGCGCGCGAGCCGCCACGCAATGAGACGACCGGACAAGCCGCCGCCCAAGACGGCGACATCGGGCATCGGCGCGGCGTGGCACGCGGTTTCTAAAGAGGGGTCGGATTGGGGCACGGCAATCGAATCCTATGTACGGGAATCGGGGTACAAGGACGAAACCGGCGAGATTCACGTGCGGGAACCTGACCACAGTGGCGCGCCGGCAGGCACGTCCGTTCCCTCACGGCAGGACAGAATCGAAAACTTCCCGCGCCGGTATTACCCGGATCGGGTGCAAAGGGACTCTCTCAGCCTGGCACTGCGCGACTCGCCGCGCATCGACTTGCAAACGCACATCAACGTGCAAAGCACCCCTGTTTCGTCTAAGCCCATTAAATCACAAAACCGCCGCCAGCCGCAATTCGTTGCTTTGGCACAATGTCGCGCAATCGCCGCTGCCGGAGCGCGCGCCACCGCATGCCTTAAGCCGGAATTAAGCGGTAGTCGGAACAATCCGCACTGGCACGAGTCAGTCACCGTCGCGTCGTTCGCGTCGTTCGCGTCGTTCGCGTCGTTCGCGTCGTTCGCGTCGTTCGCGTCGTTCGCGTCGTTCGCGTCGTTCGCGTCGTTCGCGTCGTTCGCGTCGTTCGCGTCGTTCGCGTCGTTCGCGTCGTTCGCGACAGTGCAACGCACCGGCGCGCCGGTGAATGGACCGATTTGAGGAACCCTACAGTTGAGGAACCCTATGAGTCAACCCGCATCGGGCAACAACGAACGTATTACCACGTGGAGCCTGATCAAGCCGTATTGGGTGTCGGACGAAAAGTGGATCGCCTGGGGACTGCTCGCGCTCGTGGTCGCGATTAACATGACCATGGTGGCGGTCAACGCGTGGTTCAACACATGGCAGCGCGTGTTCTTCGACTCGATCCAGCAGTACAACTATCCGGTGTTCAAGCACTCGCTGCTGCAATTTACCGCGATCGCGATGGCGATGATCTTGCTCGGCTCGTACCGCACATACTTCCGGCAGATGCTCGAATTCCGCTGGCGCCAGTGGCTCACCACGCAGTACATGCACGCGTGGCTGTCGGGCCGCGCGTACTATCGAATCGAGCGCGACAAGCTTGCCGATAACCCGGACCAGCGGGTTTCAGTGGACCTACAGGAACTGGCGAGCACGACGCTGGCGCTCTCGCTGGATTTCCTATCCACGTCCGTCACATTGCTGTGGTTCAGCCATGTCCTGTGGCAGTTGGCCGGCCCACTCAGCTTCACCGTGTTCGGCACCGATGTGACAATACCTGGCTACATGGTGTGGACCGCCCTGCTCTACGCGGTAATCGGCTCGTACATCACGCATCGCGTCAACCATCCGCTCGTGTCGATCAACTACCAACAACAACGGGTCGAAGCGGACTTTCGTTTCTCGTTGATCCGGTTGCGCGAGAATGCGGACCAGATTGCCCTGTACGAAGGCGAGCGCACCGAGGAGAAAGCGCTGCAAGGCGTCTTCGGGCACATTCGCGACAATTGGCGGATGATCATGCGCTATACGCGGCGTCTGAACATTGTCGTGGTCAGCTATTCGCAACTGGCCATCGTGTTCCCGTTCATCGCCGCCGCGCCGAAATACTTCGAGAAGGCGGTCAGCTACGGCGGTTATCAGCAGACAATTGGCGCGTTCGGCACCGTCAGCAACGCGTTCTCATGGTTCATCAGCAGCTATTCGACACTGGCCGCATGGCGCGCCGTGATTAACCGGCTCAAGGAATTCCAGCGCATCATGGCGCAGCCGCAGTTGCTCGAGTCGACGTCGCGGGCCACCGAGCACGGCGGCATTCATATGAGAATGGCCGATACGACGGTACTGCGCGTGCAGGCGCTGCGGCTGTTGCGCCCGGATGGCACGCCGCTGTCGACGATTGGCTCGTTTGTAATCGCGCCCGGCTCGCGGGTGCTCGTACGAGGCGCGTCGGGCTCCGGCAAGAGCACACTGCTGCGTTCGCTGGCCGGCCTGTGGCCATTTGGCAGCGGCACCATCGAGATGCCCGTCAACGCACGCGTGATGTTCGTGCCGCAGAAAAGCTACGTGCCGATCGGCACGCTCAAGGGCGCGCTGTGCTATCCGGCAACGGCCGACGCGTTCACCGACGCGGACTGTGCCGACGTGCTGCGCGCCTGCCGGCTGGGCGAACGAGTCGATCAGCTCAACGTGAGCGACCATTGGGAGCGCGTGCTGTCGCCCGGCGAACAGCAACGCCTGGCAATCGCCCGCGTGCTGTTGCAAAAGCCCGATTTCCTGTTCCTTGACGAGGCGACCAGCGCGCTCGACCTCGATACTGAGGCGGCGCTGTACCACGTGCTGACGCAACGTCTAGCCCACGCGGCAATCGTCAGTGTTGCGCACCGGGAGTCGGTACAAGCGATGCACGATGAGACGATCGAAGTGGTGCGCGATGACTCACGTGCGGCAGCGTGATGACGGCTGTGCCTCGCGCGCGCATAGTGCAGTCACGGCAGGCTACGCCCGGCCGGTACCGCTGCGAGCCTCGCGTAGCGTGGCCCGGCCGGCGTCAGCGTACTGCTGACCAACACCAGCGTATCAAAGGTAATCAACGGCGGCACGGGATGCACCCTCTCGAAATCGCGCGTCGACGCAGGCGGATCGCCGCGCAGCCTAGCGAGGGTCAGATGCGGCCGCAACGGCCGCGCAGCGGCGGGCACACCGGCCCGCTCCATCAGCACATCGACGCGAGCCACCCACGCGAGGAACGCCGGCGCGCTGATCAGTTCAAGCGCATACACGCGCGCCCGCTTAGCGCTAGGCAGCATCGCGGCATGCGAGGTGGGCAGCACGTCCGGCACCGGCGTCAGCGTCGGCCATTCGTTGATCAGGCACGCTTCCCCATCCGGCGTCAGCGCGCCAATGAATCGTATGGTCAGGTGAACCTGCTCGCGCGGTATCCATCTGACGCCTGCGATATGGCCGGCGCGCCATGGAGCGCGCCACGCGTCGATTGCATCGAGGGCGCCGGAATCGGGAATCAGTGCGACAAAGCAACGCTGCAGTCTGACATCCATCGACGATTCCTTACGGCAAAGCCGTCCTACTGCACACGGTAGCCGATGACGAAAAAACCGCGACGCATATAAAACGTTGCGGCTCAAACGTTGCGGCTCGTGGGCTCATCGTCGCGCAGCCCGGCTGGACCGGCGCCGGCCCGCGCACAACTTCAATTCAGCGCGGCAGCGCTGAGTCCCCCATCAGGAACGCATCCACCGCGCGCGCGCATTGGCGGCCTTCGCGTATGGCCCAGACCACCAGCGACTGCCCCCGGCGTACGTCGCCGGCAGCAAACACCTTGTCGACCGACGTGTGATACGCGCGCTCGCCGTCGGTGCCGGCCCGCACGTTGCCGCGCTGGTCCTTGTCAACGGCGAACGCATCGAGCATCGCTGCCGCCGGCTGCGTGAAGCCCATCGCAAGCAGCACCAGGTCCGCTTTCATTTCGAACTCGGAGCCGGGCACTTCCTGCATCTTGCCGTCCTTCCACTCGACGCGCGCAGCGATTAGCTTGTCGACCTTGCCGTTGCTGCCCTCGAAACGCTTGGTCGCGACCGACCAATCGCGCTCGCAACCTTCCTCGTGCGATGACGACGTGCGCAGCTTGATCGGCCAGTATGGCCACACGAGAGGCTTGTTCTCCTCGTACGGCGGCTGCGCCAGCAATTCGAACTGCGTGACGCGCTTCGCGCCGTGCCGGTTCGACGTGCCGACGCAGTCCGACCCCGTGTCTCCGCCGCCAATCACGACCACGTGCTTGCCTTTGGCGAGCAACTGATCGGCGAGCTTGTCGCCGGCGTTGACTCGGTTCTGCTGCGGCAGGAACTCCATCGCGAAATGGATGCCGGCCAACTCGCGGCCCGGCACCGGCAAGTCACGCGGCGTTTCGGCACCGCCCGCCATCACAATTGCGTCGAACTGTTCGCGCAATTCGTTTGGCGACAGAGTTTCCTTCGCCGCATGGTTGATCGACGGCGGCAAGGGCTCCTTGCCGATGAACACGCCGGTACGAAACGACACGCCTTCGGCCTCCATCTGGCGCATGCGGCGATCGATCTGCCACTTCTCCAGTTTGAAGTCGGGGATGCCGTAGCGCAGCAGGCCGCCGATCCGGTCGTTTTTCTCGAACACCGTCACCTCATGGCCGGCTCGCGCCAGCTGCTGCGCGGCGGCCAGCCCGGCAGGCCCGGACCCCACCACTGCGACCTTCTTACCGGTCTTCAGCTTGGGCACTTGGGGCGCGACCCATCCTTCGTTCCACGCCTTGTCGATAATCGCGCGCTCGATCGATTTGATGCCCACCGCATCGCTATTGATATTCAGCGTGCAGGCGGCCTCGCACGGCGCGGAACAGATCCTGCCGGTGAATTCCGGAAAATTGTTCGTCGAGTGCAGCACGTCGATCGCCTGCTTCCAGTCCTGGTGAAACACAAGGTCGTTGAAGTCCGGGATGATGTTATTCACCGGACAGCCATTGTTGCAAAACGGAATGCCGCAATCCATGCAGCGTGCGCCCTGGATCTTTGCGTCCTCATCGGTCAGCGCATGCGTGAATTCCTTCCAGTGCTTCACACGCTCCAGTGGTCGTTCATACGCCTCGTGGCGGCGTTCATATTCGAGAAAACCGGTTGCCTTGCCCATGAGCTTCTCTTAACCAATGCATATTGAGGGGAGCAGCCCGCTACACCGCGGCGGGACTATCGTGCGTTTGCTTGCCGGCGCCTCCAAAGTCGCGTCGATGCGCGAGCCATCAGGCCGCTAGGCTCGGCGCGCTCGCCGCCTTCTTCTTGGCGCCGATCTCGGCCAACGCACGCTTGTACTCGGTTGGGAACACCTTGACGAACTGACGCCGCGACGTATCCCAGTTCTCGAGCAGCGCCTTAGCGCGCGGCGATCCGGTGAACTGCAAGTGGCGCTCGATCAGCCCCTTGAGCAACGCCTCGTCGGTCTGGCCCTGATGCCACAACGCCGAATCAACCGTGCACTCCTGCTCGGCCTGCTGCAGCACCGGCTCAAGCGCGACCATCGCCTTATTGCACCGGGTCGCGAACGTGTTGTCCGGATCAAACACGTACGCGACGCCTCCCGACATGCCAGCCGCGAAGTTGCGGCCGGTCTCGCCGAGCACGACGACGGTGCCACCGGTCATGTACTCGCAACCGTGGTCGCCGGTGCCCTCAACGACCGCCGTCGCGCCGGAGTTACGCACGCAGAAACGCTCGCCCGCGACGCCCCGGAAGTACGCCTCGCCCTCGATCGCCCCATACATGACGGTGTTGCCGCAAATGATGTTTTCTTCCGACTTGCCGCGGAAGTCATTGGTCGGACGCACGATGATGCGTCCACCCGAGAGCCCCTTGCCCACATAGTCGTTACCGTCGCCGACCAAGTCCAGCGTGATGCCGTGCGCCAGGAACGCGCCGAAACTTTGCCCCGCTGTCCCCTTAAATTGGATGTGGATCGTGTCGTCCGGCAGGCCATCGTGCCCATACTTGCGCGCGATCACCCCCGAGAGCATCGCGCCGACCGTGCGATTCACGTTGCGCACCGGCTGGATAAACGACACATGCTCGCCTCTGTCGATCGCCGCCTTCGCCTTGTCGATCAACACATGATCCAATGCCCGATCCAAGCCATGGTCCTGCGTATCGACGTGTCGGCGCGCCACCTCGGCGTCTGTTTCAGGCACATGGAAGATCCGCGAGAAATCGAGCCCGCGCGCCTTCCAATGCTCGATGCCCTTTCTCGTGTCGAGCAAGTCGGCCCGCCCGACCAGTTCGTCAAAGCGGCGCATCCCGAGTTGCGCCATGATTTCGCGCACTTCCTCGGCCACGAAGAAAAAGAAGTTCACCACGTGCTCGGGCTGGCCCTGGAACTTCGCGCGCAGCACCGGGTCCTGCGTCGCGACGCCCACGGGGCACGTGTTTAGATGGCACTTGCGCATCATGATGCAGCCTTCGACGACCAACGGCGCTGTCGCAAAGCCGAACTCGTCGGCGCCCAACAGCGCGCCGATCACAACGTCGCGCCCGGTCTTCATCTGCCCGTCAGCCTGCACGCGGATCCGGCCGCGCAACTTGTTGAGCACCAGCGTCTGCTGCGTCTCGGCCAGACCCAACTCCCACGGCGTGCCAGCGTGCTTGATCGACGACAGCGGCGATGCGCCCGTGCCGCCATCGTGGCCCGCGATCACGACGTGGTCGGCCTTGGCCTTGGCCACGCCCGCCGCCACCGTGCCCACACCGACTTCAGAGACAAGCTTTACCGATACGCCGGCACTCGGGTTGGCGTTCTTCAGGTCGTGGATCAGCTGCGCGAGGTCCTCGATCGAATAGATATCGTGGTGCGGCGGCGGGGAAATCAGGCCGACGCCTGGCACGGAATAGCGCAGCTTGCCGATGTACGCCGACACCTTGTGTCCGGGCAGCTGGCCCCCTTCGCCCGGCTTGGCGCCCTGAGCCATCTTGATCTGGATCTGGTCGGCCGAACTCAGGTACTCGGCGGTCACGCCGAAACGGCCCGATGCGACCTGCTTGATCTTCGAGCGCAGCGAATCGCCGTCGCGCAACGCAATATCGACGACGACCGCCTCTTCACCCATGATCGAGCCGAGCGTATCCCCGTTTTTGATCGGGATGCCACGCAACTCATTGCGGTAACGGCGCTCGTCCTCGCCGCCTTCGCCGGTGTTGGACTTGCCACCGATGCGGTTCATCGCGATCGCCAGCGTCGCATGTGCCTCGGTACTGATCGAGCCCAGCGACATCGCACCGGTTGCAAAGCGCTTGACGATCTCCTTAGCCGGCTCGACTTCATCGAGCGCAATGGCCTTGGCCGGATCGACCTTGAACTCGAACAGGCCACGCAACGTCATATGACGGCGAGTCTGGTCGTTGATGATGTGCGCGTACGCCTTGTAGGTCTGGTACGAGTTGCTACGTGCCGAATGCTGCAGCTTTGCAATCGCATCGGGCGTCCACATGTGGTCTTCGCCACGCACGCGGTACGCGTACTCACCGCCGGCGTCAAGCATCGTCGCCAGGACCGGGTTGTCGCCGAAAGCATCGCGATGCAGGCGGATCGCCTCTTGCGCCACGTCGAACAAACCAATGCCGCCAACGTTGGATGCGGTGCCCTTGAAGTACTTGGCGACCAGTTCGCTGGACAAGCCCACCGCCTCGAAGATCTGCGCGCCGGTGTACGACATGTAGGTTGAGATGCCCATCTTCGACATGACCTTCTGCAGGCCCTTGCCGACCGCCTTCGTGAAGTTTTCAATAGCCTTGTCTGCCGACAGCGCACCCGGCAGGCCGTTGGACATCGCCACCAGCGTCTCGAGCGCCAGATAAGGGTGCACCGCCTCGGCGCCATAGCCGGCGAGCAGCGCGAAGTGATGAACCTCGCGCGCGGAACCGGTCTCGACCACCAGGCCCGTGCTCGTGCGCAACCCATGCGCCACCAGGTGGCTATGAATCGCCGAGGTCGCGAGCAACGCCGGGATCGCGACATTGTCCCGGTCGGTCTTGCGATCCGATACGATCAAAATGTTGTAGCCGGAGCGCACAGCATCGACTGCCTCAGCACACAGCGACGCCAGGCGCGCCTCGATACCGGCCTTGCCCCACGCGACCGGATAGCAAATAGTCAATTCGTAAGAACTGAACTTGCCGCCGGTGTACTCGCCGATTGCGCGGATCTTTGCGATATCCTTGAAGTCGAGCACTGGCTGCGATACTTCTAGCCGCATCGGCGGGTTGATGTTGTTCGTATCGAGCAGGTTCGGCTTCGGTCCGATGAACGATACCAATGACATCACTAGGTTCTCGCGAATTGGGTCAATCGGCGGATTCGTGACCTGCGCGAACAACTGCTTGAAGTAGTGGTACAGCGTCTTGTTCTTGTTCGACATCACCGCGAGTGGCGAGTCATTGCCCATCGAGCCGATCGCCTCTTCGCCGGCTTGCGCCATCGGCGCCATCAGAAACTTGATGTCCTCCTGCGTGTAGCCGAACGCCTGCTGCCGGTCCAGCAACGCCGGCGCGGCCTGCGGCTCAGCCACCACCGCGACGTCCTGCGGCTTCGGCTCGATTTCGTCCAACTTGATGCGCACCGCGTCGATCCAGCTCTTGTACGGCTTCGCGTTCGCTAAATTGTCCTTCAGTTCCTTATCATCGATGATGCGGCCGTGCTCCATGTCGATAAGAAACATCTTGCCCGGCTGCAGGCGCCACTTCTTAACGATCTTGGACTCGGGAATCGGCAGCACGCCCGCCTCGGACGCCATGATCACCATGTCATCGTCGGTGATGAGGTAGCGCGCCGGACGCAAGCCGTTGCGATCCAGTGTCGCGCCGATCTGGCGACCGTCGGTGAACGCGATCGCCGCCGGACCGTCCCACGGCTCCATCATCGCCGCGTGATATTCGTAGAACGCACGGCGGTTCTCATCCATCAGCGCGTGCTGCTCCCACGCCTCCGGAATCATCATCATCACCGCGTGAGCCAGCGGATAGCCCGCCATCACCAGCAATTCAAGGCAGTTGTCAAACGAGGCCGTATCGGACTGGCCCGGGTAGATTAGCGGCCACAGCTTGTGCAGATCATTGCCGAGCACGTGGCTCGCGATGGCCCCGGTGCGCGCGTTCAACCAGTTGACGTTGCCTTTGACCGTGTTGATTTCGCCGTTGTGCGCGATCAACCGGTACGGGTGCGCCAACTCCCACGCCGGGAACGTATTGGTCGAGAAACGCTGGTGCACCAACGCAAGCGCCGACATGACTCGCGCGTCTTGCAAGTCGCGATAGTAGATCCCCACCTGCTTCGCGAGCAGCAGCCCCTTGTAGACAACCGTGCGCGCCGACATCGACGGCACGAAATACTCCTTGCCATGCTTGAGCTTGAGCGCCTGGATACGGTGGCTGGCCGTCTTGCGGATCACGTACAGCTTGCGCTCGAGCGCGTCGGTGACCATGATGTCCTTGCCGCGACCGATGAAAATCTGGCGAATCACCGGCTCGCTGGCCTTCACCATCGGAGACATGTCCATCGTGCCATCGACTGGCACGTCGCGCCAGCCGAGTACCACTTGTCCCTCGGCTTTGACCGTGCGCTCGAGTTCCTGCTCGCACGCCAGGCGCGATGCGTGCTCCTTAGGCAGAAAAATCATGCCAACGCCGTACTCGCCCAACGGCGGCAACGTCACACCCTGCCGCGCCATCTCCTCGCGATAGAACGCATCCGGAATTTGGATCAAGATGCCGGCGCCGTCGCCCATCAGCGGATCCGCGCCCACCGCGCCGCGGTGATCCAGGTTATCGAGAATTTTCAGGCCCTGCTCCACGATTGCATGGCTTTTGCGGCCCTTGATGTGCGCGACAAAACCGACGCCACACGCGTCATGTTCGTTTTCTGGCGCGTACAAGCCTTGTGCTTCGGGCAAGCCCTGGCCGACGACGGTCGATTGTGTTGCGTCTTTCATAGGGACACCGTAATTGTGATTGGGTGCAAACGGCCTGGAAAACTCGCGCTTAAACGCTGCGTCGCGGGCGCTGCAAAGTCTTCAGCGCATGTCGCGCTGGATCAAACAGCAGTCGCAACTGGTGAACACGGAAACGATAAATCAGCTGGAAATTCGGAATATACGCGACGAATCAATAGGATGCCAAGAAAAATCGATTGATATGTCCCCCATAATATTTATCACTATTTTTTGTCCCTAAAAATTGGTTCCATATCAATGGAAGGGGTGTGCAAAGAGTACCCCTGGCGTGCCTGCTTTACACGATCAAGACGGCGTCCATGGCAATCGAAACGCACCACGCTTGCCCAGTCCGTTTCGTACTCGATGCATCATTGCGGAGGCCCGTGCGTCACGCGGCCGGCCCTGGGCTACCATGCCGCCCGATGAGGAACTTCCGCAGGGGTGGCTGCCCAATGCAGGGGGTTGGAGAGAGATGCTGGAGAGAGATGCTGGAGAGAGATGCTGGAGAGAGATGCTGGAGAGAGATGCTGGAGAGAGATGCTGGAGAGAGATGCTGGAGAGAGATGCTGGAGAGAGATGCTGGAGAGGGAATGCCGGAGAGGGAATGCCGGAGGGAGCGACTTCTCGATGTGGACCGCCCTATGTAGGCCACCCGATGTAGGACCGCCCGACAGGGGGACTACTCGATATGGAGATATCGAATGTAACGCCGCCAGGGAAGCCACCGGTAGCCAATAAGGGGGTTCGGTGGGGCCGCCGCTGACAGGGATGTCCTACGTTGAAGTGGGATGATCGGTTTCCGAATCGCCATTGGTCGGTCCCTCCCCCGATGCCCGTGCCGAAGCGCCATCGCCCCTCGTGCCCGTGTCAGCGGCATCAAGGCCAGTCGTGGCCCGCCCCGCCTGCACACTCTGTGCGGACGGATCATTGCCCGGCCCTGCCTCACCTGAGCGGCCTGCCTCCGACGACGGCACATCGCCTGACGGGCGCGCAGCAGCCGAGGCATCGCCTTCGGCCTCTGCACCAGGCGACTGCACACCGGCCGGCCCCTGATCATCGTCGGCCCGCGTCTTGCGAGGACGCCCACGCGGCAATGGCGACACGCGGCGGTTCGCCTGCCGGGCCGCCCAGTCGCGCCAACTTTCGCTTCCCAACACCCAGCCCTTGAGCGTGGCCTGCTGCAGTTCATTGACCGCATTTTCATCCAACGCTTGCTCACACAACTCTTTATAGGCGTGCTGGCGCTCGAACGGCGTATTGCCCAGCGCCCAATACAACGGATGATCGGTAATCAGCGGATCGAGTGCGAGGCCAACATGGTGTCGATAGCTAGACCACTGATACGCATCGACAGAAGAAACGAGGCGCTCGCGCACCGGACTAAGCTCCACCAGCCGGCTGCCCAGCATGAAATACCGGTCTGCTTCGATCACCGTGGCACGGTAGCGCCCTTCCCACAGCGTACCGCGTCGTCCATAGCGACGGTTGAAGTGCGCGACGTAGCGCCTACCCACGGCCTGCATCGCCTTGGGAAGACTGGACTCCTCGCGCGGCGTCGCCAGCAACTGCACCGCCGACGGCATCAGGACGTACGCGTGGACCGCAAGCCGGTGGTCGCGTGATGCCGTTTTCAAGCACTCGACAAACAGCGCATAATCCTCGTCATCGACGAAAGCAGGCTGATGATCGATGCCTCGCAGAATCACGTGCTGCGGCTGGTCGGGGACATAAAGACGTGCTAACCGGGCCATTGCAGGAATTTCCGTTTAGATCACATTTAAAGTATATCCGCAGGAGTCAATCATCCCGCGGCACTCGCGCACGACGCGGCGTGCAAAGCCAACTGCGTCCCAGCTTTAGGGAAAATGCTTAATGCAAGACTATGGCTCGTTTGAAACGTTGTCTGCATAATGGGCAAGCTTTAAAAAAATGGAGAAGCACAGTGCAATTAATACGCGTCATCAAGGCCATCCCGAGGTTCGCGGCCATCGCCTGCTGCTTCAACCAGGCACATGCTCAAACGGCTGGCAGCGTCTACATGGCAGCCGGATGGTTCCATCTAGCGCCGCAAGACAGCAGCGACGTACTGAGAACCACGAACATCGGCGGCTCCCCCGTCAATATTGCGGTCCCTGGGTCGAGCGCCAGTATCGGCTCCTCCAATACTCTCGGCTTCTCCACAGGGTACTTCATCACCGACAACTTCGTCGTCCAAGCCGATGCGGGCATTCCGCCCAAATTCGACCTGCGCGGCGGCGGCACTCTCGCCTCGTACGGCAAACTCGGAGAGGCGCGACAATGGAGTCCTGCGCTCATCTTCAAATACTACTTCCGCAATGCGGATGCTACGTTTCGTCCGTTCGTCGGAATCGGCGTGAGCTATATCTGGTTCACCAACGCGCGGATCAAGAATCCGACGTTCGTGTCACAGCAGTTGCATGGTCCGGCCTCTGTGGACGTAGACAGCGCCTGGGCCCCGGTGTTCAACGCCGGTTTCGCGTACAACTTTAACAAGCACATTTTCGCCAGCTTTTCCGTGTCGTTCCTTCCATTCTCAACCGATGCTAAGCTGCATACCGTCGCGCTAACACCGGTCGGCATGCGTAACGTCACGAGCCACGCGCACATCAAGCTGAATCCGCTCGTCACGCTTCTAAACGTCGGTTACCGCTTCTGACACCCGACGCGCCGGGGAGCTGCCGTGCTAGCCTCTTCCGTGCCGAGAGCAGCGCTTGCAGCTGTACCGCCCGCTTTGGCCCATGCAATACAAGCCTGCATGGCACCTGCCTTGCCCCGCGCGTCGTTTAAATGCGTGACACCGCCTTAGCTCGCGCGCCGTCTACTTTCGTGACGCCCGCCTTGGCCAGCAGCGCAGCTATCGCCAGCCTTGACCGGCACGACGCCAACAATCTCCGGGTTGGCCTGCAATGTGCTTTACTATGGCGGCACCGACAGCCGCATTGCGCAATGCCACCGCCATCGAGAACCAAATTGCGGATTGCAGGACCAACCTGAAGCGGCGCATTGACGCTCGCATGCCGCACTGCCGCTGTTTAGTGGTTCCACGCACGTCGCGTGCCACGACAAGTTGTTTTTTTGCAACACCGTCGAACATTCGACAATACTGGAGGAAGCTGTAATGGCAAATTTGGAAAATACCCGCCAGGCGCTAGGGGATTCGTTCGACAGGGCCGGCCGCCGCGCGCGGCGTATCGCACACCATGGGCGCCATGCCGTGCAGGACGTCGGCACCGAAGTACGTGAGCTGTTGTCCGAATTGGAAAATACGCTAACTGACAGTACTCAAGCCGATGCCGAGGTTTTGCGCCAGCAACTGCGGGACAAGATCGAAGCTGCGCGCTCGCGCTTGGAGGATACCCAAGAGAACGTAAAACGCCGCGCGCAGGCTGCCTGGGGCGATGCGGATGAATATGTCCATGAACGTCCATGGCAGGCCGTTGCTGCAGCCGCCGGCGCGGCGTTACTGCTGGGCTTGTTGCTGGGCCGCGCTTAACGACGCTCCGCGCCGAGACGCGGCGCACATACCTAGCGCCGGTCTGCGGCGCCCCGAGCTGTCCTGTGTGTGTCCCGACAGCGTCCGAGGCTGTTGAGTCGGCTTTGACCCAGGGTTCCTCGCCCGCCGCGCCGTTAGCGGCGCGGCATCGCGACACTGACGCAGCACCACATTGACGGACCGATATTTCCACCGCTGGGCGGCGTACCCTTCGCGGGACCAAACGTCTTATTTAGTACAGCATCCTCCTACGGTGTACGAATTACCGACTCGCCGTAGAGGACTTACCATGCATAGCGTGGCGCAAGCGCGTCACCCTAGCCAAAGAAGTCCGCGCCGATCAAGTCGATGCGGTCTGTGCAGATCGTATCGACTCCCCACTCGACAAGTTCTCGGGCGCGTTCTGGCGTATTGACGGTGTAGGCCAGGATACGCAAGCCGGCTTCGCTGATCTGCGCAATACGCGCGGCGGTCAACTGGCGGTGGTCCACGTGCAATGAGACGCAGCCGAGCGCACGGGCGTGCTCGCGCCAGTTCACCGGCACGGCACCGACCAGCCAGCCGCGAGGCAGATGCGCCGCCGCGTCGCGCGCGCCGCACAGCGCCTCGAGGGAAAACGACGACAGCAGCGCCGGCGGCGTGGTGCCCTTCCACCATCGCGCCACTTCACCTGCCACAATGTGCCCGGTCAAGGTTTCGCGTCCCGGACACGGTTTGATTTCGACGTTGACGGCCAGGCCGAGCGCGCTACAGCACTCGCTTGCCTGCTGCAGCGTCGGCATCCATTCACCACTGAAGCGTCCGTCGAACCAGCTGCCGGCATCCAACCGGGTAATCGCCGCGTACTGTTTGCGCGCAGCAGCACCCCAGCCATCGCTGGTCCGATTCACTGTATCGTCGTGCAGCAGGAATGCCACCTCGTCGGCGGACAACTTGGCATCGAACTCAACCATCTTGAGCCCCAGCTTTGCGCCGACGCGGATTGCCGCTAATGTATTTTCCGGCGCCAGCGTACCGCCACCCCGGTGTGCGGCCACGCGCGGATAAGGCCAATTAACCACCTTGTATTCCTCGTTTGAATGAAGGTAGAAGCAGCGCAAATCGACGCGCAGGGAAAGCAAGCGTGGGCGTTTAGCCGTCGTCGATAACGAACAGGCGGCGATATTCTTTCAGCGCATACCGATCCGTCATCCCGGCGATGTAATGCGCTATGAGTCTAGCCTGCGTCGTCGAATCATCGCATTGGTAATCGGGTGGCAGCAAGCGCGGATCGTCCCGGAACGCATCGAACAACCCCACAACCACGCGACGCGCCTTGTTCGCCATGCGCATCACACGATAATGGCGATACAGGTTGTGGAACAGGAACTGTTTGAGTTCGCGCGCTTGCGCCGCGACCGCGTCACTGTGCGCGACCAACGGCGCCGATGCGCGAACCGCATCAACCGAGTCTGGCGCCGCCATCGCCAGGCGTTCAGCCGTCGCACCGATCAAATCGACGATCAACGTATTGATGATCCGCCGTATCGTCTCGTGGATTAGCCGCCGCCCCTCCAGTGTCGGATGGACCTGCTTCACCAATGCATGATGCGCACGCCACAGTTCGACCGCATCGAGTTGCTCCAGGGTCAGCAGTCCCGAGCGCAACCCATCGTCGATATCATGATTGTTGTACGCGATTTCGTCGGCAAGATTGGCAATCTGCGCCTCGATGGAAGGCTGGCGCCCGTGCAGAAAGCGTTCACCGAGCTCGCCCAGGCGCCGCGCATTGTCGCGCGAGCAGTGCTTCAAGATGCCCTCGCGGGTCTCAAAGCACAGATTCAGGCCGTTGAATCCTCCATAGTGCTCCTCCAATTCATCGACCACCGCCAGACTTTGCAAGTTATGCTCGAATCCACCGAACTCGTGCATGCATTCGTTCAGCGCATCCTGCCCGGCATGGCCAAACGGCGTATGCCCGAGATCGTGCGCCAACGAGATCGCCTCGACCAGGTCCTCGTTGACGCGCAGGTTGCGCGCCACCGAACGCGCGATCTGCGCGACTTCCAGGCTGTGGGTCAGTCGCGTGCGGAACAGGTCGCCCTCGTGATTGACGAACACCTGCGTCTTGTATTCGAGGCGCCGGAACGCCGTCGAGTGGATAATACGGTCCCGATCGCGCTGGAACTCGGTCCGGGAATCGGGCGCGGGTTCCGGATGGCGGCGCCCACGGGACAGCCGTGAAGACACCGCATACGGCGCCAGATGATCCTCGAGATCGCACAATGTCGGCATCATATGTCGACATTGACCTTCGAACGCACTCTTCACTTACCGACACTCCTTAAGCAACGACTGCGGCCGCCCTGCTTCAGCCGTCCGAACACCGGGGCGTGAACTCAGACGCTCGCCGCCAGTGTCGCGCGCACCTCAGCATCGGGCGCACCGGTGATCAGCGTGTCACCGATTCGCTTCAACAGAATGAACTTTATCGTACCGCTGTGCGCCTTCTTGTCGAGCTGCATCAGTTCGACATACCGATCCGTGCCAAGTGCCGGCGCGCGCGTGGGCAAGTGCGCTGCGCCGATCAAGCGGACCAGTCGCTCGCGCGTGGCCTCGTCCAGCAGGCCAAGCCGTACCGACAGGTCCGCGGCCATCACCATCCCACAACCGACCGCCTCGCCATGTAGCCACTGGCCATACCCGAGGCCGGCCTCGATCGCATGACCGAACGTATGGCCGAAATTCAGTATCGCGCGCAAACCTGCCTCGCGCTCGTCGGCGGCGACCACCTTCGCTTTCAACTCGCAGGAGCGCTTGACCGCCCATGCCAGCGCCGATGCATCACAACGGTTCAACGCGTCGATATTCGCTTCGATCCAGTCAAAGAATACCGGATCCGCGATAGCCGCTGTCTTAATGACTTCGGCGAGGCCGGCGGCACGCTCACGCTGCGGCAGCGTATCCAGCGTGCCGATGTCGGCGATCACCGCTTGCGGCTGGTAGAACGCACCGATCATGTTCTTGCCGAGCGGATGATTGATGCCGGTCTTGCCACCAACCGACGAATCGACCTGGGACAGCAGCGTGGTCGGCACTTGAATGAACGGCACACCCCGCATGTAGCATGCGGCGGCGAAGCCGGTCATGTCGCCGATGACACCGCCGCCCAGCGCGACCAGCGTCACCTTGCGGTCTGCATGCTGATCCAGCAACGCATCGAATATCTGGTTCAGCGTTTGCCAGTTCTTGTGCGCTTCGCCATCAGGCAGCACGATTGTCTGCACGCGCTTGCCGACGCGCTCAAGCGCTGCCCGTACCCGCGTGCCATACAGCGGCTCGACCGTGGTATTGGTCACGATGGCCACGCAGGTGCCGCGAATATGCGGCGCGAACAACGCTTCCTGGTCGATCAAGTCCGCACCAATATGGATCGGGTAGGCACGCTCGCCCAGTGCGACCTCGACATGGATCATACGGGGCGGCTTAACAAGCATTATCATGGGGCGGCAGGGCATCCTGCGGTGCGTCGCAGTCGGGCTGCGGGCGGATGCCGATCATTTCCAGTTGCATAAGTACCATATTGACAAGACCATTGACGGTGGGCCGTCCGGTTTCAATCACGAAATGGGCGCATTCACGATACAGCGGATCCCGCAACGCGAACAGCGATTCCAGCTTGCCGCGCGGATCGTCGGTTTGCAGCAGCGGCCGATTCTTGTCGCGACGGGTGCGCAGCCACAAGTCATGTGGCGTGGCGCGCAAATAAATGACAATGCCGCGCGCATGCAGCCACTCACGGTTTTGGGGCCGCATCACTGCACCGCCGCCCGTCGCAAGGACCAGACCTGGACGGCGCGTCAACTCGTCGATGATCGCCGATTCCCGGTGGCGGAAGCCATCCTCCCCCTCATGCTCGAATATCACAGGAATGCGCGCGCCCGTACGGACTTCGATTTCGTGGTCAGAATCGACGAAGGGGCGTGCGAGGCGACGGGCGACAGCACGACCGACCGTCGTCTTTCCCGCCCCCATCAATCCGATGAAAAAAACGCTGGCGTTTGCCGTCGCGTCGAGCAACTGTGTCATTGACATGAATCTACTGGTCCGTTGTGCAGCTTAATTGCAAACGTCGTGGTTTGTCGAGGCCGCAGCGCAGTACCTCTGTACTTGTGGAACCGGCACACGCATCGCGACGGCGACGCGGACGGTTTGCGCATCACTCCTCATGCTGCCCCTCGGTTTCGTGTGCGTCCTGCTCGGCGGACTGTGACGGATCCGCCTCGGCAGGCCATCGTGAAGGCTGTAATGAGTTCGCTTCGGTTGGCTGCAACGGGCCCGTTTCAGCAGGTTGCGGCGGGCCAGCGTCGGCTCCCCGTGAAGGATCCGCTTCGGCACCCTGCAACGGATCCACTTCGGCACTTTGCAAAGGATCCGCTTCGGCAAGCCGACGCTGGCCCGCTTCGGCGCCGCCGGGCCGTGGTGTGGCGCCACCAAGGTCCTGATGTCGCGCCCCGGGCGCAGTTGCCTGCAGTCCAGTAACGACCGTGGGAGTAATCAATATGATTAACTCACTGTGACGGTCACTTCGGATCCGATGCCGGAACAAAGCGCCGATCAGCGGGATATCACCCAGGATGGGCACGCGGGCCTCATCTTGCCGATCGTCCTGGGAATAAATACCGCCAATGGCGACCGTGCCGCCGTTTTCGACCTCCACGCTCGTTTGCACCCGCTTCGTATGGATCGCCGGCCCATGCAACGTCTCAGAGCCAACACTGTCTTTAACAATGTCGAGGTCCAGTATCACATGTCCGCGAGGCGTGATGCGCGGCTCGACTTCAAGCTTGAGCGTCGCACGCCGGAATTGTACCGCGCTACCCCGCTGGGTACGGGTCTGGTACGGTACTTCGGCTCCCTGCTCGACCACGGCTTTGAACCGATCCGCGGTGATCACGCGCGGGCTTGATACCACGCGGCCGCGCCCTTGCATCTCCAGTGCATTGAGTTCGATATCGAGCAACCTCGATACCGACGCGCTCAGCAGCCCAATGCCCGCGCTAGCCGGCGCAAACCCGGAAAGCGGAGCCGCCAGTAGATCGACCATCGGCCCCCGCAGTCCCGCCCCGGTGTTACCCTGAGACGCCATCTCGCCACTGGATGTCGGGCTATCGCCGCCGTCGCGCTTGAGCATCGCGACTCGTGCACCCAGCGCGCGGGAAAATCCATCATCCGCCTCAACGATCCGCGCCTCGATCAACACCTGCCGGGTCGGCCGGTCGATTGCCTGGATCAGCGACGCGATGTCGGCCAGCCGCCCGGGGACATCGGTGACGAACAATTGATTGGTACGTGAGTCGGCATTCGCCGCGCCGCGGCTGGACAACAGCCGCTGACTGCCCGATGCGCAGATCATCGTGCGCACGTCTTCGGCCCGCTGATAATGAAGCTCGAACAGGCGGCTAGCCAGCGGCTCCAGTTGCAATCGTTTCGCGCGCACCTCCAGCAACGCGCGTTCTCGCGCCGCAATTTCGGCCGCCGGCGCGATCCATATCACATTGCCGCGTCGCTCCATTTCAAGTCCGTGCGCTTGCAGCAGCGCAGCCAGTGCATGGGACCATCGCACGTCGACCAGATGCAGCGACACTTTTTTGCGAACCTTGTCGCTGACGATGATGTTGGATCCCGTGAATTCGGCGAAGGCGCTAAGTACCGTACTCAGTTCCGCGTCACGAAAAGTCAAGGAGATCGGCCTGGCCGCATCCGCACCATCGTGCACGTTTGCGTCGGAGCGCGAGCCGCTACGCGCGGCCGGTGGGGAGGCAGATGGCCCAGCGCCATCCCACGCGCTGACCTTCGGCGCCGGCAATAGCGTCTGCGCGGGTATGGGCCCGGAGGCGGGTGTGGTGAGCCCGGGCGTGGGTGTAAGTGTAGGTGTGGGAGTGGACGCAAGCCTCGGCGCGAGCCCAAGGCGAGCTGCCGGCGCCCCCGCCGCCATCGCCGCGCTCGGCAGTTGCAGCATGCGCGCATCGTGCTCGGCCATGGCATGTGACACAGGCCGCCCTGTGGCCAACGAGGCGCGAGCATCAGCCAGCGCCCCGGCAAGCCCGACAAGCGCAATGCCCAGCATGGTGACGAAACACCGCGCCGCCACGCAACGCATGTTGCCGAATCGAACGCTGCTCACCCGTAGCCCTCCGCTGATAGCGCCAATGGTCCATGATCGCTGCGCCCGGCTTCCCAGGCCGCGTCGTCGGCAATAGTTCCCGCCGAGTCAGTGCCATCGCCTGGGGCAGCCGGCAGGCGGGGTTTGATTGCATCGACCACGGCGATCCGGTGCGACCCGCTCCATATCGTGCCGATCCACACCGATGACGTGACCGATGCCATGCGAGGCTGGAATGCCCGGGAACCACTAAAAGGATCCGGTGGCAACGGCGAAGGTAGGTTGCCGGCACGCCTCTGGTCGGCATCGACATCTCGCTCGGCAGCGACATCCTTGCTGGCATCAAGCGCGCGAACGGCGTCCGCCGCCAGGCTGCGCGCCGGCAACGGCACGCGGGACTCGTGTCCCCCCTCGCAGCCGCAGCCCGCTGCAGCGAGACCGGGTCCACCGCGCATGCCATATAGCGTCAACAGGGCGCGCAACGACAGTTGTCCACCGTCCACTTTCAGCTGAACTTCGTCGGGTACCGCGATCACCGGCAGCGTGCTCAATGAACCAAGAAAGGACCACGCGCCGATAAAATCGCCGGATGCGGCCAGCCTGGCCGTCTGCCGGGCAACTGCTTGCGCCCCCTCGCCTCGGTGTTCGCCCACCGCGAATTCGGCAACAGGCTCGACGCTGTCGAGTAACAGGCCCGCACGTGCTGCCAACGTGTCGATCCGTTGCATGTGCTGTGCGACGTCCGGATCGATTCGCCCAGCACGCGCCTGTTCCAATTGGCTCCTGAGCGCGGGCAACGCACTGATTTGCCGATGGGTTTGCGCAGTCTTTGCACGCAGCTCAGCCACCGCCACGGCCTCGGCACGCATGCGCTCGTCGCGCAAGGATTGCGACACATACAGCGTGCCGCTAAACGACAACGCGGCCAACGCCCCTATCACGATACGGAACGGCATGGCCGGCCACTGCTCCAGCGGCCGCGCCGCCAATGCCCGCCACGACACAAGCAGCGCCGCCTGACCGCGTAAGCTGTATGGGACAGCGTCGATTGTGTGCGTCATCATGAGGGCGCTCCAGCGTCGACGAACTGCTCCACACCTCGCGCAGCAACACGCTGCTCATGCGGCGATGCCGGCGGCCGCGTACCGGCGTGGGTCAACCGTGCGGTAAAGTCGAACGCGCCAGCAGGCGTGGTGCGGCCTGTGCCGGCGGCCTCACGATCAGGCGGCACGCGCCGAAACGACAGGACGCTGGTCGAAACCACGCCTGGCGCATGCCGCAATTCATTGAGCCATGCGGATAAAGCAGGCTGGCCAGTGGCTTGCCCGCTGACGAATGTCTCGTCGCCGCGCCGACTCAGTTCGGTCAGGCGTACGTCATGGGCTGCGGCTCTAGACAGGCGGTCAAGCAACGCGAGCAACTGGTCCCTACGCACCGCGCGCTGTGTCGCGTGCTCGCAAAACGCGCGGTAGGCACCCAGCTCGGCCTGCAGGCTGGCATGCTCGGCCATCGGAATCGCTGCAGCCGCAAGGTCACTTTCGAGCCGTTGCCGGTTCTGCTCAGCCGCGATGTCATTGCGTCCAGCGGCGGCCGCCACGATCGCCGCGACCCCAACGCCGCCCAACGCGGCACATGCCGCACCAAACGCTCTGCGTTGACGCATTCTGCCTCGGCGCCGCGCGCGATAGGGCAACAGGTTAAAACCGCCCAGGTCGCCAAGCAGCAACGCACATGCCGCGCGGCAACGCCCGTCACGCGTCCTTGCTGACACGCCGCTCATTCGAGCACTCCGCGCATCGCGAGCCCGAAGGCGACGGCATACGCCGGACTGTTGCTGCACGGTTGTGCGGCGATCAATGCACGGCAAAATGGCGCACACCGGAATAGCTGCGGATCGCATCCGAGTGCGCCGCGCAACGCATCGAAATCGAGGCCCGCGGCCGCGATCGCGGCGACCTCGCCGCTCACCACGGCACCCGAGAGGTCATCCGAGGCCAGCGCGTCACGCAGCGCGTCCAATATCGGGCCCCGATGCCCGGGTAACGCATGCCACTCGCGCCGTACCATCGTGCCGCGCAGCAGCCATGCATACACAGTGCCACCACCGGCCCATATCGCGCACCAGCAACAATCGGCGGGCAACACCAGTGCCCCCTGCAGCCGGCACGCACGCAGTGCAGCCGCAGCTTCGCCGTCCACCGTACTGAGCACGATGTTCGCAGCCGCTGCGGTGGCGATCCGTATATCGAGCCAATCACGCGAAGCGGCGGTGATCGTCACCGCGTCGGGATCATCATCCCGATCCGCCATGAGCCAATCGACGACGATCGACGATGGATCCACGCCAAACAGGCGTTCGGCCTCGGCCAGCACTGCCGGCTCCAATTCGTCGAACGCGGCGCAAGCGTGCTGCGCCGAAGCGAGGCCAGGCGTGCGACGTGCCAGCTCGGCGAGCGAGGTCACGCCCGTGTAGGTCACCGCCGGCGGCAACGCCATCGCGTATCGCACACTGGCGAGAGACCGCCGTATCGGAATACCGTCGCGCAATACGCTCAATGCCCGCGACACGCATTCGGGCCGCAGGATTTCGGCATCCTCCACCACACCCGCCGGCAGCGGTTGCGCCGCCAGGTGCTCAACGCGCACGTCGGCGCCGTCAGCCAGCCTGCGGCTGGCCACCGCCATCCGGATTTCCGACGGCGTAATGTCGATTCCCGCCGCGAACCGGCGCCCAATGGACAATAAAGCATTCTGCATGTTCCCTCCCTTGCTGCGCCGCGTCGGCCGAAAACCACTCCGGCTCTGCGCTCAACGAAGCGTGCAGACATTGTTGCGAGCCGCGCCGCCGCCGAACATTCGGCTGATTGGCCAGCGGCGGCTCACTCACGCCACGTCGCGCCCACAATAGGCATCGTTGCGGATAAGGCGAGCAGTCATGTCAGCACGCCCCGCTATAATCGCGAGTTCGTGTTTTTGGTATTCCCATGCAATCGACGACGCCTGACGCCTCTCCTCCTCCGGCCGGCCCAAAGCGCAAGCGCGCGCTATGGTGGCGGGCTCTGCTCGCGCTGGGCACCCTGCTGATCGGTACGATACTGGCGCTGGTGCTGGTACTGTGCTACGCGACGCTCGTCGCCGAGCGCAACCTTCCATCGTTGGACGCATTGACGGACTACCGGCCCAAGGTGCCACTGCGCATCTATACGGCGGACCATGTGCTGATCGGCGAATTCGGCGAGGAACACAGGCGTATCGTGCAATTCGACGAAATCCCGGAGGTGATGAAAAAGGCCGTGCTGGCGATCGAGGACTATCGCTTCTACAATCATGGCGGCGTCGACCTGACCGGCATCGTGCGCGCCGGCGTGGCCAATTTCACCCGCGGCGGCAGTGCGCAAGGCGCCAGTACGATCACGATGCAGGTGGCGCGCAACTTCTTTTTGTCCAGCGAGAAAACCTACACCCGCAAGCTGTACGAGATGCTGCTCGCGTATAAGATCGAGTCGGCGTTGACGAAGGATCAGATTCTTGAGGTCTACATGAATCAGATCTATCTCGGGCAACGGGCGTACGGTTTCGCTAGCGCGGCGCGCGTGTATTTCGGCAAGGATTTGAAGGACGTGACGCTCGCTCAGGCGGCCATGCTCGCCGGGCTGCCTAAGGCGCCATCCGCCTACAACCCCGTGGTCAACCCCCGGCGCGCGAAGATACGCCAGGAGTACATCCTGCAACGTATGCTCGAGTTGCACTACATCAGCGCGGAGCAATACGATGCGGCGGTACACGAGCCGATCGTGCTCAAAACGGTGAGCACGCCGTACAGCGTGCACGCGGAGTACGTGGCCGAGATGGTGCGGCAGTTGATGTACGCGCAGTATCGCGACGAGACTTACACACGCGGCTTCGAGGTGGTGACGACGATCGATTCGGCGGACCAGGAGGCCGCATACCGCGCCGTGCGCAAGGGCGTGATGGACTACGACCGCCGCCACGGTTACCGTGGGCCGGAAGGGTTTATCGAATTGCCGCAAGATGCCGCCGAGCGCGAGCAGGCAATCGAGGACGCATTGCTCGAACACCCGGACAACGGCGAACTGGTCGCCGCCGTCGTCACGCAAGCGGGCCCGCACGAGGTCAAGGCTACGCTGATCGACGGCAACACTGTCACCATCCAAGGCGATGGGCTGCGCTTTGCCGCCGCGGCCTTGTCCGGGCGCGCGCAGCGGAACCAGCGCATCCGCCCCGGATCGATCATCCGGATCACCAAGGCCGCGGACGGTGCGTTCAGCATCGTGCAGTTACCCCAGGTGGAGAGCGCGCTCATCGCGCTCACGCCGCAGGATGGCGCGATCCGCGCACTGATCGGTGGCTTTGATTTCAACAAAAACAAATTCAATCACGTCACGCAGGCGTGGCGCCAACCCGGTTCGAGCTTTAAGCCGTTCATCTATTCGGCCGCGCTGGACAAAGGGCTGGGTCCGGCGACGATGATCAATGACGCGCCGCTGTACTTTGCGCCGACCACGCCTGGCAGCCATGCGTGGGAGCCGAAGAACTACGGCGGCAGCTACGATGGGCCGATGACAATGCGCACCGCGCTGCAGAAGTCGAGGAACCTCGTATCGATCCGAATCTTGGGCCATATCGGCACACACTACGCACAGCAGTACATCACGCAATTCGGCTTCGACGCCGATAAACACCCCGCCTACCTGCCGATGGCGCTCGGCGCGGGGCTCGTCACGCCATTGCAGATGGCCGCCGGCTATGCGGTGTTCGCCAACGGCGGCTACCGGATCAATCCCTACCTGATTGCCGAGATCACCGATGCGCGTGGCGCGCTCGCCGCGCGCGCGCAGCCGGTGGTGGCCGACCAAAATGCGCCGCGCGCGATCGATCCGCGCAATGCGTACATCATGAACAACCTGCTGGTCGGTGTCGCACAGCGCGGAACGGGCGCCAAGTCGAACGTGCTCAAGCGCGTGGACATCGGCGGCAAGACCGGCACGACCAACGACTCGCGCGACGCCTGGTTCGCCGGCTACCAGCACACGCTGGTCGCAGTCGCATGGATCGGCTTTGACAGCCCGCGCAGTCTAGGCGATCGCGAAACCGGCGGCGGCCTCGCATTGCCCATTTGGATCGACTACATGGGCCGGGCACTCAAGGGCAAGCCCACCTACACCATGCCCCGCCCACCAGGCATCGAGGATATCGGCGGCGAACTGTACTACGCCAACATGATGCCGGGCTCAGGGTTCGTGGCGACAGTCGGCGTACCTGCCTCGGCGCTGGCTGAGGAATCGGCGAGCGCCGCCTCGGACTCGGGTGTCAACGCGAGCGTGAACGAATCCGAACGACAGGACATCATGAACCTGTTCAAGGGCCAGTGAGCACGCCGCACAAGCGCGGCGCGCACTCAGCACGGTGCACCGCATGCCGGCTCACGACGCGCGCGCTAGCGTGACCGGCTGGCCCGCATGCTGCGACACCGCGGCGGACAACGTCGCAAAAAACTCGGTTGACGTGCGGGTATCGCGCCACGCGCCGTCGACATACTTGAAGTGATACCCACCGGACTTCGCTGCGATCCAAATTTCCTGCATCGGTGGCTGCAGGTTCACAATGATCTTCGAGGCGTCGTCGAATTCGAGCGTCAGCACGTTTGCGCTGCGCTCGCATTCAACGTCGATGCCCGCCTCATCGGCCGCGTCCTCGAGTGCCGTTTGCACGGCGTTGAGCGTCTGTTCGGCCAGCTCCAGGTATTCGGTATCGGTCATGCTAAACTCCACCGGTTAGATTGACAGGGTTTGTCATGCGTGTCGTTTCAGGGTTGTCGGGCATTGTAGCGGGTCCGCGCGCACGTGCCGGCGCGGTGTCGTATGGTATCGTGGCCTGGGGAATCGCCGTGCTCGCGGGCTGTGGACAGCGTGGCCCGTTGTACTTACCCAGTGTGCCGCCGCTGCCTGAACGGCCGGCCTTCATCGCACAACCGGCGTCCACCACCGCTGCATCGTCGGCCAGCAGCGCCATGGGCACATCCGCGACGCCATCCCTCGACGACCCATCGCAGCGCGGCCTTCGGATCGCGCCAAACCTGTCCGTTCCGCGCTCTGCCTCCGGTACGGCCCAACCTGCCCGCTGATTCATGGTCAATGCCTTCGCCTACGTCGATGCTCAACTGCACGTTGAACGCGTACCCGCCGGCCAGCTCGCCGAACAATACGGCACGCCGCTCTACGTCTATTCGCGTGCTGCGCTGACCGACGCCTACCAGGCCTATGCGGGTGCGTGCACCGGCCGCCGCGCCAAGGTCCATTACGCGGTCAAGGCCAACAGCAACCTTGCCGTGCTGAATGTGTTCGCCCGCCTGGGCGCCGGATTCGATATCGTCTCCGGCGGCGAACTCGCGCGGGTGCTCGCCGCTGGCGGCAAGCCGCACGACGTGGTGTTTTCCGGCGTCGGCAAGAATGCAGCCGACATGCGCATGGCGTTGGAGGCGGGCGTGCGGTGCTTCAACGTCGAGTCGCTGGCCGAATTGGCGCGGCTGAACCAGATCGCCGGGGAATCAGGCCGAATCGCACCGATTTCGCTGCGTGTGAACCCCGATGTCGATGCGAAGACTCATCCGTATATTTCGACGGGTCTGAAGGCGAACAAGTTCGGCGTCGCCTTCGACGATGCGCGTGCGGCGTATCGCACGGCGCTGGGCATGAAGCATGTGCGCATTGCGGGCATCGACTGCCATATCGGCTCGCAAATCACCGAGATTTCCCCCTACCTTGATGCCATCGACAAGGTACTCGAGTTAGTCGCGCAAGTCGAAGCAGACGGCGCGCCAATCGACCATATCGACGTCGGCGGCGGCCTGGGCATTCGCTACGATGACGAAACGCCACCGAACATCGGCACATTCGTGAAAACAATACTGGACCACTTCGATCGGCGTGGACATGGCCATCGTGAAATCTGGTTCGAGCCTGGCCGTTCGCTAGTCGGCAATGCGGGAATCTTGTTGACCCGCGTCGAATACTTAAAGCCGGGAGCGGTCAAGCATTTCGCGATCGTCGATGCGGCGATGAACGACCTCGCCCGCCCCGCCATGTACGACGCGTATCACGCGATCGATGCGGTCGCGCCGCGCGATGGCCGGCCGCCGGTGACCTACGACATCGTCGGCCCGGTATGCGAGAGTGGCGACTGGTTGGCTCGCGATCGGTCACTCGCGCTGGAGCCCGGCGACCTGCTTGCGATACGGTCAACTGGTGCGTACGGATTCGTGATGAGCTCGAACTACAACACCCGTCCCCGGGCCGCCGAGTTGCTTGTGGACGGCGAGCAGGTGCACGTGGCCCGCCGACGCGAAACGCTCGCGCAGTTGATGGACGGCGAATCGGTGCTACCCGACTGACCGATTCCTATTTTTATGCAATGCGGCCGAAAAAACCGCCGGTGTGCGGCGGTCGCAATGCGGGTCATCACCGTACAGCGCCGCCTAGAGTTGGCCGTAGCTGTGCAAGCCGGACAGAAACAGATTGACGCCGAGGAACGCAAAAGTCGTCACGAGCAAACCGGTCAACGCCCACCATGCTGCTGGCGCGCCACGCAACCCTTTCATCAGCCGCATGTGCAGCCAGGCCGCGTAATTTAACCAGACGATCAACGCCCAAGTTTCCTTCGGATCCCAACTCCAATAGCCCCCCCAAGCCTCGGCAGCCCACAACGCACCAAGGATGGTCGCGATCGTGAAGAAAGCGAAGCCGACCGCGATCGACTTATACATCATGTCGTCCAGCAATGCGAGCGAAGGCAGTCGATCGTCCAGCATGCCGCGCTGCTTGAGCAGATAAGCCACCGATACCATTGCCGACAACGCGAAGCTGCCATAGCCGATGAAATTGGCCGGCACATGGATCTTCATCCACCAACTCTGCAACGCTGGCACGAGCGGCTGAATGTGTTGCGCGTCGCGTGATATTGAGTACCACATTAGAAATCCGACGGCCGCGCTGATCACTAGCAGCACGAATGCACCCAACGCCCGCGTACGGTAATGCGATTCGTAATAAAGATAAAACAGCGCAGTGATCAGGCAGAACAGCACGAACACTTCATACAGGTTCGAAATCGGAATGTGGCCGACATCCGGGCTGATTAAGTACGACTCGTACCAGCGCACCATCATCCCCACGAATCCCATCAATACCGCCGCCCACGTCAGCTTCGAGCCGATCGCGCCGCCCGAGGCCGAGCGCGTCAGCGTGCCGATCCAGTAGAACACGGTCGCGATGACAAACAGCGCGCTCATCCATAGGATCGCCGACTGGCTCGACAGCAGGTACTTCAGGAAAAACGTCGACTCGGACCGTGCCAGGTCGCCGCGATACAGCACCACGCCGGACAGTGCCAGCACCGCGATGCCCAGCGCCAGCCATCGAACCGGTTTCCAGCGCCAGCCCAGCACAATCAACGCCGGCACGGTCCCGCACAACACGCCGACGTCATACCCGTTCATGTATGCGTGATAGTGCGACAGCGCAAAGCCCGCGCCCACGATCACCAGCAACGCGAACAACCCGTCAAGCAGCGTCAGGCGGCGCAGCAGCGCACGGGTATCGAAGTCTGGTCGCCCGGCCCGCGGCCCCTCAACCGACGCAGTGGCTTGGGCGGCGCACGGCGGGCATGACGCCGTATCCAACGCTGAGGCCCGGGCGGGCCGGGAAGACGAATGAGTCAAATCCATGATCTTCACTTTTGCGGGGATCGCAAGGTTGGTGCCGACGTGTCACCCGTTTGCGACGACGGTGCGTCGTCGCCGGCATCAAACGAATGCGTATCGGCATGGGACGTGGCAACATGCGACGGGCCGGCATCGAGCGGCCGTACACCCAGCGCCGCGCCCAGTGCGTCGCGCACGCGCGCGTATTCGCTAGCAAAATCGAGCGTTCTGCGGGCCGTGGACATGGCCATCAGGACGCGGGTGCCGCCGTGCGGTCCCTCGGGCTTGAGCCAGATCCACAGGCGGCGTTCGCGCACGTAGAACATCGCAAAGATGCCCAGCACGAGCAGGATGCTGCCAAGATACACGAGAGACTTGCCGGGCGCGCGGGTCAGCTGAAACACCGACGCCTGCACCTGCTCGAAGGAGTCAAGTTGCAGGTACACGGGCGCACCGTAGAAAAAACTGTCCGACAACGCATTCATGGCGCTTTGCATGAAGCGCATGTTATCGGCGTCGGGCGGCGCGGGCGGCTCCCCGGCGCGCTCCCGTGCGATCTGCCACACTTCCCAGATCGCTCCTTCGAGCATCCGCAACAGCAACTCGGCTGCTTTTTGCTGCTCCGCGCTCGGCACCGAATGGTCAATGAACTCGGCCACGGCCTGGAATCCGCCGCTCTGGGACGTGCCGGCGGGCATGCCATCGGTGCGTGCGCCGCCGGCGAACAGGTTCAGCACGCGCGCGGCGCTGTCGCACAAATGGCTCTGCAATTCGCTACTGCCGGCCGACGGCATCGACCGTACGGCGAATCGGCGCGCCGCCTCGTCGCGCACGATGGGATCCGCCAGCGCTGCGCGCAGCCGCATCCACTCATTGACGGAGCCGGCGTTGTCCGCCGGAATGCGCAAGTAGCGAAACGGATCATCGGGACGACTGCGCATGCCTGCCAGAAACAAGCGCTGGCCATCGATCAGCACCGGCAGCATGTAATTATTATATTCATGCGCCTGCCCGTTCTTGTCGCGAATCTTGAACTGCACGGACGGACCGACATTGCGCAGCTCGACCGGTTTCGAGGTCTTCGCGCCCGATCCCAACCGTTCGTCAAACGCCTGTTTGAGCGATTGATGCGATACGCCGCGCGCATCCTTCTGCCCGGCGCCGTTCGAAACATTCTCGACATTGATGGCACGAAAATCCGTGAACTCGACGGTGTCGTCCTGCCCGAGCGATCCCAGCGGCATCGATTCGCCGATCGTACCGTCAAGCGGCACGGGCTGGCTGCCAGTGCCGGTCATCGGGTAAGCGATCATGCGCATCGTCGAGCCCCCATCCTGAAAACTGGATTGGTAGATAGCCACGCCGTTGTAGACGAACGGCTTGTTGACTTCGACACGCGCCGGGATGCGCTTGCCGCTGTCATGGTCGACCACGACGATGTCGCTGGCGAACAACTTGGGCATGCCGGTCGAGTAATAATCGACGATAAACTTATTCAACTCGATCGAGAATGGCAAATCCTGAATCAGGGAACCATTCTGCTGGTTCAGTATTGCCGTGGACACATGCTGGCCTTCCGGCACCCAGGCATAGCCCCGAAAGGTTGGATTGGACGCCGACAACCGGTGCTCCGCGCCAATCTGGCTGATCACCTGGTTGGACTGCACAGGGGTCTTGTTGAATAGCCACATTTGCAGCTTGATCGGTAGGTTGCTGTCAAGCAGCCCGCCGAGGCAAATCACGACGATCGCCAGATGGGCAAAGATATAGCCGAGCTTATTGAATGCGCCACGCTTGGCGGTGATCAGCGTCGCCACCCCGTCTGGTTCGTCGCACGGCACGGTCCGCATCTGATAGCCGAGCCGGCGCACGAGCGCGCCGAGCGTCTGCGCCGCCTGCTCCCGGTCCATCGTTGCCACATACTCCGCGTTGTGGTGGAATGCGCGCAAGCTGCCCTCGCGCACGCGCTCCTTCCAGCTTTTCATGTCGGCGATCATCTTCGGCGCATTGCGGATCACGCACAGCGAGATCGACACGATCAGAAACGCAAGAATTAGCAGGAACCACCACGCGCTGTACATCGTGTACAACCTGAGCGCGCGGAAGATGTCGGCCCAGAACGGACCGAACTGGTTAACGTAGTTCGGGTAGGGGTCTTCCTGCGTCAGTACCGTGCCGATGACGCTCGCGATCGCAAGAATGACCAGCAGGCTGATCGCAAAGCGCATCGAGCTGAGTAGCTCGATCGCGTCGCGCACGATTCGATGTCCGGTACGAATCTGCACGCCCGACGTTGAAACACTCAATTCACACTCCATTGGGACGCTGCCCGCCAGCGCCGCATTACCGCAAGCCGCTGATGTAGTCGGCCACCGCCTTGATCTCATGATCGCTGAGCCGCGCCGCGATCTGGCTCATCGGCACGTTGTTGTTGCGCGTGCCTTGCGCGAACGCCCTCAATTGCGCGATCGTGTAGTCGCTCCACTGCCCGGCCAGGCGCGGATACTGCGCCGGGATCCCGGCGCCGGCGGGTCCATGACAACCCGCACACGCCGGCACGCCCTTTTCTGGGATGCCGCCGCGCCAGATTCGCTGGCCCACCGCCACCAGCGCGTTGTCGCGCGCGAAACCGAGCGTTTGCTGCTGCGACGCGAAATAGGCCGCCACGTTCGCTGTGTCCTGGTCCGACAGCGCAGCGGCAAAAGGGGCCATCACGTCGTTCTGGCGCTCCGGTTGCTTCGCCCCCGGCTGCGTCTTAAAATTGATCAATTGCTTAACGGTGTAGTCCGCGTGCTGTCCGGCAAGCTTCGGGAATGCCCCACCCACGCTGTTGCCGTCCGTGCCATGACACGTCGCACACACCTGGGCGGCAATGGCTTGTCCCCGATTGAGGTCCGGCTTTGCCGGCGCATCCGCCGCGCCTGCCAACCCCGTCCATCCCGACACCGCACCGATTCCTGCCAACATTTGAAGCACGACCACAGACTTGCTCAATCGGTTCATTCGCACACCTTGTTTCGTCTTGTAGGAAAGAGAACTGAGGTTCTGCAACAAACGACGGTAGGCAGCCTCCGGCGACCCGGCGGGCACGCATTGGATCGTCAGTGAACCGTCGCATTGTACAATAACGCGCTATTCGCGTTGATGCCAGCCCGGGGTTGCCCGGCCACTGCCCTTGCATTGCGCCGCCCTGTTGGTGATCCCATGCCCTTGTTACATCAGTCCCGTTTTTTTACAACCGTCAACCATCTGCGCGACCTGCCCGCGACGATACAGCCGGAAGTGGCATTCGCCGGCCGCTCCAACGCCGGCAAGTCCACGGCGATCAATGTGTTGTGCAACCAAAAGCGGCTTGCGTTCGCGAGCAAGACGCCCGGGCGCACCCAGCATATCAATTACTTTGCAATCGGGCCGGCGGATGCGCCCGTTGCGCATCTGGTAGATCTGCCCGGGTACGGATACGCCGAAGTGCCTGGCGCCGCGAAGGCGCATTGGGAGGCGTTACTGAGCACCTACCTGACGACGCGGCCGCAGATCCGCGGCCTGATCCTCATGATGGATTCACGGCGGCCATTCACGGAACTGGACCGACGCATGGTCGAGTGGTTCGGCGCGACCGCGCGGCCGATCCACGTGCTGCTGACCAAATGCGACAAATTGACGCGCCAGGAAAGCACGAATGCCCTGCGTGCCGCGCAAAAAGCCGCCACCGCTTACCAGGCTGCCGGTCTGCGCAGCGAGATCACGATACAGCTGTTCTCGGCTCTCAAGCGCATCGGCCTAGACCAGGCTCACACACAGCTGGAGCACTGGTTGGCACCTGACGCCGCCTCACAAGCGGATGCGCAGTCCGACCCCAATGCGGGCGAATAGGCATAAGGCACCGGTCAATGAGGCGCCGATAAAAAAACCCGCCGTCATGCGGCGGGTCAACAGCCTAATCGTAGAACGACAGGCACCCGCCCAGGGAGGAGAAGCGGGGAGTTCCGCACATCGTGCGGCACTCGCTCGGTATGATATACCAATGGCCTGAAAAGTTTTGGGCATTGCCATCTGTCCGATAACCGACTCGAATACGCATCCCTATGAGCTTCTTTCCCCAATACCGTCCACGTCGCATGCGTCGCGATGATTTCTCGCGCCGCCTAATGCGTGAGAACCACCTGACGACGGATGATCTGATCTACCCAGTATTCGTCGTCGAAGGCACGCAGGTTCGCCAACCAGTGGCCTCATTGCCGGGCGTCGAACGTACGTCAATCGATCTGTTAATGGGTGTGGCTGAACAATGTGTCAAGGCCGGCATTGCGGTGCTGTCGTTGTTTCCGGCGATCGAACCCTCGCTGAAGACGCCAGACGGACGGGAGGCGAGCAATCCCGACGGGCTGATCCCGCGAGCGGTACGCGAGCTTAAGCGCCGCTTTCCCGAGCTTGGCGTGCTGACCGACGTCGCGCTGGATCCGTACACGAGCCACGGACAAGACGGCGTGCTGGATGAGCATGGCTACGTGATCAACGACGTGACGTCAGCACTGCTTGTCGAGCAGGCACGCACGCAAGCACAGGCCGGCGTCGATATCGTGGCGCCATCGGACATGATGGACGGCCGGATCGGCTCGATCCGCGCAATGCTCGAGAACGAAGGCCATATCCATACCCGGATCATGGCTTATGCGGCCAAGTATGCGTCAGCATTTTACGGTCCTTTCCGTGACGCGGTCGGCTCGGCGGCCAATCTAGGCAAGGGTAACAAGATGACGTACCAAATGGACCCGGCCAATGGCGACGAAGCACTGCGCGAGGTCCAGTTGGACATCGAGGAAGGCGCGGACATGGTCATGGTCAAGCCTGGCATGCCGTACCTGGACATCGTATATCGGGTGAAAGAGGCCTTTCACTTTCCAACCTATGCGTATCAGGTCAGCGGCGAGTACGCGATGCTGAAGGCCGCCGCACAAAACGGCTGGCTGGATCACGACAAGGTCGTTATGGAGTCGTTGCTGGCATTCAAGCGGGCTGGCGCGGATGGTGTGCTGACCTATTTTGCACTGGATGCGGCCCGTATCCTGCGGGAACAGCGTTGCTGATGTCGCCCCGCCTCGCATGGGCGCGATCCAACCCATCCAACCTGAGCAATCCAGCAGGCGCGATCCAGCGGGCGCGACCAGACGGAGCCCTATCCAGAGGAGTCGCTCCCGCAACGGTGATCCGGGGGCGCAATTGGGTGGGGACGATCCGGCGGGGCCTATTCACGGTAGGCAGTCCAGCGCCGGTGATCTAGCAGCGGGTCCCGCCTATGGCATGCTCCAGCATCACGTCGCCAGCAGCGCCCGCTCCAAGTCTCTTAGCCGGCGATAGGGGACGGGGCACCGATCAGGCGATCTAGGCTTTTCAGGAAAAGCTCCGGCGACTGATAGCCAACGACTCGAGCCAGTTCTCGGCCTTGGGCGTCGAAGAAAATGATTCCGGGCGGCCCAAACAACCGAAAACGCCGCAGCAACGCCTGGTCGTCGGCGCTGTTCGCCGTCACATCGGCACGCAGCAGGCGCATCGACGCCAATTTCGTCCGCACACGCTCGTCACTGAACGTGAACTGCTCCATTTCCTTGCAACTGGTGCACCAGTTCGCGTAGAAATCCAACATCGCCGGCCGCCGCGCCGCGCCCAGTGCCTGATCCAACTGTGCCGTCGACGTGACCGGGGTAAAGGTAGGTAGAGTGACGGCGATCGTTGCTGCCGTCCCGGACCCGGTTCGCGCGCCGGCAAAGACAGCGAGCGGTCTGAGCGGATCCGACGAACCAGCGGCCACCCCAACCAACAGCGCGACAGCCCACACGACAAGCGCCGCGGCCAGGCCCTTGCCCAATCGCGCCCCAATCGATACCGTGCCGGTCGAGCGATCAAAAAGCCGCAGTAGCGCTGCCGTGAACATCAACCACAGCGCCGCCAGCGACATCGAGATCGTGCCGGGCAACACCGGTGTCACGAGCCACAGCGCGACGGCCAGCAGCATCATGCCGAAAATACGCTTGACGGCGTCCATCCAGCGACCCGCGCGCGGTAGCAGCGTGCCGGCCCCGATCCCAACGACCAGTAGCGGCACGCCATTGCCGAGGCCCATCGCGAACAGCGATGCGGCCCCTACGCCGACGTTGCCGGTATGCGCGATGAATAGCAAGATTGCAGCCAGCGGCGCGGTCATACATGCGCCGACGACGACAGCTGACAACGCCCCCATGATAAAGACGGCTGCAAACCGCCCCCCCGCCTGGCGCTGCGACAGCGCATTGGCGCGGTCCTGCAGCCCCTGTGGCAACTGAATATCCCGACCCGCCAACAACAGGCACCCCATCCCCGCGATCAGTATCGCAAAGACACCGAGCACCCACCGGTTCTGCAACCACGCCCCGAGACTTTGGCCGATCGCCGCAGCCGCTACGCCGAGCAACGCGTACACCAGCGCCATACCAAGCACATAGGTCACGGACAGCGTGAAGCCGCGCGCGCGCGTCACGTGCGCCCCTTGGCCAACAATGATCGATGACAGAATCGGAATCATCGGCAGCGAGCAGGGAAACAAGCTCAACACGATGCCACCGGCAAAGAAGAACGCCAGCACGGCAAATAATCCGTCCTGTTGCAACACTGCCTGCGCATCGTCGGCGCTGAAGAAGCGCTCGATTAACGGACCCGCTCGTGCGCTGCCGTCACCGGTCGCCGTCGCACCTGCCACGCCAGCCTTTACTGCCGGGCCGCTCAGATGCACGACGTGCTCGGCCGGCGGGTAACAGATCCCCTGGTCCGCGCAGCCCTGCGACGTCACAACAAGATCGAATGCGCCACCCGCGCGGCTAATGGGCACCGTGACGACAAGCTTGCCGCGGTACGTCTCGACGTCCTGATTGAAGGTTGGGTCGAACTTGATCTTGCCAGGCGGCAGCTGTGGCGCCCCCAGCGTAGCATCGCCCGACTTGACGGCAAACGCAAAGCGTTCACGGTACAGGTAGTAGCCGTCGGCAATGCTGAAATGCAACTCGACCGTCCCCGGCTTTTCGACCGAGCTAAACTGAAACGCGTCTTGTGGATCGAGAAACGCGTCGCTCGCCCACGCGGCGCGAAACGCCAGTGCTATCCACAGCACCGCGATAATCAGCGCGATCCAGGTCAACCATGACGCAGCAGCCGAACGTTTGAAAGACGAACTAAACATGTATCGGACGTGATGTCTCCGTGTCGACCCACAACGCGTAGGCAGGCGACGACGCAGCGGACCAGGACAGAATCTCCGGCGTCTGATACGGATGGTTTGCGGCAATAAACTTTTCTAAATCGAGCGCACGCGCCACCGCCGTCTTGAACAACAGCGGCACCTCGTCCGCGTGTTCGAGCCCACCTTGCCAATGATAGACCGAGTGCGACGGCGCAAGCTGCGTCACACAGGCCGCTAACCGCGCGTCCAGTACGGCGCGAGCAAGCGTCGCCGCAGCCTGGGCATCGGGCAATGTCGTGAGCATCAGAATGATGGTCGATGACACACGTTCCTCCGGCATCATTAAACGATGGGCGACAGCCTACCGGGCACGCCGCCTCTACTGCGATATCGTAACACTCGTGCGCGATCGTGTTTGTGCGCCAAACCAGCCTCCGGGGTGCGCCACATAAAGAAAAAGGCCAAGCTGAGCTTGGCCTTTGATTTGCTGACGCAGCGCTTATTCGCCTTCTGCCACTTCCGCTGCTTCGTCGACGACCGGACGGTCAACCAACTCAACCAGCGCCATCGGTGCGTTATCGCCAACGCGGAAGCCGAACTTCAGGATCCGCAGATAGCCACCCGGGCGCGTTGCGTAGCGCGGACCGAGCACTTCGAACAACTTCGATACCGACTTGTCGTCACGCAACCGTGCGAAGGCAAGACGGCGGTTCGCGACGGACGGCTTCTTGCCCAGCGTGATCAACGGCTCGACAACCTTGCGAAGCTCTTTTGCTTTAGGCAACGTCGTCTTGATGACTTCATGCTCGATCAACGAGTTCGACATATTACGGAGCATCGCCAAGCGGTGGCTGCTCGTGCGGTTCAGTTTCCGCAAACCGTGACGGTGACGCATTTCAGTTTCCTTGATTCAGAGTTTTGATCCAGCTCTTCTATTGCGCGACTCGATACGAGATACGAGGAACGTGCACGGGCCGGTACGGGATATGACAAGACGCGGATTTTAAAAGAATATCCGCGCCATTGCCAGTTCATTACAACGGGCAGCAACGCCCGCCGGTTACTTGTCGAGGCCAGCCGGCGGCCAATTTTCCAGCTTCATGCCGAGCGTCAAGCCACGCGAAGCGAGCACTTCCTTGATCTCGTTCAACGACTTGCGGCCCAGGTTCGGCGTCTTCAACAACTCGTTCTCGGTACGCTGGATCAGGTCACCGATATAGTAGATGTTCTCGGCCTTCAGACAGTTCGCGGAGCGCACCGTCAGCTCGAGATCGTCGACCGGACGCAGCAGGATCGGATCGATCTGCGGTGCACGCGACGGCGCTTCAGCCGTCGTTTCGGTGCCTTCCAGTGCCGCGAACACGGACAACTGGTCGACCAGGATACGAGCCGATTGACGAATCGCTTCCTCCGGCGAAATCACACCATTGGTCTCGATGTTCATTACAAGCTTGTCCAGGTCGGTACGCTGCTCAACCCGTGCACTCTCAACCGCGTAGCTGACTCGGCGAACCGGCGAGAACGACGCGTCGAGCACAATGCGGCCGATGACCTTTGCGCTTTCGTCGCCATAGCGGCGCACGTTGCCCGGCACATAGCCACGACCCTTCTCGACCTTGATCTGCACGTCGAGCTTGCCGCCTTTGGAGAGATGGGCGATAACGTGCTCTGGATTGATGACCTCGCAATCGTGCGGCACTTCGATGTCACCGGCGATCACCACACCCTCGCCTTCCTTGCGCAGCGTGACGGTCACTTCATCGCGGTTGTGCAGCTTGAACACCACGCCCTTGAGGTTCAACAGCAGGTTGACCACGTCCTCTTGCACACCGTCGAGCGTCGAATACTCGTGCACGACGCCGGCGATCGTCACTTCGGTCGGCGCATAGCCGATCATCGACGATAGCAAAACACGCCGGAGCGCATTGCCCAAGGTGTGACCATAACCGCGTTCAAACGGCTCCATGACCACTTTCGCGTGGTTGTCGCCAAGCGAATCCACTGCGATGATCTTGGGCTTCAACAAACTGGTTTGCATAGGTTTTCCTTTTCAATACCCTCGGCTCGTTACACCGATAAGGCTGACCGGTGACAACCTGAAAAACGAACAGCCGAGCCACCGGCGCACACGGGCGCACCCGCGCGGACAAGCAGCTCGGCCGTCGATACGATTAGCGCGAGTACAATTCAACAATCAGGCTTTCGTTAATGTCGCCGGCAATGTCGCTACGCTCCGGCACGTGCTTGAAGGTGCCTTCAAACTTCTTCGCATCGACCGACACCCAGCCCGGGAAGTTGTTCTGCTCGGCCAGCGACAACGCCTCTTGAATCCGTGTCTGCTTCTTCGCTTGCTCGCGCACAGCAACCACGTCGCCGGCTTTCACCTGCAATGACGGGATGTTCGCCACTTGGCCGTTCACGGTGATCGCCTTGTGGCTGACCAGCTGACGCGCTTCAGCGCGCGTCGAGCCAAAGCCCATGCGATACACGACCGTGTCCAGACGCGACTCGAGCAGTTGCAGCAGCGTTTCGCCGGTGTTGCCCTTGCGGCGATCGGCTTCGGCGAAGTAACGACGGAACTGACGCTCGAGCACGCCGTAGATCCGCTTCACCTTTTGCTTTTCGCGCAGTTGCAGACCGTAGTCGGACGTGCGGGCGCCCGACGTACGACCATGCTGACCCGGCTTGCTGTCGAGCTTGCACTTATCGGCGAGCGAGCGACGCGCGCTCTTCAGGAACAGATCGGTGCCTTCGCGGCGGGACAGTTTTGCTTTTGGACCGGTATAGCGTGCCACTTTGCAATTCCTTAACGTTGATTCACGCGGGTCTGGCCGATCCGCGCTAGTTCGCGCCCTTTGGGCCGAACGGTGGACTTAGTCGATAAACTCAATGCAGCGAGCCTGTTGCCGTGCGCGGCAACAGGCTCCAATACACTTGCCAGCATCAGATGCGGCGGCGCTTCGGCGGACGACATCCGTTGTGCGGCACCGGTGTCACATCAGAAATCGAGGTGATTTTAATGCCAAGGCCGTGCAGCGCGCGAACCGCCGATTCGCGACCCGGACCCGGACCCTTGATCCGGACCTCGAGGTTCTTCACGCCATACTCGACCGCGACGCGGCCGGCCGACTCGGCGGCAACCTGCGCAGCGAACGGGGTTGACTTGCGCGACCCCTTGAACCCTTGACCACCCGATGTCGCCCACGCCAGTGCGTTGCCCTGACGATCCGTGATCGTGATGATCGTGTTATTGAACGACGCATGGACGTGCACCACGCCCTCAGCGACGTTCTTTTTGACCTTCTTGCGAACGCGTTGCGCCGCGCTGCTGTTCGAAGCCTTAGCCATTACGTTTTCCTGTAACTGTCAGTTCCGCTTACTTCTTCAGCGCTTGGGCTGCACGACGCGGACCCTTACGGGTACGGGCGTTCGTGCGCGTGCGCTGACCGCGCATGGGCAGACCCTTACGATGGCGGACGCCTTCGTAGCAACCGATGTCCATCTTGCGCTTGATGTTCATCGTCACTTCGCGGCGCAAATCGCCCTCGACGACGAACTTCGCGACTTCATCGCGCAGCTTTTCGAGATCCGCGTCGGTCAGTTCTTTGACCTTCTTCGAAGTGTCCACGCCAGCGGCCACACAGATCAACCGTGCGCGCGAGGCACCAATACCGAGAATCGCCTGCAGGCCGATCACGGTGTGCTTGTGAACGGGGATGTTAACCCCTGCGATACGAGCCATTGTTTTTCCTCAAACAAAAAGCGCAAGCGTGGCCTTAGCCCTGGCGCTGCTTGTGACGCGGATCCGAGCTGCAAATGACGCGCACGACGCCCTTGCGCTTGATGATTTTGCAATTGCGGCAAATGCACTTAACCGATGCCATCACTTTCATGATATTACCCTTTTTCTCAATCACTTCGCCCGGAACACGATCCGCGCACGAGACAGATCGTAAGGCGTCAATTCCACCGTTACCCTGTCGCCCGGGAGGATCCGGATATAGTGCATCCGCATCTTTCCGGAGATATGTCCCAACACGACATGGCCGTTTTCCAGTTTGACCCGGAATGTTGCATTAGGAAGGTTCTCAATGACCTCACCTTGCATCTGAATGACATCGTCTTTGGCCATATTCCTTGTGCTCAACGCATCGGGAGGTTGCCGCCCTTGAAATTGGCTTTCTTGAGCAGCGATTCATACTGTTGCGACATAACGTACGACTGGACCTGCGCCATGAAGTCCATCGTCACGACGACAATGATCAGCAGCGAAGTGCCGCCGAAGTAGAACGGCACGTTCCAGCGCAGTACCAGGAATTCGGGCAAGAGGCACACGAATACGATATAGACCGCACCGGCTAGCGTCAGACGCGTGAGAATCTTGTCGATGTAACGCGCAGTCTGCTCACCCGGGCGAATCCCCGGAACAAAGGCACCGCTTTTCTTCAGGTTGTCGGCCGTTTCCTTGCTATTGAACACTAACGCAGTGTAGAAGAAGCAGAAGAAAACAATCGCCAACGCGTACAACATCACGTACACCGGTTGCCCCGGCGCCAACGTCGACGCTAGGTCATGCAGCCAACGCATATTTGCACCGGAGCTGACCCAGTTCGCGATCGTCGCCGGCAGCAGAATGATCGACGACGCGAAAATCGGCGGAATCACACCCGACATGTTCAGCTTCAGTGGCAGGTGCGACGACTGACCACCATAGATCTTGTTACCGACTTGGCGCTTCGCATAGTTCACAAGGATCTTGCGTTGCCCCCGTTCGATAAACACGACCAAATACGTGACCGCGGCAATCAGCACGACGATGATAATCGCCGAGATGATGCTCATCGAGCCCGTGCGCACCAGCTCGAACAACCCGCCGATCGCGTTCGGGAAACCCGCCGCGATACCACCGAAGATAATGATCGAAATCCCGTTGCCCAAGCCGCGCTCGGTGATCTGCTCGCCGAGCCACATCAGGAACATCGTGCCGGTCACCAGCGTCACTACCGTCGTGAGCCGGAACATCATGCCCGGATCGATCACCAGGTTGGGCTGATTCTCAAGCGCAACCGCGATACTGAACGCCTGGAACGTCGCCAGCGCCACCGTGAAGTAGCGCGTGTACTGGGTGATCCTGCGCTGACCCGCCTGCCCTTCCTTCTTCAGCGCTTCCAACTGCGGGGACACGATCGCGAGCAGCTGCATGATGATCGATGCCGAGATGTACGGCATGATCCCCAGCGCAAACACCGTAAACCGCGACAGCGCGCCACCCGAGAACATGTTGAACATGGCCAGGATGCCGCCGGACTGGCTTTGGAACAGCTTGGCCAGTTGGTCAGGATCGATTCCCGGCACCGGGATATGCGCGCCGATCCGGTAGACGATCAACGCCAGCAGCAGGAAGACCAGCCGCCGGCGCAGATCGCCGTACTTCGGCCCACTGCGTCCAGTCTTTGCGAAAGTCGGGCTGTTAGCCAAGAACCTTCTCCGTAGCAAATCCGAGTGACTGCGTCTGCAACGACTTACTCAGCAAACGAACCGCCCGCAGCTTCGATCGCAGTGCGCGCGCCCTTCGTGGCACCCAACCCCTTGATCGTGACCTTGCGCTTGATCTCGCCGGTCGCAATGATCTTCGCGCTCTTGATCAGCTCACCCACGAGGCCCGCTTGCTTCAGCGCCAGCAGATCGATTTCGTCGACCGGCAGCTTCTCCAGGTCGCCCAGACGCACTTCACCAACGAACTCCTTCGTCAGCGACGTGAATCCGCGCTTGGGCAAGCGGCGCTGCAACGGCATTTGACCGCCTTCGAAGCCCACCTTATGGAAGCCGCCCGAACGCGACTTCTGACCCTTGTGACCACGGCCCGCCGTCTTGCCCAGGCCGGAGCCGATGCCACGACCGACGCGACGCTTTGCGTGCTTCGAGCCTGCAGCCGGCTTCAGGTTGTTCAGTTCCATCTTCACTCCTTAAGCTCGTGTCGCGCTTAGCCGATGACCTTGACGAGGTACGAAACCTTGTTGATCATGCCGCGCACCGCCGGCGTGTCCTGCAATTCGCTCACCGAGTTTAGGCGACGCAGGCCGAGGCCGCGCACCGTCGCGCGATGTGTGTCGCGGGTACCGATCAGGCTCTTGACGAGCTGGACCTTGACAGTTTTTCCAGACATGGTGACCACCCCGCCTTAACCCAAAATTTCTTCGACGCTCTTGCCGCGCTTAGCCGCAATATCGGCTGGCGTGGACTGGCGACGCAGACCGTTGAGCGTGGCGCGAACGAGGTTGTATGGGTTCGTCGAACCGTGGCTTTTCGCCACAACGTTCGTCACGCCCATCACCTCGAACACCGCACGCATCGGGCCGCCGGCAATCACGCCGGTACCTTGCTTGGCCGGTGCGAGCAACACCTGCGACGCACCGTGCTTGCCGTGCGCCTCATGCTGCAGCGTGCCGTTCTTCAGCGGCACCTTGAACATGTTGCGGCGAGCCTGCTCCATCGCCTTTTGGACGGCGACCGGTACTTCCTTGGCCTTGCCCTTGCCCATACCAACCCGGCCATCCCCGTCGCCAACCACCGTCAGCGCGGCGAAACCGAGAATCCGGCCACCCTTCACGACCTTGGTCACACGATTGACCGAGATCATCTTTTCGCGCAGGCCATCGTCGCGTTCGTCGGCCTGAACCTTCGCTTGCATCTTTGCCATGACGAATCCCTATCCTTAGAACTTGAGCCCGGCTTCACGCGCGGCATCGGCAAGCGCCTTGACGCGGCCATGATAGCGGAAGCCCGAGCGGTCGAAGGCGACGGATTCGATACCGGCAGCCTTGGCCTTCTCGGCGATACGCTTGCCGATCAGCTGAGCCGCGGCGACATTACCGCCCTTGCCCGACTTGTCGGCCAGTTGCTGGCGCACCTCGACCTCAACGGTCGATGCGCTCGCCACCACCTTCGTACCACACGGCGAGAACACCTGCGCGTAGATATGCTGGTTGGTGCGGTGCACGGCCAGACGCGCAACCTGCAGCTCAGCGATCTTGATACGCGTTTGACGAGCACGGCGCAGGCGAGATTGAGTCTTATCCATGATTGCGCACCTTTACTTCTTCTTCGTTTCCTTGAGGATCACGACTTCGTCGGCGTAGCGCACACCTTTGCCCTTGTAGGGCTCAGGCGGACGGTAACCGCGCACTTCGGCGGCAACCTGGCCGACCTTCTGCTTGTCGATCCCCTTGATGACGATTTCCGTTTGCGACGGCGTTTCCGCCCTTCACACCTTCCGGCATCTGATGCACCGACCGGATGCGAGAAGCCCAGCGACAGATTCAGTTTGTCGCCTTGCGCCTGCGCACGGTAACCAACGCCGACCAGCGTGAGCTTGCGCTCGAAGCCCTTTCGTCACGCCGTTCACCATGTTCGCAACGAGCGCGCGCATCGTGCCAGACAGCGCAGTCGCCTCGCGCGATTCATCGGCCGGGTTGGAACTTCAGTTCGCCGTTGTCGTTGATCACCTTCACAAGCGGGTTCAGCGCCTGAGAAATCGTGCCCAACGGCCCCTTCAGCGTAATCTGCGTATCGCCCAGCGTCACCTCAGCACCGTTGGGCAGAGGAATCGGGCTCTTACCTACTCGAGACATGTTTCACTCTCCTGTCGGGCTTTACGCGACGTAGCAAATGACTTCGCCGCCCACACCCGTGGCGCGCGCTTTGCGATCGGTCATGACACCCTTGGGCGTGGACACGATGGCGACGCCAAGGCCATTCATGACCTGCGGGATGTCGTTGCGACCGCGATACACACGCAACCCGGGCTTGGACACACGCTCCAGACGCTCGATGACCGGCCGGCCGGCGTGGTACTTCAGCGCAATGTTCAGTTCCGCCTTCGGGCCGTGGGCCTTCACGGCGAAGTCGTCAATATAGCCTTCGTCCTTCAGGACCTGCGCGATTGCGACCTTCACTTTCGACGAGGGCATCGTCACCGCAGCCTTCTCGACCATCTGCGCGTTGCGGATGCGAGTCAGCATATCGGCGATAGGATCACTCATGCTCATTTATGTTGCTCCTTACCAGCTCGCCTTCGTCAGGCCGGGAATCTCGCCGCGGAATGCGATTTCGCGAATCTTGCCGCGCGCCAAGCCAAATTTGCGGAACGTGCCACGCGGACGCCCGGTGATCGCGCAGCGATTGCGCTTGCGGGTCGGGTTCGCGTTGCGCGGCAGTTGCTGCAGCTTCAGGCGCGCTTCGTAGCGCTCTTCGTCGGACTTGCTCGTATCGTCAATGATCGCCTTCAGCGCCGCGCGCTTTGGCGCATACTTCGCTGCGAGACGAGCACGCTTCTTTTCACGTTCGATCAGTGCCAGTTTAGCCACGGTAACCTCAGTTTCTGAACGGGAACTTGAAGCTGGCGAGCAGTGCCTTCGCTTCTTCGTCGGTCTTCGCAGTCGTCGTGATGCTGATATTCAGCCCACGCAGCGCGTCGATCTTGTCGTAATCGATTTCGGGGAAAATGATCTGCTCCTTCACCCCGATGTTGTAGTTGCCGCGGCCATCGAATGCCCGGCCCGAGATGCCGCGGAAATCGCGCACCCGAGGCAGCGCGATCGTCACGAAGCGATCCAGGAACTCATACATCGCGCGACCACGCAGCGTGACCATCGCGCCAATCGGATAGCCTTGGCGGATCTTGAAGCCCGCGATCGCCTTACGCGCCTTCGTCACGACCGGCTTTTGACCGGCGATCTTCGTTAGATCACCCACCGCATTGTCGATGATCTTCTTGTCAGCGACCGCCTCGCCAAGACCCATATTCAACGTGATCTTGGTGATGCGCGGCACTTCCATCACGGACTTGTAGCCGAACTTTTGCGTCAGTTCGGGAACAATCTTCTCTTTGTAAACCTGCTGCAAACGTGCCATTTTCGACTCCCGACTCAGGCGCTCAGCACAGCACCGGTGGTCTTCAGGAAGCGCACCTTCTTGCCCTCCTCGACCTTGATGCCCACTCGCGATGCACGGCCGTTCGCATCGACCAACGCGACGTTGGAGATGTGCAACGGCATCGACTTGCTTTCCACACCGCCGGTCGTGCCCTTCATCGGGTTCGGCTTCACGTGCTTCTTCACGAGATTGATACCTTCAACCGTCACACGATCGCCCGCAACCGCCAGCACGGTACCGCGCTTGCCCTTGTCCTTGCCTGCGATGACGATGATTTCGTCACCCTTGCGAATCTTGTTCATCGCGACTCCTTACAGCACTTCCGGCGCGAGCGAAACGATCTTCATGAAACGTTCGCTACGCAATTCACGCGTGACCGGCCCGAAAATGCGCGTACCGATCGGCTCAAGCTTGTTGTTCAGAAGCACGGCGGCATTGCCGTCGAACTTGATCAGCGAGCCGTCCTGGCGACGCACGCCTTTGGCGGTACGGACCACCACGGCGTTGTAGATTTCGCCCTTCTTGACGCGCCCACGCGGCGTGGCTTCCTTGACGCTCACCTTGATGATGTCGCCAATGCTCGCGTAACGACGCTTCGAGCCGCCGAGCACCTTGATGCACAACACTTCGCGTGCACCCGTGTTGTCGGCTACTTCAAGCCGAGTTTCGGTCTGGATCATGGTTTATCTTTCCCAACTTAATCCGGCACGCCACCATGGCGCGGCCGGTCAGTCTTGGTCCCGTCAGCCGCTCGGCTGCTTGGGTTAGAACAGCAGCGACGGCAGACGAAACCCGCCATCGCAATCGGTGAATCCTGCGGCGCGGATGACAGCCACCCACACGCGCACTGGCCAGCTCAGCCCCACCACTTACCCGCGACGGGGCACCCCTTATATGAGGGAAGTCCGAGATTATAACAAATAATCCCGGACTTGCAACGACTTATTGCGATACTGCGGTGGCTCACGCCACCTTCGCTCAGATGATGCGTGCCGCTTCAACCAGGCGAGACACGGTCCAGGCCTTCGTCTTCGAAATCGGACGATTTTCCTGGATCTCCACGAGGTCACCCTCGTTGTATGTGTTCGCCTCGTCGTGCGCGTGATACTTCTTCGAGCGCACAACGTACTTGCCGTAGATCGGGTGCTTGACGCGATGCTCGACGAGCACGGTCACGGTCTTGTCCATCTTATTGCTGACGACCTTGCCGACCAGCGTCCGCTTAAGCGAGGTTTTAACGCTATCGTTCATTTCTGGTTCGCCTTTTCAGTCAACACGGTACGCACACGCGCGATGTCGCGGCGGACCTTCTTCAGCTGGCTGGTGTTCTGCAGCTGTTGGGTCGCGAGCTGCATGCGCAGACCGAATTGGGCTTTCAGCAGGTCCGACAGCTCCTTGTTGAGCGCGGCCTGATCCTTGTCGCGAAGTTCGGAAGCTTTCATCGCTTGACTCCTTAGGCGCCGATCTGGCGGGCGACGAACATCGTCTTCAGCGGCAACTTCGCCGCTGCCAGACGGAACGCCTCACGCGCCAGCTCTTCGTTAACGCCATCCATTTCATACAGCATCTTGCCGGGCTGGATCTCAGCGACGTAGTACTCAGGGTTACCTTTACCGTTACCCATCCGTACTTCAGCCGGCTTTTGCGAAATCGGCTTGTCCGGGAAGATGCGAATCCAGATGCGGCCGCCACGCTTGATGTGACGGGTCATCGCTCGCCGCGCGGATTCGATCTGACGCGCGGTTAAACGGCCGCGCCCGACCGCTTTCAAGCCGAATTCACCGAACGACACCGCGTTACCACGCGTTGCGACGCCAGTGTTACGACCTTTTTGCTCTTTGCGGTACTTTCTGCGTTTCGGTTGCAGCATGGTTATTCTCCACTCTTCGCGTCGCCGCCAGCGCCGGCACCACTACGGCGCGGACCGCCCCGACGTGCGCCCGGTGCACCGCCTTCGCCATCACGGCGCGGGCGACGATCGCCCGGACGGGCATTGCGGCGTGCGCGCTTGTCTTCCACCGGCTCTTCGGCGACCGGCATATCGTTGCGGCCAAGTGTATCGCCTTTGTAGACCCACACTTTGACGCCGATAATGCCGTACGTCGTCTTCGCTTCCGACGTCGCATAATCGATGTCGGCGCGCAGCGTGTGCAGTGGCACACGGCCTTCACGGTACCATTCAGTCCGTGCGATTTCGATGCCGTTCAGACGACCCGCGCTCATGATCTTGATGCCCTGCGCACCCAAACGCATCGCATTTTGCATTGCGCGCTTCATCGCGCGACGGAACATGATCCGGCGCTCGAGCTGCTGTGTAATCGAATCGGCGATCAGTTGCGCATCGGTTTCCGGCTTCCGGACTTCCTCGATGTTGACGTGAACCGGCACGCCCATGCGGCGCTGCAGTTCGGTCTTCAACAACTCGATATCCTCGCCCTTCTTGCCGATCACAACGCCCGGACGCGAGCTGAAAATCGTGAGCCGTGCGTTCTTTGCAGGACGCTCGATCACGACGCGGCTCACCGACGCGTTCTTCAGCTTTTTCTTCAGGTATTCGCGAACACCGATGTCTTCCTTCAGCATCCCCGCGAACTGGGTATTGTTCGCGTACCAACGCGATGCCCAGTTACGGCTGACAGCCAGGCGGAAGCCAGTCGGATGAATTTTCTGTCCCATCGTGTGACCCCTTAATTCCCGACCGTCACAGTGATGTGACAGGATTGCTTCTCGATACGGTTGCCACGACCCTTCGCGCGCGCGGTGAAACGCTTCAGCGAAGCTGCCTTGTCGACGTAGATCGTCTTGATCTTCAACTCGTCGATGTCTGCACCCTCGTTGTGTTCCGCATTGGCGATCGCCGACAGCACCACCTTCTTGACGATACCCGCCGCTTTCTTCGGCGAAAACGTCAGAATATTTAGGGCCTTGTCAACCGGCAAACCGCGAATCTGGTCGGCCACAAGGCGCGTCTTCTGCGCCGAAATGCGGGCACCGCGATGAATTGCCTTCACTTCCATCTTGATTGCCCCTTATCTCTTGGCCTTCTTGTCGGCCGCGTGCCCCTTAAAGGTACGGGTCAACGCGAATTCGCCGAGCTTGTGGCCGACCATGTTTTCCGACACATACACCGGAACATGCTGGCGGCCGTTGTGCACGGCGATCGTCAAGCCGATGAAATCCGGCAGGATCGTCGAACGACGCGACCAGGTCTTGATCGGTTTCTTATCACGCGAAGCTGCAGCCGCCTCAACCTTCTTCAGCAAATGGGCGTCGCAGAACGGACCTTTTTTAACAGAACGTGCCATTGCCTACTCCTTAACGCTTGTGACGGCGCTGGACGATCATCGTCGTCGTGCGCTTGTTGCGACGCGTGCGGAAGCCCTTCGCCGGCGTACCCCACGGGCTGACCGGATCGCGACCCGCCGCCGTACGACCCTCGCCGCCACCGTGCGGGTGGTCGATCGGGTTCATGGCCACACCGCGGACCGTCGGACGGATACCGCGCCAGCGATTCGCACCAGCCTTGCCGATCTGGCGCAGGCTGTGCTCCTCGTTGCCGACTTCACCGATCGTTGCACGGCATTCGATATGCACGCGCCGGATTTCACCCGAGCGCAGACGAACCTGCGCATACGTGCCTTCGCGAGCCAGCAGCATCGCCGACGCGCCGGCCGAGCGCGCGATTTGCGCCCCCTTGCCCGGCAGCATTTCGACACAGTGAATAGTCGTACCCACCGGAATATTGCGGATTGGCAGCGTATTGCCTGCACGAATCGGCGCTTCCGAGCCCGACAACAGTTGAGTGCCAACCATCACGCCCTTCGGCGCGATAATGTAGCGGCGCTCGCCATCGGCATAGCACAGCAGGGCAATGTTCGCGCTACGGTTCGGGTCGTACTCGAGACGCTCGACCTTCGCCGGGATACCGTCCTTGTTGCGACGGAAATCGACCACGCGATAGTGATGCTTGTGACCACCGCCCTTGTGGCGCGTCGTGATATGACCATTATTGTTGCGGCCAGCCGTGGAACTTTGCTTATCGAGCAGCGCCGCGTACGGCTTGCCCTTATGCAGGTCCTTGTTGACCACCTTCACCATCGCACGACGGCCAGGCGAAGTCGGTTTGAGCTTAACGAGTGCCATGATTACTTGGCCTCCGCTTCAAAATTGATTTCCTGGCCCGGCTTCAGGTTCACGTACGCCTTGCGCACGTCCTTGCGGCGGCCCATGAAACGGCCAAAGCGCTTGGCTTTGCCCTTCACATTCAGCACGTTGACCGAGTCCACTTCGACCTTGAACAGCAATTCGACTGCCGCCTTGACTTCCTGCTTCGTGGCGTCGGGCGCGATGTCGAATACGACTTGCTCGTTCTTGTCGGCCACCAGCGTCGCCTTCTCGGAGATCACCGGCGCGAGCAGAACCTGCATCAAACGATGATCGTTCTTGCGAATTTCGCTCATGACAGCAACTCCTCGATCTGGGCGACCGCAGCCTTCGTGACCAGCACTTTTTTGAAGTAGATCAGCGACAGTGGGTCGGCATAACGCGGCTCGACAACCGCCACATGCGGCAGGTTGCGCGACGCAAGGTACAGGTTCTCGTCGACGGTATCGGTAATCACGAGCACCGACTCGAGCCCCATGGCCTTGAACTTGGCCGCCAGCAGCTTGGTCTTCGGCGCGTCGAGCTTGATGTCCTCGACCACCGACAGACGGCCTTCGCGGGCAAGCTGCGACAGGATCGAGCAGACGCCGGCGCGGAACATCTTCTTGTTGACCTTCTGGCCGAAGTTTTCTTCCGGCGAGTTCGGGAAGATACGGCCACCGCCGCGCCACAACGGGCTTGACGACATACCAGCACGGGCGCGGCCCGTGCCCTTCTGGCGCCACGGCTTCTTAGTCGTGTGCTTGACTTGCTCGCGATCCTTCTGCGCGCGATTACCGCTGCGCGCGTTCGCCTGGTACGCGACGACGATCTGGTGGATCAGCGCTTCATTGTAATCACGACCGAACACGATGTCCGATGCGTTCACACCCGCGCTTTCCTGACCTTGGTCGTTCAGGAGCTTCAATTCCATTGTCACGCCCCCTTCTTCGCACGAGCCTTGACGGCCGGCGTCACAAAAACTTTGCCGCCCTTTGCGCCCGGCACCGCACCTTTAACGAGGATAAGCTTGCGCTGCGCGTCGATACGTGCGATCTCGAGATTCTGCGTGGTGGCCGTCACATCACCGAGGTGGCCGGTCATGCGCTTGCCCGGGAACACACGGCCCGGATCCTGCGCCATGCCGATCGAGCCCGGCACATTGTGCGAACGCGAGTTACCGTGCGACGCGCGGCCCGAACCGAAGTTGTAGCGCTTGATCGTACCGGCATAGCCCTTACCGATGGACACGCCCTGCACGTCGACCTTCTGACCCACTTCGAATAAATCGACACCGACCACCGAGCCTGGCGACAGCTCGGCCGCCTTGTCGGCTTCGATGCGAAATTCCTTTAGGATTTCACCGGCTTGAACACCGGCTTTGGCGAGATGACCGGCCAACGGCTTGGTCACACGCGACGCGCGACGCTCGCCGAAAGCAACTTGCACGGCCGTATAACCGTCCGTTTCAACGGTCTTGATCTGCGTCACGCGGTTGTCCGACACGTCCAGCACGGTCACGGGAATTGAATCACCGTCAGCCGTGAAAATACGGGTCATCCCAACCTTGCGACCTACGAGTCCAAGGCTCATCGTTTTCTCCATTCCCGACTGCGATTGGTCGGGGCTGATTACGAAACACCGGCGAACAGGCAAGAGGCTGACGCCCGCCTGCCACACGGCTTTTTAACGCAAATACGCGAAAAGCCTAGCATTGTAGCAAGGCTTTTCGTTTTTCGCAAGCAATCAATGACTTAGGCACGCCACGCCATCGCCATGCATGGGGCGCCGCAAAGCCGCGTTACTGTAGCTTGATTTCGACATCGACGCCCGCCGGCAAGTCGAGCTTCATGAGCGCATCCACGGTCTTATCAGTCGGGTCGACGATATCCAGCAGACGCAGGTGCGTGCGGATTTCCAGCTGATCGCGCGACGTCTTATTCACGTGCGGCGAACGCAGGATGTCAAAGCGCTGGATGCGCCGCGGCAGCGGGATCGGGCCGACGAGGATCGCGCCGGTGCGCTGTACCGTCTCGAAAATCTGCCGCGCTGATTGATCGACCAGCTTGTAGTCGAAAGCTTTCAGGCGGATACGGATTTTCTGCTTCTGCATGACATTTCCTGTAAAGAGCGAGGCGACATGACATCGCCATAACCAAAGAACGTGGAGCAGGCCCCCGATCGGGAAACGGGCGGCCCGCTCCGGACACTACGATGTACCGCTACAGCAAACCAGCGATTTTACTCGATGATCTTGGCGACGACGCCGGCGCCGACGGTACGGCCGCCTTCGCGGATCGCAAAGCGCAGCCCTTCTTCCATCGCGATCGGCGCGATCAACTTGACCGTGATCGACACGTTGTCACCCGGCATCACCATTTCCTTGTCCTTGGGCAACTCGATCGAGCCGGTCACGTCCGTCGTGCGGAAGTAGAACTGCGGCCGGTAGTTGTTGAAAAACGGCGTGTGGCGCCCGCCCTCATCCTTGCTCAGCACGTACACTTCCGCCGTGAAGTGCGTGTGCGGCGTGATCGTGCCCGGTTTGGCCAGCACTTGGCCACGCTCCACATCCTCGCGCTTGGTACCACGCAGCAGGATACCCACGTTGTCCCCGGCCTGGCCCTGGTCCAGCAGCTTGCGGAACATCTCCACGCCCGTGCACGTCGTCTTCGTCGTGTCACGGATACCGACGATCTCGATTTCCTCGCCAACCTTGATCACACCGCGCTCCACGCGGCCCGTGACCACCGTGCCACGACCCGAGATCGAGAACACGTCTTCCACCGGCATCAGGAACGTGCCATCCACCGCACGCTCCGGCGTCGGGATGTACGTGTCCAGCGCATCGGCCAGGCTCATGATCGCTGCCTCGCCCAACTCGCCCTTGTCCCCTTCCAGCGCCAGCTTCGCCGAGCCCTTGATGATCGGCGTATCGTCGCCCGGGAACTCGTACTTGGACAGCAGCTCGCGCACTTCCATTTCCACCAGCTCGAGCAGCTCCGCGTCGTCCACCATGTCGCACTTGTTCAGGAACACGATGATGTACGGCACGCCCACTTGACGCGCCAGCAAAATATGCTCACGCGTTTGCGGCATCGGGCCGTCTGCGGCCGACACCACCAGGATCGCGCCGTCCATCTGCGCCGCGCCCGTGATCATGTTCTTCACGTAGTCCGCGTGACCCGGGCAGTCCACGTGCGCATAGTGACGCTGCTCTGTCTCGTACTCGATGTGCGCCGTGTTGATCGTGATGCCACGCGCCTTCTCTTCCGGCGCCGCATCGATCTCGTCGTACTTCTTCGCTTCGCCGCCAAACTTCGACGACAGCACCGTCGCGATCGCCGCCGTCAGCGTGGTCTTGCCATGGTCAACGTGACCGATCGTGCCCACGTTCACGTGCGGCTTGGTCCGTTCAAATTTACCTTTAGCCATGTTTCTCTTCTTTCAAAAGTGTTTCGTGAATGCGTTGCCAACCGATCACTTCGCTTTCGCGTTGATGATCGCATCAGCCACGTTGCGCGGAGCCTCGGCGTAGTGCTTGAACTCCATCGTGTACGTCGCACGGCCCTGCGTCAGCGAGCGCAGCGACGTCGAATAACCGAACATTTCCGACAGCGGCACCTCGGCACGAACGATCTTGCCGCCACCCACCATGTCATCCATGCCTTGCACGATGCCACGACGACCCGACAGATCGCCCATCACGTTGCCCATGTACTCTTCCGGCGTTTCGACTTCGACGGCCATCATCGGCTCGAGAATCACCGGATTGGCACGGCGCATCGCTTCCTTAAACGCCATCGAGCCGGCCATCCGGAACGCGTTTTCGTTCGAGTCCACGTCGTGGTACGAGCCGAACGTCAGATGCACCTTCACGTCAACGACCGGGAAGCCAGCCAGCACGCCGCTCTTCAGTGTTTCTTGAATACCCTTATCGACGGCCGGAATGTACTCGCGAGGAATCACGCCGCCCTTGATCTCGTCGAGGAACTCATAGCCCTTGCCCTGCTCGTTCGGCTCCAGCGTGATGACCGCGTGACCGTACTGGCCGCGACCACCGGACTGCTTGACAAACTTGCCCTCGACGTCCGCCGCCGTGCTACGAATCGTTTCACGATACGCAACCTGCGGCTTACCCACCGTCGCCTCGACATTAAATTCACGCCTCATCCGATCGACGAGAATCTCCAGATGCAGCTCGCCCATGCCGGAGATGATCGTCTGACCGGATTCCTCGTTGGTCTGCACGCGGAAAGACGGGTCTTCCTGCGCAAGGCGGTTCAGCGCAATCCCCATCTTCTCCTGGTCGGCCTTCGTCTTCGGCTCGACGGCCTGCGAGATTACCGGCTCCGGGAACACCATGCGCTCAAGCACGATCGGATTGGCCGGATCACACAGCGTATCGCCGGTGGTCGCTTCCTTCAGGCCGACCGCCGCGGCGATGTCACCAGCGCGCACTTCCTTGATTTCCTCGCGCTGGTTCGCATGCATCTGCAGAATACGACCGACGCGCTCCTTCTTGCCCTTCGTCGAGTTCAACACCGTGTCGCCGGAGTTCACAACGCCCGAGTACACGCGGAAGAAGATCAACTGACCGACGAACGGGTCCGTCATGATCTTGAACGCGAGCGCCGAGAATTTCTCGTCATCGGATGCGTTGCGCTCGGCACCCTCGCCGCTCTCGGTCTCGCCCTTAACCGGCGGAATGTCGACCGGCGACGGCAGGAAGTCGATCACCGCGTCCAGCATGCGTTGCACGCCCTTGTTCTTAAACGCGGTCCCGCACAGCATCGGCTGGATTTCACAGGCGATCGTGCGATCGCGCAGCGCCTTGATGATCTCGGCCTCGGTCAGCGCTTCGCCACCGAGATACTTTTCCATCAGCGCCTCGCTCGCCTCGGCCGCCGACTCGATCATCTTTTCGCGCCACTCGTTACACGTGTCCACGAGTTCAGCCGGGATGTCAGCATATTCGAACTTCGTTCCTTGCGACGCGTCGTCCCAAATGATCGCCTTCATCTTCAACAGGTCGACGACCCCCCTGAACGACTCCTCCGCGCCGATCGGCACGACGACCGGCACCGGATTGGCTTTCAGGCGCGTCTTCAACTGGTCATACACCTTGAAGAAGTTCGCGCCGGTACGGTCCATCTTATTGACGAACGCGAGCCGCGGCACCTTGTACTTATTGGCCTGACGCCACACGGTTTCCGACTGCGGCTGCACGCCACCGACCGCGCAGTACACCATGCACGCGCCGTCGAGCACGCGCATCGAGCGCTCGACCTCAATCGTGAAGTCCACGTGCCCCGGCGTGTCGATGATGTTGATGCGGTGTTCTGGGTAGTTGTTGCCCATCCCTTTCCAGAACGCCGTCGTCGCAGCGGACGTGATCGTGATACCACGTTCCTGCTCCTGCTCCATCCAGTCCATCGTCGCGGCACCATCGTGCACTTCGCCGATTTTGTGATTCACACCGGTGTAAAACAGGATGCGCTCGGTCGTCGTCGTTTTGCCGGCGTCGATGTGAGCGCTGATACCGATATTACGGTAACGCTCGATAGGAGTCTTACGAGCCACTTTAATCTCTCAAGAGGATTGCGCAGCGGGAGAACCCCGGTGCGCCTTAACACAAACGGGCGAGGCGCTTCGGAAGCGCACCCGCCCGGAATTTCCTTCTCCGTTTGCCAGGCTTTCCAGCCTAAACGGGCTTTAGAAACGGAAATGCGAGAAAGCCCTGTTCGCTTCCGCCATCCGGTGCACTTCGTCGCGCTTCTTCATCGCGCCACCCCGACCTTCCGCGGCCTCGAGCAGTTCACCGGCCAGGCGCAGCGCCATCGACTTCTCGCTACGCTTCTTCGCGGCCTCGCGCAACCAGCGCATCGCCAATGCCATACGGCGCGACGGGCGCACTTCGACCGGAACCTGGTAGTTCGCACCTCCAACGCGGCGGCTCTTCACTTCAACCACCGGCTTCACGTTGCTCAGCGCGACAGTGAACACTTCCAGGGGGTCCTTGCCGGCCTTGCCCTGAATTTGCTCGAAAGCCCCGTACACGATGCGTTCGGCCACTGACTTCTTGCCCGACAACATCAGTACGTTCATGAATTTTGCAACATCAACATTACCGAACTTCGGGTCCGGCAATATTTCCCGCTTGGGGACTTCGCGACGACGCGGCATTTCTGTTCCTTTGACTGTTCAGTTGGAGCGGTTGCTTTCCCCACCCCGCGGCCACCAACTAACCCGATCCATCTCACGACTAACCAGCTTGGCCGGGTGACCACTTACTCGATAGCACCGACCGATCCGGCACCACCGCCTTTGCATCGACGGGCGATACAGCTTACTTACCCGCCTTGGCGCGCTTCGCACCGTACTTCGAGCGGGCCTGCTTACGGTCCTTAACGCCTTGCGTGTCGAGCGAGCCGCGCACCATGTGGTAACGCACACCCGGCAAGTCCTTAACCCGGCCGCCGCGAATCAGCACGACCGAGTGCTCTTGCAGGTTGTGGCCTTCACCACCGATGTACGAGATGACCTCGAAGCCATTCGTCAAACGAACCTTCGCGACCTTACGAAGCGCCGAGTTCGGCTTTTTTGGCGTCGTCGTGTACACACGGGTGCACACGCCGCGACGCTGCGGACAGTCCTGCAAGGCCGGACTCTTGCTCTTCACATGCTCCGAAGTGCGGCCTTTGCGAACCAATTGATTGATGGTTGGCATTGTTGATTCCTGGAAATAGACAAAATCGGACGGCGCAGGCCCGGGCAAGCGGACCTGAATGGTTGCACACACGCCACCCGATGAACCGACACCGGCATATCGGCGGCGATAGTGCCACGCCCGCCATGCTGACAGCCGGCCCGCCCACAAATGACAAAAAGGGCGACCAGCGATGCGAGCGCAATTGCGCCGAATACCGGAACCTGGCATAGTAATCCAAAATTTGCAAGTACGTCAACAGGTTGCGCGCATTGGATCACGTCGGCGGAGCGACTACCGCCGTCAGTCGTCGCTGATGACGTCGAGCAGTTCATCCCCGAAACGCTCGAATTTGCGCGCGCCCAGGCCCGGTACGCCGCGCAGCTCATCGAGCGAAACCGGCGCGCTACGGGCCAGTTCGGCCAACGTCGCATCGTGAAAAATCACGTAGGCCGGCACGCCGTCGGCCTTAGCTGTCTCGCTGCGCCAGGCGCGCAACCGGTCCCAGCGCGCGCGCTGGCGCGGCGACATGCCGGCGGTCGGATCGGTGCGCTCGCCACGGCGTGCACCATCCGCCTCGCGCACCCGTTTGGGTTTGGCATACCGGCGCAGCGTGATGTTGCGCTCCCCCTTCAACACCGGCTTGCTCGCCTGCGTGAGCACCAGTACGCCGTGGCCTCCATGATCGACTGCAAGCAGGCCCAGCGCAATCAACTGACGGAAAATCGCCCGCCATTGCGCCTCTGACAATGCCGCGCCGATACCAAAGGTGCTTAACGCGTCGTGCTTCCGTTGCTTGACGCGCTCGGTTGCATTGCCGCGCAATATGTCGATCAGGTGGCCCGCGCCAAATCCAAAGCCGCTGGCCCGCTGCACGCGGTATACGCACGAGAGCGCCATCTGTGCCTCGCGAGTGCCATCCCAGGTTGCTGGCGGCTCCAGGCACGTATCACAGTTGCCACATGGCTGGCCCGTTTCACCAAAATAGCCGAGCAGATGCACGCGCCGGCATCCAGCCGTCTCGCACAATCCAAGCAACGCATCGAGCTTCGCCGTTTGCACTCGCTTGTGCAGTTCGTCAGCCTCGGACTCGTCGATCATCTTGCGCTGTTGCACGACGTCGCCCAGCCCATAGGCCATCCACGCGTTGGACGCAAGGCCATCGCGGCCGGCCCGGCCGGTTTCCTGATAGTAGCCTTCGATGCTCTTGGGCAGGTCCAGATGCGCGACGAAGCGCACGTCCGGCTTGTCAATCCCCATTCCGAACGCGATCGTCGCGCACATCACCACACCCTCCTCGTGCTGGAAGACCTGCTGGTGCCGCTGGCGAAGCTGCGCGTCCATGCCGGCGTGATACGGTAACGCGCGCAGCCCCTGCTGCACCAGCCAGTCGGCGGTCTCCTCGACCTTGCGCCGCGATAGGCAATAGACGATGCCCGAATCGGTGGTACCGTCCACGTTGGTGTGTTCGGCCCGGATAAAGTCGAGTAATTGCGTACGCGCGTTATCCTTCTCGACGATCCGGTAACGAATGTTTGGCCGATCGAAGCTCGAAATGAACACCCGAGCGTTGTTCAACGCGAGCCGCTCGATGATTTCCTCGCGCGTGAGCGCGTCCGCCGTCGCGGTCAACGCAATGCGGGGCACCTGCGGGAAACGCTCGTGCAGCGCGGATAGCTGCATGTATTCGGGCCGGAAATCATGGCCCCACTGCGACACGCAGTGGGCTTCGTCGATCGCGAACAACCCTATCCGGCTGCGCGCGAGCAACTCCAGGAACCGCGCCGTCAGCAGTCGCTCCGGTGCCACGTACAACAATTGCAACTCACCACGTGCGAACGCGCGCTCGGTCGCCGCCGCCTCGGCCGCGGTGAGCGCCGAGTTCACGTAGGCCGCCCGCACCCCCGCCTCGGTCAACGCTGCGACCTGGTCCTGCATCAACGCGATCAGCGGCGACACCACGATGCCGGCGCCCAGGCCAGCTTCGTGGCGCACCAGCGCGGGAATCTGATAGCACAACGACTTGCCGCCCCCGGTGGGCATCAGCACGAGGCTGTCGTGCCCCGCCGCGACATGTTCGACGATATCGGCCTGCGGTCCGCGAAACGCCGGATAGCCGAAGACCTCTTTAAGCAACGCAAGACAGCGGGACATGCAACTCCACGGATAGGAACGGCACGCAGCGTGCGCGTTCAGACCCGTACATTTTAACAACCGCGCGTGGGCAGCGATACCTGGCCGATGGCCGATGAAGGATACCGCTCTGTGGGCATCACTTAGACGACTCGGCGCGCCGGGCCCGCATCGGCCCCGGCATAATCAGCCCCAGCTCCTGCTGCAGTGCCTGCAAATATCGTCCGCGCAGGAAGCGGCATTCCTGCTTGAGCATGCCATAGAGGATGAAATCCGTGCCGTCTCCGGCGCCCTCGCGCATGATGCCTTCACGCCGAAAACCCAGGTGCTCGTCGAGCCGCTGCGCACGCAGGTTATCCGTGCGCACCAGCCCCGTCACCCGCCGGCAGTTGAGCACCACGAACGGATACAGAAAAACCGCCGACAGAAATGCCGGCGTCAGCAGATGACGCGACTCCAGCATCGCGCAGTGCATCAGCACATTCGGGCCGTTGTACCCCTGGTACACCACGCCGGCCACGATATGGCCGTCTTTTTCGAGCCCAATCGTCGTGCAGTCGTTATAGCTCGCCTCGCCCGTTGCCGCAGCGACAAAGCGCATGACCTCATCGCCACGGTGATACACGATTCGTCGCATAATCGGGTTCCAACAGCGGATCAGGTTGGCAATGGAATGCCGAATTGCTGCAGCGTCGGATTCACGTTATCGGCAAACTTCTCCTGATTCTGCTTCTTGTGCACCGCTTCGACGATCGCCGACACAATCGTCGCGATCACACCGGCGATTTCGCCTATCGGCCCGAGTGCATCGAGCACCGTCGATACCGCGCCGACAATCCCCGCGACGGCTTCGCCCGCCACGTTGCCCGCGACGCGGGCAGCGGTCGTCGCAATCTTGGTGGCCACCTCTCCCGTTTCCGCCGCGGCCTCACCCGCCGCACCGGCGCCACGAGCAACCCATGAGCCGACGTCCTTGGTGCCCTTGACCGCATCCTTGATCGTGTCGATGATGTCGGTCGGGTTCGCGCTGGATGATCCGTTGCCGCTGGAATCGGTCCCTTCGGCGCCGCCGCTCGACGCCGCACCACCGCCCGCCTTCTCGAACAGCTGCGCAAGGCTTTCCATTTCCGGCGGCAAGTTCTTCTTTAGGTACTCGCCCACGGCCGGATCCTTGGCCAGTGTCTGGATATCCTGCGAGAGCACTTTGACCGTCTCATCGACGTTGCGTAAATGATCGCTGCCGCCGGCCTGCACGTTAATGAGCGTCTGCATCAGCTTGCACATGACCGCGGCCTTCTGCTCCGCCGTGTAATTGCCGGGGTGAGCGAAGATGTCCTGATTCAGTGTACTGATATCGGTATTGGCCGTGATGTTTTTCAGGCCTGCATCTTTCAAGAAGCTTAAGTCGGATTGTTCGTCCGTCGGCGCCTCGTCCTTGATGAAGCTTGTCAGATTGTCATCGTTGATCAGGTTGTCGGCCTTGTTCGTGGCCTTGTCGACACCCGCACGATCGAGCGCATCGAACCCGCCGTTGGTCGACAATGCCTTAGCGGAATTTTTCACCGCATCGGCGAAACCATCGTTTTTCGTTAGGTTGAAGACTTGCTCTTTTGTCGCCACCATGCCTCCGCCCTTTCCGCCGTTGTAGCTATGGTTCTTGCCACCGGCGTCTTGATGACCTGTGGACTCGCCGGTGATTGCGATGTAGGCTTGCAGCAACGCAGCCGAGCGCGCCGTTGCCAACGAATCGGGATCGGCGTCTGGGTGCTTCTTCATATACTCCTGGATATTGTTATCGGCCTGTTCCAGATTTTTATGAACCGAGTTTAGAAAGTCGCCCATTTTTCCCTGGTCAACCGTTCCATCACTCTTCAATGCACCGGTTCGCTGCAGTGCACTCTGGAGCGACGGATTGTCGTTGACATACTGCAGCGCGGCTTGCTTCATCTCATCGGTGGCCCCGTCAACTTTGCCGCTCAGGATCTGCACCGCGGCAATCGGACGCTCCAGCGCGATACACTGACCGGCCGATGCCATGTCGTTCCACTTCGATAAGTCGTCGCCTTCGTACTGGTCAATAAAATTATCGAGGGTGGCATACTTCGGATCGACTTGAACAAACTCGTCGTCACCACAGCATTCTGTCGTGTCGGTATCCGTGTCGGCCCCGTCCACAATGGTCGCATCGTCGTCTGACCCATCCTGCTCGTCATTGACGGTAACGAACGGCGCATGGATCACAAAGGCGCGGTTGCCGAAGGCTGATGCATCCGATTTCTCGCTGCTCGATGGCGTATTCGATGCGGTACTAGACCGGTTCGCTTGGGTGCCATCGTGCGCTGTCTGCGTCGGGGGAGCCCATGTATTGGCCTGCGCATCGCTGTCGCCGACATTGGAGTTTTTCGACTCTGAATCTAGGTAGAACAGCCCCAACAAGCTCAAGTGGGGCGGGAGTTGATCACTCTGCGCGTCAGACTTGGCGTCGGCTTGGGGCATTTGCAGTCGCATGTCGAGCCATGGGCCGCTCCACTGCTGCACTAAGGTATTCATCGAGTTTGGCTCCTCTCGGTGGCGCGCCAGCAACAGTGGTGCGCAAGACATGCCCTGAACGGGACAACGGATCGTGAATCGATTATCAGCATGCCGCCGATCCAGGCGCCGGCAACTGCGAACTGCCGTGGCCCGATGCGAATTTCTGTCTTGCCCTATGTGACCGTTGGCGCCCGCCGCCTTGAAGACCCTGGCCTTTAACCGCTGAACGCTCCCGTCGATCCGCACAAATCCACACAAAAACAAAACCCCACGSACKCTCGTACGTGGGGTTCATTGCTCAAACATCCATCGGGCGCCGCAGACTTACCGTCTCCTGACACGCGCACCCCTGAGCGGGCACGCTGTCATGCGGTCACCCGAGGCGGCCGGCGCCATCAACCCGACGCCGGCAGCATGCGTCACTCGTTTTCCGAATGCGGATGCTCGACCGGCGTTTCCGGCGTGGCGAAGTCGAATGGCGTCGCGTGCTCTTCCTCTGCCGCAATCTGCTCGAACCGCTCGCGATCCGCCGTCTCCTTGCTCTTGCGCGCTTTGTGGAACGCAAGCCCCGTACCGGCCGGGATCAGGCGACCGACGATCACGTTCTCCTTCAGGCCACGCAGGTCGTCGCGCTTGCCCATGATCGCCGCTTCGGTCAGCACGCGCGTCGTCTCCTGGAACGAGGCAGCCGAGATGAACGAATCGGTCGACAGCGACGCCTTCGTGATACCCAGCAGCACGTTTTCGTAGGTTGCCGGCCGCTTGTCTTCCGCAATCATCCGGTCGTTCTCATCGAGCATGTCGGAACGCTCGACTTGTTCGCCCGGGATAAACCGCGTATCGCCGTTATCGACGATTTGCACGCGGCGCAGCATCTGGCGCACGATCACTTCAATGTGCTTGTCGTTGATCTTCACGCCCTGCAAGCGATACACGTCCTGCACTTCGTCGACGATGTAGCGCGACAGCGCCTCCACGCCCTGCAAGCGCAGGATGTCGTGCGGATCGGCCGGCCCGTCGACGATCATCTCGCCCTTGTTGACGACCTGGCCATCGTGCACGAGCACCTGCTTTTCCTTCGCGATCAGGAATTCGTGCTGATTGCCGTCCAGGTCCGTGATGACCAGGCGCTGCTTGCCCTTCGTGTCCTTGCCGAACGACACCGTCCCGGTGACTTCCGCCAGGATGCCCGCATCCTTCGGCGAGCGCGCCTCGAACAACTCGGCAACTCGGGGCAGACCGCCGGTAATGTCGCGCGTCTTCTGCGACTCGGTCGGAATCCGCGCCAGCACCTCACCGACCTGAACCTGTTGACCATCCTTCACCGTGATCAGCGCGCCGACCTGGAAGCCGATCTGCACCGCATGCTCGGTTCCCGGAATCTTCACTTCATCGCCGGTCGCATCGAGCAGCTTCACTTGCGGACGCACGCTCTTGGACGACTGCGAGCCGCGGCGCTTGGAATCGATCACGACGAGCGTCGACAGGCCGGTCACTTCGTCGATCTGCTTCGCGACGGTCACGCCCTCTTCGACGTTCTCGAACTTCACCGTGCCACCGTACTCGGTGATGATCGGACGCGTCATCGGGTCCCACGTCGCGAGTTGCGTACCGGCCTTGATCTGCACGCCGTCCAACTGCAGCAGCGTCGCACCGTACGGAATCTTGTGGCGTTCGCGCTCGCGGCCATGATCATCCGCGATGACGACTTCGCCGGAGCGCGAAATGACGATCTGCTCGCCCTTCGCGTTCGTGACATAGCGCATCGTCGCGGTAAAGCGCGCAGTACCGTTGGACTTCGCCTCAACGCTGGAGGCTACCGCCGCCCGCGATGCCGCACCACCGATGTGGAACGTGCGCATCGTCAGCTGCGTGCCCGGCTCGCCGATCGATTGCGCGGCGATCACGCCGACCGCCTCGCCCACATTCACCAGCGAGCCGCGTCCCAGGTCGCGACCATAGCACTTCGCGCACAACCCGTAGCGCGTTTCGCAGGTCAACGACGTGCGCACGCGCACTTCATCGATACCGAGGCGCTCGATCTCCTCGACCGCGGTTTCGTCCAGCAGCGTGCCCGATTCGTACAGCGTCTCCTGAGTTTCCGGATTGACGACCTCGGCCACCGCGACGCGGCCGAGAATCCGGTCGCGCAGCGCCTCGACGACTTCACCGCCTTCGACCAGCGCCTTCATTGCCACGCCCTGGCTGGTGCCGCAATCATCCTCGACGACCACCAGGTCCTGCGTCACGTCAACCAGACGACGAGTCAGGTAACCCGAGTTCGCGGTCTTCAACGCGGTATCGGCCAAGCCCTTACGTGCGCCGTGCGTCGAGATGAAGTACTGCAGCACGTTCAGGCCTTCGCGGAAGTTCGCGGTAATCGGCGTCTCAATAATCGAGCCGTCCGGCTTGGCCATCAGCCCACGCATACCCGCTAGCTGGCGGATCTGCACCGCCGAGCCCCGAGCGCCGGAGTCCGCCATCATGTAGATCGAGTTGAACGACTCTTGGCGCGTCTCGTTGCCGTCGCGATCGACCACCGGCTCGGTTGACAGCTGCTCCATCATCGCCTTGCCAACCGACTCGGAGGTGGCCGACCAGATGTCGACTACGTTGTTGTAACGCTCCTGGGCGGTGACCAGGCCCGACATGTACTGGCGATCGTATTCCTTGACCTTTTTGGCGGCCTCACCCACGATCGTTTCCTTTTGCGGCGGCACGAGCATGTCGTCGACGCAGATCGAGATCCCGGCACGCGTAGCCAGCCGGAATCCGGACTGCATCAATTGATCGGCGAAGATCACTGTCTCACGCAGGCCGCAGCGGCGGAAGGCCGTGTTAATCAACCGCGAAATTTCCTTCTTCTTCAGCGGTTTGTTCAGCACGCTGAACGGCAGCCCCGGCGGCAAGATCTCCGACAGGATCGCGCGGCCGACGGTGGTTGCATACAGCGAGACCTTCGGCACGAACTTCGGCGCACCCTCGGAGCAGTCCTCGTTGGCCACCATCTCGGTGATCCGCACATTCACGCGCGAGGCCAACTCCACTTCCTTATTCTCATACGCGCGCAGGACTTCGCCCACGCCGGTGAAGGTCATCCCCTCACCCTTCGCATTGATCGCCTCGCGCGTCGCGTAGTACAGGCCCAACACGATATCCTGCGACGGTACGATCGACGGATCGCCGTTGGCCGGGAACAACACGTTGTTGGACGCGAGCATCAACGTGCGCGCCTCCATCTGCGCCTCGAGCGACAGCGGCACGTGCACGGCCATCTGGTCGCCGTCGAAGTCGGCATTGAACGCCGCGCACACGAGCGGGTGCAGTTGGATTGCCTTGCCTTCGATCAACACCGGCTCGAACGCCTGGATGCCCAGCCGGTGCAGCGTCGGCGCGCGGTTCAGCATTACCGGGTGCTCGCGGATGACCTCTTCGAGAATGTCCCACACGACCGGCGTCTGGCTTTCGACTTCCTTCTTGGCCGCCTTGATCGTCGTCGCCACGCCCATCACCTCAAGCTTGTTGAAGATGAACGGCTTGAACAACTCGAGCGCCATCAGCTTGGGCAGGCCACACTGGTGAAGCTTGAGCGTCGGACCGACGACGATCACCGAGCGGCCCGAGTAGTCAACACGCTTGCCGAGCAGGTTCTGACGGAAGCGGCCGCCCTTGCCTTTGATCATGTCGGCGAGTGACTTCAGCGGCCGCTTGTTCGCGCCAGTCATGGCCTTGCCACGACGGCCGTTGTCGAGCAGTGAATCGACGGCTTCCTGCAACATCCGCTTCTCGTTGCGCACGATGATCTCGGGCGCCTTCAACTCGAGCAGCCGCTTCAACCGGTTATTACGGTTGATCACGCGACGATATAGGTCGTTCAGATCCGACGTCGCAAACCGGCCGCCGTCCAGTGGCACCAGCGGACGCAACTCCGGCGGCAGCACCGGCAGCACCTCGAGAATCATCCAGTCCGGCTTGATACCCGAACGCTGGAAAGCCTCGAGCACCTTCAGGCGCTTCGCGTACTTCTTGATCTTCGCTTCGGAGCCGGTGTTTTTCAACTCGGTGCGAAGCTGCTCGACCTGCGCATCGATGTCGATCGCGCGCAGCAGCTCGCGCACCCCTTCCGCGCCCATTTCGGCACGGAACTCGTCACCGTACTCCTCGACCTTGTTGTAGTAATCCTCTTCGGTCATGATCTGCCGCGCCTTGAGCGGCGTCATGCCCGGGTCGATCACGACATACGCTTCGAAGTACAGCACGCGCTCGATGTCGCGCAGCGTCATATCGAGCACCATGCCCAGGCGCGACGGCAGCGACTTCAGGAACCAGATGTGCGCGACCGGCGAGGCAAGCTCGATATGGCCCATGCGCTCGCGGCGCACCTTCGCAAGCGTCACCTCGACACCGCACTTCTCACAAATCACGCCGCGGTGCTTCAAGCGCTTGTACTTGCCGCACAGGCACTCGTAGTCCTTGATCGGGCCGAAGATCTTCGCGCAGAACAAGCCATCGCGCTCCGGCTTGAACGTGCGGTAGTTGATGGTCTCCGGCTTCTTCACTTCACCGAACGACCACGAGCGGATCTTGTCCGGCGAGGCCAGACCGATCTTGATCGCATCAAAAACTTCTTCTTGTTGGACTTGCTTGAATAGATCGAGCAAAGCTTTCATCGCTTCTCTCCAGTAGTCCGATTAGTTCCGGTCCAGGTCGATATCAATACCGAGCGACCGGATTTCCTTCACCAGCACGTTGAACGACTCCGGCATCCCCGCGTCGATCACGTGATCGCCCTTCACGAGGTTCTCGTACACCTTCGTGCGACCCGTCACGTCGTCCGACTTCACCGTCAGCATTTCTTGCAACACGTACGATGCGCCATACGCCTCGAGCGCCCACACTTCCATTTCCCCGAAGCGCTGGCCGCCGAACTGTGCCTTGCCGCCCAACGGCTGCTGTGTCACTAGCGAGTACGGGCCGGTCGAGCGCGCGTGCATCTTGTCGTCGACCAAGTGGTGCAGTTTTAGCATGTGCATGTAGCCAACTGTCACCGGGCGCTCAAACGCCTCGCCCGTGCGCCCGTCATACAGGGCCACCTGGTTCTTCGACTTCGTCATCCCAAGCTGCTGCGCCACCTCATCGGGGAACGCGAGATCGAGCATGCGCGAAATCTCTTTCTCGTGCGCGCCGTCAAACACCGGCGTCGCGAACGGCACGCCTTCCCTCAGGTTCTGCGCAAGTTCGATGACTTCATCATCGGACATCTCGTCAATCGACTCCGGATGACCCGACTCGTTATAGACCTTCGTCAGGAACGATCGCAGATCCTGCACGAGCGTCGCCTTCTTGGCCTGCAGCATTTCGCCGATACGCCAGCCCAAGCCCTTTGCGGCCCAGCCCAAGTGGGTCTCAAGGATCTGGCCAACGTTCATCCGCGACGGCACACCAAGCGGATTGAGCACGACATCGCACGGGCGGCCGTCCGCCATGTACGGCATGTCCTCGATCGGAACAATCTTTGACACCACGCCCTTGTTCCCGTGGCGACCCGCCATCTTGTCGCCCGGCTGCAAACGACGCTTGACCGCCAGGTACACCTTGACCATCTTCAGCACACCCGGGGGCAGTTCATCGCCTTGGGTGAGCTTCTTGCGCTTTTCCTCGAACGCGAGGTCGAACTGATGGCGCTTTTGCTCGATCGATTCCTTGATCGCTTCCAATTGCGCCGCTGCGTCCTCATCGGCCAGCCGGATGTCGAACCAGTGATAATGGTCCAGGTCATCCAGGTATTCGCGCGTGATCTTCGCGCCCTTCGCCAGCTTCTTCGGACCGCCGTTCACGACCTTGCCGTCGAGCATCCGCGCCAGCCGCTCGAATGCGTCGCCTTCGACGATGCGCAACTGGTCGTTCAAATCCAGCCGATAGCGCTTGAGTTCATCATCGATAATCTGCTGGGCACGCTTATCGCGCTGGATCCCTTCGCGCGTGAACACTTGCACGTCGATCACGGTGCCGGTCATGCCCGAGGGCACGCGCAGCGACGTATCCTTCACATCGGACGCCTTCTCGCCGAAGATCGCGCGCAGCAGCTTTTCTTCCGGCGTCAGTTGCGTCTCGCCCTTCGGCGTCACCTTGCCGACCAGCACGTCGCCCGCCTCGACTTCGGCGCCAATATAGACGATGCCCGATTCGTCCAGGCGACCCAGTTGCACTTCAGCCAGGTTCGAGATGTCGCGCGTGATTTCTTCCGGCCCGAGCTTCGTGTCGCGCGCCACGACATTAAGCTCTTCGATGTGGATCGACGTATAGCGATCGTCGGCGACGACGCGCTCGGAGATCAGGATCGAGTCTTCGAAGTTGTAGCCGTTCCACGGCGTGAACGCGACCAGCATGTTCTGACCGAGCGCAAGCTCGCCCAGGTCCGTCGACGCGCCATCGGCGATCACGTCGCCACGCGCGACACGGTCGCCGACCTTCACGATCGGGCGCTGGTTGATGTTCGTGTTCTGGTTCGAGCGCGTGTATTTGATCAGGTTGTAGATGTCGACGCCGACCTCACCGGCCACTGCTTCGTCATCGTTGACGCGAATCACTACGCGGCCCGCGTCGACATAGTCGACCACGCCACCGCGGAACGCCTGCACCGTCGTGCCGGAGTCCACCGCGGTCGTACGCTCGATACCGGTGCCGACCACCGCTTTTTCCGGTCGCAGGCAAGGCACCGCCTGCCGCTGCATGTTCGAGCCCATCAATGCACGGTTTGCATCATCGTGCTCGAGGAACGGAATCAGCGACGCGGCCACCGACACGATCTGCGACGGCGCGACGTCCATGTATTGGATCCGGTTCCGGCGTGACCATCAGCGTTTCGCCCGCTTCGCGGGCCGAGACCAGTTCGTCAATCAGCTTACCTTCGTCGTCGATCGCCGCATTCGCCTGCGCGATCACGTACCGACCTTCCTCAATCGCGGACAAATAGTCGATCTGGTCGGTCACCTTGCCGTCGATCACCTTCCGGTACGGCGTCTCGAGGAAGCCGTATTCGTTCAGGTGTGCATACAGCGCCAGCGAGTTGATCAGGCCAATGTTCGGACCTTCCGGCGTTTCGATCGGGCACACGCGGCCGTAGTGGGTCGGGTGCACGTCGCGCACCTCGAAGCCAGCGCGCTCACGCGTCAAGCCCCCCGGCCCCAGTGCGGACACACGCCGCTTGTGCGTGATCTCCGACAGCGGGTTGGTCTGGTCCATAAACTGCGACAGCTGCGACGAGCCGAAGAACTCGCGAATCGCCGACGAAATCGGCTTCGAGTTGATCAGGTCGTGCGGCATCAGGTTCTCGCTCTCGGCCTGGCCCAGACGCTCCTTCACCGCCCGCTCCACGCGCACTAAACCGGCGCGGAACTGGTTTTCGGCCAGCTCGCCGACACAGCGCACGCGACGGTTGCCGAGGTGGTCGATATCGTCGACCTCGCCCTTGCCGTTGCGCAACTCGACCAGAATCTTAATCGCCGCGAGGATGTCATCGTCGGTCAGCGTCATTGGACCGTGAATCTCATCGCGACCGACGCGGCGGTTAAACTTCATGCGGCCGACCTTCGACAGGTCGTACGCATCCTCGCTATAAAACAGACGGTTGAACAACGCCTCGACCGCTTCCTCCGTCGGCGGCTCACCTGGCCGCATCATCCGGTAGATCGCGATGCGCGCAGCAGTCTTGTCGATGGTCTCATCGATACGCAGCGTCGAGGACATGTACGGGCCTTGGTCCAGATCGTTTGTGTACAACGTCTGGATTTCCTTCACGCTCGCTTCGCGCAGCTTCTCGAGTACGCCTTCGGTGATCTCGTCATTCGCATTGGCAATCACTTCGCCAGTGTCCACGTCGATCACGTTCTTTGCGAGCACACGACCAATCAGGTAGTCCTCTGGCACCGAGATGTACTTCGTCTTCGCATTCTCGAGGTCACGGATGTGCTTCGCGTTGATCCGCTTGTCCTTTGGGACAATGACCTTACCGTCCCGGTCGGCGATGTCAAAGCGCGCGACCTCGCCTCGCAGCCGCTCGGGCACGAACTCCATCTGCGCGCCTTCGTTCATCAACGTGAAGTTGTCGAACACGAAGAAATTCGCCAGGATCTGCTCAGGCGTCAAGCCGATGGCCTTCAGCAAGATCGTCACCGGCATCTTGCGGCGACGGTCAACACGGAAGTACAGAATGTCTTTCGGGTCGAACTCAAAGTCCAGCCACGAGCCACGGTACGGAATGATCCGCGCCGAGAACAGCAGCTTGCCCGAACTGTGCGTCTTGCCCTTGTCGTGCTCGAAGAACACGCCCGGCGAGCGGTGCAGCTGCGAGACGATCACGCGCTCGGTGCCGTTGATCACGAACGAGCCGGTCGGCGTCATGAGCGGAATCTCGCCCATGTACACTTCCTGCTCCTTGACCTCCTTAACGACCGGCTTGGTCGGCGATTCCTTGTCGAGGATCACCAGGCGGACCTTTGCCCGCAACGCGGAGCAGTAGGTCAGGCCACGCTGCTGGCACTCCTTGACGTCGAACGCCGGCGACGACAGCGCATAGCTGACGAACTCAAGCCGGGCGAAGCCATTGTGCGAGACAATCGGGAAAACCGATGTGAACGCGGCCTGCAACCCTTCCGGCTTGCGTTGTGTGGCGGGCACATCCGCTTGCAGGAAAGTGCTGAATGATTCAAGCTGGGTGGCCAGCAGGAAAGGAACCGGGTGAACGATGGGGCGCTTCGCGAAACTTTTGCGAATACGCTTCTTCTCGGTGAAGGAATAGTGCATACGATCTCCGAATCACGGCGGGATGGTTCATTGCTCCGACAGCAGTGAACCGGATTGCCCGAGTGTTCACCGACTGAGACCCTGTGGCCGTCCAAACGCTCGAACGGACCAATAAGCTTGGTGGTTGGCCGCTACCAACCGCTGGCTGACGGCAGCGGATGCCCATGTTGCCCGCTACCCGACCAAACTTGCCTTCTGCAGTCGCTTCAGAAGACAAAGAAAAGGGCATGTGCCGTGCACGATGGCCTTTTCTTTGGCTTCTTTGGTGATCATCGCGGTGCCCAACCTGCATGGCGCCCGCCTGATCTAAAAAGCGCAAAAAGGCTGACGGTCCGAAACCGCCAGCCCTTTGCGCAAAATGCCGAAAATTACTTGATTTCAGCTTTCGCGCCAGCGTCTTCGAGCTTCTTCTTCGCTTCTTCAGCCGCAGCCTTGGGCACACTTTCCTTCACGGGCTTCGGTGCGCCGTCAACCAGGTCCTTCGCTTCCTTCAGGCCCAGGCCCGTCAGTTCACGAACGGCCTTGATGACCGACACCTTGTTCGCACCGGCTTCGAGCAGGTTGACCGTGAATTCGGTCTGCTCTTCCACCGCAGCGGCAGCACCACCGCCGGCACCCGCCGGGCCCGCAACGGCCAGCGCAGCGGCCGACACGCCAAACTTCTCTTCGAACGCCTTAACCAGCTCGTTCAGTTCCAGAACCGACATCGCGCCAACGGCTTCCAGGATGTCTTCTTTTGCGATTGCCATTTAAAATACTCCTAACTTGGAATTTGGATTCTCAGCCAACGATCCGCGGCCAGCCGGGCTCGCACCCGGCCGCCTGTCAGGCCGGCTCGCCCTGCTTCTTTTCGGCCAGCGCGGCCAGAGCACGCGCGAAGCCGGAAACAGGTGCCTGCATGACGCCCAGCAGCTTCGCGAGCAGTTCCTCGCGGCTCGGGATGGAAGCCAGCGCTTGCACGTCAGCCTTGTCCATCACCTTGCCTTCGTAGGAGCCGGCCTTGATCACGAGCTTGTCGGTGGTCCTGCCAAAGTCATGGATGACTTTGGCTGCCGCGACTGCGTCGTCCGACATGCTATAAATCAAGGGACCGGTCATCTGCTCGGCGAGCGGGGCAAATGGCGTACCCTCGACCGCGCGACGCGCGAGCGTGTTCTTCAACACGCGCAGGTACACCTGTTGCTCGCGCGCCTTCGCACGAAGCTTGGTCAGATCGCCAACCGCAATCCCACGATATTCGGCCAGCACGATGGTCTGAGCTTTCGCGACTTGCGCAGAAATCTCAGCCACGACGGCCTGCTTATCTTCACGACTGAGTGGCACGTTTAACCTCCAGATTCGGTACGCTAGGGGATCGTTTCCGACCACGTCGCGCACCGCGTTTCATAAACGGCGTCCGAGGTTGTTAGGAGTATTTCCGCCGGTACGCTTGTCACAGCGCCCTGCTTCCATCCTGCAAAACTATTTCGGGTTCGCCATCTGCGTTGGCTGACAATTAAGGTCAGGTGATACCAGGCACCCTTCCGCCAACGGTCTTTGACAACCGGTCGCGTCGTCCAACAGTAACGACACAACCGCCCAAAGTCTGTGTGTGGCGAGGCGCGACCACCGTCGCATCTCGCCGCGCTATCAATCGTTACGCGACAACCGTGCTCGAGTCCACGCGCACACCCACGCCCATCGTGCTCGACACCGCGATCTTACGCAGATAAACGCCCTTGCTTGTCGCCGGCTTTGCCTTTTGCAGCGCGTCGACCAACGCCGTAAGATTCGACTTTAGCGCGGTCGGTTCGAACGACGCACGGCCGATCGTTGCATGGATGATCCCGGCCTTGTCGACACGGAACTGCACCTGCCCCGCCTTCGCGTTCTTCACCGCGGTCGCCACGTCCGGCGTAACCGTGCCCACCTTCGGGTTCGGCATCAAGCCGCGCGGACCCAGGATTTGGCCAAGCGTACCGACCACGCGCATTGTATCCGGCGACGCGATCACGATGTCGAAATTCAGATTACCCGCCTTGACCTGCTCGGCCAGGTCTTCCATCCCGACGATGTCGGCGCCCGCGGCCTTCGCCTGCTCCGCCTTGTCGCCTTGCGCGAACACGGCAACACGCACGCTCTTGCCAGTGCCCGCCGGCAACACGACCGAGCCACGCACCACTTGATCCGACTTTTTCGCGTCAATACCCAGCTGCACCGCGACATCGATCGACTCATCGAACTTGGCGGTCGCGCATTGCTTCACGAGCGCGAGCGCATCGTCCACGGGATACAGCTTCAGGTGATCGACCTTGCCTCCCAGTGCCTTCAGGCGCTTCGAAACTTTGGCCATTTACACACCCTCCACGGTAATGCCCATCGAACGGGCGCTGCCAGCGATCGTACGAACCGCCGCATCGAGATCAGCTGCGGTAAGATCCGGCATTTTCGTCTTGGCGATTTCTTCGGCTTGCGCGCGCGTGATCTTACCAACCTTGTCCGTGTGCGGCTTGCTCGAGCCTTTGTCGACCTTCGCCGCCTTCTTGAATGAGCACGGTTGCCGGCGGCGTCTTCAGGACGAACGTGAAACTCTTGTCCGCGTAGGCGGTAATCACGACCGGCGTCGGCAAACCCGGCTCGAGGCTCTGCGTTTGCGCGTTGAACGCCTTGCAGAACTCCATGATGTTCAGACCGCGCTGGCCCAGCGCTGGACCAACGGGCGGCGACGGATTGGCTTTACCTGCAGGAATCTGCAGTTTGATAAAGCCGATGATTTTCTTTGCCATTTGAAACCTCGGGTGAACGCTTAGCGTTCGGTGAGTAATAACGCGCTTTCCGGCAAACCGTACCCGCGCTCCTCAACAGCCAATGAAGCGGGCTGTCAACACTTTGCTGCGTAACGTGCCGCGTCACGCATGAAATCCCTATCAGACCTTCTCGACTTGGCCGAACTCAAGTTCGACCGGCGTCGCGCGACCAAAAATCGTCACCGAGACACGCACGCGCGACTTCTCGTAATTAACTTCCTCGACGCTGCCGTTGAAATCTGTGAACGGACCTTCCTTGACGCGAACCAGCTCCCCGACCTCGAACAGCGTCTTCGGCCGCGGCTTTTCGACGCCCTCTTGCATTTGCGACATGATCTTGTCGACTTCACGCTGCGAGATAGGGCTCGGACGATTCCGTGCACCGCCGACGAAACCGGTCACTTTGGCGGTATTTTTCACCAAATGCCATGTTTCATCGGTCATTTCCATTTCGACCAGCACGTAGCCCGGAAAGAACCGGCGCTCGGTGACCGACTTGTGCCCACCCTTGATCTCGACGACCTCTTCGGTCGGGACCAGAATCTGGCCGAACTTGTCCTGCATGCCGGCACGTTCGATGCGCTCCTGCAGCGCACGTTGCACGCTTTTCTCCATCCCGGAGTAGGCATGCACGACGTACCAACGCTTTCCACCCGATGACGCTGCGCTATCGCTCATATCATTTCCAACCTAGAATTAGCGAGAAGATGACCCATTCAATGGTCTTATCGCTAACCCAAAGATAGATCGCCATCACCAGCACAAAACCAAATACAACTAACGTCGTCTGGCCAGCCTCTTTGCGGGTTGGCCAGACGACCTTGCGCACCTCGCGGTACGAGTCCTTCGCGAATGCAATAAAGCCCTTGCCTGAGGCAGAGGCGAGCGCCGCCGCGATACCCGCAGCGATGCCGACCACCAACGCCGCGCCACGCACATACCAATCATGCGTGCCTAGCAGGTAGAACCCGGCGATCCCGGCGATCACAAGCAATACGCCCAGCGCAAGCAATAGCTTGTCGCTTGCGGTATTCACAGTTTCGACGGATGGATTCGCCATAACACCCTAAACGAACGCGCCGCATAAGCGGCGCTGTATTGGCAGGGGCAGAGGGAATCGAACCCCCAACCTTCGGTTTTGGAGACCGACGCTCTGCCAGTTGAGCTATACCCCTAAAACCCTGTCGGGGCAGCTATCGCTGCCCCTATCGCGATCATCAAATAACTGGCTTACTCGATGATTTTGGCGACGACACCGGCGCCGACGGTACGGCCGCCTTCGCGGATCGCAAAGCGCAGCCCTTCTTCCATCGCGATCGGCGCGATCAACTTGACCGTGATCGACACGTTGTCACCCGGCATCACCATTTCCTTGTCCTTGGGCAACTCGATCGAGCCGGTCACGTCCGTCGTGCGGAAGTAGAACTGCGGCCGGTAGTTGTTGAAGAACGGCGTGTGGCGCCCGCCCTCATCCTTGCTCAGCACGTACACTTCCGCCGTGAAGTGCGTGTGCGGCGTGATCGTGCCCGGTTTGGCCAGCACTTGGCCGCGCTCCACATCCTCGCGCTTGGTACCACGCAGCAGGATACCCACGTTGTCCCCGGCCTGGCCCTGGTCCAGCAGCTTGCGGAACATCTCCACGCCCGTGCACGTCGTCTTCGTCGTGTCACGGATACCGACGATCTCGATTTCCTCGCCAACCTTGATCACACCGCGCTCCACGCGGCCCGTGACCACCGTGCCACGACCCGAGATCGAGAACACGTCTTCCACCGGCATCAGGAACGTGCCATCCACCGCACGCTCCGGCGTCGGGATGTACGTGTCCAGCGCATCGGCCAGGCTCATGATCGCTGCCTCGCCCAACTCGCCCTTGTCCCCTTCCAGCGCCAGCTTCGCCGAGCCCTTGATGATCGGCGTATCGTCGCCCGGGAACTCGTACTTGGACAGCAGCTCGCGCACTTCCATTTCCACCAGCTCGAGCAGCTCCGCGTCGTCCACCATGTCGCACTTGTTCAGGAACACGATGATGTACGGCACGCCCACTTGACGCGCCAGCAAAATATGCTCACGCGTTTGCGGCATCGGGCCGTCTGCGGCCGACACCACCAGGATCGCGCCGTCCATCTGCGCCGCGCCCGTGATCATGTTCTTCACGTAGTCCGCGTGACCCGGGCAGTCCACGTGCGCATAGTGACGCTGCTCTGTCTCGTACTCGATGTGCGCCGTGTTGATCGTGATGCCACGCGCCTTCTCTTCCGGCGCCGCATCGATCTCGTCGTACTTCTTCGCTTCGCCGCCAAACTTCGACGACAGCACCGTCGCGATCGCCGCCGTCAGCGTGGTCTTGCCATGGTCAACGTGACCGATCGTGCCCACGTTCACGTGCGGCTTGGTCCGTTCAAACTTGCCTTTGGCCATATTCGACTCCTAACAGGAATTTGGTCCGTTGCGCCGCGCGCAAACGCATCACCGACACTTGCTGGTGCCCATGGGCAGGATCGAACTGCCGACCTCTCCCTTACCAAGGGAGTGCTCTACCACTGAGCCACATGGGCGAACATCTGAAACGCTGGAGCGGGTGAAGGGAATCGAACCCTCGTCGTAAGCTTGGAAGGCTTCTGCTCTACCATTGAGCTACACCCGCGAGGTGCTCCCACCCAATACCGCTGCTGCAAAAATTCTGGTGGAGGAGGTTGGATTCGAACCAACGTAGGCGTAAGCCAACAGATTTACAGTCTGCCCCCTTTAGCCACTCGGGCACCCCTCCGCAGAGAACTGACGATTATCGGCTAATTAAGTGCGAGTGTCAACAACTCTGCAACCGCCCGCCGACTTGGCGACCGTCAGTCCTTTGCCTTCCGGCAAGATGAGAATTGTCAACTACACGGGCGCCGAAGGCAAGCGATATACGTATCGCTGGCGGTTACTGGCTTTCGAGTGGCGAAATCGCCGCAACGGCGCACCGGTTTAGGACAGGATTCACTGCATAGCAGGCGCGGCCGTCGAATGCATGCCACTGAGCACCAGGGCGGCCTGGCGTGACGCATCGGTGGCCATCACCAGCAGCTTGCCACTGTCGAGCACCGCCGCGCCCGTGTACACCGTGCCGGGCGTTGAGCAAGGCGCGGGCCCGGCCGTGACCGTCACGTCGTACAGGTTGCCCACCGTGCGCGGCTGGAACGTACCCGTCAGCGTGCACGCATTGGCTGTCCGGGCGTTCAGCGTGCCGCCCTCATCGATCTGCAACGTGACCCCCTGGTCGTCCACTAGCGTTTGCGCGTCCCCGCCACTGTACGTCCCAGCCAACGCTGTGAGCGTTGGCTGCCGCTCGTACAGTGACTGGTAGGTCGAGCCGAACTCCACCCCCACCGCGCCCGACGCATTCGTGCTGCGGCCGCACAAGCAGTCCTTGTACACGTAGCTTGCGTCCACCCGTTCCGCGTCGCTCGTGCGCTGCGCGAAGTCATAGCGGATCGCGTCCGTCGAGGTGAACGTGCCGCTGGCCTGCGTGCCGCTCGTCGTACTCGTGCCACTGACGAAGCCGCCCAATCCCGGCATGCCGCGGTCGTAGGCGATCCAGAACACGCCATCATCGCGAACGATGCCCACCTCGCGCTGGCCCGGTGTCGTCATGCCCACGTAGTATCCTTGCGCAAGGCTCGCCACTGGCCGATTGCCATCATTGCCGGGACGACCGCCATTCGGGCCGCTTCCGGCATTGGCGCCCCTATTGGCTGCGGAAGGCGAAACCTCCGTCAGCCCACTGTTGCAGCCGGTTAGGATCCCGACAGAAATAGCCGCAATCGCAATCAACGCCACCCTTCATTTTTCTCATCTCCTTTCGTTGAGCCGGATTTACGTTATCCGATACAAATCGTTGCTTAACCGACTTCGCATCCTCGGTCTGCTAACGCACAAAGATTTGGGGCGCCGACGGAAGACAGTGCGACAACGGCTTGCGATATAGGCCGACAGGCTTGTCTGATAAGGCGCCTGACGCGAAGAATGGGAATGTATGCGGATCTCGGCGCCTCGTATCGTGTTCGTTTATTCAACGCTGACTTCGTGTTGCCTTATTAGCGCTTTGCGAGAGAGTGGGGATGTCCAGGCAGGGACGAACGCCATCAGGTTCTGATGTAATAGGCCATCACGTCGCGCGCGGTATGGACGGTTACGTCATACCCATCGCGGGCTAGTGTGATACGAACCGCAACCCTATGAATCTCGCAATCGAGCCGGTATCGGACCGGCGAGCGCCATAACTGATTGACCTGGCATCGGACTCAATTGCGCCATGCGGTGGGTGTAGGAAGGGCGGCTATCCCTTAGTGTCGCTCGAGCGTTGGGCGGAGCAGCGCGTTTCCGGGCTATCTCAAAGCGCTGCGAACGAACCCGGGGCCAGGACTGACGAGCCGGGCGATCGACCAATAGGCGTATGCCAATGGCACGACGCTGAAATTGATTCAGCCGGGCAAACCGGCGCAGAATGTATTCATTGAGTCGCTCAACAGCAAGTTCAGCGATGAACGTGTCAATAAGCACGGGTTCACGAGTCTCGTGCGTGCTCGAGCAGCCGTCGCGGTGTAACACCTGGGCTATAGCGAGCAACGTCCACACAGCACACTGAATTACCTTTCACTAACAGAATTCGCGGCGAAACATTCGACAACAGCAAATATTCCTGCCACTTTCCAGCAGTGGGTCTAAAGGGGACTTTGCTAAAAGCACCGTAGGCTCTAGTAAAGAGAAATAGGTCAAATTTGTCGAGTTCCTTCTAGGCAGCGCAGGGTCCACTTATAGCCGAAGCGCGCTGCCCTGTTTAGAACTGNCGAAATATGCAGCCTCCGTGGCCGGTGCTCGAAGCCACTAGGATGGCATAACCAAGTGCATCATCCAGTAAAAAATTAGATTTGGTGGCTTTCGACAGGTTTTGGCAATGCTGCAGCATTGCCGTCCCAAGCTCCACCACCCGCATTTTGAGCCCCTTCTGACCTGCCCCCGGCAAACAGTGCCGGCCGGAGTTTAGTAAAGTTCGTTTTTGAGGCTACCCCCAAATCAGTGCCGTTCTAAAGTGGAAATTTCCGGCTCTTGAGGCTACCCCCAAATCAGTGCCGTTCTAAAGTGGAAATTTCCGGCTCTTCGGGGTGGGCCGAATCGGCCCGGGGCCTGCACTGGCAGGCGAACTCGGCAGGCGTCATCCACTGCAGTGCAGAGTGGGGACGCGCCTCATTATAGTACTGGCGCCAGGCCTCGATTTTGCGCTTGGCATCCTCGAGCGACAAGAACCAATGCTCGTTTAGGCATTCCTCACGCAAGCGCCCGTTAAACGACTCGTTCTTGGCGTTATCGGTTGGCTTGCCAGGACGAGAGAAGTCAATCTCAACGCCCCTCTCATACGCCCACTTGTCGAGCACCTTGGAGATGAATTCGCTGCCATTGTCTGCCTTGATGAAGCGCGGTAACGGCCGGCTCACAGCAATGCGATCTAGCGCCGCCACAACGTCCTCACCACGTAGCGTGGCGCCTACCTCGATGGCCAAGCATTCGCGCGTATAATTGTCCACAATTGTCAGCGTGCGCAAACGCCGACCATCAAACAGTGCGTCAGCAACAAAGTCCATACTCCAAATCTCGTTGATCGCGGTCACGAGCTGCTTGGGCTGCCGCAGCCGCGCCGCCTTGTTTCGCCGCGGCCTCTTATGCCGCAATGACAGCCCCTGCTCACGATAGAGCCGGTAAACTCTTTTATGATTGTCGCGCCAGCCTTCCCGACGCAGCATCACATGCACCCGGCGATAGCCGTAGTGCACGCGTGTTTGCGTGATCTGCTTGATGCGCAGGGCGATCGCGTTCGAATCTCGTGCGATTGACTGATAGCTGTACACCGAACGCGACAACTTCAGTACCCTGCAGGCCTGGCGCTGGCTCACGCCAAAGCGTTGCATCAAATCCGTCGTGAGTTCACGCAGCCGGGAAGGCTTCAAAGCTTTTTTGATAGCACATCCTGCAACATGGATTTGTCCAGCGACAGCTCCGCCACCAGCCGCTTGAGCTTCGTGTTCTCCTCTTCGAGCTGCTTCAGGCGACGCAGCTCCGACGGGCCCAGGCCCCCATACTTCTGGCGCCAGTTATAGAACGTCGCATCGCTGATGCCCATCTTGCGGCACACCTCAGCTGCCGGCGTGCCCAGCTCTGCCTGTTTCAACGCAAATGTAATCTGTTCTTCAGTGTATCTGCTCTTCTTCACGACATGACCTTCTGCTTGTTAAGGTTGCATCATGCCGGATTTTTTCTACTTTTGAATGGCCCAGTTTTTTGGGGTAGCCTCACTTCATCCATATTATGGCTCTGTACTGTCTTACCATCCGTATTTTTTAACACTTCCCTAAGTTCTGCTGCTGCTTGAGCCACCATATCTTGAGGCATTATTGGCTTCCAGTTGTTGCCATCCCATATGCTCCAGGGATTAGTAGTATTATTGGGATCCAGCTTTAGACTATCTTTTGACAGATTCCCGTCCGGCCCAATATAAGAGCGAGTCGGGTCGATACCATGCATTGAGCTGATGGGGTCCATATCCACTCCTCATAAACAGTTAACAAAACGCCTCGCCTCGTAAACGCGTTGCGCGTTACGCAGTGTGCCGATGGCACGACAAGGCCAGATGCGTTTTCCGAAATGAACCAGCACCATACGAAGTGCGTCATCTCATGTCGTTCATGCTGCAAGCCAAGCCAGGCTGCTATGCGTTTCTCGGCAATGGCAGTGGCGCGCATCGGGCCACGGGGCACGGCTTAGGCCCCTGCGAGTTGCATAACGCCAGCTACGACTTTAATGACGCATTGTTGGGGGTGGGCGCAACCTATTGGGTCAAGCTTGCCCAGGCGTGGTTGCGCTCGAGCGCGTGCCGGTCAAACAGCCTCATGCCGGGTTGACGGCGATTGGCCGCCAGGGGTGAGGTTCAAAGGGACATTGCCGGGGGCTGACCGTGAGCACGGGGAGCCGACGTGCTGAGGGCAAGGCACAAGGGGGGCGCCCCAAAGCATCACGCCCGCTTCGGGTCGAAGCGGGCGTGGGAGGGGAAAGGGGGAGCCTGACGATTACCTACTTTCACACGGGCAATCCGCACTATCATCGGCGTGGAGTCGTTTCACGGTCCTGTTCGGGATGGGCAGGGGTGGGACCGACTCGCTATGGTCATCAGGCAAAAGGGGGTGCTGTCGCGCACGGGGCGCGCCAGCCAATCTGGAATAGGAAGCAATGGGTAGGAGTGGGGGGTGGCACAACGGTAAAACGGACCAGTTATAGGATCAAGCCTTACGGGCAATTAGTATCGGTTAGCTTAACGCATTACTGCGCTTCCACACCCGACCTATCAACGTCCTGGTCTTGAACGACCCTTCAAGGGGATCGAGTCCCCGGGGAAGTCTCATCTTGAGGCGAGTTTCCCGCTTAGATGCTTTCAGCGGTTATCTCTTCCGAACATAGCTACCCGGCGATGCCACTGGCGTGACAACCGGTACACCAGAGGTTCGTCCACTCCGGTCCTCTCGTACTAGGAGCAGGCCCCCTCAAACTTCCAACGCCCACGGCAGATAGGGACCAAACTGTCTCACGACGTTTTAAAACCCAGCTCACGTACCTCTTTTAAATGGCGAACAGCCATACCCTTGGGACCGGCTACAGCCCCAGGATGAGATGAAGCCGACATCGAGGTGCCAAACACCGCCGTCGATATGAACTCTTGGGCGGTATCAGCCTGTTATCCCCAGAGTACCTTTTATCCGTTGAGCGATGGCCCTTCCATACAGAACCACCGGATCACTATGACCTGCTTTCGCACCTGCTCGACTTGTCGGTCTCGCAGTTAAGCACGCTTATGCCATTGCACTATCAGCACGATTTCCGACCGTACCTAGCGTACCTTCGTACTCCTCCGTTACGCTTTGGGAGGAGACCGCCCCAGTCAAACTGCCTACCATGCACGGTCCCCGAGCCCGATTCAGGGCACTAGGTTAGAACCTCAAACAAACCAGGGTGGTATTTCAAGGACGGCTCCACGCAAACTAGCGTTCGCGCTTCAAAGCCTCCCACCTATCCTACACAGATCGGTTCAAAGTCCAATGCAAAGCTACAGTAAAGGTTCATGGGGTCTTTCCGTCTAGCCGCGGGTAGATTGCATCATCACAAACACTTCAACTTCGCTGAGTCCTCGGGAGGAGACAGTGTGGCCATCGTTACGCCATTCGTGCAGGTCGGAACTTACCCGACAAGGAATTTCGCTACCTTAGGACCGTTATAGTTACGGCCGCCGTTTACCGGGACTTCAATCAAGAGCTTGCACCCCATCATTTAATCTTCCGGCACCGGGCAGGCGTCACACCCTATACGTCCACTTTCGTGTTTGCAGAGTGCTGTGTTTTTATTAAACAGTCGCAGCCACCAGTTCATTGCAACCCCTTCACCCTCCTGGCGCAGGCCAGTCAAGCTAACAGGGCGTACCTTATCCCGAAGTTACGGTACCAATTTGCCGAGTTCCTTCTCCCGAGTTCTCTCAAGCGCCTTAGAATACTCATCTCGCCCACCTGTGTCGGTTTGCGGTACGGTCTCGTTAGACTGAAGCTTAGAGGCTTTTCTTGGGACCCCTTCCGATTGCTTCGCAGCACTAGGCCGCTCGCCCCACACCCTTGAATTGCGCGCCCGGATTTGCCAAAGCGCCTTCTCCAATGCAGGGACCGGGATTTCCGACACCCGGACAACCTTCCGCGATCCGTCCCCCCATCGCATCTAACGACGGTGCAGGAATATTAACCTGCTTCCCATCAGCTACGCATTTCTGCCTCGCCTTAGGGGCCGACTCACCCTACGCCGATGAACGTTGCGTAGGAAACCTTGGGCTTACGGCGAGGGGGCCTTTCACCCCCTTTATCGCTACTCATGTCAGCATTCGCACTTCCGATACCTCCAGCACACTTCTCAATGCACCTTCACAGGCTTACGGAACGCTCTCCTACCATGCGCACTTAACGCGCGCATCCGCAGCTTCGGTAACTGGCTTAGCCCCGTTACATCTTCCGCGCAGGACGACTCGATCAGTGAGCTATTACGCTTTCTTTAAAGGGTGGCTGCTTCTAAGCCAACCTCCTGACTGTTTTAGCCTTCCCACTTCGTTTCCCACTTAGCCAATTTTAGGGACCTTAGCTGGCGGTCTGGGTTGTTTCCCTCTTGACGTCGGACGTTAGCACCCGGCGTCTGTCTCCCGTGATTGCACTCTTCGGTATTCGGAGTTTGCTATGGCGAGGTAATCCGCAATGGACCCCTCAACCATGACAGTGCTCTACCCCCGAAGGTGACACACGAGGCACTACCTAAATAGTTTTCGGAGAGAACCAGCTATTTCCAAGTTTGTTTAGCCTTTCACCCCTATCCACAGCTCATCCCCTAACTTTTCAACGTTAGTGGGTTCGGTCCTCCAGTACGTGTTACCGCACCTTCAACCTGGCCATGGATAGATCACTTGGTTTCGGGTCTACGCCCAGCAACTGATCGCCCTATTCGGACTCGCTTTCGCTACGCCTGCCCTATCCGGTTAAGCTTGCTACTGAACGTAAGTCGCTGACCCATTATACAAAAGGTACGCCGTCACCCCTTGCGAGGCTCCGACTGTTTGTATGCATGCGGTTTCAGGATCTATTTCACTCCCCTCCCGGGGTTCTTTTCGCCTTTCCCTCACGGTACTGGTTCACTATCGGTCGATCACGAGTATTTAGCCTTGGAGGATGGTCCCCCCATCTTCAGACAGGATTTCACGTGTCCCGCCCTACTTGTCGTACCCCTAGTTCCACACCACGGCTTTCGCCTACAGGGCTATCACCTGCTACGGCCGCCCTTTCCAGAGCGTTCGGCTAGCCGCGATGCTAAATTGTACAGGCTCATCCCATTTCGCTCGCCACTACTTTGGGAATCTCGGTTGATTTCTCTTCCTGCGGCTACTTAGATGTTTCAGTTCGCCGCGTTCGCTTCGCGTGACCTATGGATTCAGTCACCGATGACCCATACGGGCCGGGTTGCCCCATTCGGACATCTGCGGATCAAAGCTCGTTTGCCAGCTCCCCGCAGCTTTTCGCAGGCTACCGCGTCCTTCTTCGCCTGTGATCGCCAAGGCATCCACCACATGCACTTGTTCGCTTGACCCTATAACAAGTCCGTCTCGCAACGCACCCGCTATAGGCTGAGTTTTCGCGTTGTGCCGTATCTTCCAAGCGTCTTCTCAGATCACTCAAAACAATACTTACAATCACTACCCGTCTATCGGATGCGCCCATCTCAAGACGCCTCCAATAGACATTACTGCTTCTTCTTCCAGATTGTTAAAGAACGTCACAGCCATACTGCACTGCTTGACCCACGGGTCAATCGCCAGCGCTCGCGCTACTGGAGCGCTCGCGATTGAGCAGTGGTGGAGGCAGACGGGATCGAACCGACGACCCCCTGCTTGCAAAGCAGGTGCTCTCCCAGCTGAGCTATGCCCCCGTGTTGGGTTCGGGCCTGCGCCACGCGCAGCGCTCAGCGCACACCAGACTCGCGTGGTGGGKTCTGGTTGGATTCGAACCAACGACCCCCGCCTTATCAAGACGGTGCTCTAACCGACTGAGCTACAGACCCTTCGTCTGTCCCTGTGACTTTCACAGCCGATAAGCGTGAGTACTTGAATTGGAGGCGCTTTCGCTCCAGAAAGGAGGTGATCCAGCCGCACCTTCCGATACGGCTACCTTGTTACGACTTCACCCCAGTCATGAATCCTACCGTGGTGACCGTCCTCCTTGCGGTTAGACTAGCCACTTCTGGTAAAACCCACTCCCATGGTGTGACGGGCGGTGTGTACAAGACCCGGGAACGTATTCACCGCGACATGCTGATCCGCGATTACTAGCGATTCCAGCTTCATGCAGTCGAGTTGCAGACTGCAATCCGGACTACGATCGGTTTTTTGGGATTAGCTCCCCCTCGCGGGTTGGCAACCCTCTGTTCCGACCATTGTATGACGTGTGAAGCCCTACCCATAAGGGCCATGAGGACTTGACGTCATCCCCACCTTCCTCCGGTTTGTCACCGGCAGTCTCCCTAGAGTGCTCTTGCGTAGCAACTAAGGACAAGGGTTGCGCTCGTTGCGGGACTTAACCCAACATCTCACGACACGAGCTGACGACAGCCATGCAGCACCTGTGCGCCGGTTCTCTTTCGAGCACCCCCACCTCTCAGCAGGGTTCCGACCATGTCAAGGGTAGGTAAGGTTTTTCGCGTTGCATCGAATTAATCCACATCATCCACCGCTTGTGCGGGTCCCCGTCAATTCCTTTGAGTTTTAATCTTGCGACCGTACTCCCCAGGCGGTCAACTTCACGCGTTAGCTACGTTACTAAGGAAATGAATCCCCAACAACTAGTTGACATCGTTTAGGGCGTGGACTACCAGGGTATCTAATCCTGTTTGCTCCCCACGCTTTCGTGCATGAGCGTCAGTATTGGCCCAGGAGGCTGCCTTCGCCATCGGTATTCCTCCACATCTCTACGCATTTCACTGCTACACGTGGAATTCTACCTCCCTCTGCCATACTCTAGCCTGCCAGTCACCAATGCAGTTCCCAGGTTAAGCCCGGGGATTTCACATCGGTCTTAGCAAACCGCCTGCGCACGCTTTACGCCCAGTAATTCCGATTAACGCTCGCACCCTACGTATTACCGCGGCTGCTGGCACGTAGTTAGCCGGTGCTTATTCTTCCGGTACCGTCATCCAGCCCAGGTATTAACCAGGCCGTTTTCTTTCCGGACAAAAGTGCTTTACAACCCGAAGGCCTTCTTCACACACGCGGCATTGCTGGATCAGGGTTGCCCCCATTGTCCAAAATTCCCCACTGCTGCCTCCCGTAGGAGTCTGGGCCGTGTCTCAGTCCCAGTGTGGCTGGTCGTCCTCTCAGACCAGCTACAGATCGTCGCCTTGGTAGGCCTTTACCCTACCAACTAGCTAATCTGCCATCGGCCGCCCCTTGAGCGCGAGGCCCTAAGGTCCCCCGCTTTCCTCCTCAGAGCGTATGCGGTATTAATCCGGCTTTCGCCGGGCTATCCCCCACTCCAGGACACGTTCCGATGTCTTACTCACCCGTTCGCCACTCGCCGCCAGGCCGAAACCCGCGCTGCCGTCCGACTTGCATGTGTAAGGCATGCCGCCAGCGTTCAATCTGAGCCAGGATCAAACTCTTCAGTTCAAACCTGTTACTTGTTCGGGCCCCAAAGGACCCTGTCGCTCAACTCAAAACGTTGACAAGTTTCGATCTCTCAAAACCTACCTTCATTTCGTATGAGACTTGATTATTCCTTCGCTTTGCCACAGCCCGGCTTTGACCCCCGACTCCAGCTCGCCTCACCATCAAGTACCCACACTTATCGGCTGTTACTTGTTAAAGAGCATCGCGCCCACCGCGCCTCAGCCTGCCCGGCTTCAGCCCCTGCGTCGCGTCGCTGCATCAGCAGCAGAGAAACGAGATTATGACCACAATCTTGCGAAGCGTCAACAACTTTTTTACCACCCCGGTGCGATGCTGGCCGCCTCACACCCCGTTGTCTGCCCCGCCCGCTGCGTTTGCCCCTTCAGCGGCCTCACTGSATGCAGCGAGGGGTCGAATCATAGGCCAATGACGCGTCCACCGCAAGGGCCCCGCAGATATTTTTTTGCCAACACGTTTTGTCACCTAACCCCTAGCATGACCAATACGCCCACGCCTCGCCAGTCCTTGCCACCCCATTCAACGTGGTGGCGCAACAAACTACTCCAGCGGCACCGCGCCGGCTACCTCACCCCAGATATTCGCTGCTACGGCGCTGTCGTCGCACAACTGGTCCCACGGCATGAGGCTCCACCTATGTTCGCCACCGTTCAACCCAATATTTCTCCGCCGTTATGAAAATAGCATCCACCTCCCAACGCGGAAAGCAATGCAATAATGGTCACTTGCAGCCAGACGTTAGCCACGCAGCCACTGCGAGGATTGCTTTCTTTGAACCGCGCCGCGCCTTGATGCGGGTGAACTGGACGAACAGGTAGCTGTTCTTCGTACGTACTGCGGCTCATGCAGCCGTCACGAGTGCCGTCTTGAGCCAGGTGCCGCTCTTGCGCACGCGCGTACTGCGGCGCTTACCAGCGCTCTCATCATTGCGCGGACACAGTCCGGCCCACGATATGAGGTGAGCGGAATCAGCAAAGCGCGTCATGTCGATCCCAATCTCGGCCACCAGGACCCGCGCAGTCAGGTCACCGACGTCAGGAATGGTTCTTCGTGCTGCCGGATTGGCGGCAGAGCAAGTCCCACTGCTGCATCCAGACCAGTCAGCGCGTGCTCAAGAGCCTCGATGAGCTGCAAATGCAGCGCGAGCATCGTACGGTGATGGGAAGTGATGCGCCCGCGCAATGCCTCACGTAGTTTATTCGTCTTCTTGAGCGCGTGTCCTTGCGCCAATGCCGCGAGCAGCACCGGATCGTCTTCACCCTAAATGATGACTTTCAGGATCGCGCGCCCGCTGCCGCCAAGTACGTCAGTCAGGACGCTACCCAGTTTGAGATTGGCATCCTCAAGCACCTTCTGGATACGCAGACAATGCTGGGCGATCTCACGCGTCAGCTGTTTGCGTGTGCGTGTCAGATCACGTAACGCCTGAATCGCAGCCGGCGGCACGAAGCTGGAGCGAATCAGCCCGTGTGCGAGCAGCTCTGCGATCCACGTCGCGTCATTGACATCGGTTTTGCGGCCAGGCACATTCCGGATATGCGCAGCGTTGCCCAGCACGAGTTCGAAGCAGCCTTCGAGAACGTGCCACACGGGTTTCCAGTAAACGCCGGTGGCTTCCATGGCCACGTGGGAACAGCCATGGACGGCCAACCAGTGCGACAGCGCAAGTCATCCCTTTGTGGTAGTGCAAAAGCTATGCACTTCATGGTGCTCTGGCGCAGACACACAACGGATGCAGGCAATGATGATGTCCTTATGTATGTCCAGCCCTGCACAGCGCGAATAAAGTACCTGCAAGAGAAAGAATGGCAGCGGCGACAACTCTCGTTATCGGATTCTGGTAAGCGTGCTCCGGCAGGGCCACGTGCCCTCGATCACAATTCTGATCTTTACCCACATCTCGGCGTGGCGCGGCTTGTAAGCTGGCGCGCCCGATGTTAACTTTTCTCTTGGACAATTTTCTTTGGGTGAAGAGCGACATTGTCTGACGCGAACGATGATGACTGGGCCAGTGATGAGTTTGGCGCCGCGCAGTTGGGCGACGCTCGCCTGAGGCGGCGTCTGATCGCACTCGCGCAACGGCTCTCGCACGCTCCACAAAGCTCGTTTCCGCAGTGCCTGGATGTCGCCGAACTCAAAGCCGGGTACCGCTTTTTTGACAATCCGAAGGTCGACACCGACGGCGTGCTCAATCCGCATATTGGCCAAACACTGGGCCGCATGCGGCAGGTGCCAATTGTATTGGCCGTGCAAGACACGACTGAATTCAACCTCAGTCATCTGCCGGCAACGGAAGGCCTGGGCTATGGCAGCGGACATAATCTGCGCGGCTTCATGATGCATAGCGTGCTGGCCGTGACACCACAGGGCTTGCCGCTCGGTGTGCTGGGCATGAAGACTTGGATTCGCCCACCCGAAGAACTTGGCAAAGGGCTGTCGCGTAAGCAGCGCACCATTGGCGATAAGGAAAGCGTTAAGTGGCTCGAGGGCTTTGAACATCTGTCGGCGCTCAAAGAGCATTGCCCTCAAACGCATATCGTTGGTGTATGCGATCGCGAGGGCGATGTCTATGATGTATTTGTCGCCGAACGCCCCGCTGGCGTTGATTGGCTGGTTCGCGCGAGTTGGAATCGCAGCGTGGATCATCCCGAGAAGTATTTGTGGGAAGCGATGGCCACAGCGCCGTTGGTGGGCCAAACCGAATTGCAGATCCCGGGCTCGGGCCGCACGATAGCGCGCACTGCACGCCTGAGGCTGCGATGCGCTCAGGTGCGCTTGCGCCCGCCGCGCTACCGGCGCTGCAAAGGCGTATCGGATGTTGAAGTCTTTGTGATCCATGTCCTGGAAGCAGCGGTGCCCGAAGGGCTCGAGCCGCTTGAATGGATGTTACTGACGTCGGTGCCCACCCATACTCATGAAGAAGCGCTGGAGCGCCTGGCGTGGTACGCGCGTCGTTGGACGATCGAATCGTGGCATCGCGTGCTCAAAAGCGGCTGTCGCGTCGAGGCACGCCAATTCGGCAATTTGGATCGATTCGTACGGGCGACCGCGCTGTTTGCCGTGATCAGTTGGCGTATCTTGTATGCAACGTTGCTGGCCCGACTGGATGGCCACTTGTCGTGCGAAGTCTTGTTCCAGCCTATCGAGTGGCGCGCGCTGTATTGCCGCGTGCATAGCACCACCAAACTGCCCAACGAGCCTCCATCGCTGGCGCAAGTGGTGCGCTGGGTCGCCAAGCTCGGCGGTTATCTCGCGCGCAAGCATGATCGTCCCCCCGGGCCAACTGTTCTGTGGCGTGGCTTTCTCGTCCTGCACGAAGTCACCAAGATGTATCGCATCTTCAGGCAAAACGAGTGACCCATATTTGTGGGTAAACCTCAGATCACAATTCGGGGTGCTCGCAGGGTTGCGGGTCCAACTCTCAAACGGGCTCATTGCACCAAATAATGGGCCGACCTCGACCACCGCTGTCTCGTAATCGTATTCCTTCTAGATCCGCCTGCAGCAGTCGTGCGCTTCATTCTTCGGGGTCCGGCACAGCCCGATAAAGCACTCTCAAGTTTCAACTGGGCCGAAAATCGCCGGGCAGGTCAGCCTCCCTGCAGTGGGTGCACTGGTTCAATCACATCCGACTGCTTGGGTCCATCGGGCACATTCCTTCGGCTGAGACTGAGGCAAACTACTGGCGCAAACTCGCCAGCCAGCCCCCTGAAACGACCTCGACTTAAACCAACTGGCCTTTTTAAAAGCCGAGGCGATTCAATAGTTTCGGCTACGCTCCTTGAGCGTTGCGTATCCGCGATAAATGCTCGAGTACCGTTGTACGTGTCTGCCCAGTAAAATGGTTACGGTCCATAAAAGCCGTAATTTCGTTGACTGCGTCTTGCCCTTTTGAAGTTCTCAACACATAGCTCGTCTCGCTAAATACCCTTAGCAGTTCCGCTGTACTGCTGCCGTCAAGCAGCCTCAATGCGCGTTGCCACACGTGCTTTGAGAGCGCATCGTCCAGCCTATGGGTACGCCCCAGCAGGCTGATTGCGACCTGCACGCGCTGCGTCGGCAGCACGCGCAGCAGCGCCGGCTCCAGTAACTGAAATTCATGCACGTGTTGCTCGCGCGGTAGCTCAGCCAACCCGACTGGAAGATAGCGCAGTGCGACGCCCAGCTGCTCGTCCGAAAGCGATAGTGCCAGCTGTCGCATTTCTGTGTACCGCACTGCACGGGCTGCTTCGGGCAGCTCCTGTATAGCGGCGGCTAGCGCGCCGACCGATGCGCCTTGTTGTGAGGGGGGCAAATATAGGGTCTGTTGCTGTAGTACGGCATAGGTTGAGAGAGCCTTGCTCCCGTCAGGGTCAACCCGATGGTCGGATCGCAGTCGTTTAGCCAATACAGGGATTAGCTCGGCTTTTTGAGACATATTCAAGTATGGAAGCCGGCAGAGCACCATTTCATATTTTTCAAAGTACTGGGACGGCGTCCATATAAAGACAAGCGCATTGGCCAACTCAGGCCAAAAATTTTCTTGATCGGGTTGGCGCTGTGCAGCTATTGCATAAGCAAAATTAAATACTTTGGACCGCTGGCTAGCCATGATGTAAACCAATGAGGCAAGCATTCTTTTTTGTAAAATTAGGCCCTGTTTTGGGAGGCGGTCGGCCGCCGCAAACAGTTTTTTAAATGCCTTGGCTTTTTGCACTCTGGATAGCCCCAATGATTGCGATCGTTGCCAAAGTGCTGTGAGAGGCTCGGCCCTTATATCCGGCTCGGCTTGAATACGCTCGATGTCATCGATTAACTGCTGTAGCGACGTGAGATCGGAGACGTGAGCCGCTTGCTGGTAACAGCGCCAAGCCCATCGCCGCTCTTCCATTAAATAATAGGTGCGCTTGTTTACCAGTGAAAAAGCGGGGATATCGTCGAGCGACAAATGGTCAGCAATCTGTAAAATGACTTCGGTCGGCAGCGCAGGGTAAGCTGCAAGCCTTTTTACCGGTGTGTCGGATACGGGGCTTACGGAACGTTTAATGCCTATGGGCAGTGTAGACGGAGCTTGCTGGTTGGCGCGCTTGTCCACCGCATAAACGGCAGCTTGAGTGTCGTTTAAAGTAGCGTTTAAATCAAAGTCCATCGTCAAGCTCGGTAAGGAGTGAAGGGCGCGCAATGCGAAGCGATGTTGTTGCCGATGAACGAGGTCACTACATCGTATGCTGGCAATGCAAACTGTTGGAGAAGTTAGTGCAAAGCTGGCAATGCTAAGATAGTCTTACTTTACCTGGCAAGCTACAAGACGTTCGGCTTGAATATCAGGCAAGCCAACCGATAACGCGAAGAACGAGTCGTTCAACGGGCGCTTGCGTGAGCAATGCCTAAACGCGCATGGGTTCTTGTCACTCGAAGACACCAAGCGCAAAATCGAGGCCTGGCGCGAGTACTATAATGAGGCGCGTCCCCACTCTGCACTGAAGTAGATGACGCCCGCCGAATTCGCCCACCAGTGCAAGCCCCGGGCCGATTCGGCCCACCCCGAAGAGTGAGGCTACCCCAAAAAACTGGGCCATTCAAAAGTAGAAAAAATCCGGCATGATGCAACCTTAACAAGCAGAAGGTCATGTCGTGAAGAAGAGCAGATACACTGAAGAACAGATTACATTTGCGTTGAAACAGGCAGAGCTGGGCACGCCGGCAGCTGAGGTGTGCCGCAAGATGGGCATCAGCGATGCGACGTTCTATAACTGGCGCCAGAAGTATGGGGGCCTGGGCCCGTCGGAGCTGCGTCGCCTGAAGCAGCTCGAAGAGGAGAACACGAAGCTCAAGCGGCTGGTGGCGGAGCTGTCGCTGGACAAATCCATGTTGCAGGATGTGCTATCAAAAAAGCTTTGAAGCCTTCCCGGCTGCGTGAACTCACGACGGATTTGATGCAACGCTTTGGCGTGAGCCAGCGCCAGGCCTGCAGGGTACTGAAGTTGTCGCGTTCGGTGTACAGCTATCAGTCAATCGCACGAGATTCGAACGCGATCGCCCTGCGCATCAAGCAGATCACGCAAACACGCGTGCACTACGGCTATCGCCGGGTGCATGTGATGCTGCGTCGGGAAGGCTGGCGCGACAATCATAAAAGAGTTTACCGGCTCTATCGTGAGCAGGGGCTGTCATTGCGGCATAAGAGGCCGCGGCGAAACAAGGCGGCGCGGCTGCGGCAGCCCAAGCAGCTCGTGACCGCGATCAACGAGATTTGGAGTATGGACTTTGTTGCTGACGCACTGTTTGATGGTCGGCGTTTGCGCACGCTGACAATTGTGGACAATTATACGCGCGAATGCTTGGCCATCGAGGTAGGCGCCACGCTACGTGGTGAGGACGTTGTGGCGGCGCTAGATCGCATTGCTGTGAGCCGGCCGTTACCGCGCTTCATCAAGGCAGACAATGGCAGCGAATTCATCTCCAAGGTGCTCGACAAGTGGGCGTATGAGAGGGGCGTTGAGATTGACTTCTCTCGTCCTGGCAAGCCAACCGATAACGCCAAGAACGAGTCGTTTAACGGGCGCTTGCGTGAGGAATGCCTAAACGAGCATTGGTTCTTGTCGCTCGAGGATGCCAAGCGCAAAATCGAGGCCTGGCGCCAGTACTATAATGAGGCGCGTCCCCACTCTGCACTGCAGTGGATGACGCCTGCCGAGTTCGCCTGCCAGTGCAGGCCCCGGGCCGATTCGGCCCACCCCGAAGAGCCGGAAATTTCCACTTTAGAACGGCACTGATTTGGGGGTAGCCTCAAGAGCCGGAAATTTCCACTTTAGAACGGCACTGATTTGGGGATAGCCTCAACTTATCGCACAACTTCTAGTAGAGGCCGCATGGGAGCGGGCCCCGCAGACACGCATGCACCCGTAACAGTGCTTTCATAATTGACTGGCGAAGCTGCGCTCCGCTGTTTCCTTACGGCGCGTTTCCATCACAGTTCACCTGCAACACTTGTAATTGTATTTGAAAGAACCTATATTTTTTTGCGGGCCCATTCGAATTGTGAATTAACAAACTTCTTTGTAGGGGTGAAGGTTAACCATGCGCAAAACAATCAAACTTATTTTGATGCTTTTGTTCTCGCTTATGGCATCGTCAGCTTGGGCCCGATGTCGGAGATGTCGATACTGAAGGATACTCCATGGTCACCCGCAACCAGACTAGCACAATACGGGTCCAAGACATTCAAGTGACAAATGTCGTGGAAGAAGGCGCTACATGTCTTGAGAACGGTCGTCAAGCCAGGAACGCCAACGGAACACCACTCTTTTGCCAATCCGGTGTGTGGCAGTTGGCCGTTCCGCTTCCACAATATCAAATCGTCTCCAACTATGCATGTGGAGTCGACAATCTGATCATCCCATGCCCAGCCGGATGGCAAGTTGTAAGCGGCGGCGGAAACGTATGGGCGCCCCAATGCGGCGCGCAACCAACTGGTGGAACAAGTGACGCTGCGGGTTTTTGGATGTCTGCCGGACTGGATGTCTCGCAACCGACTAGCGACATGACGGGATGGTGGATTGGTGGCGTGCATGACAAGTCGCTAGGCGATAACCTACAAGGATTTGCAATTTGCGTGAAGCACTAATTGTTTGCCAAATCCGGCGAGAGATGGCCGCGAGAAATCGGACAGTCGGATAAGTGGAACGCTCGGAGCCTGAGCCGGCGATAATGCCGGCAAAGGGACCCAGAAGATGACGAAGAAAGTCTGACGGACTGACCCCGCCGAGTACGCCATCCGTGCGCGAAAGTGAGTGGACTCGCCGGTTTCCGGTTGATGCAGTTGCCGGATGGGTCCGGCGCCAGTTGCCCCAAGGCACTATGCGGGCGCATCAAGTTGTAGTGCGCGCGCCATGCTTCGATTCGCTTGTGTGCATCGTCGAGACTGATGAACGCAAGCTGGTTCAAATACGCTTCGCGCAGTCGGCCGTTGAAGCGCTCGATGTGCGCATTTTCTACCGGCTTACCCGGACGGCTGAACGGTAGTTTGACGCCATGTTCGTGCGCCCATGCGTCGAGCGCCTTGCTGACGAACTGCGGCCCGTTATCAACCTAAATTAGGGTCGGGCGCCGCCCCTGTTGACGTAGTTGCTCAAGCACGCGCGCCACGCGAACACCCGTCAACGAGAAGTCGAGCTCGATGTGCGGTTCAGGCCAACGAGCGCGCACGCCCGGCGCTGCGAATAGTCGTACTGTTCAAAAACCTGCGGCACGACTTCCCGGCGCTGCGCGGACAAGCTCACTTTTTTCCGAGAACGTCCTTTAGCACCTGGATATCGAGCACTTGTTCGGCCACCCGCCGCTTAAGCCGCTGGTTCTCCTGCTCCAACTACCGCATGCGCCGCGCTTGCGATGCATCCATCCCGCCGTAGCGGCTTCGCCCGTTGTAGAACACCCCGTCCGAAATGCGGTGTTTGCGGCACACATCTGCCACTGTCATTCCGACCTCGACTTCCTTCAACACGCCGATGATTGGCTCTTCGCTGAACCGCCACTGCTGCACGACAAGGTTTCTCCTGCGATCTTGCCACTAACTTTACAGTCGGATACTTCCGTGGGGAAAGTTCGGCGGAACAAAACAAAGCGGCTCGCATCGCTGCGAGCCGCATGAAATATGGTGGGCCTCCCGTGAGTCGAACACGGCACCAACGGATTATGAGTCCGCTGCTCTAACCAAGCATGAGCTAGAGGCCCGGATCAGCAATTATGACGCAAAATGGAACTCAGTTGCCTTCGAGAAACGACTTTAGCTTATCCGAGCGACTTGGATGACGCAATTTGCGCAACGCCTTCGCCTCGATCTGACGGATTCGCTCACGCGTCACGTCGAACTGCTTACCGACTTCCTCGAGCGTATGGTCCGTGCTCATCTCAATGCCAAAGCGCATCCGCAATACCTTTGCTTCGCGCGGCGTCAACGAGTCCAGCACGTCTTTCACGACGTCTCGCATACTCGCGTGTAATGCCGCGTCGGCCGGCGCCACCGTATTGTTATCTTCGATGAAATCGCCCAGGTGAGAATCGTCGTCGTCGCCGATCGGTGTTTCCATCGAAATCGGTTCCTTCGCGATCTTCATGATCTTGCGGATCTTGTCCTCAGGCATCTCCATTTTTTCGGCGAGCGTGGCCGGATCCGGCTCAAGCCCCGTCTCTTGCAGGATTTGCCGTGAGATCCGGTTCATCTTATTGATCGTCTCGATCATGTGGACCGGAATCCGAATCGTGCGTGCCTGATCCGCGATCGACCGCGTAATCGCTTGGCGAATCCACCACGTCGCATACGTGGAGAATTTGTAGCCCCGTCGATATTCGAACTTGTCAACCGCTTTCATCAAGCCAATATTGCCTTCCTGGATCAAATCCAGGAACTGCAAGCCACGGTTCGTATACTTCTTCGCAATTGAAATGACCAGCCGCAAGTTGGCCTCCGTCATTTCGCGCTTGGCTTGCCGCGCCTTGAGTTCGCCAGCCGCCATCTGACGGTTGGTTTCCTTCAAGTCCTTCAGCGGCAGCACGACACGCGCCTGTAAGTCGATCAGACGCTGCTGCTGTTCGCGGATCGCCGGGATATTGCGCTCGAGCACCGCGCTGTACGGATGCCCCTCGGCGACAATCTGCTCGGCCCAGTCTAGGTTGGTCTCGTTGCTCGGGAAGCGCGCAATGAATTCCGCACGTGGCATCCCGCACTTGTCGACGACAATATGCAAGATCTGGCGCTCCACTTGACGCACCTCGTCAACCTGCGCGCGCAACGTGTCGCACAGCCGCTCAACCGTGCGGGCAGTAAAGCGAATCGACATCAACTCAGCCTGGATCGCCTCTTGCGCCTTCAGATACGACTTGGACTTATAGCCCTCCTTCTCGTACGCGCGACGCATTTTGTCGAACCACTCACCGATCAGCGCAAAGCGCTCCAGCGACGCACGCTTCAGCGCCTCGAGCTGCGCGGCGCTGGCCGCGGCCGCTCCCGCACCTTCGTCCTCTTCTTCCTCTTCCTCGTCACCTTCGTCAGCGTCGTCAGCTTCCGACTCAATCTCGTCCGCATCCGACGCGCTAAAACCGTCCGCATCCTCCGCGTTCGGATCGATCAGGCCATCGACCAGTTCGTCCACGCGGATTTCATCGTTGGCGACCCGCTCGGCCATCGCAAGGATGTCCGCAATTGTCGTCGGGCACGCCGAGATCGCCTGAACCATGTGCTTCAGGCCGTCTTCGATACGCTTGGCGATCTCGATCTCGCCTTCTCGTGTCAACAGCTCGACGGTGCCCATCTCACGCATGTACATGCGCACCGGGTCGGTCGTGCGGCCGAATTCAGAGTCCACCGTCGACAACGCGACCTCGGCCTCCTCTTCGACTTCATCGTCGGATGACACCGACGGCGCGTTGTCGTTGAGCAGCAGCGTTTCCGCATCGGGTGCCTGTTCATAGACCGCCACGCCCATGTCGTTGAACGTGCTGATGATGCTCTCGATCGCCTCGGTTTCCGCGAAATTGTCCGGTAGGTGATCGTTGATTTCAGCATACGTTAGGAAGCCGCGCTCCTTGCCCAGCTTGATCAGCGCGCGCAGTTTCGAGCGGCGCTCCTCGAGCTCCTCGGCAGTACCCGGCTGGTGAGACGCAAACGCCTCCTTCAGCAGCGCCTTTTCCTTGGCCCTGCGATCGCGCGCCTTGATCTTCTCACCCTTTACCGGCGCAGCCGAGCCGGCCGACTCATCGATTTGGCCCGCTTCATCGTCAACTGGTACTTCGTTCAGCTTTTTCGTCATGGATGTCGCCATTACGGCTCTGGTCTCGACTTGCGGCTCTTCGACGGCCGCCGCTTCAACCGTGGATACTCTCTCAGTGCGGCTAATCCGGCTGTTACCCGGTCGCCACGACCTTCCGACTTGCCCGCTTCGGGAACGCCTCGGCCGCGCGCATCGCGGGCCTGCTCGGCGGACTTCGCCGTCGCGGAGGATCGCTTCGTCGCTTCCCGCTGGGTAGATCGCGCGATGTTCGCCGACACGCCGCAGTGGGAATGGGCCGGTTTCGCCGCGGACCGAGTCGTCTACCGCCACTGGCCTGCGCTTTCGAGCCGATCCAGCCTCTTTTCCACCCTACGGTCTTTGCTATGGCGATTCCACCCTAGCTCGACGCCCGGAACAACCCCGCTGAAAACCTTCAATTATAGCACAGCGGTCAAGCTCCTCCGGTAAGCGCCAACGCCATGGCCCGACGCTTCAGTTCGGCACGCCGCTGCGACAACTCGGCGAACTCCCTGGCCTGCTCTCCTTCCAATTTTGGCTGCCGAGACAGAATTTCAAGTCGTTCGCAGCAAGCGTCGTAACGCATCTTCGCGACCACCGCCCTGACTTCGTCAGCTGCGATCCGTTCCTGCTCATCGCGCCGCTGCGCGCTGTCGTCGTCCGGCGACGCATGCAGCAAATCGCGTACGTTTTCATCATAGACCAGAATTTCCCGGAAGATTTCCTCATACGTCGGCGCATTCGGAGAATTAAGCAGCAGATCCTTCAATAGCCGATATTCGGCCGCGTCCCCCAGTTGCCGCGCGTGCGCGATCGTCTCGGCAAACAAGGCTCCCTGCCGGGCAAGCGTGGCTAGCGTGTCGCAATCCTGCACATCGAGCATCGCGACGATGCGCGGATACATGATCACATTGCGTAGTGCCCGATGCTCGTGGCCGGTAACGCGACGACGATCGGCACGTGCCGGCGCACCACGCACCGCGGGCGCGGTACGCGAGCCAATTTCGCAGAATTGCGCCACTTCTTCAACGGGCGTCGCCAGCCGATCCGCTAGCATGTGCAGAATTTGAGCCCTCAGCGCGTTGGGCGGCAGTGCTTGCAGCAGTGGCTTGGCGTCATACAACGCCTTGGCCCGCCCTTCCGGCTGGTCGATCTCCTTGTCCGCCAGCACCTCGTTGAGCAGGAACTGCGACAGCGGCATTGCCCGCCCGATCTGGTCTGCAAATGCCTGCATGCCATGCTCGCGGATATAGCTGTCCGGATCGTGCTCCGCGGGCAGAAACAGGAAACGGATGGTGCGATTGTCCGCCGCATGCGGCAAGCATGCGTCCAGCGCGCGCCGCGCGGCGCGCCGCCCCGCCACGTCACCGTCGAAGCTGAAGATCACCGTGTCGGTCTGCCGCATCAGTTTTTGGACATGCACCGGCGTGCACGCGGTGCCCAGCGTCGCCACCGCATTTGGAAAACCCAACTGCGCCAGTGCAACGACGTCCATGTAACCCTCCACAACCAGCACGAAGCCCTTCTCGCGGATCGCAAGACGTGCCTCGAACAGGCCGTACAACTCAGTTCCCTTGTTAAATAGCGGCGTTTCCGGCGAATTCAAATACTTCGGCTCGCCGCCGTCATCGAGCACACGTGCGCCGAAGCCGATCACCTGTCCGCGCACGTTGCGGATCGGGAACATGATGCGTTGGCGAAAGCGGTCGTAGCGGCGCGCTTCGCCGTTGCTTGACGCCTTGTCACTGACAATCACCAGACCTGCTTCGAGCAACGCGTCGTCGCGATAGTCCGCGAATGCCGACTCGAGGTTTTGCCAGCCATCCGGCGCATAACCCAATCCGAAGCGCAGCGCAATCTCGCCGGTTAAGCCCCGTCTCTTCAGGTACTGGATTGCGTCCGGCGCGCCCCGCAACTGCTTGCGATAATAATCGGCCGCGACCTGCATGACGTCAACGAGCGCGCGCGCCGTGCCGGCATTAGCAGGCGGCGGATCAGTGCCGCTTCCCGGTCCGGGCGGGCTTCCACCGCCATAGGCACCCGGCGCGGGTTCGTGTGGAACGGTGAGTCCAACGGACTGCGCCAGCTCACCGACAGCCTCGGGAAACGTCAAGCCGGCATGCTCCATCAGGAAACCGATCGCGGTGCCATGCGCGCCACAGCCGAAGCAATGGTAGAACTGCTTGGTCGGACTGACGGTGAACGAGGGACTCTTTTCGTTATGGAACGGGCACAGCCCACTGAAGTTTGCCCCGCCCTTTTTCAACTGCACGTACCGCCCCACCACGTCGACGATATCGACGCGGTTTAGCAGGTCTTGCAGGAATGAATGCGGAATCACGGTCGCCCCGGCAAGGCTACTTCGCCGACAAGGCCGCCTTCACTTGTGCGGAAACCGCCGTCATGTCGGCACGGCCCGCGAGCCTGCCCTTGAGCAGCGCCATGACCTTGCCCATGTCCTGGGGACCGGCCGCGCCCGTTTGCGCAATCGCGCCCTGAACCTGCGCGGCGACGTCGGCGTCGGACAGCTGGGCAGGCATGTACTGCTGCAGCACCACAAGCTCCGCCGATTCCTTCGCGACCAAATCCTCACGGCCGGCGGACTGAAACTGCGAAATCGAATCCTTGCGCTGCTTGATCAGCTTATCGACGACTGTCACGATCGCCGTGTCGTCCAGCGTCGTGCGCTCGTCCACCTCACGCTGCTTGAGCGCAGCCAGCAACAAGCGGATGGTCGCGAGCCGCTCGCTGTCACGGGCGCGCATCGCGGCCTTCATGTCATCATTGATACGATCTTTCAAGCTCATGCGTATTGCCGTCAACGGCCCAGATTTGCCTATGGAATTGTGACATACGGTAACCGACGTTTAACACAAAAACCCGCTTGGGACACAATCCACAAGCGGGTCTGCGCAGCAACGCGGTCCCATCAGCGCCTGCCACAGCAGCATCCCTGCACGCACACGCGGTGCAGGTTTGCGGGGTGACCGCGCCAACTCGACTGCCGCGTCGGCGCGATACTGGATCAGTAAAGCTTTTTCGGCAGCATCTGGCTGCGCAAACGCTTAAAATGGCGCTTGACCGCCGCTGCCTTTTTCCGCTTGCGCTCCGCGGTCGGCTTCTCGTAAAACTCGCGCGCACGCAACTCGGTCAACAACCCGTTCTTTTCGATCGTGCGTTTGAAGCGGCGCATCGCAACTTCAAAAGGCTCGTTCTCTTTAACGCGAATCGTCGTCATGTCCAGTTAAGGTATGAAAAAGGGACGCATCCCACCAACACACACCAAAGGTGTGAAAGTATAGCAGATGTGCGTGCACGCAATGCCGAACTTCAGCGCTCGGCTAACGTTGCACAACAGCGGCGGAGGCAGCCCGACCCGCCGCGACACCGGATGACCACGCCCACTGGAAATTGTACCCACCCAGCCATCCGGTCACGTCCACCGCCTCGCCAATGAAGTACAGGCCCGGCATCCGCTTGCTCATCATCGTGGTCGACGATAGTTCACGGGTATCGACGCCACCGCGCGTGACCTCGGCCTTGCGAAAGCCTTCGGTGCCATCCGGCGTCAACGTCCATTGCTGGAGCCCGCTGGCCAGTCGATGCAGCGCCTTGTCGGCAATATCGGCCAGCCGCGCCTGAGGCGGGAGGCGGTGCTGGATCGCCCAGCACTGTGCCAGCCGCGCCGGCATCCATTCAGCGAGCTGGTTTGCCAATTGCCGACGCGACGCGGCTTTTGCGTCAAGCAGTGCAGTGGCCACCTCAAACGACGGCAATAGGTCGATCGACACAGCATGCCCCGGGTTCCAATAGCTGGAGATCTGCAAAATACCGGGGCCAGACAGTCCGCGATGCGTAAACAGCAAGTCCTCGACGAACTCGGCACGCCGCTTGTCGCCGCCTGTTGATACGCGTGCCGTCATCGATATTCCGGCCAGCGCCGCATACGGCGCCCAGTGTGCGGCGGCGAAGGTCAGTGGCACCAGCGCCGGACGCGGCTCGACAAGCTTATGACCAAAGCGTTTGGCGAGCCTGTACGCGAAGTCGCTCGCCCCAATCTTCGGGATCGACAGCCCACCCGTTGCCACCACGAGCGCCCGCGCGTGCAGCGCGCTGGCATGCGTGCTCAACACGAACCCCATCGTATCGACGGCCACGTCCGCAACCGGCAATGGATGGCGCCACGTGACGCCGCCGGTGCTGCATTCGCGCTTGAGCACATCAATAATCGTCTCGCTTGAATCGTCGCAAAAAAGTTGCCCCTTGTGCTTTTCATGCCACCGAACACGATGGGTGCGCAACAGTGCCAGAAAATCCTGCGGTGTATAGCGGGCGAGCGCGGAGCGGCAAAACGACGGGTTCTCGGACAAGTAGCGGGTCCAGTCCGCCTGCAGGTTTGTGAAATTGCACCGCCCGCCGCCGGAAATCCGGATTTTCTCGGCAACGCGCGGTGCGTGGTCGATCAGCACGACACGCCGCCCAAGCTGGCCGGCCACAGCCGCACACATCATGCCGGCGGCGCCGGCGCCAATCACGGCGATATCGAAGTGTTCCATGGCGCGCATTCTACCGGCTTGCCAGCCACGTCGGTGGTCGCACTGCTATACTAATTGATTGCGTTGCGGGCGTCGCGCGCCGTGCCGGCCATCTGGCAAGCCAGTGGCGCAAATGGGGCCGCATCCGGCTCGATCACCCTTTTGTCCGATTCTCATGCTCGTCCTCGGTATCGAAAGCTCATGTGATGAAACCGGGCTCGCGCTGTACGACAGCCGGCGCGGGCTGCTAGCACACGCACTGCATTCGCAAATCGCCATGCACCGCGACTATGGCGGCGTGGTGCCAGAACTCGCATCACGTGACCATATCCGGCGCGCGCTGCCGCTGCTCGAGCAGGTGTTGCAGCAGGCCGAGGTGGCGCGCACCTCAATCGATGCGATTGCATTTACGCAGGGGCCGGGGCTCGCCGGGGCGCTGCTCGTTGGAGCCAGCATCGCGAATGCGTTAGGGCTGGCGCTTAGCAAGCCGGTCATCGGCATTCACCATCTCGAGGGGCACTTGCTGTCGCCGTTACTCGCGCAAACGCCACCGCCGTTTCCATTCGTGGCGCTGCTGGTCTCCGGCGGCCATACGCAGCTGATGCGGGTGGCCGAGGTCGGCGACTACCAGACGCTCGGCGAAACACTGGACGATGCAGCGGGTGAAGCGTTCGACAAGACCGCAAAATTGCTCGGACTGAACTACCCTGGGGGACCGGAAGTTTCGCGGCTGGCCGAGTTCGGCACGCCTGGCGCCGTCGAATTGCCCCGCCCAATGCTGCATTCGGGCGACCTGGACTTCAGCTTCAGTGGATTGAAGACAGCGGTTCTCACGCACCTGAGCCGAATCGGCTCGAACGTTTGCGAGCAGGCAAAAGCCGATTTGGCACGCGGCTTTGTTGATGCCGCGGTCGAAGTACTGGTCGCGAAGGCAGTTGCCGCCCTCAAGCGCACAGGCATGAAGCGGCTCGTCGTGGCCGGCGGGGTTGGCGCGAACCGCCAGTTGCGCGAAGCGCTGTGTGCCGCTGCCGCCAAGCGCGGCTTCGATGTGTACTATCCCGACCTTGCACTATGCACCGATAACGGCGCGATGATTGCGCTCGCGGGAGCACTACGCCTGCAACGCAATCCCGCGGCAGCCAATACGTTGTATGCGTTCACTGTCAAGCCGCGCTGGGATTTGAGTGCCATCAACGACCCGGGACAACAATCAGCGTAGCAACTGAACTCGGCCACCGCCGGTGTCACACCGCGGCAGCCACCGGCATAACCTTGAATCACCTTTAATAACGACCGGTGCAGTGTCCGCCGTAGACGCGTGAACCTTCGTCCAGCGATGTGCGACGCATTCGTGGCGCATGCGCGCCAACGACGCGACGCACCCCGTACCCGGGACCGCCCGGCACCAATGTCGGGCAAGCGGGCTAGTCCGAGCACCGCTTGTCGTGCTCGATTAGCGCGTACGCACTGTGATTATGGATCGATTCAAAATTCTCGGCTTCGAGCACATAGGCGACGATCCGCGGATCGGCATTGAGCCGCTGCGCGACATCGCGCACCAAGTCCTCGACGAACTTCGGGTTATCGTACGCCCGCTCAGTGACAAACTTCTCGTCGGGACGCTTCAACAGCCCCCACAACTCACACGATGCCTCTTCCTCGGCCATCCGCACCAGGTCTTCAACCGGCACGTCGTCGACTAATTCGGCGGAGATCGTCACATGTGAACGCTGATTGTGCGCGCCGTATTGAGAGATCTTTTTCGAACACGGGCACAGGCTAGTCACCGGCACCAATACCTTGGTAAACAGGCGTGTAGTACCGTCGCATGCGTCGGCGCTAAGCGTCACTTCATAGTCAAGCAGGCTTTGCACGCCGGATACAGGCGCCGTTTTCCGGATGAAATAGGGAAATGTGACTTCGATGCGACCCGCCGTGGCTTCGAGCTTCTCGAGCATGGTCGCCAGCATGGCGCGGAAATGAGCGATGTCCAGCGGCGTCTGCGCTTGGTCCAGCAGCGCGATGAAGCGCGACATGTGCGTGCCCTTCTGCTCGGCGGGAAGGAGCACGTTGAGATTCCAGGATCCCACCGTCGGTTGCGCATCGCCTTGCGCAGTCCTCACCGTCAGCGGATGGCGGACCGCTCTGATGCCGACCCGTTGGATTGGGATCTGCCGGGTATCTGGCGTGCTCTGCACATCAGGCATCACAAAAGCGGGATTCATCTGGTTCATTGGCATTCCTTGACACCGGCGCACGCCTCGGTTCACGGCGGCGTCGGAGCGCCAGCACGGGCGGCCCGACCAGACGGCCCGTGCCGCTCGCGCAGATTCTAAATGAGAAACAGCAACGGCCGTTGCGGGCGAGGCTTATGCGACGAGCTTGGTCGTTTTCGCATTGCCATCGTGCTTTTGCCGTTCCACAGTTGACAGGCGCTCGCGGATCGCGCTGGCAATTCCCGCCGCATCCAAACCGCATGCGGCAAGCAGCTTCGTCGGATCGCCATGATCGATGAAACGGTCGGGAAGCCCTAATTGTAATACCGGTCGGATTATCCCCGCCGCCTGTAGGGACTCAATGCACGCCGAGCCGGCACCGCCCATCACGCAACCTTCCTCGACAGTCACCAGCAATTCGTGCGTGTCGGCGAGCTGCCGCACGAGCGCCTCGTCCAGCGGCTTCACGAAGCGCATGTTCGCCACCGTCGCGTCAAACTCCTGCGCCGCCGTCAGGCTCGGCGCCAGCATCGAGCCGAACGCCAGAATCGCCACCCGGTGGCCAGCCGGCGCCTGCGACTGCCGCCGGATCTCCCCCTTGCCCACCGGCACCGCGCTCAGCCGCTTGTGCGTGGCCACCCCAGGACCCGTGCCCCGCGGATAGCGCACCGCGCTCGGCCCCTCGATCTGCAATCCCGTGTGCAGCATCTGCCGGCACTCGTTCTCGTCGGCCGGCGCCATCACCACCATGTTCGGGATGCAGCGCAGGTACGCCATGTCGTAGGCACCCGCATGCGTGGCCCCGTCCGCGCCCACCAACCCCGCGCGGTCCAGCGCGAACACCACCGGCAGGTTCTGCAGTGCCACGTCGTGGATCAACTGGTCGTAGCCTCGTTGCAGGAACGTCGAGTAGATCGCCACCACCGGCTTCAGCCCTTCGGCCGCCAGCCCGCCGGCGAAGGTCACCGCGTGCTGCTCGGCAATGCCCACGTCGAAATAGCGTTGCGGGAAGCGCTGCTCGAACTCGACCAGCCCCGAGCCCTCGCGCATCGCCGGCGTGATGCCCACCACCCGCGGGTCCAATTCCGCCGCATCGCACAGCCATTCGCCGAAGACCTGCGTGTACGTCTTCTTCGACGACGCAGCCGGCTTGATGCCTTCAGCCGGATTGAACTTGCCCGGGCCATGGTACAGCACCGGATCGGCCTCGGCCAGCTTGTAGCCCTGGCCCTTCTTCGTCACCACGTGCAGGAACTGCGGACCACGCAAGCCGCGGATGTTCTGCAGCGTTGGGATCAGCGCATCGAGGTCATGCCCATCAATCGGGCCGATGTAGTTGAAGCCAAATTCCTCAAACAGCGTCGCCGGCGTGACCATGCCCTTCGCATGCTCCTCGAGCTTACGCGCAAGCTCCAGCATCGGCGGTGCGTGGCGCAGCACCCGCTCGACGCCTTTTTTCGCGGTCGCATAGAATTTGCCCGACATTAGCCGCGCAAGGTACCGGTTCAGTGCGCCAACCGGCGGCGAAATCGACATGTCATTGTCGTTCAGGATCACCAGCAACGGGATGTCCTCACACACACCGGCGTTGTTCAGCGCCTCGAATGCCTCGCCGGCGGTCATCGCCCCATCGCCGATCACGGCGATCGCATACCGATCTTCGCCCTTGAGTTGGCTGGCAATGGCCATGCCCAGCGCCGCCGAGATTGACGTGCTCGAATGGGCAGTGCCAAATGTGTCGTACTCCGATTCGCAACGGCGCGGAAAGCCTGAGATGCCGCCAAGTTGGCGCAACGTGCTCATCTGGTCCCGCCGTCCGGTCAGGATCTTGTGCGGATAGGTCTGGTGGCCGACGTCCCAAACGATCCGGTCCGCCGGCGTATCGAACACGTAATGCAGCGCAATCGTCAACTCGACCGTGCCGAGGTTCGATGACAGGTGGCCGCCTGTCTGCGATACGCTGTCGAGCACGAAGGCACGCAGCTCATCGGCCAGTGGCTGCAACTGCCGGCGTTCTAGGCGCCGCAAAGCGGCGGGGTCATCGATGGTTTTCAGCAAGTCGTACATCGTCGTTCCATTCCAGACAATCCTGCGGCGCACGCGCCGACGCTCCTGGCCAATGTGTCCTCGCGCTGCACGTCACCGGCCGCCAGGCGGGCCGCCGCTGCGATCGCGGGCGCCACGCCCGCCGCCGGCGCGTCAACTCAATTCATGCGCTCCACCACTAGGTCAGCGATTTGCGCAAGCCGCAGCCCACGCTCGCCCAGCGGCGCGAGCGCCGCATGCGCGTCGCGTCGCAGCTGTGCCGCAAGCTCCCGCGACGCCTGCAGCCCGATGATCGACACGTAGGTCGGTTTGTCGTTGGCCGCATCCTTACCGGCTGTCTTGCCAAGCGTGGCCGAGTCAGCCGTCACGTCTAGGATGTCATCGACCACCTGGAACGCCAGGCCCACCGCCTTCGCATACGCATCGAGCCCAGCCTCGATGTCGGCCGACAGCCCATCACCGCACAGCGCTCCCATCTTGACCGCCGCGCGCAGCAGTGCACCGGTCTTCATCCGATGCATCGTCTCCAACTGCGTCCGCGACAATCGCGTGCCCACGCTCGCCAGGTCGATCGCCTGCCCACCCGCCATACCAAGCGAGCCGCTCGCGCAAGCGAGTTCGCGCATCAACGCGGCCTGCCGGTGCGCCTCAAGCGCGTCCGAGGCAAGCGCGATGAACGCCTGCGATTGCAACGCGTCGCCGACGAGCAACCCTGTCGCCTCATCGTACTGCACGTGCACCGTCGGCTTGCCACGACGCATGTCATCGTCGTCCATCGACGGCAAATCGTCGTGAACCAGCGAGTACACGTGAATCAACTCAAGCGCGCAGGCCGCCGCGTCGAGGCGCTGGCCAGGCGCACCCAGCGCCTGGCCAGCTGCGTGGCACAACATCGGGCGCACACGCTTGCCGCCGCCCAGCACCGCATAGCGCATCGCCTGATGCAGCTGCATCGGCTCGACGTCCGCCGGCGGCAGCACCGCCGAGAGTGCCACCTCGGTTCGCGCCAGCACGTCACGTACCCATTCGTCAAACGCCGTGGCGCTCATGCACATTCTCCGTCATCAATCGCTGGATCGATGGGCTTGAGCGTCTCGCCATCGAGTACACGAACCTGTTGCTCGACCTTCTCGAGTTGCTGTTGGCAATATGCAACAAGGGCTGCACCGCGACGATATGCCGCAAGCGACGCTTCGAGGCTCAACGCGCCCCCTTCCATTCGCTCGACCAGGGATTCGAGTTCGCCAAGCGCTGTTTCGTAATTGTCCGGCAATGGGACATCTGCCCCGTCAGGGGCTTGGGAAGCGGTGTTGGGCATCATGCACATGTGTTCTGGCAAGTCGCCTATTTTACGGCAAACGCCGTCTGACCGGCAGCGAATGCGACCTTGGCGTGCTGCGCGCCGCCTACGCCGAGCCGAAAAATATACTCCGATGACCGGATTCGCGTCATAAATGCGATCCGGATCAAAGATTTAGATACCCCCATTTGCCCGGAGTGAGTATAATCCTTGGTTCCCTAAATCGATTTTTCGATGGTTGGGTTGTTCACTGCTTTCACGTCTGCACGGGAGTGGGAATGTCCAATCTGAGCAATGCTCTGCAGCTTAAGTCTATTCACAGCCAGCTGCCTGTTTCAGCTTATTTTGACGAAGCGCTCCTCGCACGCGAGCTCGACGTCCTGTTCAAACGCGGTCCACGCTACATCGGCCATGAATTGATGGTGCCGGAAGCGGGGGACTATTTCGCGCTGCCTGCAGAGAATGAGGGCCGCATACTGGTGCGCAATCCACACGGGCGTATCGAACTGCTATCGAACGTATGCCGGCACCGGCAGGCCGTTATGCTCAACGGTCGCGGGCATGTCGAGAACATCGTCTGCCCGCTGCACCGCTGGACATACGATCTAAGCGGCGAGTTGCTCGGCGCGCCACACTTTCCGGATAATCCGTGCCTGAACTTGGGTGCTACGCCACTGCAGTCCTGGCACGGCATGCTGTTCGAGCACAACGGCCGGGACATCGCACGCGATCTCGCGCGCCTGGGTCCGGCGAGCCACTTCGACTTTTCCGGGTACCTGTACGACCACACCGAAATCCACGAGTGCAACTACAACTGGAAGACGTTCATCGAGGTCTATCTCGAAGACTATCATGTCGTCCCGTTCCATCCTGGACTCGGTAGTTTCGTCTCGTGCGATGATCTGCGATGGGAATTTGGCGACTGGTACAGCGTGCAGACAGTCGGTGTACACAGCGCACTCGCGAATCCAGGTTCGCCGACATACCGCAAGTGGCACGACCAGTTGCTGAAGTTCCGCAACGGCGCGCCACCGGATTTCGGTGCGATCTGGATGGTGTACTACCCGAACGTGATGATCGAATGGTATCCGCACGTGCTCATCGTGTCGTATCTGATCCCGCGCGGCGTGCAACGCACGACAAACATCGTCGAATTCTACTATCCAGAGGAAGTGGCGTTGTTCGAGCGCGAGATGGTCGAAGCCGAGCGCGCGGCCTATCTGGAGACCGCCGTCGAGGACGACGAGATCGCCGAGCGAATGGATGCCGGACGCCGCGCGCTGCTCGCCCGCGGCGAATCCCAGGTGGGCCCATACCAAAGCCCGATGGAAGACGGCATGCAGCATTTCCACGAGTTCCTGCGCCGCGAGCTCGGCACGATTTGACACGTGCCTGCGATCAGTCGAAAGCCGGGTTAGGGTCCTAATGCTGTTCAGTTAAGGTCCCGAGTCAGGTACTGAAGGTATAGCGAAAAGATCTGGACTTGACGGCCCGAGTGCCACTGCGCCCGGGCCGTTTTTCGTTGGGAAGCTGCTTGAGCCGTTCACGCATGCGCACTATCTGATCGCCGGGCTCGCCGCTGAGCGCCTCCCAACGCGTATTACGGCCCACTCGCTCATGCGTGGCCGAGGATGAGCCGAAATGCTTGCGGTTGAGCGCACTGTCGGTCGTGCGCAGCGTGGTGCCGTCCATCGCGAACAGCCAGAGCCCTTTGAAGAGATATTGCGCTTGATCCTGGGCAACCCAGTTCCTAGCCGATTCACGAAAAAACCACGCCAGGGGCGCCGCCCCCGTGCGCTGCCGCGCCTGGGCGATGGCGCGCTTGCTGACAAATGACATATCAGCGCAGGTAGCGCCAGTTCCAGCCCGTCAACAATCTCGCTGATTGACGGGTGCCGGTACAACGCCAGCGCGACCACCCGCCCTCCCCCCTGCTGGGCCGGCGAACGACGGCGGCGAACGCTGGCACTACCGCTGCTCTGGACTGCTCGCTCAATCCATTCGTAGGGCAGAGGCTGGCCCAGCCGGTTCCATTCAAACGGCGGCTGGGATTCGATAAGAGGGCGAAGGTCGTCGGCTAGCATGGCGACGAAAGTTAACATCGCCTCGCCTCATGTACAACGGGTTTGTAGCCACTCAAAAAAATGCCATTCAGTCGCTTAACTGAACGGCATTAAGGCTGGGGTCCGGCTTTTTTGTTTAGACTAGGGCTAGTTCGCCTAGGTCGATGTCATGACCGCCTCGCCAGGAGATTCGCCATGCCGCAGCATCGCTACACCACGCTGATTTCCGTCGGGAATCTGGCCACCCGGCTCGCCACACCCGGCGTGACCACGCTCATCTTCGACTGCCGTTTCGATCTGGCCGACACGTCGGCCGGCGCGGCCGCGTATGACGCTGCGCATATCCCGGGGGCACAGTACCTGGATATCGACCGCGACCTGTCCGGACCGAAGACCGGCACCAACGGGCGCCATCCATTGCCTGAACGCGACACGCTCGCCCGCCGGCTCGCGCAGCGGGGCTTGAGCCGCGGCCTACAGGTGGTCGTCTACGACGCGCAAAGCGGCATGTTCGCCGCACGGCTGTGGTGGCTGCTGCGCTGGTTAGGCCACGAGGAGGTGGCGTTGCTCGATGGCGGGCTGCAGGCGTGGCAGGCCGCCGGCCAGCCGTTGGACAACGCGATACCGGCCATCACCGCCGGCTCATTCACGCCATCACAGCCGTTGTCGATCAGTATCGACGTCCATGGCGTGCAGCAACAGATGCGCACGGCCGCGTGCCGGATGCTCGATGCCCGGGCGCCGGACCGCTATCGTGGCGAGAACGAGACGATCGACCCGGTCGCCGGCCACATCCCAGGCGCCCGTCATCGCTTCTTCAAAGACAACCTCGCCGCCGACGGCCGTTTCAAGCCCGCCCACACGTTGCGCGACGAAATGTGTGCAGTGCTCGGTGATACCACACCGGAGCGCACGATTCTGTACTGCGGCTCCGGCGTCACCGCATGCCACAATGCGCTCGCGATGGAAATTGCCGGATTGCACGGCGCAGCACTGTACGCCGGGTCCTGGAGCGAATGGGTGGCGGACCCGGCCAGGCCTGTTACCACCGGCGCGCAGCCCTGACTGGCCAACGGCTCAGTGCAGTTTGACCCGCGGCCGCGTGGTGCGCCGCAGCCCGTGCGCGAGCGTGTCGAGTAGCATCCGGCCATAGCCATGCAATGCGGCGATATGCATCCGATACAGCAATTGATACATGAATCGTGCAAAGAGCCCCTCGACGAATAGGCTCTTGCCGATCAGGCCGCCCATTAGATTGCCAATCGCATTGTGGCCTAGCGAAACGAGAGAGCCTAAGTCGCGATACGTATAGGTGGGCAACGCGCGCCCGTCCAGCCGCGCGCGCAATGCATTGAACAAGAAATTCGCTTGCTGGTGCGCCGCCTGGGCGCGGGGCGGCACCGTCCGCTTGGCCTCGGGCCACGGGCAGGCGGCGCAATCGCCAAGCGCAAAAATGTCGTCGTCGCTCGTGGTTTGCAACGTCGAGCGCACGACCAGTTGCCCCAGTTTGTTGACGGCCAGCCCGTCGAGTAGCGCGAGCACTGGCGGCGCCTTGATGCCGGCCGCCCACACGGTCAAATCGGCGCGCAACACGTTTCCGCTACCCGTGACAACCTCGCCGACGCGCACTTCTGATACCGCTTCACCGGTGATCACCGAGACGTTGAGCCGGCGCAGCAGCGCCGCCGTCGCAGCTGAAACGCGTTCCGGCAACGCCGGCAGGATCCGTGGACCGGCCTCGATCAATACGATTCCGATGTCGGTGACAGGATGGAGTTTGTGCAAGCCATACGCGGCCAGTACGTGCGCCGTGTTGCGCAGTTCCGCCGATAACTCGACGCCGGTCGCCCCCCCACCAACGATCGCGATCTGGATTCGCGGGCCGCCCGTGCCGCCGTGGGTCGGGCCAGCCGCGCCATCGTAGGCCGAATCAGCCGTGCCGCCGTGGGCCAGGCTGGCAGCACTGCTGGGCAGCGGCCCCTGCCCCCGGGCTTGCGGGTGCGGCACGGCGCTCCTCGGTGCACCATCGGCCGCCACGTCCACGCTGGACAGCGGCCGCTGCGCGCGCATGCAGGCGGCGATCAGGCGACGCCGAAAGCGCTCAGCCTGCGCGACCGTATCGAGCGCGATCGCATGTTGCGCGGCGCCGGTTACGCCAAAGAAATGCGTGGTACTGCCAATCGCGATCACCAGCGTGTCGTAGGCGAGCGTGCGCTCGGGCAGCAGTTCGATGCCCTCTTCGTCGCGCACCGCGCTCACGCGAATTGTCTTGGCGACGCGACTCAACCCACGCAACTCGCCCTGCTGGAATTCGAAACCGTGCCAGCGCGCCTGCGCCGCATATTCGATTTGGTGCGTGAACGGATCCATGCTGCCGGCCGCCACCTCGTGTAACAGCGGCTTCCAGATGTGCGTCGGGTAGCGATCCACGAGTACCACGCTGACACGCTGCGGCGCGCGCCGCGCCCCGAACCGATCGCCGAGCCGCGTGGCAAGTTCCAATCCGCCAGCGCCGCCGCCGACCACAATTGATCCGATGCATTCCGATCCCCCTCGTTAACCGTCACCCGCGTTCCGCTGTCAACGCCGGACCACCCGGCGTCAATGCGCTTCCTCCCAGTTGGCGCCCGTGCCCAATTCGGCGACTAGCGGCACGTTGAGCTGGGCGACCGAACACATCAGTTCGGGCACCTTGGCGCGGATGATCTCCAATTCATCGTCGGGCACCTCTAGCACCAGTTCGTCGTGGACCTGCATGATCAATCGCGACTTCACGCGCGCGCGCTCGATCCAATCCTGCACGGTGATCATTGACAGCTTGATCAAATCGGCCGCGGTCCCTTGCATCGGCGCGTTAATCGCGGCGCGCTCGGCGGCCTGACGGCGCGGACCATTGCCGCCGTTGATCTCCGGCAGCCACAGCCGGCGACCAAACACGGTCTGGACGAAACCGCACGACTTCGCCTCCATCCGCGTCTCGTCCATATACCGCGCGACCCCCGGGTAACGAGCAAAATAGCGGTCGATATAGAGTTTGGCCGCGTCGCGCGCAATGCCCAGATTCGATGCAAGGCCAAACGCGCTCATCCCATAGATCAAGCCGAAATTGATGACTTTTGCGATGCGCCGCTGCTCGCTCGTGACCTCCTGCCGCGTCACGCCGAAGATTTCCGACGCGGTCGCGCGGTGCACATCTTCGCCGTGCTCGAAGGCTGCCATCAGCGACGCGTCGCCCGAGATGTGCGCCATGATACGCAGCTCGATCTGCGAGTAGTCGGCCGAGACGATGCTGCTGCCCGGCGGTGCGATGAACGCTTCGCGGATGCGCCGCCCTTCCGGCGTGCGAACCGGGATGTTCTGCAGATTCGGATCATTAGACGCAAGCCGCCCGGTCACGGCCACCGCCTGGGCATAGTTGGTATGCACGCGGCCGGTGTCCGGGTTGATCATCTTCGGCAGCTTGTCCGTATAGGTCGACTTAAGCTTGGTCAACGCACGGTAGTCGAGCAACACCTTCGGCAGCGGATAGTCCTCGGCAAGCTTCTGCAATACGTCCTCGTCGGTGGACGGCGCGCCTGACGGGGTCTTCTTGACCACCGGCAACTGCAACTGCTGGAAGAAGATCTCGCCGATCTGCTTCGGCGAATTCAAATTGAACTCGCCGCCAGCTAGTGCGTACGCCTCGGCCTGCAACTCCAGCATCCGGATGCCAAGCTCGTTGCTCTGCGCAACGAGCCGGTCCTTATCGATCAGCACGCCGTTGCGCTCGATGATCTGCAGTACGCGCGCCGTCGGCAGCTCGATTGATCGATAAACGTAATCTAACCCTTTCTCGACCTGGATCTGCGGATACAGCACCTGATGCAACCGCAACGTGATATCGGCATCCTCGGCGGAATATTCGGTGGCCACGTCCACCGAGACCTCGTCGAAGCCGATTTGCGCCGCGCCCTTGCCGGCGACGTCCTCGTACTTGATCGTCTTTACGCCGAGGTGCCGCGTCGCAAGATTGTCCATGTCGTGCGGACGGTGTGATTCGAGCACATACGATTCGAGCAGCGTATCATGCTCAATGCCGGCCAGCGTGATGCCATGACTCGCCAAGACCTGTGCATCATACTTTAGATGCTGGCCCACCTTCTTGTGCGCGGGGCTCTCCAGCCACGGCTTGAGCCGCGCGAGCACCTCGTCGCGCGGCAGTTGCACCGGGTGATCCGGCCCGCGGTGCGCGAGCGGGACATAGGCGGCGCGCCCGGGCTCGGTCGCAAACGATACGCCGACAATACGCGCGCGCATCGGGTCCAGCGACGTAGTCTCGGTGTCAAACGACGTGAGGGGCGCCGCCTCGATCACCGCCAGCCACCGCTCGAACTGCTCCCATGCGTTGACGGTTTCGTACTGCCGCTCGATGTCGGTTGCCGGCGCCGGCTCGACCGCGCCCGGGCCGAGCGCGACCCCACCGTCGGCCGTGGCCGTGAACGTATCGGGCCCGGCCTCGCTGTCAAGCTCGCGCAACCACGTCTTGAAGCCGTGCCGCAAATAAATGTCGCGCAATTCATCCTTGGCTTCTGCCCGTGCCTGCAGCGACGTGGCGATGGACTGCACTTGCGGGGACAGGTCGCATTCGGTATGCACGGTGACGAGTCGGCGCGCGGTGGGCAGGAACGCGAGCGCACGACGCAGGTTGTCGCCGACCGCGCCCTTGATATCGTTCGCGTGCTCAATGATGCCGTCCAGCGTCTGATACTGCGCGAGCCATTTGAGCGCGGTCTTCGGTCCGCACTTGTCCACGCCCGGCACGTTGTCGACGGTATCGCCGATCAACGTCAGATAGTCGACGATACGCTCGGGAGGCACGCCGAACTTCGCGATCACGCCGTCGCGATCGAGCCGCTCGTTGGTCATCGTATTGATTAGCGTGACGCGCTCGTTCACCAGTTGCGCGAGGTCCTTATCGCCCGTGGACACCACCACGTTCATGCCGGCCTGCGCGGCGCGCACCGCCAGCGTGCCGATCACGTCGTCGGCCTCCACGCGCTCGATCATCAACAGCGGCCAGCCGAGCGCGCGCACCGCGACGTGGATCGGCTCGATCTGTCGGGCCAAGTCCTCGGGCATCGGCGGACGATGCGCCTTGTAGTCCGCATACCAGTCATCGCGAAACGTCTTGCCCTTGGCATCGAACACGCACGCGCTATACTCTGCGGGAATGTCGCGACGCAATCGCCTCATCATGTTGATGAGACCGTACAGCGCACCGGTCGGGCCACCGTCCGGCCCGCGCAAATCCGGCATCGCATGGTAGGCCCGGTATAAATAGCTCGAACCATCGACCAATAGCAGGGTCTTGCCTTCGAGGTTTCGATTTTCAAGCATTATGACCAAGAGAAAAGTGATTCCGAGTCTGCGTTCACTCGCAGATCAAGAGCGCGCGACAGCCAAGAAGGCCCGCGCATCGTGGCAGATGTTCACGATTATGGCAGAGTTTATCGAGGCGACCGAGTACCTGTCGGAAATCCGCCCGGCCGTCAGCCTCTACGGCTCTGCCCGGCTCAAGCCGAACTCGCCGTACTACAAGCTCGCCACGCAGATTGCCCGCAAGCTGTCTGATGCCGGCTTTGCAGTGATCTCCGGCGGCGGCCCCGGCATCATGGAAGCCGCCAACAAAGGCGCGCACGCGGGCAAGGCGCCTTCGGTCGGGCTGAACATCGAGTTGCCGCATGAGCAAAGCGGCAACCCGTACCAGGACATCTCGCTGCGCTTCAGGCATTTCTTCACCCGCAAGGTTACGTTCGTGAAAAATTCCGACGCGGTGATCGTGATGCCAGGCGGCTTCGGCACGCTCGACGAGCTCGCGGAAGTGTTGACCCTGATCCAAACGAAAAAATCGCGCCATGTGCCGATCATCCTGGTCGGTTCCACGTTTTGGAAAGGTCTGCTGGACTGGTTCCGCGACTCGCTTGAGCCAATGGGACTGATCGGCCCGCACGACGTCGAGTTGATGCAGGTGATTGACGAGCCGGACCAGGTACTCGAGGCTGTGCTCGCGTTCTATGAGGAGCGGGCGCCGGCCGAGGGCGCTCAGCCCCCGGCTAAAAGTGACGAAGATCGAATGTTCTACCTGTAGGCCGCTACTGGAGCGTGACGTCGGCAAAGCTGCGCAGCTTGAAGATGCATTGCTTTTTACAATCAGTGAGTTACAGGAATTCCTCTAACTTGCTGCTCATTGCTTAAGCACCCTCAGACGCGGGTTTGAAGGGCGTTTTTGAATCAAGTTAGACACGAGGATGGACCAATTCGGCCGTACCGCACACGCGTAGCTCTGGAGTACGCTAAGCTTGCCTATTTCGCGCTGGTCGTCCGCTGCGACGGCGAAATTAGGGTCGTTCTCCTCGGTAAGGTGGGCAGGGTCGGCCGTTCAACTAGACTTTTTCGCCAGTCGTCCGAGAATCCGAATGTTGGCGCTGGTTTGGGTTCGGAAAAACTGTGAACGCCGCGACATTCGGCGCGAGGAATCAATTCGCCTCCCCGTTCGCATCCATCGCCCACCGACGCGCGTTCTTCAGGGCCTTCTTCCAATCGGCTTGAGGTTATATCGTTTCCTCAGGGATGGCTTTTACGGGTCGCTCCGACTTGAGATGGTCGTGTGCAATTTACATCACGACTGGTGCTTGCCGCAATCCACTGTCTCTGGTCTCACCGCGCACACGTAACCTTGAAGCGCGCGGAGCTTCTCTTCAAGCTGTGGACATTAAAGCCGCGCATCGGATGTTGAACTGCCTTAATACAGAGTGAAAGATGGAAAAAATCAAGACCCGGCCATGGGATTCGGCCGAGCATCTGAAGACCGAAGAAGATATCGCCGAATATTTTGAGGCATGCCTTCTAGAAGGCGGCGATGATCCGACATTCATTGCCCAAGCACTTGGCGTGATTGCCCGCGCGCGGTATGACACAAGTTGCCCGCGATGCGGGCCTGACACGGGAGGGTCTGTATAAGGGCGCTGATGAGCCGATCGCCATAACCCACTCTGCGCGCCGCCTCCGTTAAGATGGCTCATGCCTGAGCCATGGAAAGTTCCAATTTCGAACACTGTCTAGGATGCGTGCACGGGCCGCTTCAGAGAAACGATTGACCTCCATAAACTCGATGACCTGAGCCTTGGCGAATAGCAATTTGCGATCGTTAATGGTCACGAACACAGAATATGTATCAAGCCCGGTGAGCAGACGCAATAACGCCGCTTCGCCCCTGCCATTGATTAAAGCCAACCCTTGCGGCCATACTCGCTGCGACAGCGCCTCATCCAGATAACGAATACTAGAGAGCAAGCCGAGCGCCGCCCCCTCACGCTGCGCCGCTGGCACACGCGCCAAATGGCGCTCGAACAAGGCCAATTCCTGTGCATGTTGGTCAAGCGGCAACGCCTCAATTCCCGCCGTAGGCAAATGGCGCAATGCGATTCCCCACTGCTCGTCTGGCAGCGATAAAGCTAAGTCGCGCATTTGCGCGTAGCGCACAGGCTGCTCCGTTTTAGGCAAGACCCATATGATCTCCGCCAACGCGCCAACTGCCACACCCTGATAAGAGGGTGGAAGGCGTAGAGCCTGTTCGCACAAAAACGCGTACTGCGCGGATTGACTCGGGTGTGCCCTACCCGAATGCAAATGCCCCAGTAGCCCGACCAAGACCGAAATCAGCTCCGCTTGCTCAGACACGTTCAACGACGGCAGCCGCGCCGAGAGCGCCTGATAACGCTCGATGAACTCCGGTGAGCTAATGTTGAAATCGATCAACCCAATCGCCAGTGCCGGCCAAACATTGTCCTGCTCAGGCTCGCGCTGTGCCACTAAAGCGTGAGCGAAGTCAAATACTTCAAGGCGCTGAGACCAAGGCAAATAACGAAACATCAGCATCAGCGCCTTTTGTATTTGTAACCCATGCTTCGGAATGCGCTGCGCGGCTGCGAACAATCGCTTAAACGCCTCGCCTTGCTCGGCCTCCGGCAACGCTTGCAGACGCTGGCGCAACGCGTCAAGCGGCTCGACGTGCTGCACCGGATCGGCGAGCGTGCCATCCATTTCATTGAGCAGCTGGTTGACTGACGCGAGACTTACGGCTTGGTTGGCTCGCTGCCAGTAACTGTAGACTAACCGCCTGGTTTGCATCGCATGATAGGTACGACGATCGACTGCTGAAAAATTCTCCACGTCTTGAACGGGCACATAGTCACCGATTTGCTGAATCAGCTCGGGCGGCAGGTCATGATATGTCGTGGGCCGGCTGGTCAATGGGTTCGCCAGCTCACCGCTTGCCGGTTTCAGTGTCGGCGGGGTGGCCGACGCGGCAGGCTGCGGACACGACTCCAATGCACAAACGTAGGCTGGGTAGTCGTTCAAAGCGGCATTTAGATCAAAATCCATTCACAAGCTCGGCAAAAAATGAGACACACGCAGCGCAAAGCGCTGCTGCGCAGCAGGCTAGCGAAAAACGGGCAGATTAGCACAGCGATGAACAGCGAAAGCTAGGTTGCCGGCGGATAAAGCAACGTTAACTCAACAAGCGGGGCTGCCACATCGCACATTGACAATGTAGGCAAGCTAACCGAACGCCATACGGCTCAAATAAGTGATAAGTGATGGCGCAGGCTTAGCTACATCCCGCCGTCGCCGGCCGCACCGTACATACGTAACGCTGAAGCGCGCGAAGCTTGTCTATTTCTCGCTGGTCGTCGGCCGCGACGGCGAAAACGTGTTGCGCCGGGATTGGATCACGACTCGCAAACCCTTGTCCCGCTTAGATGCTTTTCGTATTCAGTAACCTAGCTTAAGGTGCCAGAATCACAAGAAGCTGCCCAGTGTACCGCCGCTGCACCTTCCCATGTGAGCCACCCATCCCGCAGGGGCTGTGGCAAGAATGTCTCTTCGTCGCATAAATCGTGCGCCGACCGCCCCGTTCCCCTCCAAGGCAAACGCCCCGCGCCGCGTAGCGCATGTGCGGAACGAAGAGCATGCCTTATCCAAACATCCATCTTTACACATGGTGTAAAATCGTATAAAGTTCATCGGAATGGAAATCGAGTTCGCTGACCCAGACTACGACCGCTTGGAAACCGATGCCGGGTTCACGGCTGGGTTTTCTGCGCCTGTCGTTAAGGCCTACCGCAAACGGCTCCAATACATCCGCGCGGCGACTGACGAGCGGGACTTCTATGCACTGAAGTCGCTCCACTTCGAGAAGCTGAAAGGAGATAGGGACGGAGAGCATTCAATGAGGTTAAACGACCAGTGGCGTCTCATCCTCCGGCTGAAGAAACGCAGCGGGGGCAAGTTGGTCGTTGTCGTCAGCATCGAGGACTATCACTGAATCGGAGAGCAGCATGGGTGCACGTATTCCAGCCGAGGTCTTTCCTCCCGGGGAATTTTTGAAGGACGAGCTTGAGGCTCGTGGGTGGACGCAGGCCGAGTTCGCCGAAATTATTGGTAAGAACGCACGCTTGGTCAGTGAAGTGATCAGCGGCAAGCGTTCCATTACTCCAGAGACTGCCATCGCGCTGGGCGCGGCACTGGGCACGTCGCCAGAGCTTTGGATGAACCTAGAGGGCCAGTACCAGCTATCGAAGGTTCGGCACAAAGAGGACACTATTGCACGCAAGGCAGACTTGCATGGCCGCTTCCCCGTTCGCGAGATGGTTAAACGGGGGTGGATTGAAGCAACCAAAAGTGYCGATGTGTTGCAGCAGCAAATAATGGAGTTCTTTGGCATTGAGGACATTGAGCAATCGCCTCAACTTTGCTACGCAGCCAAAGCCACAACATACCATGAGATTCCTGTAGCGCAGGTGGCATGGTTCTGCCGAGTAAGGAGGTTGGCATCATACGCGCCTATCGCAGGTAGCTTTAATTCTCAGCGACTGGCAGCGGCGAAGGCTCAACTCAGCGAACAACTAGCCCACGTGGACGGCACACAACGGGTGCCGGGAATTCTGGCACAGGCCGGAATTCGCTTCGTGATTGTCGAAGCCATCGCGGGCTCAAAGATCGACGGCGCCTGCTTCTGGCTGGACAAAAAAAGTCCGGTCGTCGCAATGTCGATGAGGTTTGACCGCGTCGACAACTTCTGGCACACCCTATTGCATGAATTGGATCACGTGGCGCACGGAGAAGGACAGGCTGCACCTATCCTCGACGTAGACATCATGGACACAGGCTCAGGCAAGCCGGATATTGAGACAAGAGCGAATGAGAACGCGGCTGAGGCGCTCATTCCTAAGAGGGAAGTGGACGGCTTTATTGCAAGAGTCAATCCGATGTTTAGTGAGGAACAGATCGTTGGTTTTGCCCGGCGTATCGCAGTACATCCCGGCCTGGTTGTGGGCCAACTCCAAAATCGAGGCTTGATTCCCTGGAGCTTCCATAGGAAACACTTGGAGAAGGTCCGAGAATATGTCGTTGCAAATGCTGTTACCGACGGATTTGGTCGTCGTGTGATCGAATCATCATCGATGTAAGAGGTTCAAAATGGCAACAAAGAACGAGCAGCTTCAATCCATAGTTGAAGAGTATCGTCGTGCCGACAACAAATGGCCCGCAACCATGCGGGAAGTCGCCGCCTGGGCGATCAACGCAAAACTTTGGGCGCCTCAGCCGTCGGCCGTCATCGGCCAGTGCGCAGAAGAACTATCACGAGCACTTCGAGACGAGTACGTTACTGACCCTCAGGGCCGGCGAATTCGAACAAAACACGCGGCAACATACACCACCGGCGACGGCGAGCAGCTTGTTCTGTGGGATGATATTCGCACTGCGCCGAGCGATCATATGAGACGGGCCTTTCAGCAGCGTCGCCATCAGATCCTCGGCGACTGCAAGCAACTGAAATCGGATGTTGATAGCTTTAACCAAAACCGCCAGCCATCTGAACCGATTCAGATCGTCTTCGATTTCACGTTGGACTTGGAAGAGGCTGCATACTTGAAGCGCAGCGCTTAGGGGGAACTCTTGATCGGTCGTGCCGAACGGCTGCTGCGGAGCCGCGCATAGAATACTTCGAGCGCTCCTCTGGTACCAAGTTCGTCAGGTGCTGATGGCAATTGACAAACTGATGGAGCAGTCCAAATGAGCATCGACCACYACACTTACCGCGTTACATGGTCGCCTGAAGACGGCGAGCACGTGGGATTGTGCGTAGAATTTCCTTCACTCTCGTGGCTTGCCGCCACCCCCGAAGAGGCGCTCACCGGGATTCGCCAAGCCGTTGCTGATGCTGTGGCTAATATGCAGGCTAACGGCGAGCGCATTCCCAAGCCCGTTGCCGATAGACATTTCAGCGGAGAGTTCCGAGTCCGTATTCCGCCGCAGCTACATCGTATGCTGGCGATGCAAGCCGCTGAGGAAGGCGTGAGTTTGAACCGGCTCGCTAGTGCGAAGCTAGCAGCGTCAGGGTAATCTATGTTACTTGGCAAGCTACGAGAATGACATACAGCTAAAATATTGATGACGCAGATGTCAATTGCATCCAGCCGTCTGCGGCCGCACCGCACACACGTAGCGCTGAAGCGCGCGAAGCTTGTCTATTTCGCGCTGGCCGTCCGCTGCGACGGCGAAAACGCGTTGCGCTGGGATTGGGTCGCGCCCCACAAACCCTTATCCCGCTTGAGGGTTCTTCGCTTTGCGGAACACAATCCGTAATAATAGTAGGCTTCTCGAGCCGCACTTCAGCGGGACCATACTGCCCACGTTGCAAGGCAAGCTACGCAGCTTGCCTTGAGTGAGCCGTCAGCGTCGCTCGTTCATCACGCTTGCGCCGATGTAGAGGCTTGGCCGCTCGGTTGCTCCGAGGTGGGAATTTTGCCAATTTCGCTAAGGGGCCGATGGGTGAGGATCAACTTCTTGTACACGCTACCATTATCTGCAAGCTGGGTGACTTCACCGTTTTCTGTCCATCTTCCTTGTCGCAGTAGCTGAGTATGCAGGTCGACTTCTTCCAGAAAGGCATTTGTGTTACCAACAGTAACAGGCAGGCAGTTGTTTTTGCACCCGATGGCCTTGCCTTCGCCCATGCTTATCATCGCATGAACAAGTTGACGTTCCTCCGGCGCGTTAGGGTCGAAGAAGCCGATGACGTCTCCACGTGGCACCTCTTTAAGAGCTTCGGCACTGCTGACTTTTTTGTCGTTGAGTGAAATTACATCGAGTGAGCCAGTCTGCACGTGCATCGAATCATACTCTGACTGGGGAATGATCCCCGCTTTGACCGCACAATACCTGGGCAGATTCCAACACATCAGATTACTTATGTTCTCGAAGGCATTTCTATCCACCAGTTCACCTGTTTCGTCGCGCGCTAAGGCATCTATTGCGACCCTCAATGCTTCCTCGGAGAAGGTGCGATGCTGAGCTTGCGTCCAATTGGACCGAGTCGCTTGGTAACTCTTCAGGGGATTTTCCGTATAAGGGAAAAAGGGATGTGTGCCGTCGGCGTGAAGCAGATCTTGAGGCGTTAATGAGAAGAATTGGGTCCTATTTTCTCCTTCCGAGCCAGAGCTTGAGCTTGGGCGAGGCGGCGGGCAACAACTTGCCATCGCTGCGCTTACATCTGATAAGGTTTCTGCTGCAACTTCGCGTACCCTTGACGACAATGCGGCCAGATTGGTGAGCGGTCCGGATGCAACTTGACGGGTCGCCTGCGAAGTCTGGTGCAGAGGAGCACTCGAACTGCCTGTCTGTATGGACGGCGGGTAAGTAACAGTCGGCGTCGAAATGCGTGACGATGACGGATCCATTGAAGCACCTCCGAAGAAAGGTTTAAGCTCCAATGTATTCACCTGACTGACGCAACACGCTAGCAACGCGAAACACTAACCGACTAACCGAAACGAACGCACGTATCAACTCATATTAAGGGCGCTGATGGGCCGATCGCCACAACCCACTCTGCGCGCCGCCTCCGTTAAGATGGCTCATGCCTGAGCCATGGAAAGTTCCAATTTCGAACACTGTCTAGGATGCGTGCACGGGCCGCTTCAGAGAAACGATTGGCCTCCATAAACTCGATGACCTGAGCCTTGGCGAATAGCAATTTGCGATCGTTAATGGGCCGGAACACAGAATATGTCTGAAGCCCGGTGAGCAGACGCAATAACGCCGCTTCGCCCCTGCCATTGATTAAAGCCAACCCTTGCGGCCATACTCGCTGCGACAGCGCCTCATCCAGATAACGAACACTAGACAGCAAGCCAAGCGCCGCCCCCTCACGCTGCGCCGCTGGCACACGCGCCAAATGGCGCTCGAGCAAGGCCAACTCCTGTGCATGTTGGTCAAGCGGCAACGCCTTGATTGCCGCCACAGGCAGACGGCGAAATGCGATTCCCCACTGCTCGTCTGGCAGCGATAAAGCTAAGTCGCGCATTTGCGCGTAGCGCACAGGCTGCTCCGTTTTAGGCAAGACCCATATGCTGTCCGCCAACGAGCCAACTGCCTTACCCTGATAAGAGGGGGGGAGGCGTAGAGCCTGTTCACACAAAAACGCATACTGTGCGGATTTACTTGGGTGTGCCCTATCCGAATGCAAATGCCCCAGTAGCCCGACCAAGACCGAAATCAGCTCCGCTTGCTGGGACACGTTCAGCGACGGCAGCCGCGCCAAGAGCGCCTGATAACGCTCGATGAACTCCGGTGAGCCGATGTTGAAATCGATCAACCCAATCGCCAGTGCCGGCCAAACATTGTCCTGCTCAGGCTCGCGCTGTGCCACTAAAGCGTGAGCGAAGTCAAATACTTCAAGGCGCTGAGACCAAGGCAAATAACGAAACATCAGCATCAGCGCCTTTTGTATTTGTAACCCATGCTTCGGAATGCGCTGCGCGGCTGCGAACAATCGCTTAAACGCCTCGCCTTGCTCGGCCTCCGGCAACGCTTGCAGACGCTGGCGCAACGCGTCAAGCGGCTCGACGTGCTGCACCGGATCGGCGAGCGTGCCATCCATCTCATTGAGCAGCTGGTTGACTGACGCGAGACTTACGGCTTGGTTGGCTCGCTGCCAGTAGCTGTAGACTAACCGCCTGGTTTGCATCGCATGATACGTACGACGATCGACTGTTGAAAAATTCTCCACGTCTTGAACGGGCACATAGTCACCGATTTGCTGAATCAGCTCGGGCGGCAGGTCATGATATGTCGTGGGCCGGCTGGTCAATGGGTTCGCCAGCTCACCGCTTGCCGGTTTCAGTGTCGGCGGGGTGGCCGACGCGGCAGGCTGCGAACATGACTCCAATGCACACATGTAAGCTTGGTAGTCGTTCAAAGCGGCATTTAGATCAAAATCCATTCACAAGCTCGGCAAAAAGTGAGACACACGCAGCGCAAAGCGCTGCTGCGCAGCAGGCTAGCGAAAAGCGGGCAGATTAGCACAGCAATGAACAGCGAAAGCTAGGTTGCCGGCGGATAAAGTAATGTTAACTCAACAAGCGGGGCTGCTTTATCGCACATTGACAATGTAGGCAAGCTAACCGGACGCCATACGGCTCAAATAAGTGATAAGTGATGGCGCAGGCTTAGCTACATCCCGCCGTCGCCGGCCGCACCGTACATACGTAACGCTGAAGCGCCCGAAGCTTGTCTATTTCTCGCTGGTCGTCGGCCGCGACGGCGAAAAAGCGCTCTGCAACCGCTGCGTCGAGGTCTGCGTAGGCGGTGGCTCCATCGCCCACGCTGGCGGTGCTGGCAATTCCGGACAGATCGTCGTCACGGGTTGAACAGTTGCGGACGGCGACACGCAGCCGCTCAGTGCCAGCAGCAAGAGCAACACGATAACGACGACTGTCGGTTTCATGGGCTTGGCGTTCCTTCGTGAGTTGCGCATCCAGGGCTTCGATTCTCTTCGCTGCTGCTTGGCGGTTCTCCGATGCCTTACGCTCAGCGGCCAGCACGGCATTGGAGATGGCTTTCAACTCCAGGGCGTGCCGCTCACGAACGACAGCGGCTTCGGCATGGGCCTGCGCAAGCTGGGCGCAGTAGTAGAGGCCAAGTGCTGCGCCGGATAGCGTCGCGGCGAAGAACACGAGCACCCAAGAGGGTTTGATTTGCATGGTTAATATCCAGCGGTCCGGCCGCCAGCCAGCGGCACCCCTAGCCGCCGCACTATACGCCAATGGCGTATAAAATATGAGGCATGGAATTCATCGAAACCCCAACACTCACACGCTTGCAAGCTGCTCTACTGACAGACGACGAATATACGGGCCTTCAAAATGTCTTGATGGAAAACCGCAACGGGGCAACATCATCAAAGGTGGTGGTGGAATTCGCAAGCTGCGCTATGCGCTGCCAGGGCGCGGCAAGAGTGGTGGGGTGCGAGTGATTTACTACTGGCTCAGGGACGATCAACAGATTTATATGCTGTTGATCTACCCCAAGTCGAAAAAGGATAATCTCACTGATCGGGAAACCGCTGTGCTGCGCGAGTTTGTAAAGGAGCTGTGGTGATGGAACAAGCATTGCTCGATGACTTAGTGCAAAGTCTGAAAGAGGCCAAGGCGATTGCTCACGGGCAAGCTCCGGCCTCCCGCCGGATCAAGATAACGACGCCTGACGTGAAGACCGTGCGCGAGCAGATCAGGCTGTCGCAAAACGAGTTTGCCCGCTTAATGCGCGTCAGCGTCAAGACGCTGCAAAATTGGGAGCAGCATCGCCGCAACCCGACCGGTCCCGCTGCCGCCTTGCTCAAAATCGTGTTGACAGGGCCCGACACCGTGCTCAAAGCGTTGCATGCTTGATTAAAGTGTATGATTTTTATAGAAAACGGCACTTTTGCTTCAACGGTTTTACTGAGCATCTGTGCCTTCGCCTCGCCCTGTCGGCATGTTACCCACGCATTTTTGAACGACCGCCTCCAGCGCCGACTGCCCTAGGATCCCTAAAGCAGAGGCGAAGCCCACGAGCGCGGTCGGGTGCAGATCGTTAAAGACCGTCAGTGCAGCACCGGCGCTAGCGGACAAAGCCGCACCAATGATCATACGGCCGAACACGAGACGCGCGCAGATGCGCTCGCCACCAACAAGCAGCTTACCGAGTCCGATTATCGCGCCGATAGTCAGTAGCTTTAACAGATCTCTTTCATGTTCGTTCAAGTGCATCATTCTTTCCCGGTGCGCATCATGGTCGCAAGACGGTATGCGCGAGCGCCGACTTGCGTGGCCCACTTTGAGGCGAGCATTCCGTTGGCCGCCGCTTCATAATCACCGCGCTGCATCGCAGCCAGCGTGTTCGCAAACGTGAGCAGCTTGCGGCCCATGTTGAAAGCCATATTGATGATGACGCGCTGGCGTACCGCATCGAGACTACGCCACCACGGCAGGTGGCGATCGAGCCACGTTATCGAACGCATCACATCATTTTCCAGTAGTAGACTGCATTCGACATCACTGATTCCGACATCCGTTAAATTGCGTCCGACGCCGATGGTGGTCTTGCCTGCCGTATCCAGGTAAGGTTTCAGGCGTCGTCCTTCGTCACGGCTCAATTCCGACAGAAGCGTCGGCATATCGAATATCTTGGTCATATGCGCTCGAGTTCGAGGCGATAAAAAAAACCCGGCACAGGGCCGGGTTTGCAAAAAAGATTGTGCTGAACAGGTTAATCTTCGCTACATCTGTATTCATTGCTGTAGGCTTTGAGCGCCTACCTCATTGTCAGTGGCGACAACAACAATATTTTAAAAACAAAAAGCAAGCAGGCGCACCATAGCTGTTGATAGACTTAGCAATTAACATTCCTTGGCTTGGCAATCGCAAGAATATTTTTACCAAATAAACGCCTCGTAAATAAATCCAACACGAGGCTAACAGGAAATATTATTTTATCAAATAAGACCAACGAAAAATGACTCGGCTCACCCGATTTATTTCCAATGAACTTAAAAGCGACTGCCATCATGAAACCAAGCGCATCTCGATAGCTGATTTCCTCGACTTCAAAGCCAGCTTTCTCTAAACTGGCTTTCAACATTGGTATCGTGTACCGGCGATAATGTCCAACTTTATCGTCCATGCTTGTCCAAATTATATTGAATGCTGGAACAAAAATAGCCACACGACCATCTGGAGTAAGCTTTCTCTTGATTTTTGAAAGTGCAGCAACGTCATCTTTGATATGTTCAAGAACATTTGAGGTATAAACCATATCAAACTGCCCTTCTACATCATCAATACATTCGTAAGCGTTGAATTTCCTAGCGCGCAAAGTTTCCCGCTGTTGCAGATCAGGTTCTACCGCCACAGGCTTTATACCAGTTTTTTCCAAAAAAATAGCACTTAAGGTCCCTACGCCCGCACCAAAATCGAGCACCGACTGTTTATAAAATTTATTTTTACAAAAACACCGCACAAATTGCTTGACAATCCAATTATTATAGTTTTTTAAATTTTCCTCGTTAGCAATTAGTAGATCTGCACCAGTATAAGCAATGCTTTTACTTTGATTACTATTCATGAATATTACTAAACTCCGTTTGGTATGCTCATCTGAGCTGGCTAAGCAACAAACCGTTGATCAGCCTGCACATCCCGCCACAAAAACAAAGATACCCTGTTTTTCCAAGTCTGGAAAGTAGCGCAATTTTGTTCAACATAGCATGAGCTGGAATGCAGTACTGAAATGGCCATTACCGATTGGCTGATAGCGTTTGGCAGTCTAGCTAGCAAAGCGGCTCCTAGATCAAATGCCCCGATATTCGATAAAGCACAGTGCGTAATATGGCAGCCTGTCCTCGTGTGCAACGTCACCATCCGCGTCGCTAATTGCAACATTGACATTGGCGCTGTGAATTAATGCCCGGCAACAATGACGCGGCCCATCACCAGCCGTGGCCTGACCCGCTCGCCATCGGCAAGCAGCTTATCCAGCCCCAGTATTGCACCGATGAAGGCCAACGCCAGTAGATTTTTTTCGTGTTCATCGAGTTGCATCAACTTGCTCCGGTACGCATCATGCTCGCCAGACGTTGTGCGCGAGCGCCCACTTGCGTGGCCCACTTCGAGGCAAGCATGCCGTTGGCCGCCGCTTCATAATCACCGCGCTGCATCGCAGCCAGCGTGTTCGCAAACGTGAGCAGCTTGCGGCCCATGTTGAAAGCCATATTGATGATGACGCGCTGGCGTACCGCATCGAGACTGCGCCACCACGGCAGGTGGCGATCGAGCCACATTATCGAACGCATCACATCATTTTCCAGTAGTAGACTGCATTCACCTTCACTGATTCCGACATCTGTTAAATTACGTCCGACACCAATGGTGGTTTTGCCCGCCGTATCCAAGTAGGGTTTCAAACGCCGCCCTTCGTCTCGACTCAGTACCGACAAAAGGGTTGACATATTGAATGTTTTGGTCATAGGCGTTCCAGTTTGAGACTGGTGAACTAAAAAATCCGGCGTAGGGCCGAGTTCATAGAAAAGATTGTGCTGGAAAGGTTTGAGGCCTTATGATTGTATGGTCGCAAGTACGTTCTTTTCTCCCGGCGGCATGTGTTTAACAAAAAGATGAAGCTTATGAAACATCAAATTCACGGTCCCTATTTGACCGGCTATATGTATCAGATACTTGATTACTTTAAGAAAAACGTATCTCCGTCAAGAGTTCTCGACATTCCTGCTGGATTGGGCAACTTCGCACAAGCGCTGGAGCAGTTGGGTCATACCATCGTGAAAGTCGATTTCCGTAAAAAAAATGGATTTGTCAATGCAAACATGGAGGCACCTTTACCGTTCAAGGACGGCGAATTTGATGTAGTAACGTGTCTGGAGGGAATTGAGCATGTCATTAACCCTGTTGGACTCGCCCAAGAGTTGGTACGCGTGACGGCCCCAGGAGGCACTATTATTATTTCCACGCCCAATATCACGAACCTACATTCTCGACTTCAGTTCCTGTTCACTGGGACTTTCTTCCAGTTCGATGCCAACAGCATGCGCCAAACCAATGGGACGCCGATCGATCGTGGGCACGTCAATCCGTTTACGCCACTTCACCTCATTTACATATTCGGCTCCCAAGGTTGCAGCTTAAAGGAGATACGCGTTGACCGGGCAAAGCGAAAAGTACTGTTTCCACTTTATCTTATCCTAAAACCATTTTCTTATTTGTGGACGCGGAAAGTTGTCAAGGGAACGCCCCAGGAAACATACCCAGGAGTAAAGTCCGTGCATAGTTTGTTAACGAGATTTAAGTTAATGTTCGGTCGATCTCAAATACTTTTCTTTAAGAAAAACTAAAATTTTTGGACTGACAAGCCGTTTTTAGCATCAAATACCCCGGTACTCCACAAAGCACAGTGCATAATATGGTGGCCGATTTTCATGTGCAACGCCACCACCCGCGTCGCTAATTGCGACATTGGCATTGGCGTTGTGTATGCTAATGCCCGTGTGTGATGCATTGAGCCAAATTCCGGTGTGGGCGGTACCCGTATGCGCCCCTTGATTGGCGTAGAAGCACCATGTACTGCTACCACTTTGTGGGGCCCTATGTTCAGCTCTATCGTACAAATGGGCATGCCCGGGGTCATTCACATGGTGATTATGGCTTGGGTCGTGCACACCGTGGCCGTGTCCATGATCAATTACCCCGTGACTGTGCACAGGCATATTCTCAACGGAAAGCGTCACTGTGTCCGATCCGCCCGTATCACCGGGCTCATATTGTCCGCCTGCCCCCACGATAAACTTATCACGTAAATCTGCTGTACCGTGTGAGCCATCGCACAGGTACCAACCAGCCCCCCACATAGTCGGGATGTCCTCGGCTACGCCGTGCCACATTCGAATTTCGCCAATTTTATATTGATGCAAAGAAGCTGAAATGGCTCGCGCGACACTTAGCGGCGTCATGATCGTGCTGTTGTCGATGCCAGCGACCGCTTGTTCCTGCGAAGCGATGGCCGATATGACTGAGGCCCATTTTGTCGCGTCGCTCGGCTCGGTCGTGTTGTTATCTACAAGTGATTCGTACACGTCCCATGAGGCTGTTTCGCTTGCCCGGTACCTCACGCGCGCGCGACGGGCATAGGGATAGGCCGTACCGCCATTGTCCTGCGCTGTGATCCACTCCGGCGTGCCAAAAACCTGATATTGCTGCACCGCCTCAGTGATGTCGTGCAAGATGGCATTGTGCTTGTTGCGCTCAATCGGCTTGGCTAATGGATCAATCGCTTGGTCACGTTGGTAGTCGTAGCCGTAGCCCTGCTCATAGCTGACATCGCCGGTGATCTGGATATCGTTTGGTACTGTTTCGCGGTCACCCGCCACAGCAAACGGTTTGACAAAAAATTTTTGTTGCATGCGTTACTCCGCAAAAGTCCCGTGTTCAAAATCCTTGTTGTACTCACCTAAGCCAAACGACGGTCGGGTGACAACAATCCGGCGCACGCCGACGCCTGCCGGGCGCGGCAGCAAATCATAGGTGTCGAGCACGAAGGTCAACCCGGGATTGGGTTGAAAGGTGAAGACATAAACGACATAAGTCATGTCATTCGGGTCAAGCACATAGACCTGCCCCTGATCGCCCAGGAGCATCTTCATAAACTGGTTGATCTCGGGAATCGTGCCACGTGAGACGAGCTGGAAATAGCGCAACCGCAGCACCGTGCGCTTCTGTTCGACGGTGAGACCCACTGTCGAGGAGGACTTGCAGCCGAAACTGCCACGCCCGAAATTCCGGTTGGACACATCGAATCCAAAAACAGGCGTTCCTGGCTTGGTTGGATCCACAGTGACAGCAAGCGGTACGCCGAGAATGGCCGACCAGACCGACAGCCCAAAATCGTTGGCGGTACGTAGGTCAAATACATCGCGGATCCAATTCTCCCAAAACGCGGTGTGATTCTGGCTGTACCATGCTTGCTTGCGCTCCAGCAGTCCGCGCAGATTGTCCGCGTCGTTGTACTGCCAGAGCAACGCTTGTAGCAAATCAACTGAGAAATCGAATGCCTGGATTCTCATTGACTTACCACCAGCGAATTACATGTACAAAGGCCGATGCCGCGATTAGGAATGCGATGAACCAGATAGACCCATAGCGGGATGGTTTCAGCTCGTCCGAGATCATTTCCAGCGCTCTCAAGAATGTCGTACACTTCTTCACAAGCTCTCCTCGTTGCCCTTTACAACGGGTTGATGCAAGAAAGCCCCGACCGCTGCCAGCGGTTCGGGGCTTTCGCCTTTCTCAATGCTGCTTGGCGTGGCTACACAACGATGACCTGAATGCCTGACGGCGCAATCGCTGCCTTCTCCCAAATTCCAAGAGGAATTTCAGTCGTCACATAATTGATCGGCAAGAGATGGGAGACCTCCAGCCGCTGCACGTAGAGGCCCGGTACATAGCGATTAACGGCTGCGGCCAGTTCAAACGGTGACACGCTGGTGCCAACCGTAAAGCCCGTCTCACCTTCAATGCGTTTTTCCGAGTAGGCGAGAATAGCGTCACGCACGGCAATTTGCGGATCGGCAACCGACGAGGCCGCGCGTACCGTGACGCGCGCAAGGAAATCGCGCCGTATCGGACGATCGAACCGAACGCGGTATGATTGGCCCGAAGCTGGGTCAACTGCATTGACTTGCACCGTACCATTCCAGCCTGCGCCAGCGCTTTTGTTCTTCAACAGCGCTTGTGCAATATCGACGTCTGTCCCGCCATCGATGCACACCCAAATCGAGTGTGGCTTCATGACTACACCATCGATGACTTGCGCAACGCTCTCGGTATTCTCGCGAAATTGCAGGCTTTGCACCCCTTCCGTTGCGTAGAGCGCGGAGGTGATTGCTTCACAGAGGGAGACGCCTTGCAGCGCGAGCGTCTGTTTGCGCAGCCTACGCAGACTGGCATCGGATTGCCGACCTCGCCCCAGCTTCGCGTTTTCGGGGTTATGGACAGTTTCCCATCCCAGGACGCTATCGACAATGTGCCGCAACGTGCCGGCGGGCGCAGCAACGGGGCCGTACTCCACGGCGCGAAAACCAACCTTCGCCCGTCCATCCCGCGCCAGCACAACCGTTTCCGTTGTCTCGAATAGCTCGCCCGCCTCGGTGCGTGCACGCAACCCTTGGCGGATCACCGTATTCGGGATGCCGGTCACCTCTACATCGGCGATGCTCGAACGCTGGGCTTTCGCGCGTTCAAGTCCAGTCAACGCGCAGAGCGCATCTAGAAATACGCCGCCCGCTTCGTTCGGGTTGATCTGGTTGGCGAGCGCCGCATTGTTACGAATCACACTGCTGCGGCCCAGCGCATCAGCCGTAATCAGCACACCCTGAGGCGTTTCATCCGCCACCGACAGATCGTCGCCCAATACGCCACGCCATTCATTGCGAACCGTATCGAGCACCCCCGCTGTGTCTGGCACGATCACACCCGTGCGCGTCAAATAGTCGTAGGTGTCAGTCATGGTCGTTCGTCAGGTCAGCAGGTCCAAAAACAGTCTGGATGGTCACGCTGTAGCGCAGCGCGTTGTCCACGATTGCAACCTCGAAGGCCGTAACGTCAACGACGCCGCCTACCGCGCGCAGCGTCTGGCGCGCGTAGGCTTCAAACTGCATCAGATTTGTGTCGTGCCACACTAGATCTCGCGTGGGCATTCCGCGGTCCAGTGCGAACACCATTTCACCCAGTTGGGCTTGCATCGCGTGCTGGCAGTCCTGCTTGACCGCCTCGATGTCGCGCGCGAGGGCGAGGCTGCCGTCAGCGTTGATGAACAGGTCATTGCGTTGATTCGTTGCAAGGCTTTTCAAACCGGGCCTCCACTGATATCGCTGCCGCGTTAAACGCCGTCATGCCGGTGTGTTTCGGCCGGTGTTTCGCCGAACGTCACGCCGCCGCGCCCGGTCACGCGCCCTTCGGCCGTCAGATTGCCCGTACAGTGCACATTCGCTGCCTCAAGTTCGACCATCGGCGCAGTCAGCTTAAGCTTATCCGGCCAGAGTGCGACGCGTACCAAGCCATCCGCGCTTTGCAGGACTGCGTTCGCTTCATCTTCGTCGGCCAGCGTGTAGCCGCGCATCACATCCGGGATGAACAGGCCGTCAGCAAACGAATGCAAGCGCTGCGTATTGGGTCCGGCTTCGGAGCCGGATTGAAGATATAGCGAGATATCGCGGTCGCTGGCCTTGATCCAGCCAGCGTCGCCGGATTTGAACGGAAACGACATCACAAAGCCGCCGCCGCCCAGTGCTAGTACGGGCACACAGGCCAATGGCGGCCGGGATAATGTTCGGTTCTCGGTGGTCAGCATCATGATCTGCGGTTGCACTGTTGCTACATTGCGGTTGCGGTCGTAGCCGACAATCTTTGCGGGCAGCATGTCATCGACGCCCTGGATCAGCTTCTTAAACACTTCGCGCAGCGTGCCCGCTAATCCCCCTGTGTTCGCCGGATCATGACTTGGGATGGTGTAGTCACTCATCAGTGGGTATCTGCACGTTTGGCTTCCGCGATCCAGTAGAACGGGGTGTCGCGGTTGGCAAGTTCAAAATGCAGCTTGAAGATGACGTAACTGCCGCTCGTGGCTGGATTCAACTTGCTGTCGATGGTTAATGCGCCGCCCAAGCAGGTCGTGGTATCAAACAGATACTTGACCTTGACGCCCTGCTCGGTGATTTCGGGGATGCCGATCATGCCGGTGGACTCGCTCAGCACACGTGCCTCGCCGCTCAGCGCCACGTTGTAGTTTTTCACGACCAGTGTGTTGTCATCGACATAGGCGTTCACGCCCCCGGCTTCGCCGAGCCGGTCTACCTGTTTCAGCGCGCCGCCGGCAAACGCGTAGTTCGCGATGTTCTTGTCTGTCGCCTCGAAGCGCAGCGTGAGTCCGAGATCGCCCGCTATCTGTTTAGCGATGGCCGATAGGGATGCGGTGCCAGCCTGGCTGCGCGCAAGGATGTGGCCCTTCTGAAATTGCCCGGTCGATGACTTGAACGTCAGCGTGATGTCCGGCGGCTGGGATGGCAGGCAGCTGGAAATGTCGCCGACAAACACGCGCGATGCGCCAGTGGAGCGTCGGCCTACGTCCAGCACAATGCGCTTGGGCGTACGATTCAGGTTGAACGGGCTAGTTTCCGTCAACAGGTATTTGCGGTCCGCTTTGGACAGATTCGAAACACGAATCTCGGCTTCATTTTGCAAGGCGTTTGCGAACTTGGAGCCGGTCGCGCTAATCGCCAGATCGTCATATGTCTTCAGTTCGCCGTTAATTTCGATGCCCACACGCACGATACGTGGATCGAGTTTATCCATTGGCTTCACTGGCGAACCTGCGCAAGCTCGGCACCGCTGAGGTACACAAGCTGATGCGTGCTGTTGAACTTTGTGTAGTCGGGATATTCCTCATCCTCCGTCAGAAACACGAAGTTGCCGGCGCCGTCTTCTAGATACCGGAACGGCAGCACAGGCGTACCAGCAGCACACCGAATCCCTTGCACAAGCATCTCGCCGTCACGGGCAATCGTCGCGGCTATCATCCCAGATAGGGCCTGGACCGTGATTTCGTAGCGGCGTGAGTCGAGCCGAATCGACAGCGATTGATTAGGGATCGCATCGAGCGGAATTTGAATCATGGCGATTACATCAAACGAAGACTGCTTTAAACGAAGATGTCGTGAAGCGTAGAGGCTTTCCTTTTCGCAGGTTTTCCAGATTGCTCGCCACGCTGCACGGTGGATGCGTGTGTCTTGTCCTTGACTTCCCGGACGGACAGTTTTTCGTATCGTGCCGTAACGACCCGCACTTCCTTAAGCTTCAGCGTAAGCACGAGGGTGCCGAAGGCATCAGGCTCTTCCTCATGCGGCATTTCTACGATCAGCATGTTGGCGTAGCTGCCCGCCTTCGTCTGCACCGTCAGCGTGTCACCCTTTCGAAACATCTCACGGATTTGCCGATAAGTGTCCCGATATGTTGCCCCGGCCAGCATCATCTTCAACTCGATCTCAACCGGCAAGATGATCCGGTGGTCGGTCATCGTTGCGCCCGATTCAATCGGATGCTCCATTGCTTTTGACGCTTCCTTGACCGTCGCCTTTATCGGCCGCGCGTCGCCAAAAAGCTGCTGAAAGCCTGCATCGAACACGCCGACGACATCGACGGCGGCGGTCGGAATGAATCCGGTAATCACGCTGCCACTCCGTCATCAAAATGGTTCAATGTCGTACTCAGCTCCTGCCCCAAACCACGGCTGAGGGCCTGATTGACCGCATCGCCGTCCGTGGCCTGGGTATGGATCGTGATGGGCCCCGTCTGCACATTCATGCTCTTGCTCACACTGCGGTTTGCATGCGTGATACTGGCTGAGGTCTGTGCCGCCAGCGGCGTTGAAGTGGCGGCCAGCGCCTGTTTGCCGGCGATGACGCCAGCATGATCTGCGGCCGCTACGCCCTTGGATGCTGCTCCACCTTGCGATGGCACGGCGTCCCCAAGGCCGAGAAAAGATTTCACCTGCCCCAGCGCGCCACTCATGATCTTCAAGCCGCGTGAGGCAAAGCCGATGACGGTTTCAATCGCTGCGGCAATCCCGTTCCACGTGGCTTTGACGGTGTGGCCGACCTGATCAAATACATCACCGATCAAGGTCATAACCGGCTTAAGCGCGGGTATTTTGTTCAGCAGCTTGTCGAACGCGGCACGTACATTCGCCGAAAAGCGCTCAAATGCTTTCTCAGGCTCGTCAATCAGATCGGTCATGAAGGTCAGTCCAGCCCTCACCAGATCAAACAGAAACGAAAACACATCCGCAACCCCATGCACGATTTCGCCAATAATTGGCCAGCGTTTCGCCATCTCGCCGATCAGCGAGTCGTTGCCATCGAGAAACGCCATCACATCCTCGTAGGCCAGCGCGAACAACGCACCGACCGCTGTAATGGCCGCGCCGATCAGCAGATAGGGCGCGACCAGCGCAAGTGTCGCGGTGGCGGCGCTCAAGACAGCAGGCAAGTACAGCGCCGTCAGTACCATCGCCAGTCCGATGAAGGAGCCTTTTACTAGGTCGCTATGGTCTGCCAGGTAGGCCGTGAGCGCTTCGAACTTCTTCAGCAACCACGTCAAGGCGGGTAGCACTGTGGTCGAGAGATTCGTGAACATGTACTGAAATACCTGTCCGAGATCACTTAAGGCGATCCTGGCCTTGCCGAGTTGCTCGGTGTATTGCTTTACCGCTTCAGCATCAGTCTTGTTGACAACGCCAAGCTCTCTTTGCCGCTTGATTTGTTCTTCGAGCGCTTGCCGCCCTTTCTGCAACAGAGCGATGGTGGCGTCGTCCAGCCCCATCTTTCTGCCTAATGCGGCGGATTCCGTTTTGTTTAAACGCTCAAACGACTGGGCGAGATCCAGCAGCAGTTGTGGCGTGGCCTTGACGTTGCCATTCAGATCGCGAAACCGCACGCCGAGCCGTTGTAGCAATGGGCCAATGTCACCTTTGCCAGTCTTAGCCAGTTCAGCGACCTTTTCATTCAGGCCGGTAAGTGTCTTTCGGAATGCCTCGCCACTGCCGCCGCAGCGCTCGGCCGCTTCACTCCATGCGTGCAATGTCTCGACCTCGACACGTAGTGCCTCGGAACTCTGACCGAGCGCGTCGGCGCCGGCCACAGTGCGCGCCACGCCGGATACCAGTGCGCCCAACGACAAAGCACCAGCAATCGCACCGGTGGCCGCCCCGATTAGCGACTTGAACGACTTGCCAAGTTGGGTGGCCGCCATATCCGCACCCTTGATCTTTTTCTCAAGCTGTTCGGTCGCCTTTTCGGCTTCTTGTGCCCCTTGCTTGACTTCCTGTGCATCTGAATCGAACAGAATATAGAACGTCTCAAGAATGCTCATTTCGATGTCCGTCTGGCATGCTCAGCAGCCAGCCATTCGTTGTAGCGGGGAATAGCGATGCTCTCCCAAAGGATGAAAGCATCCTCCAGCGTGTAGACCGTCCTCAATTCCTGGAGCGTGGCACGTCCTTCAGAAAGGATCGCTCCAACAAGTGCGTCAACGTTTTGGAAATCCACGCTATCGCCTTGCCCTCGACATTGCCTAAGAAAGTCGAGACCTTTCCGCTTGAGAAAAAAGACGTGTTGTAGTCCATCATGTGGAACTCGATTTTCATCAACGTCTCATAGTCCGGCACATGATTGTCAACCAGTGCGGCAGTCGATAATCGCAATTCGCCGTTGTCAAGCGGCACCGCTACGAAGCCCATGATTTTTAACATGAGCGCCTCGTTGGTCTTGTAATCGCCGAGTTTCGGCACCGCACTGATCGGGTATTGCGAAACGATCTCGCGACCTGCAATGGCGGGAAATTTCGACAGGATGTAGGGGCGATCCTCGCCCGCCATCGTTCTGATCAATATTTCCTTGGGCTCAAGCAATAGACTCATGATGTCCCCGTCCGGTTCTCAAAAGCAAAGATGTACGGCTTGCTTTTCATCCGCCCTGCGCTGGCCACACTGCTGGCAGGCATGCCGTCAGTGATGACCCCCTTGGTCAGCGTGAGTATGCGGGCGTCCGGGTAGATCGCTGCCATCGTGATTTCGTCTTTTGCACTCTGTTTGCCACGTCCGACCCGGTTTGCTTCAAGCAAAATCGACATGTTCTTGTCATCGTCACTTCCTGGAATCAGGTTCAACGTCACTGTGATTGGGTTGGCTTTGGACCAGACGATCAAATCGCCATTGAGCCCCATCGCCTTGTCATTCACTTGAATGCTCGGAATGTCGAACGGATCGCCATCGTCGGCGAACTGCGTGACCGTAAAACCGGCGGGAAACGTTTTAGATGCACATACCTGCACCACAAGGCCGAAGCCTGAGATGTTTTCCATCGTTACTCCTGGTCTGGATCAAATCAAGACGTGGCTTCCGTCCACTTTTCGGATGGCATCGTCTTTGCTGTAGATGAGGGTGTAGACGGCCTTATATTCGGTGCGTCCGTCTGGCGTCACACTGGATTGGATTACGCAGTCGAGCCAGTAACCGATGGTCTGGACCTGCCGCCACGCATCGGCTTCACCCGTCATATTGGTGATATACAGCTGCTGCGTATTGTTCAGCTCCTTGCCGACGCTGATCGTGCCGTTGAGTAATGCCTGATTGACCACGCTTTGCAGCGTCGCGATCAGTTGACCACGTCCTTGCACGTTGGCCGATACCTTCGCCAGCGACATCAGCAGTTCCATAATGGCGCTGCCGGCCGCATCCTTAAGCCATTGTTCGTTAGCGTAGACATTCATGTCTGTCGGCGCGGTGGCACCCCCCATCAGCACGCCGCGCTGATAGAAGTCGAGCACTTGTCCAGCCGTTTGCGTGCGGCCGTAGTAGTTCACGCGCAACGTATCCAACCGATCCGATTCAGGCGTCGTCGTCACACTGGGCGTAAGCGCCGCTTGCTGGAACATGTAGTTTTGCACCGAGTTACGACGGCTGTAATCGGTGGCGGCCAGGATCATCATCGGAAGTTGCTCGGGGTATTCGCCGCTTGCGCCGATGAGCGTTAGACCGGTCCCCGCGTAACCTTTGAGCGCTTCATAGTAGGCTGCCGCATCGGCGGATAACACGCGCGTATGGAACTGGTACATCACATTCTGCGCCGCGTTCCACTTCGCTGCTTCTTCTGTCTCGGCTGTGGAAAGCGCCCGCAAGAACGTGAACGAGCCGAAATTGTTGGATAGCTCGGTTGAAGCGGCCAGCACATCACTGATCGTTTCGGCGGCTGCGCCATCGGCGTAGATCGCGCGATCATCCCAACCCAGGATAGTATGGATCGTGCCGGACAGGACAGCGACCTTTACATTGGCACACGTACTGGTGGTTGTGAAATGGAAGCCGTTTTTCCGCGCGTCGAACGTGACCATTGCGCCCTCCCAAAGAGGGCCCTCACCTGCGGCACGAATGGCTGCTTGTAAAACCGATGCCACGTCGGCAAAACTGAGGGCTTCCGCGAACGACAACGGCGATACGGAGTGGATATCTGCGCCAAGCTGTATTGTCAGCTCGCCAGCCGTCACGGCTTGGAATCGAGACAATGGCGCAGTCACTGCCGCCCCAAAGATCATCGGCGCGACGGCGGCATCCACCCAGCGCGCGAAGCTGATTTTCTGCGCGCGCGTAATGTTTTTTGAGATCCAGCCGAAATAGAAAGACGCGCGGGCGTATTCCTCCGAGGCCGTGCCAAAGTAACGCCCAACATCATCGAGGTTATCGAACTCGACCACCGCTTTCGGTGGCAGCAGCGCATTTGTCGTAAAAAAACGCCCGATTAAATCGCGCCGGCGCACACCGGCCGCTGCGCCGACGCCCGATGTCACGTCAACGTACTTGGGAAATCGAATAGCCATCAGTGGCTCCTAGATGCGATGAATGTTTTGCTCGAACGCGTCAACCGATGGAACTCGGCTGGTAAGCGTGCGCAGATGGGTGAGGATAAAATCGAATGACGAGCTGGCTTCGAAGCAATCCCGGTCATCAGCAAAATAAGTGTGGCGAATGTCTTGCACGCGATAGAGGCCGACTTGATGCGACTGCAACGTGTGGCGCGCAGCATCGCTTTGCAGGATGCACGCGATCAGGTTCAGCAGATCGGATGCCGTCAGCCAATCAGGCTGCTCAGGCTTTTGCGGTGCAAGTACGTTCACTTGGAGCGCAGTGTGCATCCACACCGACTCGGTATGGACGAACTGCCCGGCTTCGCGATCCCAGACGCTTTTGCGCTGCGGAAAACCGTACCGGTAATCGCCGATTTTGTTCAAAAACACCACCGGGCCACTTGGTGTGCCTTGTTGCGTCGGCTGGTACTGCTGCTTGATGGCAATGTCGGCAATGCCATTCGCGCGCAGCCCGTCACGAATCAACGGCAGCAGAATGCGGAACAGTTCGTTGTCTGTCATATCTGTACGCAAAGCGCGCCGTCCCAGCCGTCGATGTTGAACCAATCGGCATCCGACAGCAGTTGATAGCGCTGACCGGCAAACTCGATTTGATCGCTCGATCGGTTGCGTGCTACATCCTGTAACTGCGCACACGCATACAGACGGATGTAGCGCTTCTGAAAATCAAGGCCAAGGTATTGGTATAGGTTCCGGTCTACAGCTTGCACGCTGCCATACAGCGGCACAGGCGGCGCATACCTGTTTACATCAAGGCCCACATCGTTGGTCTCGCGCCCCAAAAATCGGTAATACTCGACACGTTGCTTGCCAATCACGGACAACGCAAAACCGAGCAGGTTAGAGCCTGGCATCACGATTTGTCCTCCACGATATGTGTAAGCGTATTCAAGAGCACACCGGAATCGACCAGCGGCTTAGCCGCAGTTAACGAGACGACGCGGCCTTGCTTCTTGCCACGAAATCTTGCCGTGATGGTGGCGACCTTCAGCGGGGGCGTACGGATTCTTGAGATGGCGCAGCGAATATCGCCAGCTGCTTTGGCCGACACTTTCTCCGTAACTGCGGCTGGCGTGTCCGTGCCACGAAACACCGCCGTATAGCCCTGTTGTGCCAGCTTTACCCATTGCGCTCGTTGTGCCTGAGCCGTTGGGCGCATCGTCGCGCGCATCGGAATGCCTTTCTCGGGCACGCCATACTCATGGATGGCGGCTATATAGGCGACTGGTGTGCCATCCTGATATTTGGAGGATTCAAACCAGCCAACCTTGCCGATATGGCCGCCGATATCCTGCAACGCTTGATGCAGACGTGCACCGCCGGGGCCGGGCTTGCGTATTACCTTGGCCATTAAATTAACTTAGGAAATAGGACCGCCCAATCCAGGCGGCCTAGGCATCAGGGATAGATGCCGTACACGCGACGAAATGCCGATCCTTCCGGCAGCCCGCTAATATAAAAGCCACCCACGGCAGCAGCCGACAGCAACGCGAGGAGCTGCTGCCCATAGGGGGTGAGCGACAGCCACCATTGCCATTGTGACTTGACAGGCGGTGGGGTAAGGGTGACTTGCACCTTGTCCACGGTTGCGGTGGACACCATGCCCGGCGTTTGACCGCCTTTCACTATGTCCGCCAGCGCAAGGAGATGGGCCGTCATCAGATTCAGCGCACGGACTCGGTCATCGCCTTGCAGGTGCCCATGATCCTCTGGACTCACATAGCACGTCGCCGCCGCCCAGGTTGCCGAAAGCGCGGTGTCGGGATACGCGGTTTTGCTCTCGAATGCAGCGAAGGCGGCGCGAAACGCGCTGACATCCCACTGGATGGACGCACTCACGATCATCCGCTCCGCGTCTTAGGGCGCTTTTTCTCCGCAAAGTCTTGCGGTACCAGCGGTGACGCTTGGTCGCGACCGGTCATATCCGCGGCAACCTTCTCTGGATCGGTTTTGGATCGCTCGACGTGGATAAAGCCACGTTTGACATGCCGCTGAAAGGCTTCGTCCTTTTCAAGCAGCGCCAAATCCTCGTCCGTCACCTGCGTTACTACACCACGAGGTGTAATTAAGTTTTTGTTGGCGACGCCCGCACCGCCTTTGATCACGATCGCACGCGTACGAATCGGCAAGTCGTTTCCACTGTTGATCCACACGCCATAGGCGGTATCGCATGTTGCGGTCGAGTACACGTAATGCATGATTGCTCTCCGTTAAAGTCCAGTGCGACGCACGACAGCATACGGCCGCTTGCACATTACGCCAGCCGTCGCATTGGAATAGTCCTCTTCGTAGCCTTTTGCGAGCTGCTGAACCCCCAGCACGCGGAATTTCGCCGGCACGACTTGTACAAAGGTTTGACCGCCGTCGGTCGATTGATCGCTGACGCTTTCGGCGTACAGATATGCGACATTGTCGCCCGCATGAGCTGCATCAAATTCCGGGCAAGACACCACGCGCATCGTCGGATAGGTCTTAGTCAGCCAGTCCTGCACAGACACGCTAAAAATCGAAGTCACTGTCAAATAATCGATGACCGACGTGCCAAGAACAAGCGTCAGTTGTTCTCTTTTCGGGTCGATCACGCCACGCGTCTGGTTGCGCAGATCGGCCACCATCGTGCGAATGTCTGCTGTAATTTCGAGAAAGGTCTTAGACGCCCATTGGGTCGAATTGGCCCCACCCATTGGCAGGGTGACATACGCGGGCAGGCTGGGGTCGTTCAAAAGTCCATAAGTGCGATTGTTTCCATCGTTGTAGCCGTAAAATCCGACGCGATTGCGGTTGATCTCCAGCGCCAGCGTTGCCGCTTCGCGTTTGCCTTCGGCACTATTCACTTTCATCCGCGAAGCGCGTGCTTCTTCGAGCGTGCCAACGCGCATGCCTTCTTCAAAACGCACCACTGTGCGCCGCTCGAAGTTGACGTTCCATGACGACAGCGGCACGTTCGTGTAATCCCCATATGGCACGGATGTACCGGTAAGCTCCATGACGCCCTGCACGACTTCCTCATCTTCCCATGCGCCCGCTGTCGTGATGCCCACGCATTCATCGATCGTGCGCGCCGCCGTGGTAATCGCCACAAATCCAGGCAGCCAGTTTTGTAGGAACTGCTCGGGCGTGGTAATCGTCGGTGTAGTTAAACCGGGTACCAGCGCTGCGTCCATCGCCGCCATCATGCGGTGCACGGTTGCAGCGTCCATGCCAATACCGATACGGGACAGATCCTGATAGCCAGCGACGCTCGACAGCTTGAGCGGCCGTACTGCACGTGGACCGATATACGAATGTTCTTTGCTTTGCATACTCAGTGCCTCAGTTGGTCAGTGTGATCACGGCCAATCCCGCCCCCGTCGATAGGTAGCGCGAAACAAGCGCGTTGGGTACTTCAACGCTGCCGCTGGGTACCTCGCTATCTTCTTCGATGGTGGACAGTGCACCCGTCGTGGTGTCGTAGATAACCACATAGCCCACATCGGCGGCAGCAGGCAGGCTCACCACGATTTCGCCCATCGTGAGCAGTTCACCGATGCTTTGGTTGGGTAAWTCCATCGTTGGCGTGAGCGTACCGGCTGCTGCGCCATACGAGGCATAGTGTTTGGGGKGGACGAGGATGCCCACAAATTGCCCGGTCCCGCCAACTTGCGCCACGCCGTCGCCCGCGAGCGTATAGGCATGGCCAATCACGTTGGGCTTCGAGGACACCAAGGTCCACGGCGCGGCGCGCACCGGGCCATCGGTAAAAAGTTCGCCCGGCACCCCGAAGGCCATGTCGGCGCGAACAGTGGTTTGGAAAGCCATGCTGTCAGACTCCTTGTAAATATTGGTCGAGTTCGCTCGAGGTCGGATGCTTTGCATCCGTACCTTGCCCCGGTTTGGGGGCCTCGCGACCGTGTAAATATCCGTCGAGCGCGGCTATCTCCTGCCCCTTGGCGCAAGCGATACCGAGTTTTGAGACACCGTAGCGCGCCACTTCGACCAGCGTCTTGTCGGCGTGATCAAACGTGCCGATGTGAGCGGACAAGCGGCTGGCCAGCGCATCGCGTTTGCTGATCTCGCTCATGATTCCTTTGGCGGCACTGCGCTCCAGCTGAGCCACGCGCGCGCGTAGCGCCGTGACCTCGGCGGCGTCAACGCTCGCTACCGTCTTGCGCGGCTTTTGCGACTGGGTTTGAGCGGCGGTGTAAGCCTTGCGTAATCCGGCAATGGCGCTGTCCATGCTCGCGCGCATCGCTTTCGGCGCAGTCTTGGATGCAGTGCGAAGCGCCTTAATTGCCGCGTCCATGGCTTGCGCGGTTTCTTGCTCGTCTTCTGTCTCTTTATCGCCCTTCGCCGCCGGGGAATCATCGTCTTCATCTTCGGCAGGCAGCGTGTCATCGTCCTCTTCAACCGGCGTCTTGGTCGGAGCATCGTCGCCGATTACCGATGGGTCTACGTCGCCGTCCGGCGAGGCGGAAGGTGCCGAACCGACCAGCGCCTGCACCAGCGGAATCAGCTGTTTCACCACGTCGGCAAGCGACACGTCTTCATCTTGCCCCGTTGCCTTGCTTGTATTTGTCATGAGTAACTCCTTTGCATCGAATGTAAATGTCATGTGATCCAGGACAGCGACATCGGGTCCCAGGCGCCCTTCGTGGACAGACGCGAGGTGGTTGCCCCGAATCTTTCGCTGAATGGCGTCGTAGCGTTGGCCGTTGTATTGGCCACAGGTAAACTCGTATTGGCAGCGATAGCCGGCAGACAGCTCACGCTTGCCGCTATGGATAAGCGCCGCGAGTGATTCGGAGAAGACTTTGATGTTGCCTTTCAGCACACCATCTTCGTAGTACACGTCCTCACCAATGACACCTTGAATTCCCTTCTTTTCCGGCGCGATATAGCCGGTATCCTCGCTGCCTAGCATTTCGTGTTCATCGACCCACGGCAGCAGCCTGAACGATTCAATGCAAGCAGGATCGGCCAACTCTTCTTCTGGCCGGTAGACCATGTAAATGCGGCTAGGCTCGGGCGCGCCGATTGATCTGCCCAGGTAAGGAAATACACCCACCTTGGAAATCGGGTTGCCTCGGATTTCAGCCCAGCCGTTCGTATCGATGACGCGATTTGTCATGCGTCACCTCGGGAAAAGCGAATGACAGGTATAAAGCTGCATTTACAGTTGGGCTCTTCCCCTGGTCGCACATAGGCCCCATTGGGTCCGACCGGCGCGCCCCTCGCCAGATTGAACACCTTGCCGTCAAAGGCAAGATGGCGTTCGCGAGGATGTATCCCGCCGCCGCTATGCACCCACTCCCCTTGCGTTACGCCAAGCGACATACAGCGCCCATTGTTCAGGCCGTTGTAGACCTTACGTGTTTGATCCAGCGCGATGTTTCGCGCGCGTCGCTTGGTAACGCCTTCCTGTTCCCGTAGATAGGGGATCAGGTCTTGTAGTCCGTTGCCGCTGCTGATTGCACGCATGACCGCACCCTGTACGCCGGCCAGATACCGGTCAGCAATCGACTTGATGAGGCCAACGTTTTCGGCGACTGAACTGGCGAGGATTTCTTTTGTAGTCGATGGCAGGGCTGTGGTTTTTAGAGATAGTCCACCGGACAGGTCACGCAGGCTGCTGTGCAAACTGACGCTGCTTGCCTTATCTGCACCCGCGACCATGCGATCCACGATTGCCTTTGCCTTGAGCGCGAAGCGCTTGCGTACACGCCGGATCAGCGCGTTTGTCATGATGCGTGCCTGGCTCGATAGGCTGGCGTCCTGCGCAAAAAAGGCTTGTGCTGGCGGGCTCTCGAACAGCGCGACAATTTCTTTATGACTGGCAGCTGTCATCTCGGCAACAAGCTGCTCAAGATCCTGCTGGTAGCCGTGCTTGTAGGCCAGCACTGACGCGCAGCGGCTTGCCGCGTAGCACAGCTGGCTTGAACTGATCCGCCCACACTGCCTTTTTGCGAGTCAGTAGCTTACGCGCCATCATCATGTTCGGGCAATTCATGGTTGGAATCGTCAAACGGATCAGCCGGCATGGCTTGTTCGATGCCCGTGTAACCGCTAGTGGGGTCTTGAGTAATGCGGCGGCGCTCATCAATGCCATCGATGGCACCGGACTGCACCAGGATGGCTCCGGTTTCCGCTTCCATCTTGTTGACTTCTGCGCGTTCCTTCGCTGTCATCGAATCCAGCGGATTCCATGCCACCGTCGTCTCAAATGGCGGGACACCAAACTTCGGCACAATTTCCGAGCGGATGACCAGCAGGTGATGACGATCAAGCAGCGGTGTCAGGTCATGCGCTTGAATGCTTTCCAGTTCTTCGTGGTAGCTCGCTTCTTCGAACTCGCCCGTTGCGTTAAAGCCCTTGGGCGATGTGCCGAGCAGCTTGGTGGCCGGCACGTTCGCCGCCGCCGCGACAAGCTGATACTGCGTCATGATGACTGCATCGAAGTCCGCGAGCGCCGTGTCGAACTGCTCGATCTGCTCTTCCGTGCCAACGACCTTGATGCCGTGGTTGTCGCGATAGTGAGCCCAGGTCGCCATCCGTTGCTCGAACTTTGCCTGATTGGCGACAGCATTTTCCACATCCATATGAATGACCGTACTGCGCTTGGACATCGCGAGCAACGGAGCCTCGTTGGCCGTGCGCTCGGAAGCATAGACGCGCTCGAAAATCTTCTGTGGCACCGGCACGCCACCGTAGTAGTAGGTCGGTTTCAGTACATCCGGAACTTCGCCGATGCGCAAGATAATCAGGTGCGAATGATGGATCGGCTTGCCATTGATCCTCCAGTAAGTCGGCTCATAGAAGTGCAGGCTTGTCGGGTCGGTTACGGCCGTCGAGCTTAATTCTGGGACTGCCCAATACGGGTCAATTTGCCGGATGCCTTTGTAGCTGCCGGGTGTCACGCCATCTGGATTAAATGGCTTGGCATAATATTCAGGGTCGGTTGACTGGACCACGAACATGGCGATGCGAATGCCGAATACACGCCCCATGCGCACGAACTCGCGCATCTGGTGGTTGATTCGAAAACGCTTATCCTCCTTGCGGATTGCGTCAATGACGCCCGCATCAACTCTTGTACCGTCATTGACCGTGACCGTATAGCCATTGCGGATTGCATCCTTACCCGGCATCGCGCATGCCTTATCAACCAGCCAGTGCTGCGCGATCAGCGCGCAGAGTTGGTAGCCGATGAAGCTCTGCGACGCGTACCAACCGACCTGCGCGGCTGGCATGTTTTCCTGTCGGAGCATTGCAATACGCTTGACGCTGTTTTCAAGTTCGTTCGCGTCCATGCCGGCGCCAGCGGCGCTGAAATCATCGGCCACCGAGCGCTGAAACGTTGACGCCTGCAAATGTGCCCACGCCTCAGTGTGGCCGACACGCAGATCGTGCTCGGTCGTGAAAAAGCCCCCGGACTTTGGGGTCTCGGGGGCTTGGGGCGGCTCATCCTTGCGTCGTAGCCAGTTGAACATGTCGGTTTTAATCCAAATCGAAGAAGCCGCGCTTGTGCACCATGATTTCAGCGAACGCGCGTGAGCACGCATCGACCTGGTCATCATGCGTGCCATTCGGGAACAGTCGCATTTCGTTAAGCAAGGCGTCGTTCCACGGACCGCGCAGCATAAGCACATTACCGACGTTGATCTGCGCGGCCAGCGGTTCAGCCCGTGTCGCCTTGTCGCCGGATTCTGGCGAGGTGGTGACCGCGTAGCCCGCCAGCTTGCGGGTCAGGTATAGCGCCTGAGTCTTGCCGGCCTGACCCGGGTCTTGCGGCAGGCTAATGCGCACCGATTTGCCATCGCGAGCGGCTGTGTTCGTCAGTGCCGCGTCCCGCTCGTCGGGACCGCAGCGCAACCTCACCACGTCAGCAATGACAAAGCGGCCATCCTCCAGCTTGCCCAGCTTCGCGCCCGCCGTATAGTCGCCGTCGATGGTCGCGGCCAAATCCCAGCCGCGCACCCATTTGATCGTGCCCGCAGGTAGCGCGTCGATTGTCGTGATTGCGTCCGGCTTGATGAGGCCACCATCCGGTGGAGATGGGCGTTGCAGGTATTGCCCTGCAAACACATAGGGAGCAGCTTGCTCCATCCGTCTCAGATCATCAATGGTATGTTTCTCCGGCCATAGCGCCGTGCCATCGTCTTGAATTGCAGGCAAACAAACGTGCTCCCACGATTCTCCGTTGCCACCATCGAGTAACCAGCCTGCCAGGTCGCGCTCATGAAGGCGCTGCATGATCAGGATGATCGGTGTGTCCTTGCTGTTCTTGCGGCTCTCCAGCGTGTTCTGAAACCAATCGATGACGCCCTGTCGAATGACATCGCTCTTGGCTTCGTCGGGCTTGTGCGGGTCATCAATGATGATCGCGCCGCCAAAGCCCTCGCGGTGCTTGCCCGCACCAAAGCCAGTAATCGTACCCCCGGCACCAGCGGCGTACATCACGCCACCCTCGGTGGTAATCCAGTGGCTTTTCGAGTCCGAAGCTAAGCGGCAGGCTGGGAAAACCTGCTGGTAAGCCTCGTGTTGCACGAGCGAGCGCACGTTGGCGCTGTTATTCGCGGCCAGTGGTGCAGCGTAGCTCGCGTGGATGAACTCGGCATCGGGTACCTGTCCGAGTGTCCAAGCGATAAAGTTGACTACCGCGAGTTCAGTTTTTGAATATCGGGGCGGTACGTTGATGATCAGCCGGTTGACCTTACCGAAAAAGACACGCATCAGCGCATCGCAGATTGCTTTGTGGTGCGGGCCGCGCAGCCACTTGTACCGGCGGCGCTGATAGAACATCCAGCGCGAGAAGAAGTACAAGTCCGCTTGTGCCATCTTTGCAGCCGCGAAGTGTTCGTCCGGGCTGAATGGATGCATAGTCAAATCTCATCGGCGATGGTCTTGGCAATCTCCCAGAATTTATCTGGAGGCATGTTTATGCTTTGAATCGGCCCGCCGCCCGTGCCCCCTAGTTCCACACCTTGTACCGGCTTGCCATAACCCCGCTCGATGATCGCCAGTGCAGCCGATAGCCGGTTGCGCTCGTTATCGCCACCCACCATGATTGACTCGATTACCTCAAGCGCATCAAGCGTCTTGGCCTTGCACGCGGCGATCAAGTCCAATTCCTCCTGCGTGCGTTTAGGGCGGCCTTTCGGGTTGCCTGTTTGCCCTTTGGCAAACGGCTTGCCTCGCTGTTTTCTTGCTGTTCTTGTGCTGTTAAGGGTCATAGCTGTTTCGAGTAAGAACCCTCGGCTATGGTCATCGTTCGGAACTTGATTTGTAGTCAAATTGTGACTACAATTGGTTTAACACCCTGATCAAGGAATGACCATGAGTACCGCTGATACCTACGTTCGTGCTCGCATCGACACTCACACCAAGGAACGCGCCGCGAGTGCGCTTGAAGCGATGGGGCTATCGATTTCCGATGCTATCCGTCTGCTGATGCTGCGCATCGCTGACGAACACCGCCTGCCGTTTGAGGTGAAGGTGCCCAATGCCACCACGCGCAAAGCGATTGCTGAACTGGAAGCGGGCAAGGGCAAAAAGTTCGCTAGTGTCGATAGTCTGATGGCAGATCTGCATGCGGACGATTGACCGATCGTCTGCGTTCAAACGCGATTACAAGCGGCAAGCCAAGGGGCAACACCGCGCCACACTGGACGTGCGCTCAAACCGATACTCCTCGCTCTAGCGACCGACCAGTATAAAGACTTGATGCACTGCCGGGGTTGTTGCGGACACTCGTCGGCTTGTCCTGACCTACGACCTGCCGGTCTGGATGGTCGATGAGTCGGTCAAATAAAAAAGCCTGCTGGCTTTCGCCTAGCCGTTCCGTACACCATTCAAATACATGTACATAGCCAGATTGCGGAAACCGTGAGGGAACGGAATCGGCATGATCCACGTCTCTTTCACCACCAGCGAATCGCCCACATCAGCGCCGCGCTACCGAACCCGGCCGCTACAATTAACGCTGCATTAGCCAGTCGGCGTCCCACAATGCCAGCATCGGTTGAATTCATCTTCGCGTCTATCGTTAGCCGATACGGGATCGCTTCCGTTTTTCCAGAATCGTCGTTTCGACCGACTTCACACTTAATGTCCAAAGAAAAAACTGACGGATTTAGCGAGATACCCCACCCCGAAGCACAGCGCCACAATCCATAGCGCCCAAAACCTTTGAGCTGGCATTTCCTTCAACATCATCCGCAACTCCCTAATGAGTTTGCTAGAATTCACTCATGCTTTCCTTCTGATTGTTCCAGAGGGTTAATGCAAGAAAGCCCCGACCGCTGCTAACGGTTCGGGGCTTTCGCTTTTATGACAACTTTTTGGTGGCTACTACACGTTCATACCCTTTACGCCGGGTCAGCGGTGCGTCCTTGCCGTGAGAATCAAAGCTTGACGCACTGCCGGGGTTGTTACGGACACTCAACGGCTTGTCCTGGCCTACGACCTGACGGTCTGGATGGCCGATGAGTCGGTCAACAAAAAAGCCCTGGCCGATTGACCCGGCTCAGGGCTTGAAAATCGCGCCTTTCAACGCGTTGTTTCGTCTGGACGTCAAAATCCAGCCTTTCACAAACGATACAAAAAACTGGGGAAAATGTAAACTTTTATTAAGTAAACTAAAAAGTTTACTTAAGTGTTCAGCGTAGTAAGGTCACAGTGCCCCACCCGAAGAAGGATCTTCCGATGGGCAAGGCGCGCAGTATCCTGAAACAGGCTGGCTTGAAGTGACCAGCAGTTTTTGAGAGGAAACCTATGCTCTACCCACTCTATGTCCATGTGGGCGACGCCAAGCATGCCCATGGTGTCACATTCCCGGATTTCCCCGGCTGCTTCGCTGCGGCAGACAACTGGACCGAGCTGCCAGTTGCTGTCCAAGAAGCGGTCGAAGCGCATTTCGACGGCGATGAAGGCTCGATTCCAGAGCCCTCGCCACTCGAAGCGCTGACGCAACATCCCGAATACAAGGGGGGCGTTTGGATGTTATTCGACATCGATCTTTCCAAAATCAACGCAAAGGCGGTGCGGCTCAATATCAGCTTACCCGAGCGCTTGGTGCAAAAAATTGATTCCGCGGCACAAGAACGGAAGCTGTCGCGCTCTGCTTTCCTCGCACTTGCGGCAGAGCACGAGATGCAGAATGGCGAGCGCCAATCCATGCATCCGCCGTGTCGTCCCCGATCGCCAATCCGCTGCCGCTGCATCAACAGAATGAACCAAAGTTAACACCGTCCAATCCAGTTACAACCGGACTTGTGGGTAAAGCTCAGATGCTGACGGCGAGGTAAGCTTCGCTGACTGGCGGCACGGTGCTATGCGTGCGTGTGATACGAAAAGCCTTAGCTAGTGCTAGTATGATGATGTTAGCGTGCTATTTTCAAGTATCCTGTACTTTAAAGGGAACCCCATGATTTATCGAGGATGGCCCTCCCGAGAAACCTTAAATTCTCAGGTTCGGCGGCCGATCAAAAAAGCGTTACGCTTACTTATAGTAACGCTTGTCGTGGCTGGATGTGCACCCTCGTTTGGCCCAGAAAAAATAGCTAAACAAGAAGTCGTTTTGTATTCAGATGTTAATCAGACTTCGGAGATGACTGTTCCAGAAGGTACAGCTTGTCGTATCAGTCAGCGTATGTCGCACGGTAAAGTATACGGCTTTCATTGGACGGAATGTGAAAATGGATTTAAGGGCTATCTAATGGTTGGCGATGAGAAGATATTTGATTAAATATTCTTTTCATAACCATAGACACGCTAATTCTTTGGGTATGAATTCACCTGGATGACCGATTTTGAATGCTTTAGAAAATTATCAATATCAGCTGGAGAATATATTGTTCCAACAGTCCAACGCGGATCAACAACGTTAATACCAATATCAGCGAAAGACTTGACGATCTCAATAGAACAACTATGATCAAGAACGCTATATTTTTTATCTTCCACGATTTTATTGATCACAGAGCGAAACAATTTTATTTTATCTTCTTCGCTTAATTGAATTACATATCCAATGCTGCTTCGCCCGAGCTGTTGTTTTTCCATATAAGCCTCCTTACCACGAATATCCCAAGCAGCTGGCGCTCTACCATAGATTACGCCACCAATATTGATTGCGACATGGCCAAATTGCGATCCTGGGTGAGTAAGAAAACTGTCACTAATAATTATTTCTACTTTATTGTCAAGAAATCCGTCATGCAAATTACGAGCTCCAATCCAGTCTAACATTGTTTTGGCTGCATCACGGCTACGACTCGGGAAATTGAGAAAATTATGGTAAAATTTTGATAGGTAAGCTTCTTTGAGTGTCGGCATCAGACGTTGATAGGTTTCAGCCAGTTGAAACTTAACATCAATTTCGTGGCGTCGAGCTTTAGCATAGTTATTTTCCCATTCTTGATAGAAAAAATGTTCTCCCAGCACAGAAAGCGTAACGCTTAAGCGATCTAGTCTCTTTTCCTCAGTATTGTCGCTTGGGTGGTTGTAAATATTCTGGAGCTTAAATCTGTTGACGTATTCAATTAATTTTTGGTCAGCTTGTGCTTTGGATTCGCTTACTTGTTGCTTCAAAACTCTAATTTTTTCGATGTTTTCTGAAAATTTAATTTGGTCATCGTCTGTTAACTGGCTGATGATAAAATCAGCGTCGGGGGATAGTGATGCTATATGGTGGTCCAGGTCCTTTACTCGACTATATAGAAGATGGGGACATGTAAATTGTTTGCGATTGGCATCAACATGAGGTAATTGTGGACATGCCACTGGAGCGTTGGAAATCTGCGGTGGAAAATTCCAATTAATTCTAGGGGCGGTGACGTTAATGGGGGGTAAGGTGAATTTTTTCATTTAATCTCCTGTCGTTTCGGCGTATACTTGAACAAGGTTCTTCCTCTTGGTTACGGCAAGGGGTGGAAACAAGAAAGCCCCAACCGCTGCTAACGGTTCGGGGCTTTCGCTTTTATGACAACTTTTTGGTGGCTACTACACGTTCATACCCTTCACGCCGGGTCAGCGGTGCGTCCTTGCCGTGAGAATCAAAGCTTGACGCACTGCCGGGGTTGTTGCGGACACTCAACGGCTTGTCCTGGCCTACGACCTGACGGTCTGGATGGCCGATGAGTCGGTCAACAAAAAAGCCCTGGCCGATTAACCCGGCTCAGGGCTTAGAAATCGCGCCTTTCAACCCGTTGTTTCGTCTGGACGTCAAAATCCAGCCTTTCACAAACGATACAAAAAACTGGGGAAAATGTAAACTTTTATTAAGTAAACTAAAAAGTTTACATTTATTACATTCTGTTACATTTCGTTTTTTATCGGGATCAATTATCTGAATACGTCTGATTTGAGAAGCAAGACAAAGGCATAGCTCACCACAATCATCATGCAGCACCTAAAAATGCACCGTTTTCTAGACAAAAAAGCTTGCGCTTCGCCCAGCCTTGTACGATACTTGTATCACACTATCCAAGGAGCAGAGCGCTATGGCCCTTTCAATTCGACTGCCTAGCGATGTGGAAGCCTGGTTGAAGAACCTGGCCGAACTGACCGGGCGCACCAAGAGCTTTTACATCACCGAGGCGATTTGCGAACATCTCGACGACCTTGAGGATTTGTACTTGGCCGAGCGTGAGCTTGAAGCGATCCGCGCGGGAAAATCTGATACCGCACCGCTCGAACAAGTAATGAAACACTATGGCATGGWRGRKKGAATTATCGAGCCTGGCACGCAAGAATCTTAAGGAACTTGACCCGCAAATATGCCCGCCGKTATACCTGGCCTTTCTACATGAGCGTGTATCCGTAATGGACGACCCCTCGCAGCATTGGCGAAGCCCTCAAAGGTTCGCGCTTGGGGGCTTTCTGGAAATACCGTGTCGGGGATTGCAGAATTATTGCTAATATCGAGGACGGTACTTTGCGCATTCTCGTTGTGCGAATCGGAAACCGCCGCGAGGTGTACCGATGAGCAGCAAAGCGAATCAAAGTTTCAGACCTGCTCCCGATCTCGCATCAAGCGGTGTGAGGCTGCATACACATTCTCCCGCACCCGGCGCACGGCTTTGAAAAAACCCATGCGCGAGTAGCCCAGTTCATAGGCTGCTCGTTTAATCGGGCGGACGTGGCCCAAATAGAATGCCATGAACGCCTGTTTGGATCGCCCTTCTGGGTATGCCTTCAACGCCATGTTGAATAAATTCAGCGCAACATCTAGTTCCGCATCACGCTCATCGCCCAGCCCTGCCGGTTCTCTAAGCCGTAGCAAAATATTTTTCGGCCGCAATGGTGCATAAAGTCGCCGCGTCCTGCTCCACTCAACCCAGCGCAAACAAAACTCATGCAGCGCCTGGTTATCTCCGTTCATGTTTTTCCACTTCCGTTACCCTTATTGCTTGCAATATGGGATGCACGAGCCGCTACAGTTACCTGTTGCCGTTCATGCTTTCGCTTCTTTCGCTTTACAGACGCGAGCCATAATTTTCTTTATCTCGCCAAGGTTATCCAGCGCAGCCGCCCGGTCCGCTGGTGATTGCACCGCGAGCAAGGGGGCTGCGTTTCCGGTCAACAGGAACTGTCTCACCGGTCCGTCTACGGGTGCGGGCAGTAGCGCCTTGGCGTGCTCGGGCGTCAAACGGCCCGTCTCAACCGCACGCGTGATAACCGCCCGTTGTTCGTCCTTGTCGAGCCCCAGCGATGCAAACCATCTGACGGGCTTGGCTGCGTTGCGCGCGTCCGTCACTAGCCTCGTGTATGCTTCCAAGAACGCCATACGAGCCGCCACCTGTTCCCCTTCGCTCAGGAGGTTGCGCACGAGGCCCCAGGCCTGCGCCATCTCGTCGGTCATCATGACCGTCGCATTGGCGTCACGCGGCAACGTTGCCCATGCCTCCTGCGGCCCTGGACGGCCATCGTCAATCCGTGACAGGATCTCCGCGAGCGTTAGCCGGCCTTTGATCTCGCGTCTACATTTCGACAACGCAACAATCACTGCTTGCTCGTCAAACGCCGCCAGATCAGCCACCAGCATCTTGGCTGCCGCTTCGCTCAGGTTTGTGCCGCACAATTCGGCCGTGGCCGCCACCGCCTGGATCAAGTCAGCCGCCGCCATTGACCGCCTCCGCATCCCGCAGGATTCGCGTCCACATATCACCCGTCGCCTGCAACCGATCCGCCTCGCGTGCCTGCGTCTCTGTCACCCTGCGATTTGTCACCCATTCCGTCCTCAACGCTTCCGCGTCGGCCAGCAGGCAGTCCACCGGATGCATCTTTTGCACGTAGTAGCGCTTATTGCTGTCCACGTACCAAGCGGCTACACCCGGCGCTTCCTCCTTGCCAAGGCGCTGCAACAGCCGCGATAGCTGGCCATTGACCTTCGCGTTACGCACCGGCAACGCGCCGTATCGGCGCTGGTAAGCAGTCGCGTAGGCGTGCCAGATCCCGGTTGTCGGCACAGGCGGCTTTTCCGCTTTAAGCTTTTTTGAGGGCGCCTCCGACGCAGTCGGGGGTAAAAGGGTTTTACTAGGGATCAGACAATCAGTCAATCCGTCAATCAGAGAATCAGAGATACAAGGGCCAAGTGCTTGTTGCTTGGGTGCGCAGTCCTTCACCCCAAGGTCACAAGGACTGTCTACCTTGGTAGCAAGTCCTTGGCTCCAAGGTGGTATCTCGCTCGGCGTTTCGTTCGAGTGCGGCTTCTGATGCTTCAAAAACGTCAGAATTTGAATGTATCCGACGCCAGAGACGGTGTACCGCACAATGAAACCCTTGGACTGCAAGCTATTAAGCAGTGCATCCGCGTCCACATCGTCATACGGCAGCGCTTTCACTTTGATCTTCTTCGGTCGATCTTCAAGACGGCCTTCGCGATCCGCCAGCATCCACAGATAAATGAAAAGGAGTCGGGCAAACGGATCCAACTCGGCTAAATCCTCGTTTTCCATAATGCCGGGCTTGATGTTTCGTGCACGGGCCATGCTTAGCTCCATTCAACCGTCTATGATGTGCGACGCTTATGTCGTCAGTTTCGACTGTTCAAGCATGGTGACGTCGCGCGCGCTTGGGCTGCGCGTGCAACCGGCACCAGCCTGAGAGGTTGACCACGCAAGCGGCAGCAAAAGCCTGTATTTCAATCAATGTGCAATGAGCTTTTTTCATTCCATCCTCCCCGTCAGCAGCTTCTTGAGCAGCATGTTTTCCCGCTCGAGTTCGTCGGTTTTCTCGCGCTCCAGGCGCAGACGCCGCTCCATCTCGGTCTCAAGCGGGGTAAGGTCATACCCTCGCGACCGGGCCAGCCAGATCAACGGCGCCTCGTTGCCGCACAAGTCCATGAAGGCGTTTAGCTTGTCCTGGGGGAAGTAATGTTGGCCGCTTCTGGTGATGCGCGACCACTGCGCCACGTCGGCGACGATGCCCTGCTTTCCGACGATCTTCTTGTCGTCCAAACCGGACATCTGCTGACACAGGCGGATGGCCGCTGTCAGCGACGGTTGCGCGTCGATGCAGCGTATGTCCACGCGCTGCATCTCCGGCTTTAAGTTCAGTTCTCGCTGCATCGATGCATCTCACGTCAAATCGTTTGTCTCGTGTTGTGTCGTTGTTTCGAGGAAAATTTTTGGTATGCCATGACCGATTACTCGGTAGCTTCAACGGCATCGTGACTTTAGTGAAATCCTGTGTACTTTCTCCGGCCCCGACAGTCAGTAGGCGTTCTTCCCCCCCGGTGACTCTCATCGACAACCTCTCTTGTCAGCGCTTGTCAGGACCAACGTTTAAGCTTGGCGCTGAAACGCCAAGCTTAAAAAGGAGCGTCTAATATTGGGAGATTTACCCACAAATTTGCAGCGCAGCGAGACCTGCAATCTGCGTAAAACGTCTCGCTAAATGGTTATCACGGCATCTTTCTATTGATGGTTTTTACTGCAAGTTCAGGCCAAATTTCTCGCCACTTGTCGGGGAATAATTCTTCGCGTGTAACGAGGCCCCCAGTCTCGCGCTCAATCGGCCACCCAAACTGAACAGGTATAGGTCGATAGCCTGAAGCCCACCGACTAACGTCAGAGGCATGAGCGCCGATTTTTCGGCTGAGATCGGCTAGGCGACCGCGCTTCTCAAAAAGGTATGCTTTAAAATCCACGCCGCAATATAGCAAATTGCTAAATACATATCAATAGCAATAGGCACATTTCCTTTGTTATCTCAACGCTATGCAATATGCGCCATGAAGACGATTGCAGAGATTAGGCGGAGCAACCTGTTGCTGGCGATTGAGCGCATGAACGGCTCACAGACGCAGCTTGCGGAGGCCGCAGGTGTATCACCTGCCTACTTAAGTCAAGTAAAGACAGCACAGCCGAACAGCAAGACGGGGCGACAACGCTCAATGGGAGATGACATAGCGCGGCGCATAGAGAAAGCCATCGGAGAAGCGGAAGGATGGATGGACCAATCACATGATGATGATTTTGTCAACCCCCAGGTTGCAGAAGCGAATCAACCACTTGTGTTTGGTTCAGCCCGTGAGCGTCGAGCTAGGTTACTTGCCGAAACTCTTTTGAATATCTCGGGGGGTATGCGGGATACGATCGAACGCCTGATTGAAATTGACCAAGTAGGAGGCGCACAACGTGAGATGGTGATTGCTGGCGTAAACTATATCCTACGCTCGCAGCGGGGCGCCCCAAGCGTTGGGCAGTCGAAAAAAAAGACAAAGTAACATCGATTGCCATAGACCCCAAGAACGCGCCCGCTCCTTCATTTCCATTGTTAACGAAACTGGGAAAATGGGGAGCACATAGTGACAGCTGAGAGTAAACGAACAGTCCTATATGCCATAGAGGGCCAAGCGAACAAGCCAACTGAAAGTCCGTGCGAGACATGCGAAGTACTGCGGCAACTGGAACACGTGAAGATGTGCCTTCGCGCCGCTATGCTAGCCGTCGATTCGGAAACAACCGAGCACCCACCACCAGAGAGGAGGCCATGAGGAGGCGCATCGCTCAATCCTTTGCTTGCAGGTGCCTAGATAGTTAGCCCTAGCCCACAAATGGCCCGCTGAGTGCGGGCTTTCTTGTATATAAATTTTAGCTCTTGGCAAAATTTTTCTTGCTATGAGTTTAGCATATTGCTATAGTTACTCAACAGCACAAGGTGCCCCGGTAGTTCTCCGGCGATCTTTAACAATCGAAGTCATGCATGTGCCTCCCAGAAGGGACTCGCCATGCCGGCCCTATCGCTTGGCCGAAACGTGACGCCAGAAGCCCCGCGCTAGGCCGAAGTATTGGCTACCGGAGAGCAGGAAGCGACAAAGGTCACGGAAGCGATACTCGACCGCCGGAGAAACCCGGAACTGCCAGCATCAGGAGTGGCCGCGGTGCCCGGCGGTTGTATTCAATCCAATGTTGAGTAAATGGCGTTGTGCGGCTTAGAAAACAGGCGCGCGACAAAGAAAGCATAGGTTCGTCTCCCAATACGTCAGAGTAGCGCCCGGCTACAGCGTCATTTACTGAACACAACAAGTACCTAAGCTTCAAGCCGAGCGATACAAAATTAGTAGTGCATACCGTATAGCGTTGATTAACCACTGTTCCTTCGATACGCAGCACTTATCAATAGGTAAAGGAGGCAGCTATGACCCTCTATGCAGATATAGACCAGCTTCGTGACTACCGCTACGCCCGCGAAAAGGCCGAAATGGACGAGCGCGCAGACGCCGAGACGGAGCGTGATGAACTCATCGCGTCCATCGCCAAAGAGAAGTTCGCAAGCAAGGTCAACAGGCTGACGTATGACGACATCGTGGGCGGGATGCATAGCGCGATGCAGTCGAAGCACGGCGAAGCGCTGCGCACCGCATGGCTGATGGGCGACGCTCAGTTTGGCGCGATGGTCAAAAGCATTGTGCTGGACACGATGCTCGAGGATGCAGAAACAGAAGCTATCTGCGATGTCAAAAATTTAGAAAGGACGCACTGAGATGAGCAAGATAACGATCAGCGCAGAAAGCAAGCACCCCGCTGGCCTAAACGATGCCAAGGACATCACCCCGCCGCTGTGGGATCGGATGCTCCTTCGGTCTGGAATGTCGGATAGCGCCGTCGCGCTCGCATGCTTTGCAATCACGCTAGGCGTATTGATTGTTGTGAATCTCGATAGGTAACAGCGTGCGCCTCATGCCGTTTGGGCAAAAAGGTTACTTCTTCAGAAAAACGATCTGATTAGGAGAGATGTCGTGCTAGCAACCGTCACACCGAGCATCCATTTGAGGAGCAACGCTTCGCCTTTGGCTTCCGCAAACCTCTTATCAAGGTCGCCCCTGACTTCCGCGAACCTTTTATCAAGCTCGCTCTTGACCTCCGCGAATCCCTTGTCCACCTTGGCATCCAAAACGGCCAAACGTCTATCCATCTCGGCAAAGCGCTTGTCTATCTTGGTTTCCAAGTCAGTCAAATGCCTGTCCATGTGGACATCCAGGCGGCTCTCAAGTTTTTCCAGCTCAGCGTGCAGGTCTGCTTTAGTCACAAGCTGGTTGAGGTTGGCTTCGAAGATATCCGCAAACACCTCGGCCTCCGCTTCAGCCTGTGCGGGTGGCACACCGGCCGTCTTGAGCCGGTTAGCAAATTTCAGTGTGTCAAAGGCGATGGCGGTCATGGCGAAATATCAGAAACAGAGCCAGATATCACGCAGCATAGCACAAATCTGTCCCCTTCCCCGCGGCGTTCGCAGATGCATCGGGGCATCCTGAATCCTGCCGCCCTTGACACGAGAAAGCACATGACCACTGATCACGGCCCCGACTACCGACAGCAACAGGAATTACAGGAATTTCTTCAATGGCACGAATCGCAAGGAGTCGAAAATGAGCATCGCAACGCTGATTCTCGGTCAGAGCGGAACCGGAAAGTCTACCGCCCTCTGCAAGATGGACCCAGCACACACCCTGTTGATTCAGACCATCCGTAAGCCGCTGCCTTTTCGCGCAGCAGGATGGACTTATCACACGAAGGACAAGGCGGGCAACATCTTCGTGTCGGATCAATCCCAAAAGATTGTCACGGTCATGCAGCACACCAGGCGCAAGGTCATTGTGCTGGACGACTTCCAGTACATGCTCGCCAACGAATTCATGCGCCGCAGCGACGAACGTGGATTTGACAAGTTTACCGAAATTGGCCGCCACGCATGGGACGTGCTTTGCGCTGCTGGCACGCTGCCCGATGACGTGCGCGTTTATGTGCTCAGCCACACCGAAGAAGATCAGTCAGGCACCACGAAGATCAAGACGATCGGAAAGATGTTAGACGAGAAGATCACGATCGAAGGGATGTTCACCATCGTGCTGCGCACCGACGTGACCGATGGCGAATACACCTTCACCACGCGTAACAACGGACGTGACACCGTTAAAAGTCCGATGGGATTGTTCGAATCGGACCGTATTCCGAATGACCTGTCGGCGGTCGATCACGCCATCACCGCCTTCTATGAACTGACCGAAACCGCCTGAACGGAAACACATCATGTATGCACTCGATCCAAACGCAGCACGTCAAGCCGATGAACGCAGTGGACGCATCACTGACATTGGAAAGTATGTGGGGATATTCACCCGAGCAGAAGACGTGACGAGTGCCAAAGGCACCCGTGGCATCGACTTCACGTTCGAGACACCAGAACGCTTGAGCGCAAATTTCACGCTTTGGACCATGAAAGCACAAGGCGAACCACTGTTCGGCTTCAAGCAGTTACAAGCGCTGATGGCGTGCCTGCGTATCAAGAGCATCACGCCCTCTCACGCCATCGTAAAGAAGTGGGACCGGGAAACGAACAGCGTTCAGGATTTTGACGCCGAGGTGTTCAAGGATCTTATGAACAAGCAGGTAGGCATTTTGTTTGAAACCGAGGACTATCTAAAAAAGGACGGAAGCATCGGAACCAAAGTCGTGCCCGCCGCCTTTTTTGAAGCCTCGAGCGGATTGATGGCTGGAGAAATCCTCGATAAAAAGGTCGAACCGACACAACTCTCAAAGATGATTTTGGCGCTTCGCCATCGTCCGTTGAAGCGCGTGGCGGGACAAGCCTCCCAGCCAGGCGACCCTACACCTGGCGCTGACAGCTCGTTGGACACGGATGGCGACATCCCCTTTTAAGGAGTTGACGTGAGTGACCTGACCTTATACCAAATTGCCAATGAGTATCGACATGCGGCCGATAGATTGGTGGAACTTGATCTCGATGAGCAAACCGTAGCAGACACGCTTGAATCAATCAGCGGGGAATTCATTACTAAAGCTCAAAACATTGCGTTCTTGATTCGCAACCTTGAAACGTCGGCCGAACAGATTCAAGTTGCAATTGAAGAAATGCAGATGCGCGCGCAAAAATACGCAAATCGTGCAGAGCGAATCAGAGCATATCTGCTGCAAAACATGCTGATGAGCGGCGTGCAAAAGCTTGAATGTCCGTACCTCAAGCTTACCGTGCGTGAGAATCCTGCCAAGGTCGTCATCGATGACGAGCGCCAAGTTCCAATGGCGTACATGACAGACCCGCCACCTCCACAACCAAAGCCAGACAAAAAGTTGATCGCACAGGCAATCAAAGACGGGAGCGGCGTGCCGGGCTGTCGGCTCGAACACAGCCAACGCCTCGAAATCAAGCCGTAACGCAGATGTCTCATGCTTTGGTGAGACAACCGCCCGTTTGCCCAAGGAGAATCGGCACCATGAACAACCCGAACGGTGAAGGTATGACCATTGTCAAGAAATTCGAACTTATCGATGATCGATTTATTGTGTTCGGCAGTGCGCGAGTGTGCGAGGACGTACACGTGTCCGGCAACGCGAGGATGAAGTGACGGACCTTGCGGCACTTACGGGCGGGCAACCAGTACGTGCGCCCGTTCTTTTAGACAGAGCAATGACAACTCATGCCAATGCGCGGGAATGCGGAATGACACGCAGTGTGGTAGATGACGCAATGGCATGCATCGCTCTATGCAATGCACACGCAGCATCCCAGGATGACACCTGGAACAACACCTGTCCCTGCTGGAGATGGAGAGTGATATAGAGGCATTGGCTCAAAGGCATTATGGACTCACTGACCCTTACCGAACAAGAAATCATTGAAGCCACCGGCTACCGTCAGCCGTGCCGGCAACTTACCGCGCTACAGAAAGCGGGTATCCCGGCCGATCGGCGCCCCGATGGCAGTGTGCGCGTTTGGCGCCACCATATAACCGGCATCGCACAGCCAAGCAAGCAACGCAAGCGTCCGCAATTGACATCCGATATGGGAGCTATAGTGTGATTGGGCGTCGCAAAATTCCATCTCATTTGCCCGCTCGCGTGTACGAGAAGCATGGCACATGGTGGTTCGTGGATATCAAACGAAAGTGGCACAAACTATGTCGTACCACCGAAGGGATCGCATGCTTGTACGAGAAACTGGCTAAATATACGCGCGCATCGGACAGTTCGCGGTCAGCAGCCAATACGATGCCTGCTCTAATCGACGATTGGGTGCAAAAGAAGCTTCCTGACTATGCCCCAAAGACACGCTCAAATTATGCCAAGATGCTCAGTCTGATTCGCCAGGAATTTGGCCCTCAATGGCTAATTGAGGACGTGCGCCCTGCAGATGTCGCGCGCTTTCTCGACAAGCACTTTCACGACAAGCCGAACAGCAGCAACAAGTACAAAGCGTTGTTGTCGTTGATCTTCATGCACGCCATTCGGAAAGGATTACGCGATCGGAACCCAGCCCGAGAAATTGGCGCAGCCAAAGAAAAAAAGCGCGATCGGTACATTACAGACGCTGAACTGGAAGCAATCAGAGCCGCCATTGTCGAGTCAGGGAAGAACCTGCATTCCTCTTCTCGTTCCATTCTTTGCTTGATTGATCTGGCTTACCAAACCGCCCAGCGGATTGGCGACTTGCTTGCGCTCAACTGGCAGGATGTCACTGACGAAGGGATCTATTTTCATCCCAGCAAAACGGTCAATAGTAGTGGCGTGCGATTACTCATCGAAATGACACCCGAGTTGAAGGACACGCTCGATCTAGCACGTGGTGGAAAGGTTACGGCCATTGGACCAGTCATCTGCACACACAAAGGCAGTCGCTTCACCTATATTGGGGCTTATTCTGGCTGGAAACGCGGCTGTCAACGCGCGAGAAAAGCTTACGAGGACGGCTGCAATGAAAAAGGGATCGCACCCGATCCGAAATATCTGATTGGACTGCATTTCCACGATCTGCGGGCCAAGGCATTAACCGACCTGAAACGCCTGAAAGGTGCCGCAACAGCCCAGGCGCTGGCCGGCCACACGACCGAAGGAATGACGGCACACTACACAAAAGCTCGGGAGGTCGAACGTGTTTCGCCCGTGCCGATCAAGCGTGCAAGTTAGACAACCCTAGACAAGTTAGACAAAGCAAAGCTGGCGGGGGGCGCCAGTCCCCCGCCCCATAAGGCTGGACTACTGAAATGCCACCTCAGCAAAGCTGCGCAGCTTGCGGCTGTGCAGCTGGTCCAGTCCGTTGGTGCGCAGCAACTCCATCGCCTTCACGCCGATCTGCAGGTGCTGGTCCACCTGCGCACGGTAGAACCGATCCGCCATGCCCGGCAACTTCAGTTCGCCGTGCAGCGGCTTGTCAGACACGCACAGCAACGTGCCATACGGCACGCGGAAGCGAAAGCCATTCGCCGCGATCGTCGCGCTCTCCATGTCGAGCGCGACTGCCCGGCTCTGCGACAGCCGCAGCACCGGTTCGTGATGATCGCGCAGTTCCCAGTTGCGATTATCCGTGGTGGCGACCGTGCCGGTGCGCATCACGCGCTTAAGCTCGGCGCCCTCGAGCCGCGTGACCTGTGCGACAGCTCGCTCCAGTGCCACCTGCACCTCGGCCAACGCGGGCACTGGTACCCACAGCGGCAAGTCGTCGTCGAGCACGTGGTCCTCGCGCACATAGCCATGCGCGAGTACGTAGTCCCCGAGCCGCTGCGTATTGCGCAAGCCGGCGCAGTGCCCGAGCATGATCCACGCGTGCGGGCGCAGCACCGCGACGTGATCAGTGATCGTCTTCGCATTGGACGGCCCCACGCCGATATTAATCATCGTAATGCCGCTGCCGTCGGCGCGCTTCAAGTGGTACGCAGGCATCTGCGGCATGCGCGCCACCGGCAGCCCCTGTTCCGGCTGCTCCCCCAGGTTCGCGTTGTATGTGATCACGTCGCCGGGCTCGACAAACGCGACGTATTCGCTGCGATACGCGCGCTCACGCGCATCGTCGGCACGCGCCATTAATGAACGGCCAAGCTTGACGAACTGGTCGATGTAGAACTGGTAATTCGTATACAGCACGTAATTCTGAAAGTGAGCCGGCGACGTCGCCGTATAGTGACGCAGCCGGTGCAACGAAAAGTCCACTCGCGCCGCTGTGAATAGGGCCAGCGGGTGCGGTTCGCCAGGCGGCGTCTCGTACGTGCCGTTGACAATACGGTCATCCAACAGCGACAAATCCGGCGTATCGAAGATGTCGCGCATCTGCCGCAGGCGGTCCACGTCTAGCTCGCCCTCCAAGTAGATGCCTTCCGCAAACGCAAAGTGGATCGGTATGGGCTGCTGCGACACCCCGATCTCGATCGACGCCTCATGGTTCTTCACGAGCAGTCTCAGTTGTTCGCGATAGTAGTCGGCGAACAAGTCTGGCCGGGTTACTGTGGTTTCATAGACGCCGGGGCCCGCGACGAAGCCATACGAGTGGCGTGAATCGATATGCGTATTGACGTTCGTGCGGATCCGCACGAACGGATAACAGGCGCGGATACGTGCCTCGATGCGCTCACCACGCCGATACTGTTCGAATGCATCGCGCAGCGACGCACTGCTGGCAGCATAAATGGCGGACAGCCGCTCGACGGCCGCGGCGGGATCGTCGAAGGCTTCGGTGCAAAACGTAGCAGACGCGTTGATCATATTCATTATTCGATTTCCTCGGAGCAGACGTGACGGCCTGGGTGCAGGAGCGCAGCGGGCCCGTGCCGACCGGAGCCAATCCACATTATCACGAAACATGGCAGCGATGCGGGGCACAAAAAAACCGCGGCGACAGCGTCACGCTGGCGTCTATGACGCACGCTGGTTTGATAAAATTGCCTTACCGTCTCGGAGAACTGTCATGAAGCCGTTCCACATTGCGCTTGGCGCACCCCCTCGCGGCGCAGCCCGGTTCGCGACCGTACTGGTGCCGGCTACCTTGGCGCTGGCCGCCACAATGGTCGCTGCGGCAAGCGCACCACAACCGGACGCGGCGGCGACGCCGGCCACCGCCGCGTCGCAGGATGCAAACGAGGCCGTCGGCTTGCCGAATCTGACAGAAATCAACCGGCCTGCCGGCGTCGCGCATTCGACAGTGCAATTGAACGCGCCCCGCACGCCGAGCTTCTACGAAAAGAGTCCGAACGGCACATCGATCACCGAATATCGCGATCGTGGCAAGCCGGTCGAAATCCAGGTCCATTCGAATTTCGGCACGCGCTATCAGATGAGCGCCTCGCCGGATGTCTCGCCGCAAGTGCATGAGAGCGGCAAGCCTTCTACGCGGCTGCCGTCCTTGCAACTCAAGTACTGACCGACTCGGCGGCCGGCAATCGATATCAGCCGCACGCGGCCCCCCTGCCGCCTCACGCTAGCGGCGGCAACCTTCAACCTGTCCAATGACGTCTGCATGGCCGTTTTCACCGCCGTCCCCGAAGCCCAGCTCGCCGCCTGGGTTCAGCACTACGCAATAGGCGAGATCATCGATTTCCGCGGCATTACGTCTGGAATCGAAAACAGCAATTTTTTCTTGACGACAACCACTGGCGAGTACGTGCTGACGATCTTCGAAAAGCTCGCCGCGCACGAGTTGCCGTTCTACCTGGAATTGATGCGGCATCTAGCAGCGCATCACGTGCCGGTGCCCGACCCGATGCGCCGCGACGACGGCGCGTTGTTCGGCATGCTGATGGATAAGCCCGCCGCGATCGTGACGCGGCTGGAAGGCTCGCCGCGGCTGGCGCCGCAGGTCACACACTGCACCGAAGTCGGACACATGCTGGCGCGGATGCATGTTGCCGGACGCGATTTTCCGATGCACCAGCCGAATTTGCGCGGCCTATCCTGGTGGCGAGACAATATCCCGGCGGTGTTGCCCTACGTGACCGATGCGCAGCACCGATTGCTGGTCAGCGAATTGGCGTATCATCAGGCGTTCTTCGCGTCGTCCGGCTACGCGGCGCTGCCCGGCGGGCCATGCCACTGCGATCTGTTCCGCGATAACGTGCTGTTCGCGTCGTGCGACGGACGTGACACGCTCGGCGGCTTCTTCGACTTCTATTTCGCCGGCTGCGACAAGTGGCTGTTCGATGTCGCCGTGACCGTCAACGACTGGTGCATCGACCTGGACACCGGTCGCCTGGATGATGCGCGGACACAGGCATTGCTGCGCGCGTACCAGACCGTACGGCCGTTCACGCCGACCGAGACACAGCATTGGCGCGACATGCTGCGTGCCGGTGCGTTGCGCTTCTGGCTATCCCGGCTCTATGACTTTTACTTGCCACGCGACGCTCACCTGCTCAAGCCGCACGACCCCGCTCATTTCGAGCGTGTGTTGCGCGAGCGTATCGGCGCAGACGCGTTACCGTGGGTTTGACCACTCTCCTATGCGACTAATCGAGGCACCCACAAAATCCGGCTATGTCTGGTTCCGCCAAGGCATCTGGCTATTCCGCAAGAACCCGCTGAGCTTCCTGGCGATCTTCTTCACCTATTTGTTCTCGATGATGCTCGTCGCGCATGTGCCGGTAGTCGGCTCCGCGCTGTGGCTAATGCTCGCGCCAGGTTTGTCCGTCGGGTTCATGAGCGCGTGCCGCGACGTGATCGCCGGCAAGCACGTGTTACCGCTCGCGCTGTTTACCGGCTTTCGCGCGCATGGCGGCGCCGTCGCGCGGCAGCTGTTGCAACTCGGGCTAATCTACCTGGTGCTGGTCACCGCGAGCCTGTTCCTGACGTCACTGATCGACGGCGGTTCGCTGCTGAAAACCGTCGTCAGCGAGGCAAAGCCGGATGACGACGTCGCCTCCAGCGGCATGTTCCTTTCCAGTATCGCGCTCGGCTTCGTATTTTACGTGCCCACAATGATGCTGTTTTGGTTCGCGCCGCTGCTGACCGCCTGGCATCGCGTGCCGCCCGTCAAGGCGATGTTCTTCAGCTTCGTGGCCTGCTGGCGCAACCGCGGCGCGTTCCTCGTCTACCTGGCCACGTGGCTTGCGGTCCTGATGGGTGTGTCGCTGGTGCTCGGTTTCGTGCTGAGCGCGTTCGGCCTGACAAGCGGCGCGTTGACCGCGCTGTTGCCCGTCAGCGTAATCCTGTGGACAATGATCTATTGCTCGTTCTACGCAACCTATCGCGGCTGTTTCGGCGTCGAGCAGCCCACTGGTCCGCCGCCGACCGAGTAAGCCGTCGCGACGCTCACGGCAGCGCCGCCGCGTGCGTGCCACGGCCCTGCGCGTCCACCGCTGCCGGTCCGTCACCACCACCGCTGCCAGTCTGTCGCTCTCACCGCTGCCGGCCCATCGCCTTCACCGCTGCCAGCCCGTCGCCCTCACCGCTATCCGTTCGTCATACCGACTGCAGTTTCGCGACCGCGAGCGCAAGCCATTTGGTGCCGTGCCGCTTGAAGGCGACCTGCGCCTTCGCGTCCGTGCCGCCCCCCTCCAGCGCGGTGATCGTACCCTCGCCGAATTTCGCGTGAAACACGGGTTGGCCGATCCGGAAGCCGCTTTGCGCGGCGCGCTGCTGGTCCGCGAACGCCGGCGCCGGTGCACCGTCGTCAAAGCGCGCATTGCCATACGGCGCGTCGTCGCGCCGGCCGCCGCGGCCGAACCAATCGCGGCCCCATCCAGCGTTGTCGCCGAAACCGGCACGCTGACCCCAGCGTGAGCCGGGCTCTAACTTGGGGGTGAGCCACTTCAACACCCCAGCCGGTAATTCGTCGAAAAAACGCGAGCGCACGTTGTAACGCGTCTGGCCGTGCAGCATCCGGCTTTGGGCGAACGACAGATAGAGCCGCTCCTTGGCGCGCGTGATTGCAACGTACATCAGGCGCCGCTCTTCCTCGAGCCCATCCTGTTCCGTCACGCTGTTCTCATGCGGGAACAAGCCTTCCTCGAGTCCGGTGATGAACACGGCGGCAAACTCGAGCCCCTTGGCGGCATGCACCGTCATCAATTGCACCGCGTGCTCACCGGCCTGCGCCTGATTGTCGCCCGCCTCGAGCGACGCATGCGACAGGAAGCCGGCAAGCGGCGTCATCTGGTCGGGATTCTGCGCCGGTGCGTCAATGCGCGGCGCATCCAGCACGGCCTGCTCCCCGTCATCGTCCGGCCCCCGCAGCGCGGCAGCGCGGCTTGCACCCGGCGCCAGCGGAATCGAGCGCGCCGGCGTATCGAGGCCATAGCCCTCCTCGGATACGAATGCGCTGGCCGCGTTGACCAGCTCCTGCAAGTTCTCGATACGCTCCTGGCCTTCACGGTCGTTGGCATAGAATTGCTCCAGCCCGCTGAGCCGGATCACCGCCTCGACCGTCTCCGGCAAGCTCATCGCACGGGTCTCGCCACGCATCCGCTCAATCAGAGCAAGAAACCCGCCCAGCGCCTGGCCGGCCTTGCCGGTCACATAGGGAATCGCCTGTGCCATTGAGCAGTTGTACAGCCGCGCGGCATCGGCCAGTTGCTCAAGCGAGCGTGCGCCAATGCCACGGGCCGGAAAATTGACCACCCGCGCAAATGCGGTGTCATCGCTCGGATTGTCGATCAGCCGCAGGTACGCAAGCGCATGCTTGACTTCCTGGCGCTCGAAAAAGCGCAGCCCGCCGTAGACCCGGTACGCGATCCCGGCATTGACCAGCGTGTGCTCGACCACGCGCGACTGCGCGTTGCTGCGATAAAGTACCGCGATCTCGTCGCGCGACAGGCCCGTGTCGATCAGGGCGCGGATTTCCTCGACGATCCAGCCGGCCTCCTGCGAATCGGTCGTCGCCTCATAGACCCGCACCGGCTCGCCGTGGCCGGCATCGGTACGCAGGTTCTTGCCAAGCCGTTTTGAATTATGCGCAATCAGCGCATTAGCGGCATCGAGAATATTGCCGTGCGAACGATAGTTCTGCTCGAGCTTGATCAGATGCCGGACGTTGAACTCGCGCTCGAAATCGAGCATGTTGCCCACGTTGGCGCCGCGGAATGCGTAAATCGACTGGTCATCGTCGCCGACCGCGAATATCGCATTGTGCCCGCCGGCCAGCAGCTTCAGCCACGCGTACTGTAGCTTGTTGGTGTCCTGGAACTCGTCGACCAGGATATGCCGGAAACGGGCCTGGTAATGCGCCCGCAGCGTCGGATTGCGTTGCAGCAGTTCATGGCAGCGCAGCAGCAATTCCGCAAAGTCGACGACCCCCTCGCGCTGGCATTGTTGCTCGTAGGCGGCATACAGCTCGACGCACTTGCGATTGAAATTATCGCTCGCATCGACCTGCTCGGGCCTCAACCCTTGCTCCTTCGCGTTGTTGATGAAGTACTGTAGGCTCTTTGGCGGATATTTCTCGTCGTCGATGTTCAGACCCTTCATCAGCCGCTTGATCGCCGACAACTGGTCTGCTGTGTCCAGAATCTGGAAGGCCTGCGGCAACCCGGCATCGCGGTAATGGGCGCGCAGCATGCGGTTGCACAATCCGTGGAACGTGCCGATCCACATGCCGCGCGTATTGATCGGCAGCATCGCGTCCAAACGGATCAGCATCTCGCGCGCCGCCTTGTTTGTGAAGGTGACGGCCAGGATGCCAGCGGGGCTCGCCTCGCCGCGCGAGATCAACCATGCAATGCGGGTAATTAGCACGCGCGTCTTGCCGCTGCCCGCGCCGGCAAGAATCAGGGCCGGTTCATTTGGCAGCGTCACCGCTGCATATTGTTCGGGATTCAGGTTGGCAAGCAAATCGGACATGAGCGGCCTTGGTCACAACAAGCTTGCCATTATACGGCCGTGATCGGTCCAGCAGGCGGGGAATGCACCCAGTATGCGCCGTCCCACGGCGGCAGGTGCCGCGCCGCGCGGCGGCGCAACCGGCGCCCGTGCATCGCCAGCTCCCTTATAATTTACTGTAACGATCTATTCGACCGCATTTTCACCGTCTTTCCGGCAGATTTCGACAATGAGCGACAGCAATACCACGCTTGCAAAAAGTTTTGAGCCTTCGACGATCGAGGCGTATTGGGGCCCAGAATGGGAAAAGCGTGGCTACGCGAAGGCAACCCTAGACCCGCAGCGACCCGACTTCGCGATTCAGCTGCCACCGCCGAACGTGACCGGCACGCTGCACATGGGCCACGCGTTTAACCAGACTATCATGGATGGCTTGGCACGCTACCACCGGATGCGCGGCGAGAACACGTTGTGGGTGCCCGGCACGGACCACGCGGGCATTGCCACGCAAATCGTCGTGGAACGCCAACTCGACGCGCAAAAGCAATCACGGCACGAGCTGGGGCGGGAGCGCTTCATCGAGCGCGTCTGGCAATGGAAACAGGAATCGGGCTCCACGATCACGCGGCAGATCCGGCGGCTCGGCGCATCGACCGACTGGTCACGCGAGTATTTCACGATGGATGAGCGCATGTCCCGCGTCGTCACCGACGTGTTCGTGCGCCTCTACCAGCAAGGGCTGATCTACCGCGGCAAACGGCTCGTGAACTGGGATCCGAAGCTAAGGACCGCGGTGTCGGACCTGGAGGTGGTCAGCGAGGAGGAAGACGGCAAGCTGTGGCACATCCGCTATCCGCTCACTGACGGCTCCGGCCACCTAACCGTGGCGACCACACGGCCCGAGACGATGCTCGGTGACGTCGCGGTCATGGTCCATCCGCAGGACGAGCGTTACGCGGCGCTGGTCGGCAAGACCGTCACGCTGCCGCTGGTCGGACGCGAGATCCCGGTGATCGCCGATGACTATGTGGAACGCGAGTTCGGCACCGGTGTGGTCAAGGTCACGCCAGCACACGATTTCAACGACTACCAGGTCGGGCAACGCCATGGACTGCCGCAGATCGTCGTGCTCACGCTCGATGCGAAGATTAACGACAACGCACCGGCCGCCTACCGCGGGCTGGATCGCTTTGACGCGCGCGAGCGCATCGTCGCAGACCTGGACGCGCTCGGCCTACTCGAGTCGGTCAAGCCGCACCGGCTGGTCGTGCCGCGTGGTGATCGCACGCAATCAATCATCGAGCCGATGCTCACCGATCAGTGGTTCGTCGCGATGAGCCAGCCGGCGCCCGAAGGCACACTGCATCCGGGCAAGTCGATCGCGCAAACCTCGCTGGACGTGGTGCGCCGCGGCCAAATCAAGTTCGTGCCGGAAAACTGGACCACCACGTACTACCAGTGGCTGGAGAACATTCAGGACTGGTGCATCTCGCGCCAACTCTGGTGGGGCCACCAGATTCCCGCCTGGTATGCGGATGATGGGCAGGTGTTCGTCGCACACAGCGAAGCCGATGCCCTAGCACAGGCCCGTGCTCAGGGCTATAACGGCGCGCTCAAGCGCGACGAGGACGTGCTCGACACGTGGTTCTCGTCCGCGCTCGTGCCGTTCTCCTCGCTTGGATGGCCCCAATCGACGCCGGAACTCGAGCACTTCCTACCCTCGTCGGTGCTGGTAACGGGCTTCGACATCATCTTCTTCTGGGTCGCCCGAATGGTGATGATGACCACCCATTTCACCGGCAAGGTGCCGTTCCACACCGTGTATGTGCACGGCCTGGTGCGCGACGCTGAAGGCCAGAAGATGTCCAAGAGCCGCGGCAACACGCTCGATCCGATCGACATCGTTGACGGCATCGACCTAGAGACGCTCGTCGCCAAGCGCGTAACCGGGTTGATGAATCCGAAGCAGGCGGCATCGATCGAGCAAAAGACGCGCAAAGCGTTCCCGGACGGGATTCCTGCCTACGGCACCGACGCGCTGCGCTTCACGATGGCATCGATGGCCACGCTCGGGCGCAACGTGAGCTTCGATCTGGCGCGCTGCGAAGGCTATCGCAACTTCTGCAATAAATTGTGGAACGCCACGCGCTTCGTGCTAATGAATTGCGAGGGGCATGATTGCGGTATCGCGCCGTGCCAAGGCGATTGCGGGCCGCACGGCACGCTCGATTTTTCGCCCGCCGACCGGTGGCTCGTATCGCTGTTGCAACGGGTCGAGGCCGATGTCGAGAAGGGCTTTGCCGACTACCGCTTCGACAACATTGCAAACGCGATCTACAAGTTCGTCTGGGATGAGTATTGCGACTGGTACGTCGAATTGGCCAAAGTCCAGTTGCAGACCGGCACGCCGGCGCAGCAGCGCGGCACGCGGCGTACGCTGCTCAGGGTGCTCGAGACAATCCTGCGGCTCGCGCATCCGCTGATGCCGTTCATTACCGAGGCGTTGTGGCAGAAAGTCGCGCCGCTGGCGGGCCGGTACCCGGCCGGGACCGCGGCCGGCGACGCCTCCGTGATGATGCAGCCCTATCCACGCAGCACACCATCGAAGATCGACGAGCAGGCGGAACAGTGGGTTACCGAACTGAAGGCAGTAGTCGATGCATGTCGTAATTTACGCGGTGAGATGAACCTGTCGCCCGCCACCCGCGTACCGCTGGTGGCGGCCGGCGATGCCACGCGCCTGCGCGAATTCGCACCCTATGCCCAAGCGCTCGCGCGGTTGTCGCAAGTCCAGGTGCTCGCAGACGAAGCCGCGCTCGACCAGCAGGCGCATGGCGCGCCTGTCGCCCTTGTCGGCTCGAGCAAGCTGGTACTGAAGGTCGAGATCGACGTTGCCGCCGAACGTGAGCGACTGACCCGCGAAATCAGCCGCATCGGCGACGAACTGGCCAAATGCAATACGAAGCTGCAAAACGAGCGTTTTGTGGCTCGCGCACCGGCCGCCGTCGTTGACCAGGAGCGCAAAAGATTGGCAGATTTTGAGTCGAGGTTGGCAAAACTGACCACCCAACTCGAGCGGCTTCCGGCATAAAGTGCAGGGTTATCTGCTATGACAGGGCGATATTTTTTGTCGCGCTGTTCATTTTCCCAATATCGGGCTAACGTAGTACAACCGGAAACGAACAAGGTAATCGAAGATGCTCAAAGTTACTAAGGCAGTGTTTCCCGTGGCAGGTCTTGGCACGCGGTTCCTCCCAGCCACCAAGGCGAGCCCGAAAGAAATGCTTCCAGTGGTCGACAAGCCGCTGATTCAGTATGCGGTTGAGGAAGCGATTGCCGCAGGTATCACCGAAATGATTTTCGTGACAGGCCGCAGCAAGCGCGCGATTGAGGATCACTTTGACAAGTCGTATGAGATCGAAGCGGAACTCGAGGCTCGCGGCAAGGACAAGTTGCTCGAGCTAGTGCGCGGAATCAAGCCCAGCCACGTTGACTGCTTCTACGTTCGCCAGCCCGAGGCGCTCGGGCTCGGGCATGCGGTGCTGTGCGCAGAAAAACTCGTCGGCGATAACCCGTTCGCGGTCATCCTCGCCGACGATCTGCTGTACGGTCGCCCGCCCGTGATGAAGCAAATGATCGACGTATTCGATCACTACCACAGCTCGGTGATCGGCATCGAGGAAGTGCCGCACGAGGAAACGAAGTCGTACGGCATCGTCGACGGCAAGGAATGGGAAGACAACATCGTCAAGATGTCAGGCATCGTCGAGAAGCCAGCCCCGGAGGTCGCGCCATCCAATTTTGGCGTGGTCGGCCGCTATGTGCTCAAGCCGCGCATCTTCAGTCACTTGCGTGCACTGAAGCCAGGCGCGGGCGGTGAATTGCAATTGACCGATGCGATCCAGTCGCTGCTCGGCGACGAGCAGGTGCTCGCGTACAAGTACCACGGCACGCGCTTCGACTGCGGCAGCAAGCTCGGCTACCTAAAGGCAACAATCGAGTTCGCGCTGCAGCACCCGGAGGTTCGCGACGAGTTCGCCGAATACCTACGCACCCGCTCGCCGGTACTCGAAGGCTAACGCCGCGGCACGGCGCCGCAGCTTGCGGCGCGTTTGCTACTCAGCGCCGACGCATCAGGAACACGAATGTCCTGTCAGCGCCCGTGCTGGTTTCCACTAGCTCGTTGCCGGTCTGCTTTGCAAACGCGGCGAAATCTCGCTGCGAGCCGGGATCCGTCGCCAGCACTTTCAGGATCTGGCCACTCTGCATGTCGGCCAGCGCTTTCTTCGCACGCAAGATCGGCAAGGGGCAGTTCAGCCCCCGCGCGTCAACTTCCTTGTGAACTTCCATCGAATCCCTACCGTTAGCTCAAACGCGATGCGAGCCGCACCGCCTACGAATTGTAGCGGGAAACGACGCTGGCAGCCTGCATTGCCGGCGTGCTGACCAGACTATAACTTGATCATGCCATGTCGCCGCTGCGGCTCGCGCAGCGCTACACCGACAGCCATTGCCGGGCAATCGCCGGCTTCGCCTCGAACTCGCTACGCGCACCGGTGAAGACGATCTCACCCAAGCCCGACGGACCGCGTCCCATCACGTAGACGCGTCGCGCCAGCTCCAACGCCATTGCGGCACGCTGCTCGATCAGCACAATCGCCGTGCCGCGCGCAGCCAGCGTTGACAGTGCAACGCCAAGCTCATCGACAACACGCGGCGCGAGGCCCTCAGTCGGCTCGTCAATGATCAATACACGGGGCTGCGCGGCCCACGCCCGGGCAATGGCCAACATCTGCTGTTCCCCACCGGAGAGCACGCCCGCCTTCACGTCGGCACGGACACGCAAGCGGGGAAACAACTCGTACAGCGGCTCGAGCACCGCCGGACCCCGTGCGCGGCGCGGCAGACCGAGCAGCAAGTTCTGCGCGACGCTCAATGTCGGGAACACATCGCGGGTCTCGGCGACATAACCGACACCGGCGCGGGCAATGTCCACGGTGCGCAACGTGCCGATCTGCATGCCATCGAGCTCGATCGAGCCGCGCCGCTCAACCAGACCGACAATGGCCTTGGCCAGCGTCGAGCGGCCCACGCCATTGCGGCCAAACAGGGCGACGATCTCGCCGCCGTCCACGTGCATCGATACGTGCTGGATGACCCGCACGCCCTGGTATCCGGCCTCCAGGTGGCGCACGTCAAGTCTCATAGCGCACGCGCGGGGCCCAAGTAAGCATCGCGCACGTCCGGATTGGCGCGGATCTGCGCCGGCGTACCGGTGGCGATGACCACGCCATCAACCAGCACCGAAATCCGGTCTGCGAGATCGAACACGACGCCCATGTCGTGCTCGATCAGCAGGAGCGTGCGCCCCGCCGCCATCGCGCGGATCAATGCAAGCGCCTCGATGGCCTCTGCCCGGCTCATGCCGGCGGTCGGCTCGTCCAGCAACAGCAGTCGCGCACCACTAGCCGTGGCCATGGCCAACTCAAGCGCGCGTTGTTGGGCGTAGCTCAGTTGCGCGGCGCGGGCGCTGGCTTCGTCGCCGAGGCCCACCACCTGTAGCCAGTCGAGTGCGCGCTCACGCAGACCGCGCCACGCGGCAGGTTGTAGCCAGCGATAAAGCGGCGCGCCGCGCGGGCAAAGCATCGCACAGCACACGTTATCCAGTACCGACAACTGCGTGAACAAGTTGGGTGTCTGCAAGCCCCGCGCGACCCCAAGGCGAGCGATCCGATGTGCCGCCAACCGCCGGATCGGCCTGGCATCGAGCCGCACGGTGCCCCGATCGACCTGCGTGACGCCACTGAGCACGTTGAATACCGTGGATTTGCCTGCCCCATTCGGGCCGATCAATGCGTGAATCTCGCCGGCTCGCACGTGCAAATGCACGCCGCGCAGCACGGATGTCGCGCGGTAACTGACATGGACGTCGTCCAGCGTCACATCAAGCGCCAGACCACTCGGCGCGTGTCTCGGCCGTACCCTCGGCGCAGGATCAATGGGTTTCGCTTGTTCCGCCGTACCGGCTGCTCGTGCCGGCACGTTGGCGGCGGCGCCTGCGACGATGACTGACGCGGTGGCTTTGGCTACGGCTGGTCTCGTGGCTGCCGTAGCAGCATAGGTCGAAACCATGGCCGCCGTAGAAGCGTGGGTCGAAGCCATGGCTGCCGCAGCAGCATGGGTCGAACGCAAGCTCGTAGCAACCCGGCGCGGCGAACGCAGCGTCGTGCCACGCAGCGCGAACGCCGACACCGCCATCCATACCGCCCCGGCCACCGCGATGCCCCACCCGTTGGCGGCATGCAAGCCCGGACTGATATCTGCGCCGGTATCGCCAAATCGCCATGCATAAACTGACTGAATTACAGCGATACCGCCGGCCAGCATGCCGAGCACTGCCAGCGCACGTCCCATGCGTCTTCCGCTGAACCGTGGTAGCGCGCATCGCGCACGCCGGCTGCCCGCCAGCGATGGCGACACCCGGCGATGCAACCATGCACCGATCAGCCCGCCGGGCGCGAGCACCACGACGAGCAAGAAAAAAAGGCCGACGTACATCGGCCACGCGCGGGTAATCGACGCCAAGCCGTTCGCGATCGACACATAAACCACGGCGCCCAGGATAGGACCGGCGAACGTGCCAGTGCCGCCAATCACCACGGCGATCAACGCGGTCGCGCATGTTGCAACGCTCGCATTGTCCGCGGTGGCGATCTCAAAGGTCACCACCGATAGTGCGCCGGCGACGCCGGCAAAGAATGCGGCAATGACCGTCATCGCCCACCTCACGCGCGACGGATCCACGCCGACGAATGCCGCCCGTCGCGGATTGTCGCGCACCGCATTGGCCACGTGCACGAGCGGCGTGCGTAATAACCAGGCGATCAGCATGCATGAGGCCAGTGCGACCACGACCACCAGGCCATAGGCCGCGCGCGTCGCACCGAAATCGATACCGAGCCAGCCCGGGACGGCGCCGCGGTCGATCATCACGCCACCCACGCCGCCAAACCATTCCGGCACGGTGCTCGCGGCAGTCGCGACCAGTTCGCCGAGCCCCAGCGTCACCATCGCGAAGGTCACGCCACCCCGGCGCGCACTGAGCCACCCGGCCGGGACGGCAACAAGCGCCGCACCTGCGCCGCCGACCACCGGCAGCCACGGCGCGGACAATGCCCACGCGTTGGCCACGCGCGCCGCCGCCAATGCGCCGATGCCGTAATACATGGCATGGCCAAACGACAGCAGGCCGGTTTGACCGAGCAACAAATCGTACGACAGCGCGAACACAATCAGCACGGCCGCCTGAGACGCGAGCGCCAGCGCCGCGCCGCTCGGCTCGCCGTGCGCCAGCGGCAGCAGCGGTAGCGCGGCGAGCACGGTTGTCAATATCAGCCCGCCCCACGGCAGCCGCCGCACGTCGCGGTCGATCCGCATGCCACGCGGGGCCTGGCGATGCACCATCATGTGTCCAGCTCCACATGGCCACGCACCAGCCCGCCCGGACGCAACGCCAACATGATGATTAGCAACACAAAGGGCGTTACTGGCGCGAGTTGTGCCAACGTGATGCGGCCCCATGCGCCGGTCTCGTCCACCGTCGGCAACACCCAATGGAGCAGCGAGCCAAGCCGTATGTCGAGTCCGACAAGCAGCGTCTGCACGATGCCAAACAACAGCGATGCGGCGAATGCGCCAGCCAACGAACCCATTCCCCCCGCCACGACGATTGCGAACACGACCGAACCCAGCGTTTCGGCCATCGACGTATCCGTGACGAATGCCACGCCGCCAAGCACGCCAGCCACCGCGGCAAGCGCCGCGCCGCACGCGAACACCTGGATATGCACACGAGCGACATCATGGCCCAGTGCCTGCACGGCGTGCGGGTGCGTGCGCGCGGCCGCGATCACCAGGCCAAGGCGAGAATACCGCAGTAGCAGCGCACAGAGGCCAAGCACGCCAGCGGAGATCGCCATCATAAAGGCACGAAGACGGGAGAATGCCACGCCATGCCAATTCACCAGTGCGCCATCGAGCCACTGCGGCACGACGGCGGGCAACGGCGAGCGGCCCCATCCTAGTTGCACGAACTCGGCAATTAGATAAGCCAGGCCGAAGGTCGCCAGCAACTGGGCAAGCGGCCCCTGACGGTGCACACGGCGCAGCACGCCAAGCTCGAAAGCGGCGGCCAGGCCGGCCACCGCGGCCGGCGCGAGGATCAACGCGGCGGCAAAGCCACCGTAGCGCGCGCTCGTGTAGCCGATGTAGGCACCGAGCATGTAGAAACTCGCATGCGCAAAGTTCATCACGCCCATCAAGCTGAACACGAGTGTCAACCCGGCACACAACAGGAACAACAGCAACCCATAGCTCAGGCCATTGAGCAACACGGCAACGAACGATTGCATCGTCAAATCCGCGAGCATTCGACGTATCGTGTCCGCCGCCCCGCTATCGAACCAGCGGCTCGAGTACCGTGCGCAACGGGTTGGTCAATCAGTTCGGCGCGGCAGCGCGGACAATACCGGTAGTCGCTGCCCAACACGCCTGCGAGGGTCGATCCCATCATCGTTTGAAATGCGCGAAAGAGCCGCCTATTGTATCGGCTTTGAGACTCCCCCTGGCCGCGCCGTGCATCGTCTGCCGCACGCCGACGATGCGACGGGCCGGCGAGCATGTGGCCAGTGGCCAGACGTGACGCTGGAACTCGCAACCGGCACCACCGGATGCCTGATCAACCGTTTGCGGGAGTTCGATATCGATGTCGCGCTGATCGCCACACCGGTGGATGGCGTGTCCCACCTCACCGACACGTTCGAACTCACGCCCGTGTATCGCGAGGAACTTGTGCTGATCGCCGCGCGCGACCACCCGCCGATCCGCCAGCCGCGGGACGTGCGCGTTGCCACGCTGATTGCATTCGAGTCAGGCTGCGCGTATCGCGCGTATGCCGAACGCTGGTACGCGCACGACGCGCTGCGGCTTCGCCGCGCGCTCGAGCTCGGCTCGTATCATGCGATCGTGGCCTGTGTCGCCGCCGGGGCCGGCATCGCCGTAACGCCCCGCTCAGTGCTCGAACTGCAACGAGCGGGCGGGCGTGAAATAGGTATATCAATGCACCCGTTGCCTGACATCGGCATGATCGGACACGCTGCTCGCATGGCGGTGCGGGTACACGTCATCCGCAGCCCGGGCGCTGCGGCAGATTCTGCTGGCTGACCTTGCCGTAGCCGTCGCGCCGCCCCACGCCGCGACGGCTACGACGACAGCTACGGCTACGACGACTGCGACGGTGGCGCCATCGCGGCCGCCGCAGTCCCGTCGGCGGCCGCCGCCCGCCGCCCCAACTGTGTCCACGGGCCACGCTGCGTGAGGGCCACCGGACCGTCGCCGCGACACGCGGTAACCTGCAGTGATACCCGCGGCGTGCTTACAACTGCGCCTGGATCCATTCCTTGACGCCGGAGAGCGCCGCCGGCAGCTTCGACGGATCGGTGCCGCCCGCCTGCGCCATATCCGGCCGGCCGCCGCCCTTGCCGCCGACCTGCTGCGCAACGAAGTTGACCAGCTCGCCGGCCTTGACCTTTTTGCTCGCGTCGGTCGTCACGCCGGCGATCAGGCTGACCTTGCCACCGTCGACGCTCGCCAGCACGATCGCTGCATGTTTAAGCTTGTCCTTCAGCTTGTCCACCGTTTCACGCAGCGTCTTCACATCGGCGCCTTCGAGCTGGGCCGCCAACACATGCACGCCCGCCACGTCGACCGCCTGGCTCACCAGCTCGTCGCCCTGGCTCGACGCGATCTTCGATTTAAGCTGCGCCAGTTCCTTCTCCAGCGCCCTGAACTGATCCTGCACCTGCGCGATGCGCGGGGCAAGCTCCGCCGGCTGGACCTTCAATGCCGCGGCAGCCCCCGCGAGCGTCGACTCCAGGTCCTGCACATAGCGCACTGCATTGTCGCCGGTGATCGCCTCGACACGACGGATGCCGGCCGCCACCCCCCCTTCGAACACGATCTTGAACAAACCGATGTCGCCGGTGCGCTGCACGTGCGTGCCGCCGCACAGCTCGCGCGAAAACCCCAGGTCGAGCACGCGGACCTCGTCGCCGTACTTTTCGCCGAATAGCGCCATCGCGCCCGACTTGACCGCGTCGTCGAATGGCATCACTCGCGCGAGGCCCGGCGTATTGGCCAGCACCTCGGCGTTGACAATCGCCTCGACGCGACGAATCTCGTCATCGCTGAGCGGCGCATGATGCGAGAAATCGAAACGGGTCTTGTCCGGATCGACCAGCGAGCCCTTTTGCTGCACATGCGGGCCCAGCACCTCGCGCAGCGCCTTGTGCATCAGGTGCGTCGCCGAGTGATTGCGCGCAGTGCGTGCGCGCCGCTCGGCATCGACGCGGGCGCTAACGACATCGCCGACCTTCAGCTCGCCCTGCTCGAGGGTACCGTGGTGGCCGACCACGTCGGCCTGCACCTTCAACGTGTCAAACACCGCAAAGCGCACCGTGGCATTGCCGATCGTGCCCTGGTCGCCGACCTGACCGCCCGACTCCGCATAGAAAGGCGTCTGGTCAAGCACGACCACGCCCTGCTGGCCCGCCCGCAGCGATGGCACCGCCGTGCCATCGACATACACCGCGACGACCTTGGCATCGTCGAACACGTGCTTGTCGTAGCCGTGAAATGTCGTCTTGCTGCCCGTGTAGTCGAGCGTCTGGACCATGCGGAACTTGCCGGCCGCACGCGCCTGCTCGCGCTGGCGCGCCATCGCTTCGTCGAACGCCACCTCATCGACGCCGATGCCCCGCTCACGGCACACGTCCGCTGTTAGGTCCAGCGGGAAGCCGTACGTATCGTGCAGCTTGAACGCAAGCTCACCGTCGAGCACTTTTGCGCCGCGCGCCGTAAGCTCGGACAGCGCGGCGTCCAGAATCGACATCCCGTGCTCGATCGTCTCGAAGAAACGTTCCTCTTCCTGGCGCAGCACGTCGGTCACGCGCTGCTGCGCCACCTTCAGCTCAGGATACGCGGCCCCCATCTCGCCAACCAGATCCTCAACTAGCCGATGAAAGAATGGGCTCTTGCGGCCAAGCTTGTAGCCGTGGCGAATCGCGCGGCGCACGATGCGGCGCAGCACGTAGCCGCGCCCCTCATTGCCCGGGATCACGCCGTCAACGATCAGGAAACCGCACGCGCGGATATGGTCGGCGATCACCTTCAGCGAGTTGTGCGCAAGATCCAACACGCCGGTTTCGCGAGCCGCCGCGGCAATCAACCGTTGGAATAGATCAATCTCGTAGTTGCTGTGCACGTGCTGCAGCACCGCGGCGAGCCGCTCCAGGCCCATGCCGGTATCGACGCACTGCTTGGGCAACGGCGTCAGGTTGCCTTGCGCATCGCGGTTGAATTGCATGAACACGAGATTCCAGATCTCGATGAAGCGGTCGCCCTCCTCATCGGCCGATCCGGGCGGCCCACCCCACACCTGCGGGCCATGATCATAAAAAATCTCCGAGCACGGGCCACAGGGACCGGTATCGGCCATTTGCCAGAAATTGTCCGATGCATAGCGGGCGCCCTTGTTGTCGCCGATGCGGATGATCCGCTCGAGCGGCACGCCAATTTCGTTGGCCCAGATGTCGTACGCCTCGTCGTCCTCGTGGTAGACGGTCACGGTCAGCTTCTCAGGCGGCAGCTGGTAGACGCGCGTGAGTAGCTCCCACGCATAGTGGATCGCGTCGCGCTTAAAATAGTCGCCGAACGAGAAGTTGCCCAGCATCTCGAAGAACGTATGGTGCCGAGCGGTATAACCGACGTTCTCCAGATCATTGTGCTTGCCGCCGGCCCGCACGCTGCGCTGCGCGGTTGTGGCCCGCGAGTACGGCCGCGTGTCGGCGCCCAGAAACACGTCCTTGAATTGCACCATGCCGGAGTTGGTGAACAGCAGCGTCGGATCGTTGGCGGGCACGAGGCTCGACGAGCGAACGATCGTATGGCCCTTCGATTCAAAGAACCTCAGGAACTTCTCGCGGATTTCAGCGGCTTTCATAGCGTGCTTCGAGTGGTCTGTCGCTGGCGCGCCAGCGCATCGGGTGAATCCGGACACGGACGCGTCCGTTTAAACGATTGATTATACGGGATGTACGCACCGGCCCACCCCCGTATAATTGCTGCAACCGCCGCACTTGCAAGAAGACATGTTCGGTTGATAGGAGCCCTGACTCACCTGCGCGTCCTGGAGCTGACGCGCGTGCTCGCCGGCCCCTGATGCGCACGCGTCGCGATCGCCGCTCTGATGACTAACATGGATTCGAGCGCCACCATGCCGCTGGCCGAATGGCTCGGCTACAACACGGCCACGCTCGCCGCATTACGCGAGCAACGGGTCATCTGACATGAAGCGTGCGCCCAACACATGGTTCAAGCCGTGGCCCGACCTGCGGCACAACCTGCCATTGTTCAGCGCGCTGGGCCTGGCCGCGACGCTCGCGCTGCAGTAGGGCAGGCATCCATACGCAATCGATACGCTTGCATTGCCGGTGTCGCTCCTCTACCTCGCCTTTGCCGCGATGGTGCTCGCCTGCACGCTCCAGTGCTGCGGCGCGCTCGTACTCGCTTTCGTGCCGGACGGCGCCGCGCGGCGGCTCGACGCCGTGCTGCATCACCTGGAGCGCCGCGTGTCGGCATGTTCGTCGAGCGCCGACTCGCTGTTGTTCGGCTTCACGCTTGGGCTGGCACTGCTGCACGATACTCTCGGCGCGCTGCAGTCGTCGAGCTGCGCCGTGCTTGCGATCGCGCTCGCCGAGATAGGCGCGAAAGCCACGCACCGCCGTCGCGAGGGCTTTGCCACGCTCTATCCGCTGACGTTGTTGATCGTGCTCAACTGTAGTTTGTGTTAGCGCCCGCGCCCCGCTCATACTGAGCGTCGCGCAAGCGCGACGCCGCATCGAACAGCCGCCCTACCGGATCACCCTCGCGACGCCGCGCTTGCGCGGGTCCGTCACCGGCTCAGGTGTATCGCCGTTGATCTTTACGAGTTGGACGTCGCCGTTGAACGCCTGCCCTTCCAGCGTATAGCCAAGCGTCTGGAGCTGCTGCGCAAGCTCGCCCTCGATCGGCCGGTACGGCTCCCAGAAAATCGTGTTGGGCGGCAGCAACTGATGATGAAAGCGCATCGCGGCAATGGCCTCGTTGGCCGGCATCTTGAAGTCGTACAGGTCGGTGATGACCTGAAACACGGACGTGAAGATGCGCGAGCCGCCTGGCGTGCCGACCACCAGCGCGAGCTTGCCGTTGCGCGTAAGGATCGTCGGCGTCATCGACGACAGCGGCCGCTTGCCGGGCTCAATCGCATTGGCATCGCTGCCGACCACCCCGTACAGGTTCGGCACACCGGGCTTGGACGAGAAGTCGTCCATCTCGTTGTTTAACAGGAAGCCCGCACCTTCGACGACCACCCCGGAGCCAAAATAGCCGTTGATCGTATAGGTATTCGACACGGCGTTGCCCCACTTATCGACTACCGAGTAGTGCGTAGTCTCGGCGCGTTCATTCGCCGTGACACGGCTCACGCGCTGTGCAGTGACCATGCCCAGGCCTGGCTGCACGCTGCGGGTGTCCGACGGCGCCTTCGGGTTGACCTCGGCCGCCCGCTTGGCCAGATACGGCTCGTCGATCAACTGCGCGACCGGCACCTTGTAGTAATCTGGATCACCCAGGTATTGCGCGCGGTCGGCAAACACGCGCTTCTCAATCTCCGCGACCAGGTGGATGTACTGCGGCGAGTTCAGTGGCACGTCGGCGAAGCGGCTTCGCAGGTTCTCCTTCATCTTCAGCAACTGGATCAACCCGATGCCGCCCGAGCTCGGCGGCGGCGCGGTGSATGACCTGATAAGCCGTGCCAGTTCGCGATGATCGGCTGGCGCCACACGGCTCGGTACTGCTGCAGGTCATGCCGGGTGATCCACTTGCTGCCGCGCGTCTGCGCGGCGATCAACTCGGCGATCCTGCCGGTATAGAATTCGCGACCGCCGTGATCAGCAATGCGTTGCAGCGTCTGAGCCAGCTCCGATTGCTTGAACGTAGTACCGGCCTTCAACGCACCGAAATAGCGGCTGAAATTGGTCTTGCCCTCATAGTGCTTTTCCTCCGCTTCGCGCACCTGCTGCAGTTGCGGCTCGACTTCGAAGCCTTGGCGCGCGTACTGGATTGCCGGTGTCAGCACCTGCTTCCATGTCAAGCGTCCAAAGCGGCGATGCACCTGCCACATGCCGTCAACGGTGCCCGGCACCCCGGCGGCCTTCTCGCCGACCAGGCTCATACCGCTGACCACCTTGCCCTTGCCATCCAGATACATGGTGCGCGACGCGGCGGCCGGCGCGCGCTCGCGGTAGTCGACGAAGTACGGCTTGCCTTCCACGTACAGCGTCATGAAGCCGCCCCCGCCAAGATTGCCCGCCTCCGGATACGTGACTGCCAGCGTGAACGCGATGGCCACCGCCGCGTCGATCGCGTTGCCGCCCTCGTTGAAGATCTGCTGGGCGGCATCGGCGCTGTACTTGTCAGCCACCGCGATGGCCGACGCGGTCAGCACCGGGGTTTGGACCGGCGCCCTCGCAAAGGCCGCTTCGTTGCCGACGAAGGACAACGGCAACGACAGTGCAACCGCATTGGCCACGATGCTTAACATGGCGCGCGACCACCGACAGGTGTCGTCCAAACTCATGATGTCTCCTTAATTTATTTAATATATTAAATAATATTGCGTTACCGACCGGCGCGGCGCAACACGTTAGAAAGCGCGCCAGTGAGGACTACGTTTTTTATCGCCCAGAATCACGCATCAATGGCCCGCGCCGACCAGGCCGCCAGCAGCCGCGCCCACCACCGTGCCCAGCGGCCCACCGGTCAACACGTAACCGAGTGCGCCCCCGGCCGACGCACCAATCGCCGCGTGTTTTTCTGAGCGCGACAACGAGCCGCATGCGGACAATGCCGGAACGAGCGATACCAGGACCACCAACTTTGCGAGCGTCGACGCCTTCGCGTTCATTTCTTCTCCTTTGAGCGGGGCCGCGCGCATGCGCGAGCTCAGGGATCCTAAGAGACCGAGGCGCGGGGTGGCAATCAGTTTTACGGGCTGTTACAGATGTTACGGTCGCAGCCCCGCCAGCAGATCGCGCCGCACAGCCCGCGCCACGCCGTCACGTCGGGTAAAATGCAATGTCATGAATATTGTCCGGCCCGGGCACGGGCCGGCCCACCCTGCCCGCTCATGAATATCGAACGCAACGACGCAAGATCGGGTGCCAAGCCCGGCCAACACCCTGCCGCCTCTGCTGGCGTACCGCCGGCCGGCGGCGGTTCGGGCGCACCCACAAACGCATCGGCTGAACCGGCCACCGCATCGAACTTCATCCGCAACATCATCGATGACGACAACCGGTCCGGGAAGTGGGGCCAACGGGTCGAGACGCGCTTCCCGCCGGAGCCGAACGGCTACCTGCACATCGGCCATGCCAAGAGCATCTGCGTGAACTTCGGCATCGCGCGCGACTACGGCGGCGTTTGCCACCTGCGTTTTGACGATACGAACCCAGAAAAGGAAGATGTCGAGTATGTGAACTCGATCATCGACGCGGTCCGGTGGCTCGGCTTCGATTGGCAGAAGGACGGTCGCGAGCACCTGTACTTCGCCAGCGACTACTATGACAAGCTGTACGCGTTCGCCGAGCTGCTCATTCAGCGCGGCAAAGCCTATGTGGACAGCCAGAGCGCGGAGCAGATGCGCGCCACACGCGGCACACTGACCGAGCCTGGCACGCCGTCACCGTATCGCGATCGCACGCCGGAGGAAAACCTGGCGCTGTTTCGCCGGATGAAGGCTGGCGAATTCGCCGAAGGCACGCATGTGCTGCGCGCCAAGATTGACATGGCGTCGCCGAACATCAACATGCGCGACCCAGTCATCTACCGGATCCGCTTCGCCCATCACTATCGCACCGGCGATGCATGGTGCGTGTATCCGATGTACGACTACACGCACTGCATCTGCGATGCGCTGGAGAACATCACGCATTCGCTATGCACACTGGAGTTCGAGGATCATCGGCCGCTGTACGACTGGTTTCTCGCGGAGCTGGCCGATGCCGGCATCTTCACGCGCCCGCTGCCGCAGCAAATCGAGTTCTCGCGGCTCAACCTGACGTACGTGATCACGAGCAAACGCAAGCTGCTGCAACTGGTCGAGGGCAAGCACGTAGACGGCTGGGACGATCCGCGCATGCCGACGATCGTTGGGTTGCGCCGTCGGGGCTTCACGCCAGGGAGCATCCGGCTGATGTGCGAACGCACCGGATTGACCAAGATCAACTCGTGGATCGACTTTGGACTGCTCGAGGCGGCACTACGCGAGGACTTGGACGAGAAGGCGCCTCGCGCAATCGCCGTACTCGATCCGCTCAAACTTATCGTGGACAACTATCCGCAAGATAGCGAGGAAACATGCAGCGCGCCGGTGCATCCGCATCACCCGGAGCGCGGCACGCGGACCTTCCCGTTCTCGCGGGAGCTGTGGATCGAGCGTGAGGACTTCAACGAAAATCCACCAAAGGGCTATTTCCGGCTGTTCCCGGGTAATCGCGTGCGGCTGCGCTACGGTTTCGTCGTCGAATGCACGGGCGCGGACAAGGATGAGCACGGCAACATCGTCGCGGTGCATTGCAACTATTTCTCGGACAGCAAGTCGGGGACCGAGGGTTCGAACCATTACAAGGTCAAGGGTAACATCCACTGGGTCAGCGCCGCGCATGCGTACCGCGCCGAGGTGCGCCTATACGACCGGCTGTTCAAGGAGCCGCAGCCGGATGCCGGCGGTCGTGACTTCCTCGAAGCGCTGAACCCGGATGCTAAACGCGTGGTCACCGCCTACCTGGAGCCGGGCGCACAACAATTCCTACCTGAGGACCGGGCTCAGTTCGAGCGACACGGCTACTTCGTCGCGGACCGTGTCGATTCAGTGCCCGGCCAGCCGGTGTTCAACCGAATCGTCAGCCTGCGTGACAGTTGGGGCAAGTCTGCATAACGAGTTGCATGCAGCGGGCGCGCGTCGTTGCAAAAGCCGCGGCGGGCGCGCGCCGTTGCAAAAGCCGCGGCGGGCGCGCGCCGTTGCAAAAGCCGCGGCGGCCCGGCGCCGCCCGTCGGGCCGCCGCCATGCTCAAGTTCGGCGTGCGTGCGCCAGCCGATCGCTCAGCCAGCGGCCCAACACGTTCACCAGCAAGCCGCCCATCACCAGAATCGCACCGAGCCATTGCGGCAGGGTGAGCGCCTCACCGAGCCACAGCGCCGCGGTGCTCAGCCCGACGATTGGCACCAACAGTGAAAACGGCGCGACCTGCGCGGCCGGGTAGCGCATCAACAAGCGGCCCCACAAGCTGCAGCCAAGCAGCGTGGCACCAAATGCCAGGTAGGCCACCGCGAACACCGACGCAGCCGAGATCTGGGTGACCGACGCCCAGATCTGCGCCGGCCCCTCGAACCAGAGGGACAGTGCGATGAACGGCAATGGCGGAATCAGGCTGGACCAGACCACCAGTCCCAACAAATCGACGTTGCCGATCCTGCGCATCACGACATTACCCAGCGCCCACATCGATGCCGCGAGCAGCGTGAGCACGAAGCCGGCGGCCGGCATCGCATGTTGACTCTGTATGCCGATGACGGCTAGCCCGATCGTCGCAATCGCCAACGCGAGCAAATTGTGCGGCTGCCAACGCTCACCGAGCAGCAGCGCGGCGAACACCAGCGTGAAGAATGCTTGCGATTGCAGCACCAGTGATGCTAGTCCGGCGGGCATCCCAACGTACATGGCCATGAACAGTAACCCGAGCTGGCCTAATGAGATGGTCGCGCCATAAGCCAGGAAAAGCGGCCACGGCACGGCTGGCCGCCTGACGAAGAACACAGCGGGAAAAGCCGAAAGCAGAAAACGCAGCGCGCCGAGCAGCATCGGCGGCAGACCGTGCAGCCCGACCTTGATGACGACAAAATTGACGCCCCATACTGCGATCACGACAAACGCGAGCAACAGGTCCTTTGGCGACATCCAGCACTCCTTGACGGCTTATTATGGGGGTAAGCCGCGCGGCGACCTTGCCCAAGCCACGCGAACGACCAACAGAATAACCCGCTTGTCAGGCTTATGGAGCCGGCAGCGCTATCGGCGGCATGCCGCGCCAATAAAAAAAGCCCCGCCCGCCAATACGGGAGAGGCTGTGCGAACGCCGCGATGCCGCGGGGAGCGGTACACGACGCTTCGAGCGCGACCGCGCCCGGATCGGTTACTTCGAACCGGTGCCGCCGCTATCGGGGTGGCTCGCCGCCTTTCGTTGTTCGGCACGCTTCACCTTCGCACCGTGATGGTGGCGTGCATGGTGCTTTTTGGTGTTCACGCCGCTGGCGGCCACCGGCGCGGACGCTGTCACGGCAGGCGCGGACGCCACCACGGGCGTCGATGCCGCGCCTTGCGCGTATGCCGCGGAAGCGGCGAACAGACCAGCGGTCAATGCGATCAGCAGCTTACTCATGTCGGACTCCTTTTCCGAACGCGCGAAACAGTCGCGCTTGGCTACAAAAACGCGATGGCCAACAACACCGTTGACGGCGAAAAGTAAGCAGTTGTAACGCCTCGTGCAATACCGTACACACAGCGACGTTCCAATCGGCGTCCCAATCAGTATCTATTTATCTGGGAGCCACCAATGTCCGCTGCGTTGACACGTGTCGGTGACGCTGGACGCTGGCTGCCACCTCGACGTGCCGCCTGAGCACGAGCACGAGCACGAGCACGAGCACGAGCACGAGCACGAGCACGAGCACGAGCAGGGCGCAGTCTATCTGGTCGATGGCGAATTGGACGTGGATGGCACAGCGATCGAGTCGGCCCAGATGGCGGTACTCGATGCCGGCACCGTGGCGCAACTGAGCAGCGCGGGCGACGCTCGCGTGATGCTGGCCGGTGGCGTGCCACTTGACGGCGAGCGCCTCATCCACTGGAATTTCGTTTCCAGCTCGCGCGAAAAGATCGAGCGCGCGCAACAGGCATGGCGGCAGCAGACGATGGACAAGGTGCCCGGCGAGACCAAATGGGCTCCGTTACCGGACCGTTGAATTACGCAAGATCGCCCTCCATCTGGTAGCCGGATAGCCAATTCTTTTTTGCGAGGAACATGATGGACACGACGCTTGAAACTTTCGAGCAGGACGTGATCGCCGCATCGAGAAACGTGCCAGTACTGGTCGACTTCTGGGCGCCCTGGTGCGGCCCATGCAAGGTCCTCGGCCCGTCTGTTGGAAAAAATCGAGCGCGAGTACGGCGGACGCTTTAAGCTCGCGAAAGTCAACTTTGACGACAGTCCGGAGCTGGCACAGCATTTTGGCATTCGCAGCATTCCGCACGTGATCGCGTTCGTCGACGGCCGGCCAGTGGACCAGTTCGTCGGCGTGCTGCCGGAAGGGCAATTGCGCCGCTTCATCGACCAGTTGGTGCCTGACGCCGCCGAAACTGAGCGCCGCGCCGCGCACGCCCTGCGTGCCCAGGGCCGCACCGACGAAGCGCTGGGCCGATTGCGCACGGCACTAGCACTCGATCCGGGATTTGACGAGGCGCGCCTGGACCTGATTGAGTGGCTGCTCGACGACGATCGTTTCGATGACGCGCGGGCCGAGGCCGAATTTTTGTCGCCGCGGACCACGCAGGGTATCGACGCGCGCTACAACGCGCTGAAGACCCGGCTGGACGCGGCCGCGGTGGCCACCGAGTTGCCTGATACGAGCGCGCTGGAAGCGCGCATCGCGAACGATCCGGGGGATCTGGAAGCACGCTTTGATCTTGCCAGCCAATGGATCGCCGCGCGTCACTATGCCGGCGCGCTCGAGCAGTTGCTGGAGATCGTCAAGCGCGACCGCTCGTTCCGTGACGACATCGGTCGCAAGACAATGCTGTCGGTATTCGATCTCGCGTCAGGGCAACCGCACCTGGTCTCGCAGTGGCGCCGCAAGCTGAGCAGCGCGCTATTCTGAGCAGCCGTGCGCCGAACCCGGCTGGCGCGCGGCCAGCACGCGCAGCACATAGGCTGCGGCGGCAAAGCCGAAGCTGCCGGTCACGCACACGCTCGAGCCAAAGCCCGCGCAGTTGAGCCCGATCGGCGCCGTACCAATGTCCGGCGCACCAGCATACGCGGCCTCCCCGCCGTCCAAATCGCATGCGGCCGCTTGCGGATAGATCAACGGCTCATCGGAGTAGACCGCCGGGACGTTGAACTTGGCCTTCGGCCCGCGCGGGAATCCGTGGTGTTTGCGCAACTGCGCCCGCACCTTGGCTAATAGCGGATCCTGTATTGTGCGGGCCAGATCGTCGATGCGAATCCGCGTCGGATCGAGTTGCCCGCCCGCACCGCCCACCGTCACCAACGGCACCCGGTGCCGGACGCACCATGCAATCAGCGCCGTCTTGGTGCGTACGCTATCGATGGCATCGACGATGAAGTCGTACCCGATGCCCAGCCGTGCGTCCAGGTTGTCGGCTTCGACAAAATCCTCGACTTGCGTGACGACGCACTGCGGATGGATCGCCGCGATCCGCTCGGCCATTGCGCCGACCTTCGGCTTGCCATAGTTACCGTTCAACGCATGGATCTGGCGATTCGTGTTGCTTTCCGCAACGTGGTCCAGGTCGATCAGCGTCAGGCGCCCAATCGCACTACGCGCCAGCGCTTCGGCCACCCACGAGCCGACCCCGCCGATGCCCACGACTGCGACATGGCAACGCTCGAATGCCTGCAGCGCGGCTGCGCCGTACAATCGTGCTACGCCGCCAAAACGGCGCGGATGGTCAGCGGTCTCGAATTCCCCGGTTTCCGGGGCTGGCTCGGCTGGCGCCGCGCGCGCGGCGCACGGCTCGGATGACGCGGTATGGATGGCATGCGAAGCGGACATGGTCTAGCGTTGAAGAAGCAGAAGGAGCGCCGCCGCGCATCATGCGCGATGCGGTGGCCAAACCGCTATTGTGCCTTGCCTGCGGCGGCTGCGTCGCCCTATCGAGCGGCTATCGTCGTCTTCCGATATACTCGACCCATAGTAAGCGACCGCATAAAAAGATGAGCTTCCTCGCTGATCTACGCAAGAACTACGCGCTTGGCACATTATCGGAGGCCGATGTCGACGCCGATCCGATCAAGCAGTTCGAACGCTGGTTCGAACAGGCGCTCAACGCACAGCTTCCCGAACCGAATACGATGACACTGGCCACCGTCGACGAGCGTGGCCGGCCGGACGCCCGCATCGTACTGGTCAAGGGGGTCGATGCGCAAGGTTTCACGTTCTTCACCAACTACCAAAGCCGCAAGGGTCGCGAACTGGCGCACAACCCGTACGCCACGCTGCTCTTCTATTGGATTGAGCTAGAGCGCCAGGTCCGCATCGAAGGCAGGGTGAGCCAGATCGCCGACGCCGAAAGCGACGCCTATTTCGCGTCCCGTCCGCTCGGCTCACGCATCGGTGCGTGGGCGTCGGAGCAAAGTGCGGTGCTGCACGATCGCGCACAACTGCAAGCGCGTGAAGCGCACTTCGCGGCGCAGTTCGGCAACCACCCGCCGCGGCCGCCGCACTGGGGCGGCTACCGGCTGGTGCCGGACGCGGTTGAGTTCTGGCAGGGGCGGCCATCGCGGCTACACGATCGAATCCAGTACCTGCGCAATCCGGACAACACTTGGAGGATCGTGCGCCTGTCGCCGTGACCCTGCCTGCCAATGCCGGTGCGTTGCGAGACAAGGCTTCACGCGAAGCCACGTCGCGTGGCCGGAAGGTTTGCATCACAGACGAACAACAGTTGCTTTGCTTGCGTTTCAACGAACAGGAGAATTTTTATGTTCTGGGAAAAAAAGCTTGCGCAATGGGTTTCGGAAGTGCGCGAAAAGACTAATCTGCCCGCACGTCTGGTCCTGTGGGATGGACAGCAGCATGATTTCGGCAAGTTTGCGGCGCCGCAAGTCACGCTGAAGGTCAACACGGCGGCGGCGCTGCCGCTGCTGCTGGATCCGAGCCTGGACCACCTCGGCGAGGCATACATCAAGGGCAAGATCGATATCGAGGGCAAGCTGTCCGATGTGATCCGCGTCGGCTACTCGCTGGCCCGCAGCACCGTTACCCATGCCAGCAAGCTGGCGCGCGTGCGGCGCTATTTTACGCACACGAAAGCCTCGGACAAGAAGGCAATCCAGTACCACTACGATGTGTCCAACGCGTTCTACAAGCTGTGGCTGGACAAAAACATGGTTTATTCGTGCGCCTATTTCGAAAATGGCGACGAGGATCTGGATACCGCGCAACTGAAGAAAATCGACCACATTCTGACTAAGATCCAATTGCAACCTGGGCAACGGTTGCTCGATATCGGCTGCGGTTGGGGCACGCTCGTGCTGCGCGCGGCGCAGAAGTTCGGCGCGCAGTGTGTTGGCGTCACGCTGTCCGAAAATCAATTCGCGCTGGCCACGCAACGCGTCAAGGACGCGGGGCTGCAGGACAGAATCGAGATCCGGCTGCAGGACTACCGCGACGTGTCGGGGCAATTCGACCGCGTCACCAGCGTCGGCATGTTCGAGCACGTCGGTCGCAAAAACCTGCCGCTGTACTTCAGCAAGATCCGCGAGTTGCTTACGGACGACGGCATCGCAATGAACCATGGCATCACGTCGAGCGACTTCAACAGCGGCGAAACCGCGCTGGGCGGCGGCGAGTTCATCGACAAGTATGTTTTCCCCGACGGCGAACTGCCCCATATCAGCCTGGCGCTGGAAGCGATGCAGCGCGGCGGGCTGGAGGCCATCGACGTCGAAAGCTTGCGTCGACACTACGCGCGCACGCTCGAATTGTGGACCGAGAATTTCGAGAAATGCGCAGCCGAAGCAAGGTCGCTCGTCGATGACGAGAAATTCCGCATCTGGCGTGTGTACCTGGCCGGGTGCGCGTACGCGTTCGACAACGATGACGTGTCGATCTATCAAGTGGTATGCCGCAAGGCCGGACGACCCGCGTGCACGCTGCCCTGGTCGCGCCGCTACATGTACGCCAATCCGCTGTGACCGAGCAAGCACCCTCCAACGACGGCCAATTTCATTTGTTCGGCACGTCCCCGCCAGCGGCGGCGCCGGCCGATACCGACAAGTCTGCGACCGCCGCGTCGGCGCGCCACCGCTCGCGCGGGGAGATCCTGCCGGCGCGCATTGACGAGCGTTGCCGACAACTGGGCGCTGCGTTGCCGCCTAACGTGCGCCTCGGCACATCGTCATGGTCGTACCCGGGATGGAACGGCCTCGTCTATGGCGACGAATACAGCGACAGCCGTTTGTCGCGCAATGGGTTGGCTGCCTACAGCGCGCATCCGCTGCTGCGCAGTGTCAGCATCGACCGGACCTTCTATGCGCCACTGTCCGTCGGCGACTATGCGCGTTACGCGTCGCAGGTGCCCGACGCATTCCGCTTCACTGTCAAGGCGACGTCGAGCATTACCGATGCGACGGTACGCGGCGAGCGCGGCATGCCGGGCGAAGCCAATCCATGCTTCCTTGATACCGGGCTGGCACGGCGCGAGTTCATCGAGCCTTGCCTGCAAGGGCTCGGCCACAAGGCAGGCGCACTGGTGTTCCAGTTCCCGCCGTTGCCCGACAGATGGATCGCCGAGCCAGCCACGTTCGTCCAGCGCTTGCAGCCGTTTCTGGAGGCGCTACCAGCGCTGCCCGACGGGGTCGTGTACGCGGTAGAAATCCGCGACGCGATCCTGCTGACGCCCCGGCTGATGAAGGCCCTGCGGGCCGCGCGCGTGCGCTACTGCATCGGCATCCACGCACGGATGCCGTCCGTGCAGCGCCAGGCTACCGCACTGGCGCTGCTCGACGGCGACACGCCCGGCCCGTTGGTCGTGCGCTGGAATCTTCATGCAGGATTGAAACACCAACAGGCAGAAACGCGGTACGCCCCATTCGACACGATGCTCGATGAGGACCGCGACACGCGCGAGGCGCTCGCCGCGCTGGCAGCGCGACACGCACGCGCAGGCCAGTCCGTGCTGATCACGGTCAGCAACAACGCCGAGGGATGTGCCCCGCTCTCGTGCATCGCGCTGGCCGACGCAATCGTTACCCATCTGGCTGCGCCCGGATAGTCTCGCCGCCGTGCACGGTGTCGCGTAGCGGGCTTGGCCGGGCGCTCTGCCCCGGCATGCTGGCATGCCAGCATGCCAGCGGCCAGCGCGAACATGGTTCTGCGTCGCTATGCGCGCCGCGACTTAAGCCGGTGCGCAAAACGCTGCCGGAACTTGGCCACCTTCGGCGCGATCACGAATGCGCAATAGCCCTGTGCTGGGTGGTTCGCGAAATAGTTTTGATGATAGGCTTCGGCCGGCCAATAGTTTCCCGCCAGCGGCTCGATCTGCGTGACGATCGGCGCATCATAGAACCGACGCGCCGCAAGCTCATCGCGCATCGCCGTCGCAATGCATGCCTGTTCAACCGAATGCGTAAAGATCACCGACCGGTACTGAGTGCCGACGTCGTTACCCTGCCGATTCAATTGCGTCGGATCGTGCGTGGCAAAGAAAATCTCCAGGATTTCGCGATAACCGATCACCGCCGGATCGAAGGTCAGATTGACGACCTCCGCATGCCCAGTCTCGCCGTTGCACACCGCTTCGTACGATGGAGCGTCGACATGGCCACCCGCGTAGCCTGACTCAACGGCCGTGACACCTTCGACATCTAGGAATACCGCTTCGAGGCACCAGAAACATCCTCCGCCCAGCGTCGCCACTTCGTTCATCGTTGCCCCCTCTCAATCAGTCGGGAATCGCCCATCGAGTTAGGCATCCCATCATCATGCGGTATGCCCATCGAGTCAGGCATCCCGTTATCGTGCGATATGTCCGTCGGGCCTTGCCGCCCGCCAGCCCATCGGCGCGCGGTACCGCCCCGCGGACACCCAGCGGCTCGATCAGCCAGCCCGCGCCTGATCCGCTACAATCGTGGCTTCGCCTCATTCAACGCATCACTGCCCTCGCGTGTGCGCCCCGGCGCGCCGCTGCTCGCACTCAACCATGACGTCCGCCGCCTACCCCAATTTCGATACTGCTGCGTTTCGGCTCGCACTGGGCGAATTCGCCACCGGCGTGACCATCATCACGACGCGCGCCGAATCGGGACAATTGATCGGCATCACCGCCAGTTCGTTCAATTCCGTTTCGCTGGCGCCGCCGCTCGTGCTATGGAGCCTGGCGAAACGGGCAAGCTCGATGACCGTGTTTGAAACCAATACACATTATGTCGTCAATGTGCTCGCCGCGTCGCAGCTCGCGCTGTGCCACCGCTTCGCGACCCTGAAAGGCGACCGATTTGCCGGCGTAGCACACGCGGCCGGCGACACCGGCATGCCCATCCTGGATGGCGCCCTCGCATGGTTCGAGTGCCACAATCGCAGCCGCTACGACGAGGGCGATCACGTGATCTTCGTCGGCGAGGTCGAGCGCTGCGGCGTCGCCGGTGATGCGCGCGAACCGCTGGTGTTCCATCGCGGTGGCTTTCATACCGTCGATCCGCTCGGCTGAATCCCGCGCGGGTTTCAACGCGCGCGAGGCAGCAGTTCAACCGGGACACCAGCGCCGTCCTTCAATGTCTTCAGCACGATGTTCGAACGAATATCCATGACGCCCGGCGCCTTATACAATCGATCGATGATGAAATCCGAAAAGTGCTTCAGGTTGTGCGACAGCACGCGCAGCATGTAGTGGCTTTCCCCGGTCACGACGAATGCGCCGACCACCTCAGGCCAATCGCGCAATGCGGCAGCGAACTTCTCGTGCCAGTCCGACTGATCGTTGCGCATCGACACCTGCACGAAGGCTTCTAGCTCGAAACCTAGCTTCTCGCGGGACAACGACGCACGATAACGCTCGATCACGCCCTGCTCCTCGAGCAACCGCATCCGCCTGAGACAAGCAGACGGCGACAACGCGATCCGCTCCGCCAATTCGAGATTGCTGACGCGACCCTCCTCCTGCAGCAGCGCTAGAATCCGGCAATCGGTCGCATCGAGTGAAATTGCCTGCATAAAATTCTTCCCGCCCCTTCACCAAAGAATTTTATGCGATTTCGATTCGGCACCGCACGCCAAATCAGAAGCACTTTCGACACACCCCGGCTATCATTCGGGCATATACCCAGGTCTGCTCCTCTGGCCAATGCTTTGCGCTCGGCACGCCGACATGCAAACCGAGATCACACTGGGCCTGCAAGGCGTGCTGCGACTGGGACGRWTGAAGGATGAAGGCACCGCCGCGGCCGAGATCACGTCGATCATGAAGCGCAATTCATGCGGCAAGGCGCTCGACATTGCGCGCACCGCACGCGACATGCTCGGCGGCAACGGAATCTCGGACGAGTTCGGCGTGGCCCGACACTTGGTCAATCTGGAAGTCGTCAATACGTACGAGGGCACGCACGACATCCATGCACTGATCCTCGGACGGGCGCAAACGGGCATCCAGGCGTTTTTCTGACCGCGAGCGTCAATCTACGTAGACGACCCGATAGTGCCGGCCGATTTTTTCCCACTCAGCCGCCTCCTGGACCAGGCTGTACTCGGTCAGCGGGTTGTCATCAACCCAGCTGTGCGACAAGCGCACCTCGAAGCCGCCATCATGCTCGCGCACGGCCAGCATCGGGGTCGCCACGTCGATCCGGCGACGGCACAGCAGCACGGCCAGCCGCAAGCAGAACAACAGGCGCCAGTCCAGGTCCCGTGTCTGCGTGAGCTTGCCCAGCTTGCCGGCGTGGCCAAGCACGAGCGCCGCCAGCCGTGCCTGGTCAGTGCGCGAGAATCCGGGCATGTCGGCATGAGTCGCGATGTACGCCGAATGCTTATGGTAGGCACTGTGCGAGATCGACAGGCCGATTTCATGCAGCATCGCGGCCCAGCCGAGCAGCAGCGCTCCCTGCGTGCGCCGTTGTGGATCGGTTTCATTCAGTTGATTGTAAAAACCGGTTGCCAGCGCGGCGATGCGCTCGGCTTGCGCGCGATCGACACCATAGCGCCGCGAGAAGCCTTCCACCGTCACCGCACGCATGTCCTGGTGCTGTGAGCGACCCAGCAGGTCGTACAGCACACCAAGCCGCAACGCGCCATCGGTCGTATCCACGTAGTCGATGCCCAATTCCTCAAACACCGCCAGCATGATCGACAGGCCGCCGGCCAGCACTGGCACACGGTCGGCCTTGAGGGCGGCCAGCTTGAGCCGGTTCACGTTTTCCGCCTTGATCAGCGCGCGCTTCAGGCGCTCCAGTGCGCCACGCGTGATGCCGTGCGTCACGCCGGCGTCGTTGAATTGATTGGCCTCGACCAGTTCCGCAATTGCCCGCGCAGTGCCGGACGAGCCGACCGCCTGGTCCCAGCCGGTCCGCTTATACAGGCTGGAGATGACTTGGATCTCGCGCTTGGCGGCCAGCTCTGCCTGACGCATCGCGTAGTCGTCAACATTACCGCTCGGGAAGAACTGTCGACTGTGCGTCACACAACCGATGTACAGGCTCTCCATCATCAGCGGGTCATATTCGTCGCCAATGATGAACTCGGTCGAACCTCCACCGATATCGAACACCAGCCGTTTGCCGTTGCTCGCCGGCATCGAATGCGCGGCGCCCGCATAAATTAGGCGTGCTTCCTCGCGCCCGGCGATGACCTCGATCGGAAAGCCCAGTGCGCGCTCGGCCTCGTCAAGGAACTCGTCGGCGTTCTTTGCGACCCGCAGCGTGTTGGTGGCCACCGCCCGCACGTGGTCCGGATGAAAATCGCGCAGCCGCTCGCCAAAACGCTTGAGCGCGTCCCAGCCGCGTGACTGCGCTGGCTGGTCAAGGAACTTGTCACGCGTGAGGCCAGCAGCGAGCCGCACGGGCTCGCGCAACGCGTCCACTGGGTCAATCTGCGTGCCGGCGAAAGTTTTCTCCACGCGTGCGATGATAAGCCGGAAGCTGTTGGAGCCTAGGTCAACGGCAGCGAGCAGGTGCGGGGTCTTGTGCATGGGTCAATGGCGGGCCGGATTGCCGACCGTACCAGAATAACGGGTAGGATTTGTGACAGTGCCGCTCCGGTTGCAGCGCGTCATAACCTTATCATCATACTGTGATAGCTTCTGCAAGTGCCTAGGCCCCGGGCGCCGACGCTTGAACGTGGGTTGCGAAGCACCGTTGGTACCGACGCTTGAATGCGGCTGGTAAAGCGCCGCTGGCGCCAGCGTATGTCAGGCCGCCCCACTGCGCCCGTGCGTCACCCGCGACGGCGGGAAGCGGACTGAGAACGTGCTGCCCTTGCCTTCCTCACTGGCAATGTGTAAGTCCGCATCGTGGCGTTGCAGCACGTGCTTGACAATCGCCAGCCCGAGCCCGGTGCCGCCGGTGTCGCGCGAGCGGCTGCGCTCGACGCGATAGAAGCGCTCGGTCAGCCGCGGGATATGCTCGGCCGGAATGCCCAGCCCCGTGTCGGCGACGCTGAGCACGGCGCCGTCACGCTCGGCACGCCACGTGACCTGAATTGCCCCACCATCCGGGGTATAGCGGATCGCATTGCTGACCAAGTTGCCAAGCGCACTGAGAATTTCGCTTTCCGTCCCCACCACGTTGAGATCGTCGTCGGCCTCGAACTTGATGTGGTGCCGCCCGCCGGACAATCCCGACGCTTCATTACGCAGATGCTGCAGCACCGCACGCATGTCGATTGGCTGTTCGGCCGGCGGCTTGATGTCACCCTCCAGGTTGGCGAGCACCAACAGGTCGTTGACGATCGTCTGCATCCTTGCCGCCTGCTGTGCCATGATATCCAGGTATCGGCGCCGGTCCAATTCCGCAATCGGCAGTTCACGCATTGTCTCGAGAAAGCCAGACAGCACGGTCAACGGCGTCTTCAATTCATGCGACACGTTGGCGACGAAGTCGCGCCGCATCGCATCGGTGCACTCCAACTCGGTAATATCCTGGGTGAGGATCAGCTTGCGGTTGTCACCATACGGAAAAACCTGCACCGACAGGATATGCTGTCGGCTTGCGCCCATGCCACGCATCGTCAGCGCCTCGTCGTACTGCTGGCTGTTCAGATAACGCACGAAATCGGGCTGGCGCACCAGGTGGGTGACGTGCTGGCACAAATCGCGTTTCACGTCGAGCCCGAAGTGCTGCTCACCGATGGCATTGCACCACTCGATCCGGTTGTGGTCGTCGAGCATCATCACGCCGTTGGGGGAAGCTTGGATGCCCTGGATAAACCGCGTATGCTGCTGCTCCACCTGCCGCACCTGCGCGTGCCACCGCTTGGCGAGCCGATGTAAGCGGTAGTAGATCTCGCCCCACAACCCCGGCGCGCTCGGCACTTCCCCGTAGACCGGCGCATCAAGCAGCCGCCACAGGCGCTGCGTATGGTAGGTGTTGAAAAGCGACTGCGCGAGCAGTGCGAGCAACGCGAACGACAGCGCCGCATCCACATTGACCGCGAAGGCGATTGCCGTGGCGATACAGCCCAGCAAGACTAGCGACACGAGCGCGCGCGCCCAAATGATATTCATATCGGAGCGAAAGGTGCCGCGGGACAATCAGACAAAGGTGCGGGCGCCGACGGCGCCAGCGTTAGGCTGTCTTGGCCAACCGGTAGCCGCTACCGCGCACTGTCTCAATCATAGCATCGCAGCCGGCCGGCTTGAGCGCGGCACGCAGCCGCTTGATGTGCACGTCCACCGTGCGCTCTTCGACGAATACGTGGTCGCCCCATACTTGGTCGAGCAGTTGCGTGCGGCTGTGCACGCGTTCCGGATGCGTCATGAAGAAATGCAACAGGCGGAACTCGGTCGGCCCAAGATCGAGCTGGGTTTGCTCGCCGTTGCGGCTCGCCGCGACGCGATGCGTCGCCGGGTCCAGTCGCAGGCCGTTGATCGACACGCTATCCTCGGTGAGCTGCGGCGCGCGGCGTCGCAGCACCGCCTTGATACGCGCCATCAACTCCTTGGGCGAAAACGGCTTGGTCACGTAGTCATCGGCGCCGATCTCCAACCCGAGCACCTTGTCCTGCTCCTCGCCCCGCGCGGTCAGCATGATGATCGGGATGTGCTTGGTGCGCTCGTTGCTACGCAACTCGCGTGCGAATGCGACGCCCGACTTGCCGGGCAGCATCCAATCGAGCAACACCAGGTCCGGCAAGACATCGCTGATCAGGCGCTGCGCCTGCTCGGCGTTGTACGCGCGAATCGGACAGTGTCCCGCGTGCTGTAGGTTCACCGCAATCAACTCGGAAATCGCGGGCTCGTCCTCGATCACGAGAATGCTGCTGGGCATCGGCACCTCTTTCGCCTTTTTAGATCGTACAGTTACACGAAGCCGCATCGTCCTACGACAGCGCCTCACGCTCGAGTTGGTCGCGCGGCACATGCCGCACGTCCGTGCCTTTAACGATGTAAATGATGAACTCAGCGATGTTCTTTGCGTGGTCACCGATGCGCTCAATCGCCTTCGCGACGAACAGCAGATCCAGCCCGACCGAGATCGTGCGCGCATCTTCCATCATGTAGGTCACGAGCTTGCGCACGAACGCCCGGAATGCCTCATCGATCGCCTTGTCATCGCGCACGATCTGCGCGGCGGCGACCGTGTCCAGCCGGGCAAACGCGTCCAGCGCGCGACGCAGGATCGACGTCGCCATGTCGCCGGCCAGTCGGATTTCTGCGATGTTCACCGTGCGCGCGTTACCCTCCTCCATGATGCGCTTCACGCGCTTGGCGATCTTCTCAGCCTCGTCGCCGGCGCGCTCCAGGTTCGTAATCGTCTTCGAGATGGCCATCAGCAGCCGCAAATCACGCGCCGCGGGCTGGCGCCGCGCGATGATATGACTGCACGCCTCGTCGATCTCAACTTCCATCGAGTTGAGCCGCGCCTCGTCAGTGATCACTTGGTCGGCCACCTCGGCGTCAAAATGGTTCAACGCCTGCATCGCCTTGATGATCTGCGACTCCACCAAGCCCCCCATCTCGAGGACCCTGGACGAAACCTGGTTCAGGTCCGCGTCGAACTGGCTAGACAAATGCTTGTCGGACATGATGCTCTCCCGTCTTGGCAATCGGCTCGATCAACCGAAGCGACCCGTAATGTAGTTTTCTGTTTCCTTGCGCACCGGCTTGATGAAAATCTTCTCGGTATCTCCGAATTCAATAAGCTCGCCCAGGTACATATAGGCAGTGTAGTCCGAACAGCGCGCCGCCTGCTGCATGTTGTGCGTGACGATGACCACCGTATAGTCGTCCTTCAACTCGGCAATCAACTCTTCGATGCGGCCGGTGGAGATCGGATCGAGCGCCGAGCACGGCTCGTCCAGCAGCAGCACTTCGGGACGGATCGCGATGCCACGCGCGATGCACAGCCGCTGCTGCTGGCCGCCGGACAACCCATAGCCGCTTTGCTGCAGCTTGTCCTTCACTTCGGTCCATAGCGCGGCCTTGGTCAGCGCCCATTCGACGCGCTCATCCATTTCTGAGCGCGACAAGGTTTCGAACATCCGCACGCCAAACGCGATGTTGTCGTAGATCGACATCGGAAACGGCGTCGGTTTCTGGAAGACCATGCCAACCCGCGCGCGCAGCAGCGAGATGTCGCGGGTGGTTGCGAGCAGGTTCTCGCCGTCGATCAGGATCTCGCCCTCGGCGCGTTGCTCCGGATACAACGCGAACATCTTGTTGAACGTGCGCAGCAGCGTGGATTTGCCGCAACCGGACGGTCCGATGAATGCGGTGACCTGCTTCTCGGGAATGCTCAGATTGATGTTCTTCAACGCATGGTACTTACCGTAGAAGAAGTTCAGGTTCTTCACCTCGATCTTCGGCGGCGCCAGCACGCGGGCGCCGCTTTTGGCCGAACCGAGCGGAATCGGCACACTGTCGCCGGTACGCAAAGGGTCGAGGTGGCGCTCAGCCATGTTCATGGATCGTCTTCCGTCGCTTACTTTGAAAACAACGCGCGGGCCAAAATATTTAGGCCCAGCACACCCAGCGTAATCAAAAACACGCCTGCCCACGCGAGCGATTGCCACTGTGGGAACGGACTCATCGCAAACTTGAAGATCGTATAGGGTAGGTTTGCGATCGGTTGATTCAGGTTTAAGCTGAAGAACTGATTCGATAGCGCGGTGAACAGCAAAGGGGCGGTTTCGCCGGCGATACGCGCGAGCGCCAGCAGCACGCCCGTCGTAATGCCCGCCGCCGACGCCTTCAACGTAATTGATGTCACCATTTTCCACTTCGGCGTGCCGAGTGCGAAGGCCGCCTCGCGCAGCGCATTGGGCACCAGCTTCAGCATGTTTTCCGTGGTACGGATCACGATCGGAATCTGCAACAGCGCAAGCGCCACCACACCAGCCCAGCCACTGAAGTGCCCCATGCGAGCGACCACCAGCGCGTAGACGAACAGGCCAACGACAATGGACGGCGCGGACAACAAGATGTCGTTGATAAAACGCGTCGTGCTAGCCAACAGGTTGGATTGACCATACTCGGCCAGATAGACGCCGGCCAGAATACCGATCGGCGTGCCAAACAGCGTGGCCAACGTCACCAACTCAAGGCTGCCGACAATCGCGTTGGCCAGCCCGCCGCCGTCCGTGTTCGGTGGCGGCGTCGATTCGGTGAACAGCGTCAGCGACAGTCCATCGATGCCCAAGCGCAGCGTCGTGAACAAGATCCACACTAACCACACCAGACCAAAGGCCATGGCCAGCAACGACAGGGCCAACGCGATCGCGTTGGTGCGACGGCGGCGCGCCTGCAACCGGATACGCGGCGCATCATCGGCGTTCGCGCTACCCGGCGACACGAGATCCGACGCGCGAGAACATACGGGGCGGCTCATCGCGCGCCCTCCCTTTTTTCCAGACGCAACAGCATCACTTTGGACAAGGCGAGCACGATGAAGGTAATCAGGAACAGGATCAGGCCCAACTCCATCAAGGCTGCCGTATGCAGCCCGGGCTGGGCCTCGGCAAATTCATTCGCTAACGCCGACGTGATGCTGTTGCCTGGGGCGAACAACGAAGCACCGGACAGCAGATTGGTGTTGCCGATCACGAACGTGACCGCCATGGTCTCGCCGAGCGCACGGCCCAAGCCGAGCATGATGCCGCCAATCACACCGGTCTTCGTGAACGGCAGCACGATTTTCCACATGACTTCCCAGGTCGTACAACCCATGCCGTACGCGGACTCCTTCAGCAGGACTGGGGTCACTTCGAACACGTCGCGCATGACTGCGGCGATATACGGGATGGTCATGATCGCGAGAATGACGCCGGCAGCCAGGATGCCGATGCCCACCGGGGGGCCGGCCACCAGCGCGCCGACCAGCGGCATCGAGCCGAGCACGGTCTGCAGCGGCTTCTGGAACCCGCTCGCGAAGACCGGCGCGAACACCAACAGGCCCCACATGCCGTAGACGATGGACGGAATCGCGGCCAGCAGCTCGATCGCAATGCCCAACGGGCGCCGCAGCCAGGCAGGAGAGAGTTCGGTCAGAAACAACGCAATGCCGAAGCTGACCGGTACCGCGATAATCAGAGCGATCAACGATGTGGCGATCGTGCCGTAAATCGGCACCAGCGCGCCGAATTGTTCGGAGGGTGGGTCCCAATCGGAGTGCCACAGGAACGAAAAGCCGAACTTTTGGAGGGTGGGCAGGGACGCGATGATCAGCGAGATGAGTATCCCGCCGAGCATCAGCAAGGTCACGATCGCGGCAAGCCGTGCCAGCGCGCCGAAGACGATGTCGCCTGTGCGGCCCGGCGCTTTCATCGCGCGGTTGCCGCCCGAGCCGGATGCAGTCTGAATGTCGGCCATGATGCCTCTTCACAGGCCACGCGGCGCAACGCTCGCGCGCGTAACCGCTTGTCGTCAAAGCACCACGCGCCGGCGCGGCGCGAAGCGGTTGCGCCTGCCCGCGCCGACACGGGATGCCGGTTACTCGGCGAGCGCCTTGCCCGCGCCGTCCTTCACCTTCGACTTCCACTGCGTGCGAATTTCACTGACGACCGATTCCGGCAGTGAAATGTAGTCCAGCTCGGTCGCGGCCTGCGTACCGTTCTTGAATGCCCAGTCGAAGAACTTGAGCGTCTCCTTGCCTTGCGCGGGCTTGTCCTGCGCGGTGTGCAGCAGCACGAACGTCGCACCGACCACCGGCCAGGCTTGCTTGCCCGGCTGGTTTGTCAGGATTTGGTAAAACGACTTTTTCCAGTCGGCGCCGGCGGCCGCGGCCTTGAACGTTTCAGTCTTCGGCTCGACGACCGTGCCAGTCTGGTTCTTCAGCGCAGTGAAGGTCATATGATTTTGCTTCGCATAGGCCCATTCGACATAGCCGATCGAGCCAGGCAGGCGCTGCACGAACGCGGCCACGCCGTCATTGCCTTTGCCGCCGATGCCCACCGGCCAATTCACCGTCGTGCCTTCGCCAACCTTTGACTTCCACTGAGTGTTCACCTTCGACAGGTAGTTTGTCCAGATGAAGCTCGTACCCGAGCCGTCGGCGCGGCGCACCACGGCGACATCGGTATCCGGCAGGTTCATCTTCGGATTGAGCGCGGCAATCGCCGGGGCATTCCACTTCTTGATCTTGCCCAGGTAGATATCGCCCAGCACTTCGCCGGATAGCACCAGTTCGCCGGCCTTGATACCCGGCACGTTGATCACCGGCACCACGCCGCCGACCACGGTCGGGAATTGGAACAGGCCATCCTTGACGAGCGCATCGTCCTTCAGCGGTGCGTCCGAGCCGGCGAAGTCAACCGTCTTCGCGATGATCTGCTTGATGCCGCCGGATGATCCGATGCCCTGGTAGTTGACCTTGCCACCGCCCGACTTCCGATAGGCATCGGCCCACTTCGTATAAATCGGCGCCGCGAACGTGCTACCCGCGCCGGTGATATCGGCAGCCTGCACGGACCAGGCAAACAGGGCGCCGACAACGCCGGCGATCGCGGTATGCATCGATTTCATGAGACCTCCAGGACCAGGGGTGAGCGGAGTCGAAACATCGAGAAGCTTAGGCGGGGAACGTGACAGTCATGTGACATTCGGTGACTAAACCGTGACAGTCACATTGCCGATCGTAAGATGCCCGCGGCAGTGAATCTGCTCCGCCTGCGGGCTTCTAGTCCAGCTGTGGGCTTGCGGTTCAGCCTGCAGGCCTGCGGTTCGGCTTGCGGACTTCCGGTGCAGCCTGCGAACTTTTTACCGCGCCGGCGCCACAGGTTACCCCGTGGTCGCCGCGCGCGCGACTTCGGCGATCGCTTGAGCGTGACCGTTTGCCTCTTCCGCCCGCTGCGCCTCGACCATCACGCGCAATACCGGTTCAGTGCCAGACGCGCGGATCAGCACGCGGCCGCACTGGCCCAATGCGCGCTCAGCCTGCGCGACGACTTCACGAATCGCGGCGCTGCCTTTCCAATCAGCGCCCGGCGTCATCCGCACGTTGACCAGCGTCTGCGGAAATAACGTCAGCCCGCCGAGCAGTTGAGCCAGCGTCTGACCGCTACGTTTGATCGCGGCGAGCACGAGCAGCGCCGATACGATGCCGTCGCCGGTCGTATGGCGGTCCAGCGACAGGATGTGGCCGGAGCCTTCGGCGCCGAGTTGCCAACCTCGTTCGCGCAGCTGCTCCAGGATATAGCGATCGCCTACCGCGGCGCGCACGAATTCAACGCCGAGCTGCTGTAGCGCGACCTCCACCGCTAGGTTCGTCATGAGTGTGCCAACCGCGCCCGGCACCACTCCGTGTGTGGCGATGCGGTCCTTCACGAGTACGTACAGCAACTCGTCGCCGTTATACAGGCGGCCGGACGCGTCGACGACCTGCAACCGGTCCGCGTCACCGTCCAGCGCGATGCCCAGATCGGCGTGATTGGCACGCACGGCCGTCACCAGCGTGTCAGGCGCGGTCGCGCCCACCCCGTCATTGATATTGAAGCCGTTCGGGGCAACACCAATCGGCACGACCTCGGCTCCCAGCTCATGGAACACGTGCGGCGCGACCTGATATGCCGCGCCATTCGCACAATCGACGACGAGCTTCAGTCCACGCAGGTCGAATGCGGCCGGAAACGTGCCCTTGCAGAACTCGATATACCGTCCTGCCGCGTCATCCAGGCGCCGCGCCTTGCCAAGATGCTCGGACGGCGCACACGTCATCGGCTGCTCGAGTTGGTTCTCGATCGCATGCTCGACCTCGTCGGGCAGCTTGTTGCCGTCGCCCGAAAAGAACTTGATACCGTTGTCGTAATAAGGGTTGTGCGACGCGCTGATCACGACGCCGGCGGCCAGTCGCAGCGCGCGCGTCAGATACGCGATGCCTGGCGTGGGCATCGGCCCGGCCAGCATCACGTCGATGCCGGCCGCCGAGAAACCCGCTTCCAGCGCCGCCTCGAGCATATAGCCCGAAACTCGCGTGTCCTTGCCGATCAATACGGTCGGCCGCCCACTGCCCGTGGTGTCCGCGCCGGCCAGCACCTTGCCCGCCGCATAGCCGAGCCGCAGCACGAAATCCGGGGTGATCGGCGGCTCGCCCACCTTGCCGCGGATACCGTCCGTGCCGAAATAACGACGACTCATGTTGAACTCCTCTTTTTCATACTGTGCGACGCGTCCGCAGGCGTGCGCCGCACACGCCGCAACATGCGTCGCCTTTGTTGCTGTTTATCGTTCTAGCTGTGCACGGACTGGGCGTCGCACCACGGTCGTGCCCGCATCGCCTGCCAGACTTTCAATGCATCGACCGTCGGCGCGACGTCGTGCACGCGCACAATCGCCGCGCCCCGATCGACCGCCGCCAGCATGCCGGCAAGACTGCCGGCTATGCGCTGCTGCGGCACGCTGCGACCTGTGGCCGCGCCGATCATTGACTTACGCGACAGCCCCACAAGGATCGGCACACCAGCGGGCACGGCGTGCGGCAATTCACGCAGCAGTGTGAAATTGTGCTCGGCCGTCTTGCCAAAACCAAAGCCCGGATCGACACAGAGCCGGTCCGCGGCAATCCCGGCGCGCTCCAGTGACCGGATCCGCCCGTCGAGAAAGTCGCGAACATCCGCGACGACATCGCGGTACTGCGGCTCGCGCTGCATCGTACCCGGCTCGCCTTGCATATGCATCACACACAGCCCGCAACGCGTGTCGCGCACCGCATCGAGCGCGCCGGGCTGACGCAGGCCCCAGATATCGTTGATCAAGTCCGCGCCGGCGTCGAGCGCGGCACGCATCACCTCGGGCTTGTACGTATCGATCGAGATCGGCACGCCCGTATCACGCAACGCGTCGATCAAAGGCAACACCCGCGCCAGCTCCTCGTCCAGTGGGAGCGGCGGTGCACCGGGCCGCGTCGATTCGCCGCCGATGTCGATCAGGTCGGCCCCCTCGTCAATCATCTGCTGAGCGCGCGCCTGCGCGGCCTCGTAGCCGATGAAACGTCCGCCATCGGAGAACGAGTCTGGCGTCACATTCAAAATGCCCATCACTAGGGGCCGCGCCAGCGTCAGCCTGAAGCGGCCGCATTGCAACGTCGCGCCGGCGACCAGGCCGGTTGCGCTAGGAGTGCTCGACATTGAACAGCAATACTCAGTAGAAGAAAATGACAAAGGGCTGGTGCACCAGCACCAGCCCTTGGCGGGGAAACGGCTGCGGTTACGCGGGAGCGGCCGCGCCCGGCGCGGGCTTCACCTCAGCGCCGCCACCCGTGCCACCGCTCGGCGCGTCGCCAGACGGCGGAGGCAGGTTCTTCGGTGGACGCGGGTCATTGCCCGACATGATGTCGTTGATCTGGTCGGCGTCGATCGTTTCCCAATCGAGCAGTGCCTTGACCATCACCTCGACCTTTTCACGGTGCTCCTCCAGCAGCTTGCGCGCGAGCCCATATTGCTCGTCGAGGATGCGGCGAATCTCCGCGTCAACCTTCTGTTGCGTAGCCTCGGACACCGAACGCGACGACAACCGGCCGAGCATGCCGTCCTGCTCCGTATCGATATAGACCATCGTCCCAAGCACGTCGGACATGCCATATCGCGTCACCATGTCGCGGGCCATCTTGGTCGCCCGTTCGAAGTCATTGGACGCGCCGGTGGACATCGAATTCAAGAAGACTTCCTCAGCAGCCCGGCCGCCAAACAGGATCGCGATCTCCTCGAGCATCTTGTCACGGTACAGATTGACGCGATCATGCTCGGGCAGCTGCCACGTGACGCCCAGCGCCCAGCCGCGCGGCATAATCGTTACCTTGTGCACCGGATCAGCGTGCGGCAGCAGCTTTGCGACGACCGCATGGCCCGACTCGTGATACGCGGTATTGCGACGCTCCTCTTCGCGCATCACGGCTGACTTGCGCTCCGGACCCATGAAGATCTTGTCCTTGGCATCCTCGAAATCCTGCATCTCGACGATGCGCTTGCCACGCCGCGCGGCGAACAGCGCCGCCTCGTTCACCAAGTTCGCGAGGTCCGCGCCGGAAAAGCCTGGCGTGCCGCGCGCCACCACCGATGCATCGACATCGTTCGAAATCGGCACTTTGCGCAAGTGGACTTTCAGAATCTGCTCGCGTCCACGGATGTCCGGCAAGCCGACGTAGACCTGACGGTCAAAGCGTCCGGGACGCAGCAGTGCCTTGTCGAGCACGTCGGAGCGATTGGTCGCGGCAATCACGATCACGCCCGAATTGGCCTCGAAACCGTCCATCTCGACCAGCATCTGATTGAGCGTCTGTTCGCGCTCGTCGTTGCCGCCACCCATGCCGGCGCCGCGATGGCGGCCGACCGCGTCGATCTCGTCGATGAACACGATACAGGGCGCGTGCTTCTTCGCCTGCTCGAACATGTCACGCACGCGGGCTGCGCCCACGCCGACGAACATTTCAACAAAGTCCGAACCCGAAATACTGAAAAACGGCACTTTCGCCTCGCCGGCGATCGCACGCGCAAGCAGCGTCTTACCGGTTCCCGGCGGTCCGACGAGCAGCACGCCGCGCGGAATGCGGCCGCCGAGCTTCTGAAATTTCTGCGGATCGCGCAGGAAATCAACCAGCTCGGACACTTCCTCCTTCGCCTCATCGCAGCCCGCGACGTCGGTAAAATTCACCGCATTGTTGTTTTCATCGATCAGCCGCGCACGCGACTTACCGAACGAAAACGCCCCGCCTTTGCCACCACCCTGCATCTGTCGCATCATGTAAAACCAGAACCCGATGATCAGAATCGTCGGGCCAAGGTAGTACAGCGCAGACACCAGCGCGTTCGGTTCATCATCCGCCTTGCCGCTGACCTGCACACCGTACTTCATCAGGTCGCCGACCATCCAGATGTCGCCGGGCGACACAATCTGGTACTTCTGGCCGTCCGCAGGAGTGACGGTGAGGTTGCGGCCCTGGACGACGACGTTCTTGACCTTGCCGTTCTTCGCGTCGTCCATGAACTGCGAATACGTGACGCCTTCCGGGACGCGGGGCTTGTCGAACTGCTTGAACACCGTAAACAGCACCAGTGCGATGACAAGCCACACTGCCGCCTTGGAAAACATGTTGTTGTTCAACGCACCACTCCTTCACTCATATAGGGCAGCATCCGACTTTCAGTCAGAAAGCCAACCACCCTCAGGCATTCTAATCCAGTCCGCCTCCCCCTGCCATAGCGATTGGCTCTCGGGCGGATAGCGAAAAATTTGAAAAACCACGCGCTTCACGCGTTTCAGCGCGCCATGCCGAAACGGTGCGCTACCGAACCGATATTGCTGCATTTACGCTCGCGGATGCTTCAGCATCCGACCGAGAATAAACGTTTCCGACGATTTGTCGCGCGAGGCCTTCGGCTTGCGCGCCGCCACGCTCCTGAACTGGTGCTTGAACCGCTCGACGATCTGACTATAACCGCTGCCGTGAAAACACTTAACTAACAGCGCCCCCTGTGATGTCAGGTGATTCTGCGCGAATTCGAGCGCCAAATCGCATACGTGCTCGATCCGCGCTGCATCCGCTACCGCAACACCCGACAGGTTGGGGGCCATGTCGGAAATGACAAGGTCTACCGCGCGACCCTCGACGGCCGCCTCCAACTGCGCCAGTACCGCATCGTCACGGAAATCGCCCTGAATAAACGTCACGTCGGCGATCGGTTCCATGGGCAGCATATCCAGCGCAATGATCGTGCCATCAATGCCACCGCTGGCACGGTGGGAGCCGGCCGCCAGCTTGTTGCGCGCGTATTGGCTCCAGCTTCCCGGTGCGGCGCCCAGGTCGACAATCACCTGCCCGGGCCGAATCAGCTTATCCTGCTCGTCGATTTCCTTGAGCTTGTACGCCGCGCGTGCCCGATACCCGTCGCGCTGCGCGAGCTTGACGTACGGATCATTGATGTGGTCATGCAACCACGACTGATTGAAACGATTTTTTGCCATAAAACAGGTTAAATGTGGCCCGAGCGACACGGTGACGGCTCTTTTAGCGGATAATACGCGTCTTTGCGGCCGTTGGCCGTGACCCTGCTTGACGGATTACCCTCATGCCTGCTCTTACCCTTTCCTCCGCCGAGCGCAGCGCGCTGCGCTCGCAAGCCCATTCGCTCAAACCAGTCGTGCTGATCGGCGCAGACGGCTTGACCGACGCGGTGCTCAACGAGATCGACGTGCACCTGAACGCGCATGAGTTGATTAAGATCCGCGTGTTCGGCGACGAGCGCGACGAGCGCGCGGCGCTTTACGACACGATCTGCGACCGTCTGTCGGCGGCGCCCATTCAGCACATCGGCAAGCTGCTGGTGATCTGGAGGCCGCAGCGCGACGACACCGAAGCCAGCACCCCGCGCGGCAGTGCATCGCGCACCCGCGCGACCAAGACCCAGGCCGCGGCGCAGCGCAGCACCGACGTGCCGAGCGCCGGCACCGCGCGCTGCGCCGCGCGCCGCGACACATCGACGACCGGTGCCGCGCCACGCGTCGTCAAGGTGGTAAAACCGTCCAGCACAGTACGACGCCCAAAGCCGCAATTGGTCAAGGTACTCGGCAATGAACGCGTCACCGCTGGCGGCAATGTTAAAAAGGCGAAAAAGCGGCAGACGAGTCTGAAGCGCCAACATCAGTCTAACAAGTAGGCACAACCAGCCTGCTACCGGACCCCGTGCGTCCCCGCGCGACGCTTGCTGGCATGCGATTGCGCCCAGCCTGCACGGCGAACGCGCCACGATTGCAGCGAAGGCCGATCGATCGCTCAGAACATCGACCGCGTGGCAACTGGCAGGCGCCACACCAGCACAAGGCCAAGCAGGCTTTGCACCAGATAGAGGGCGCTGGACGCGACGTGCAACGCACCAAAGCGCGCCGCATAGACGGAATGTCCGACATCGGTCCCGGCGTGCTGCGCCGCGACGCGCAATTCATTCATGAACGGCTGCAGCGCGAAATAACCGACCAGCACGCAGACCAGCATCGCGACGATCACCCAGCGCGCAGCCCGGTACGTCCGGTCGCCGCGCTTAACGAACGCGTGCGCGAACCCGAGCAACACGATACCGGCCACCACGCCGATCATTGCCTGCGTGTGGAACAGTGAGGCGGCGACCGTGCCCGCGCTCGCGCGATCGAGCGACGCGAACAGGGTCGGCGCAGCCACGTAGCCGATGCTGACGAGACTGCCAACCCATAGCATCGCGAGCAGGCGGAACAGGCGCTGTGCAATCATCGTTCAAATGCCGTAATCAACAGGAACATGACATTTTACTCGTAGCGTACCGCGATAATCTCGTACTCGCGCACGCCGCTGGGCGCTTGCACCGCCGCCACATCGCCCTCAAACTTGCCAATCAACGCGCGAGCAATCGGCGAGCTGACCGAGATCAGCCCATGCTCGAGATCCGCCTCGTCGTCCCCGACGATCTGGTAGGTAACCTTGTCACCCGAATCGAGATCCTCGAGATCGACGGTGGCGCCAAATACGACGCGCCCGTCCGCGTCGACCGCCTTCGGATCGATGATCTGCGCGGCCGACAATTTTGACTCAAGTTCAGCGATGCGGCCCTCGATAAATGCCTGCTTCTCCTTCGCGGCATCGTACTCGGCGTTTTCCGATAAATCACCTTGTGCACGCGCCTCGGCGATCGCGTGGATCACCGACGGACGCTCGACCGACTTCAGTCGTTGCAATTCGTCACGCAGTTGGTCAGCACCGCGCTTCGTCAGTGGAATAGTGCTCATAAACGGCTCAGGATTAAAAAAATTACCGCGGTTGATCGCATCCCATTCCGGGATACCGCTCAACCGCGGCTCATAGGGCTATTTCGGGTACCACCGACGGGTACAGACGCATCTTACCTCATCTGCGCAAACCGCCGGATCGATGATCAGTTTAGGCGAGCGTGAAGCCCTTGTAAATCATAGACCTCGAGGTTTTTCAAATAGCGCAGCCCTTCGACTGCAGCGCGCGCGCCAGACATCGTCGTGTAGTACGTCACCTTGTTCGCCTGCGCGCTCATGCGGATCGAGCGCGAATCAGCAATCGCGGTCCGGGTTTCATCGACAGTCGTGAACACGAGCGCGATCTCGCCGTTCTTGATCATGTCGACGATATGCGGCCGACCGTCCTTGACCTTGCTGACGACTTTGACCGGCACGCCGGCAGCCGCAATGGCCGCGGCCGTTCCCTTCGTCGCGACCAACGGATAGCCAAGCTCGTGCAGCATGCGCGCTACCTCGACGGCCTTGGGCTTATCCGCGTCCATCACGGTCAACAGCACGGTGCCCGACGCGGGCAGCCGCGAGCCGGCAGCCAGTTGCGACTTGAACAACGCCTCGCCGAACGTGCGTCCGACGCCCATCACTTCACCGGTCGAGCGCATTTCCGGTCCCAACACCGGATCGACAGCCGGGAACTTGATGAACGGGAACACCGCCTCCTTCACGCTGAAGTAAGGCGGCTCAACCTCCCGTGTCACCCGCTGCGCGGCTAGCGTCTGTCCGACCATCGCGCGCGCGGCAATCTTGGCCAGTTGCAACCCGCTCGCCTTCGACACATACGGCACCGTGCGGGACGCGCGCGGATTGACTTCCAGCACGTAGATCACATCGCCGAGCGTACCGTCGGCCTGCGGCACCTGCTGAATCGCGAACTGTACGTTCATCAGCCCGATCACGTTCAGCGCTCGCGCCATCGCCGCGGTCTGCCGCTTCAGCTCGGTCACGGTTGCGGCCGACAGCGAGTACGGTGGCAGCGAGCATGCGGAATCGCCAGAGTGCACGCSCGCCTGCTCAAATATGCTCCATGACGCCGCCGATGAAGACCGCATTGCCGTCACAGATGCAATCGACATCGCATTCGATCGCATCATTTAAGAACCGGTCCAACAACACCCGGCGAGTCGTTCGATACCTTGACCGCCTCGCGCATGTAGCGTTCCAGGTCGCGTGGCTCATGCACGATCTCCATCGCGCGGCCGCCCAACACATAGGAGGGCCGCACGACAAGCGGATAGCCGATCTCGCCGGCCAGCCGCAGCGCTTCGTCCTCGGTGCGGGCGGTCCGATTCGGTGGCTGACGCAGGCCGAGCGATTGCAATAGCTTCTGGAAACGCTCGCGGTCCTCGGCCGCATCGATCATGTCTGGCGAGGTGCCCACAATCGGCACGCCATTGGCCTCTAGATCCAGTGCGAGCTTCAGCGGCGTCTGGCCACCGTATTGCACGATCACGCCGAGCGGCTTTTCCTTGTCGACGATCTCGAGCACGTCCTCCAGCGTCAGCGGCTCGAAATAGAGCCGATCCGACGTGTCATAGTCAGTCGACACCGTTTCCGGATTGCAGTTGACCATGATCGTCTCGTAGCCGTCCTCGCGCATCGCCAGCGCGGCATGCACGCAGCAATAGTCGAACTCGATGCCCTGGCCAATCCGGTTTGGGCCGCCGCCCAGCACCATAATCTTCTTGTTCGTCGTCGGCTGCGCCTCGCACTCCTGCTCGTACGTCGAGTACAGGTAGGCGGTTTTCGTCGCAAACTCCGCCGCGCAGGTGTCCACGCGCTTGTAGACCGGCCGCACATTCAATTCGATGCGACGCGCGCGCACCTCGGCCGGGCTCGCGCCCGTGAGCTTGGCCAGACGCCGGTCCGAAAAGCCGCTCTGCTTCAGGTACCGCAACTCGTCGCGCGACAGGCTGACCAGCGAGCGTGCGGCGAGCGCTTTTTCCTTCAACACGATCTGCTCGATCTGGGCGAGGAACCACGGATCAATCGCGGTTTCGTCAAAGATTTCGTCGCGCGACAGGCCCACGCGGAATGCGTCGCCGACATACCAGATCCGGTCCGGACCCGGCGTGCCGATCCGCTCGATGATCTCGTCGCGGTCCGTGGACTTTTCGTCCAGCCCGTCCACGCCGACCTCCAGCCCCCGCAGCGCCTTCTGAAACGATTCCTGGAACGTGCGCCCGATTGCCATCACCTCGCCGACGGACTTCATCTGGGTCGTCAAATGCGGATCGGCCTCGCGGAATTTCTCAAACGCAAAGCGCGGCACCTTCGTGACCACGTAGTCGATCGTCGGCTCGAACGAGGCCGGCGTCTGGCCGCCGGTAATCTCGTTCTTCAACTCATCCAGCGTATAGCCAACCGCGAGCTTGGCCGCCACCTTCGCGATCGGGAATCCTGTTGCCTTCGACGCAAGCGCGGACGAGCGCGACACGCGCGGATTCATCTCGATCACGATCATGCGGCCATCGCGCGGATTGATCGCAAACTGCACGTTTGAGCCGCCAGTGTCCACCCCAATCTCGCGCAGCACCGCGAGCGACGCGTCGCGCATCAATTGGTATTCCTTGTCGGTCAGCGTCTGCGCGGGCGCGACGGTAATCGAATCGCCGGTGTGGATGCCCATCGGATCGAGGTTCTCGATCGAGCAGACGATGATGCAGTTGTCGTGCCGGTCACGCACGACCTCCATCTCGAATTCCTTCCAACCCAGCAGCGATTCCTCGATCAGCAACTCACGCGTGGGCGACAGGTCTAGGCCGCGCTTGCAGATCTCTTCGAACTCGACACGGTTGTATGCAATACCGCCCCCCGAGCCGCCGAGCGTGAACGATGGCCGGATCACCACCGGATAGCCCGCGCCGCCGGTCGCCTGGGCAATCTCGGCCTGGACCTTCAGCGCCTCTTCCCACGAGTGCGCAATCCCCGACTTGGCCGAGCCCAACCCGATCTGGTCCATCGCCTCCTTGAACTTCTGCCGATCCTCGGCCTTGTCGATCGCCGCGGGCGACGCGCCGATCAACTCGACGCCGTATTTGTCCAGCACGCCGTGCCGATGTAGGTCTAGCGCGCAGTTCAGCGCGGTCTGGCCTCCCATCGTCGGCAGGATCGCGTCGGGACGCTCCTTCGCAATGATTGTCTCGACGACTTCCCAGGTGATCGGCTCGATGTACGTGACGTCGGCCGTGTCCGGGTCGGTCATGATCGTCGCCGGATTGCTGTTGACTAGGATCACCTTATAGCCTTCCTCGCGCAGCGCCTTGCACGCCTGCGCGCCGGAATAGTCGAACTCGCACGCCTGGCCAATGATGATCGGCCCCGCGCCGATGATAAGGATACTGTTGATGTCTGTCCGCTTGGGCATAACGCTACTCGCTGGTGTGCGCGTGTATCGCGCTGATATTCGTGTCTTCGGTATTGCGGTGCGGCGCATGTCGCACACGCGCCTGCACGCCGCCTGGCGCACAGCGGGCAATGAGCCGCCCGCCGCGCGGCGCTATGCAGCGCTCGTGGCGCAGTTGCGGCCGCTCTTGCTCGCCTCGATCAGGTCAACGAACCGGTCGAACAGGTAGCCGATGTCGCGCGGCCCCGGCGACGCTTCCGGGTGCCCCTGGAAGCAGAACGCGGGCTTGTCCTGCAGCGCGAACCCCTGCAGCGTGCCATCGAACAGCGATACGTGCGTGACCTTCGCGTTGGCCGGCAGCGTCGACGCGTCGACCGCGAAGCCGTGGTTCTGCGAGGTGATTACAACCTTGCCGTTGTCCAGATCCTTGACCGGATGATTGGCGCCATGGTGGCCGGTCTTCATCTTCAACGTCTTCGCGCCGACAGCCAGCGCCATGACCTGGTGGCCCAGGCAAATGCCGAACGTCGGCACGCCGCGCTCGATCAATTCGCGCGTCGCGGCGACCGCGTAATCGCACGCTTGCGGATCACCAGGCCCGTTGGACAGGAACACGCCATCCGGATCCAGCGCGAGCGCGTCGGCGGCGCTCGATTGCGCAGGCAGCACGGTTACATGGCAGCCGCGCTCGGCAAGCATGCGCAGAATATTGCGCTTGATGCCATAGTCGAACGCGACCACGCGGTGCTGCGGCGTTTGTTGCGCCCGGTAGCCTTCACCCAGGCGCCATTCGGCCTCGGTCCACTCGTAGCGCGCGTGCGTCGACACGACTTTTGCCAGATCCATGCCGGCCAGGCCCGGGAACGCGCGCGCCAGCTCGACCGCCTGCTGTTCGTCAGTCCCGACGAGGATGCAGCCGTTCTGCGCGCCCCGCTCGCGTAGGATGCGGGTCAAGTGGCGCGTGTCCAGGCCGGCAATCGCGACCACGCCCTCGCCGGCCAGATAGTCAGACAACGTGCGCTGAGCACGGAAATTCGACGCCAGCACCGGCAGGTCGCGAATCACCAGGCCGGCTGCATGGACGCGACTCGACTCGACGTCCTCGCTATTCACACCGACATTGCCGATGTGCGGATACGTCAGCGTGACGATCTGGCGCGCGTAGCTAGGATCGGTGAGGATTTCCTGATAGCCGGTGATCGCGGTATTGAACACCACCTCACCAATCGTGTGGCCGGTGGCGCCGATCGAGTAGCCGCGCAAAACGGTGCCATCGGCAAGCGCAAGCAGAGCGGGAGAAAAAGACGGCAACACGGGAGGCTCCTTCCGGGAACACCCTGCTGCCGACCTGTCGTCCTTGTCCGGGGGGCGCATTGTCCGCCTCCGAGGCCAATTCGGCTCACGAACGACGCGTACAAGCGGCCCCGCTGCGGGCGACAGCTCCGATAGCATCGGGCGCGCGGCGGACGAGCGGTTTGGGGGAGGTAGGCGCTAGGGTGCGGGTTAATTAACTTAAACTTTCAAATTATAGCTTGAAACCGACCCTGCCTCAAACCCATCGGTTCAACGACCCAGTGTCGGCCACGCTTCAGTTTTAGTCCATTTTCACCGGATCGGCTCGTCCTCAGCCGTCCCGGTCGCCCCCTGTGGCCACTCGCGCGCTGCCCGAGCGTCGCGAGCCGGCATGAAGTACCCAATTGCAGCAAGCCCTTGCACTACAATCAGCGCGACCCAGACCCACTGATGCGCGTGAACCGGATAATGGCCGCCCCGCTCCGGCCAATGACCGAGCGCCGCGCCAATCGCCACTTGCAGCACAAAGATCCCAAGGAAAATCACTAACGTGAAACTCGTGTTCACGCGGCCAATCAGGCGCACCGGGAAGTGCTTGGCAAGCACGGCATAGGTAAGAATGCCGCTGCCGCCCAATGCGCCATAGGCGGCCCACACCACCATCGGCGGCAACGGCACGCGAGCGGCGATAAGCCCCTGCACCAGCACGAACAACACCATCGTGACGCCAGAGAATCGATATACCGACACGCCCCAACGCTCGAGTGTGCGGGCCAGTGCACCAAAACCAATATTGCCTGCAATGAAAGTGGCACCGAGCACCGATACGCTCGATGCGGCACGGGCCGCGGCATCCGGCAACGACTGGAACGTGACGTCGCGTAGGAATGCACCGATCCATAGCGACTGCCATCGCGTAGAACACGCTCTGCGTCAAGCCCGAGAACGTTGCCAGCTTCCAAAAGCGGCGGCTGCGCACGACTTCCCACGTGCCTTGCAATTGGGCCAGCACACCCGCGCGATGTTGCGGTTCCCGAGTATGGGGCCCGAACACCCAAATCGATGCCGCCACGACGAGCGTGAGCACCGCCAGTGCGATACAGAGGGTGCGCCAGCCCGTTACCGACAGCAGCCAGGTCAACGGCGTGCCCACGACTACCCCGCCCAGGCCGCCCACCACCATCACGAGCCCATTCACGACTGTCAACTGGGACGCAGGGAAATGCTGCGCCGTCGCCTGGAACGCGCCACCGAGGCATACCGACACGCCGACGCCGATCAGCAAGCGGCCGAGCATCATCGAACCGAAGTCCTGCGCGAGACCGAACAGCAAGATGCCCGCGGCGGCCACAAGCATCACCGCGGCTGTCACGCGCCGCGCGCCAAAGCGGTCCAGCAGCACGCCGACCGGGATCTGCGCGCCGGCAAAGCCGAGGAAATACATGCTGGTCAGCGTGCCGAGGTCACTCGACGATAGTCCAAACTCGTTGGCCAACAGCGGCGCGAAACCCAAATTGACGCCTCGGAACACATACGACACGAAGTAGCCGATCGAAAAAACGACAAAGATGCGGATTCTGCTGGAAGTCATAGTCTGTGCTTGGTGCGGCGGCGGCCTATCGAACGCCGATTATTGGACAGGCGAGGCGACATGGCCAACGAGAAATTTCAACCCGCGCTGTGAGTATAATTTGACGCGATGAGCCCTCCACTGCCGCCACTGCAAGCGCTACGGGCGCTGGAAGCCGCATCGCGCCGGCGCAGTTTCAGTCGTGCCGCCGAAGCATTGCATTTGACGCATAGCGACTTCTACGACCGGCACCCGCTGGTGGACCTGGCGCTGCGCATGCACGCCGAGGTCGAGCCGCCGGATCCCTATTCAGTGGACGTCGGCATCTGGCATCGACGGGTCGAGGAGCCTGGATTCGAAGCAAGGAAGCTGCTCGACGACCAGGTCGTCGCGGTGTGCCATCCGACGCTGCTTGCCCACTATCCAGATTTCCGGATCGAGCAATTGCCGTCGATGCCGTTGCTGCGCTTTACGCGGCGCTCCTGGCGGGACTTCTTCAATGCGGCGGGGTTGGACGCGGACGAGCCCACGCGCGGACCGATCTTCGACGACTCAGCGCTGCTGCTGCAAGCCGCGCTCGCCGGCCAGGGGGTGTGCACCACACGGCTGCAGCTTGCGCGGCGCTTCATCGATCGGGGCGAGCTTGTGCAACTGGACCACATCAGAATTGCGGCATCGCTCGTTCTGACACAATATCCCGCCCGATGGAGCATCATACGCGTGCCCCCGCAACGCGCCGCCGATGCATAAGTCGCCTAGTTTGCCTTGCGTCTACGCGCGTCGCCTGTGGTCTTCGCGCGGCTCACGACTGCGGCCTGGGTCTTACCGGCAGACGCCCGCGCCGCCTTGCCGGCCCGGGTGGATACGGCAGTGCCCGCCGACTTCGCCGCCCCCTTGCCCGCCTTCACCCCGCCGGCCTTGCTGCGGACCGGCTCGGCAACGCGCACGATGCCCGCACGGCCTCTGCGCGCACCGTAGCGCGAAACCGCCCGCCTGTCCTGCGCGCGCGCCGAAATCTTTTCCACGCGGCCCGCGCGCGGCGCCGGCACCTTCTTTACAATCACCCGCCCGACTGGTACGTGCAACATCAGCCGCTGACCCGCCATCACCGTGTTGCGCCGCGTATGGTTCCATGCCTTGATCTGTGCGACGCTCACGCCATAGCGCTGGGCCACCGCCGCCATCGACTGCCCGCGCCGCACACGGATCAACATCTTACGCGTATCGGGCACGTCCGGCTCCATCGCGAGTACGGCGTTTTCCGCGACGTCGGCGCTGATATCCTCGTCGTCGCCATCGTCCTTGGGCACCAGCAGCGTCGAGCCGGGCTTGAGCCGCATGCCGGCTGGAATCTTGTTGACCGTCATCAGCATGCCGGAGTCAACGCCGATTTTCTTGGCCAGCACCGCCGGAGTCGCGCGCTCGGTCACCTTGTACGTTTTCCACGTCGACAGGTTTCCATCGTAGGCCTTCAGGTTACGCTCGAACACATTCGCGTTCTCAAACGGCAGCAGGATCTGCGGTTGCGATGCGCCGAGAATCACCGGTTGCTTGAAGCCGGGGTTCAGCGAGCGGAACTCGTCCAGCGAAAGGCCTGCGAGCTTGGACGCCACCTTGACGTCGATGTCGCGCGCGGTCGTCACCGTAACGAAGTACGGGTGATTCGGGATATCCGGCAACGTCAGCCCATATTGCCGCGGGTTCATTACGATGTTTTTCACCGCCTGCAGCTTGGGCACATAATTGCGCGTTTCGGCCGGCATCGGCAGGCTTTGATAGTCGGTTGGCAGCCCGCGCGCTAAGTTGCGCGCAATCGCACGTCGCACGCTGCCTTCGCCCCAGTTGTACGCGGCCAGCGCCAGATACCAGTCGCCGAACATGCCGTGCAGCTTCGTCAGATAATCGAGCGCCGCACTGGTCGAGGCGACGACGTCGCGCCGTTCGTCCTGAAACATGTTCTGTTTCAGTTTGAAGGTGCGGCCCGTGCCGGGCACGAACTGCCACATGCCGGCGGCCTTCGCGACCGAGAGCGCATGCGGGTTGAACGCCGACTCGACGAACGGCAACAGCGCCAACTCCGTCGGCATGTGCCGTTGCTCAAGCTCCTCAACGATGTGATACAGGTACTTCTTTGAGCGTTCGGTCATGCGCTCGACGTAGTCGGGGCGCTGTGCGTACCAATTCGTCTGCATGTCGACCAGATTGCTTTGCAGGTCCGGGATCTGGACGCCGGCGCGAATCCGGCTCCATAAATCATCGGAGCCTTGCAGTTCTTGCACGCTGCCATGATCAACGTCGATGGTGTGTTTGGACGAGGACAGCGCGGCATGCTTTTGGATGGGATTGCCTTCGACGGGTTGCAGGTTCTGCGAGGTGGCAAGCGCGGAGGAAGCCGGTTGAGAGGATTGCGCCGTATTCGTGCCGCTGCTCGCGCAGGCGGCGAGCAACAGTGTCAACAGCACGCTGAGTATCAATCGCATCGAACGTCTCGGATTCCAAAGGGGCGCCGGAAAATTGGGTCCGATAGTACGCAGAACGCGTGCGGCGCGTCAACCCAAAAACTGTAAAAAAGCCTGCAAAATCCAGGCATTGAGGGCTGTTCTTCAGGTTTCGTGTGCAATCCGCCATCGATGTGAGGGTCTCGACATGCGGCGTCGTTGGAATAAATGATGACGTCCGGATTCACCGACGCGGTTGACGTCAGCGAAAGACGTTCTTCCATTCGCGCAACGCAGCAAAGGTGTCGAGCCGCCCGCTGACGTGCACATGACGTTTGTCGGCCAGTTGCTGCCGGATCGACGGCAGATGGGCGCGCAGGAATGGATTGACGCGCTTCTCATGACCCACCGTAGTCGGCACCGTCGCCACCCCATCAGCGCGTAAACCCTGCGCCCGGTCCCGCCAGACGAGCAAATCTGCGTTGTCCGGCTCCACCGCGAGCGCGAATGCAATATTGGACAGCGTGTATTCGTGCGCGCAATGCACTTCGGTGGCGTCGGGCAGCGCCGCCAGCGCGTCCAGCGAGGCAAGCATCTGCTGCGGCGTGCCCTCGAACAAACGCCCGCAACCACTGGCAAATAGCGTGTCGCCGCACAGCAGGTGCGGCACGGGATCCTCGCCGGCCGCTGCGAAATAGGCGATATGCCCACGTGTATGCCCGGGTACGTCAATCACGGACAATACCAACCGAAGCGGCTCGATCCGGATTTCGTCCCCACCCGCGAGCGGGTCCGTGACTACCTGAATGGTCTCGCTGCCCGGACCGTATACCGGAACCGCGCCGTGTGCGCCACACGTCTGGATCAACGTGGCCACTCCGCCGACATGGTCGGCATGGTGGTGGGTGAGTAAAATAGCGGTCAGCCGCAAGCCTTGTCGCTGCAGGAAGTCGGCGACCGGCGCGGCATCGCCGGGATCGACCACTGCAGCGTCACATCCGTTCGAGATGACCCAGATATAGTTGTCCTCGAACGCCGGAACCGGGATGTATTGCAACCCGCCACCGGCGTCACGGGCTGATCTGGCTTCCAACGGTACGTTCATCGCGCAGGACCCATAGATACAATGTCGAACCGACCGATTATAGACTGGCCAACCTGGACCGAATCACCACCGGGGCGATACGTGCTCGCGTGGGAGCAAAGCCAACTCGATCGCCTGGTGTCCGACATGTTCGGCTATTACGCGCTGCAGTTGGGCTTGCCCCAGCTCGATGCGTTGCGCGAGAACCGCATGCCATGCCGCGGCCTGGTGCTGGACGCGGCCAGCGGCGCGAGCGCGCCCTATCGATTGCCGGGCCAGAATAGCCATGGCGCCGCCGATACCGGCCAGCGCCACGCGCCGCCGCAACGCGAAACGCTTTGGTGCGATTTCCTGGACCTGCCGTTCGAGTCGCAGAGCGTGGATCTGCTGATCCTGCCGCACACGCTCGAGTTCACGCACGATCCGCATCGGCTGCTGCGCGAAGCCGAACGCGTCCTCGTGCCAGAGGGACGACTAGTGATCGTCGGTTTCAACTCGCTGAGCCTATGGGGCATGCGGCAGTCGATCAGCCGCCGCGGCGGCCATGCGTTCGTGCCAGCGGCACACGACCTGATCGCCTTCACGAGAATGAAGGACTGGATCAAATTGCTCGGCTTCGAACTGGATCGTGGCCGCTTCGGCTGCTACCGTCCGCCGGTGGACACCGAGAAGTGGCTCGCGCGGTATGCGTTCATGGAAGCGGCCGGCGATCGCTGGTGGCCGATTTTCGGCGCGGCATACATGATCACCGCGATCAAGCGGGTGCATGGCATGCGGCTAATCGGCCCGGCCAAAATCAAAAAACAGGCGCTCACGCCGGCGCTGAATCCGGTTGCGACGCCAAACGCTAACTGACAACGCCGGCGTGCGCCGGCGTTGCGTGCCACCCTATCGACGAACTTATGGAATCCAACACCCTCATTGAGATTTACACGGACGGCGCATGCAAAGGCAACCCGGGTCCGGGCGGCTGGGGCGCACTGCTGCGCTTCGGCACGCAGGAAAAAGAGCTGTTTGGCGGCGAGCGCTCGACGACCAACAACCGAATGGAGCTGATGGCCGTGATCGCCGCGCTCGAGGCGCTGAAGCGGCCCTGCAAGGCGGTCGTCCATACCGACTCGCAGTACGTGCAAAAAGGCATCAGCGAATGGATTCACGGCTGGAAGAAGAAGAATTGGATGACTGCCGCGAAAACACCGGTCAAGAACGCCGATCTATGGCAACGTCTCGATGCGCTGAGCGTGCTGCACGAGATCGAATGGCGCTGGGTCCGCGGCCACGCCGGCCATCCGGAAAACGAGCGGGCCGACGCACTGGCCAACCGAGGCGTGACATCGCTCGAGCAAGCGTGAGCCGCGTGCGGACGCGCCGCGCGCTAAACTTTTCTGAACAGGCAATCCCACCATGCGTCTTCTTGTTCTCGACACCGAAACCACTGGCCTAAACGCCAAAGGCGGAGACCGGATCATTGAAATCGGCTGCGTCGAAATCGTCAATCGGCAGCTGACCGGCAACAACCTGCACTTTTACGTCAATCCGGAGCGCGACAGCGATCCCGGCGCGTTGGCCGTGCATGGATTGACTACCGAGTTCCTGCGCGACAAGCCGAAATTCGCGGAAATTGCCGATGCGCTGCGCGATTTCGTCAAGGATGCCGACATCATCATTCATAACGCGCCGTTCGACATCGGCTTTCTCAACGCGGAATTTGCGATGCTGGGACTGCCGCCGTTTTGCGATCATTGTGGCGAAGTGATCGACACGCTAGTGCAGGCCAAGGCGATGTTTCCCGGCAAGCGTAACTCACTGGACGCCCTGTGCGAGCGCTTCGGCATTAGCAATGCGCACCGCACGCTGCATGGCGCGCTGCTCGATGCGGAATTGCTGGCCGACGTCTACCTAGCGATGACACGCGGCCAGGAAAGCCTGGTCATCGACATGCTGGCCGACACGCCGGGCTCAGGATCGGTAGCCACGACGCGCGTGTCGCTCGCCCAGTTTGAGTTGCCCGTCATCAGTGCGAGCGATGACGAGCTTGCCGCCCACGCGGGTGTGCTCGACGAACTCGACAAAGCACGCAAAGGGCCGTGCGTATGGCGGGAGCCGCCGCAGTCGGTGAGTGAAGCCGCCCCCGCGGCTGCCGCGTGATACGGCGGCGTGCCGCGCGCGTCGGTGCGGTGTCGACGGATACGCACGTGATTAACACGCGAGCAGGCCGGTGCCACTGCGGACCCGGTCGAGCACCGAATACCGATAACGCAGCCCGAGCCTGTGAAAAGCGCTTTACGGATCCTGCAAGTCCTGTCATAATCGCTGACTCAGTTGGGTGGTTAGCTCAGCGGTAGAGCACTGCCTTCACACGGCAGGGGTCACTGGTTCGATCCCAGTACTACCCACCAATGAATTCAAGCAGTTAAGCATGCTAAGCGCCTTCTAGTTTGGCCTTGGGGACACTCCGGGGACACAATAGAAGGCGTTTTGCATGGCGACTATCACTCGTCGCGACGATCGTTCAGCTCGGTACCGCTGGCAAGCCAAGGTCCGTCGAAAGGGATTCCCTTCTCAATCCAAGTCATTCCCGACTAAAGCCGAGGCTGAAGATTGGGCGCGTTCTATTGAAGAAAATATACGTTGGGGGACATTCGTAGACACTTCAATAGCCCGCGAAACCACCTTAGGCGATCTTCTTAAGAAATACGCAATACGCGTGTCCCCGACCAAAAAAAGTGGCGCAGCGGAGGCAAAGCGTATCCACAGCATGCTCAAGTGGCCTTTGTGCAAGTACGCCGTCGCCAACGTGACACCGGACGTACTGGCTGCGTGGCGAGACGAACGGTTGAAAACAGTCAGCGGCAGCACAATCAATCGCGAACTGAATTTACTGTCGCACGTATTCTCGACGGCCATGATCGAGTGGCGCGTCTACCTTCCGGTCAACCCGGTCAGCCGCATCCGCCGCCCGAAGCACAACAGACCGCGGAGTCGCCGCATGGAAAGCGGCGAAGAAGCTTTGTTGCTGCACGCGTGCCCACGTGCCCGCAATAAGTTTCTTTACCCCGCCGTCCTGCTGGCAATCGAGACGGGCATGCGCCGCAGCGAAGTCGTGGGGATACACCGGCCCAATATTGACCTTAACAACCAAACGCTGTGGTTGCCCGACTCTAAAAATGGCGACGGTCGCCCCGTGGCGCTTTCTAGCCGTGCCGTTAAAGTACTCAGTGGCATTGCAACGGAGCGCACTGGCCTGGTATTCCCCGGCCTGAGTACGGAGGCAATCAAATGCACTTACCGTCGAGCGCGCGCTCGTGCCAAGATCGTGGACCTTCGCCTTCATGATCTTCGTCACGAGGTGACAAGCCGGTTCTTTTGAAAAGGGGCTTAATTCGATGGAGGTCGCCAGCATCACCGGACATAAGACGCTCTCCATGCTCCAGCGCTACACGCATCTACGTGCGGCTGACCTTGCCAGGAAGCTCGGCTAGTTTTCCATTTCCCGCTCAGCCCAGGCTCGGAGCGCCGCCTTGTCATCATTACAGCGGTCTAGGGCAGTCTGGTAGTCGAGAATGGATTGCACCATCCCGCCGAGCGTCCGGCAAGTCGGCGGCGTCAGCTCCGGACAATCAGCGAACAGTGACGCCGCTGGCAGGCCGCGATAGGATGCGGGGGCGGTTCGCATACAAGCTGTTAAACACAGAATCAGGAATAGGCATGTCGCGCCAATCAGGGTTTGCGTTGAGCGCATTGTTAATCGCTTTACGGTTGGTTGGCGGCCCGCGCCTGCGTCCGCTTCGAGGCACTGACATATACATAGAAGGCGGCTTGTGACACGGCCAATGATCGCGCAAGCGCGGCCGTCTTCTGGCGTTCGTGGGCGAGCGATGACACGTTACGAAAAGTTTTGGATGAGTTCGTGTATGTCCCCCGCTATGATCTTCAAGAGACAGCGACCGGACTTTGGCCGGACGATGAGAAGGCTAAATTCACAATGGCGTTCCGGCGCTATTGGGTAGAGAACTACCTACACGCCCGCCCTGAGGATTTGAGCGTGCTACGAGTGCACGGGGATTCTATGTACCCTGTGCTGCACGACGGTGACAATATTCTTATCAATCATGCGTTCACGTCGCCGCAGGATGGCATCTACGTTATTCGAGTGGACGGTCAGGTACTTGTGAAGCGGCTGCAACGCTTGCACGGCCCCTTTCTTCGGGTAATCTCTGCGAACCCAGACTACCCGCCGTATGAGGTACCGATAGAAGACGCGAATGATCAGCGGGGGTTCGCTGTCATCGGGCGCGTGGTGTGATTCGGGCGGCAGGTGTAAGGGCCACGTCAGGCCTGCAAAGGACTGCTAAAGCTTACCCCTCCCGGAAGCAGCGAAGCCGCTGTAGGGGCCGTCAACAGCTTTACGTGGGGGCCACATATGATGAACGGGCGCTGATTGAGCAATCTTAGACATAGCATTTGTATCACCGGCCACCATCTAACCCATGGCGTCAGATGACGGCTAATTGATGGCTCTATGATGGATAATTGGTAAGCTTGATAGAAGCCCCCTAACCGAGGGAGATGACTGATGGGAACGAGCTACGATGAAGATGTAATAGCGTGGGCCAACGAGCAAGCTGCACTATTGCGTGCGGGCAAGCTATCCGCCATCGATATAGAACACATCGCGGAGGAAATTGAGGACGTGGGTAAGAGCGAACAACGCGAACTGGCGAACCGGATGGCCATACTGCTCGCACACTTGCTGAAATGGGAGTTCCAATCCAAGCGTCGCGGCGCAAGTTGGGAAGCGAAGATTCATACTCAACGCAACGGCATTGAACGACGTATCCGTAAAACACCTAGCCTTAAAGCGTCGCTTAATGATCCTGACTGGTGGGCCGACGCTTGGGATGACGCCGTCGAGGCGGCGTCTAAAGAAACGGGGCTGTCATACACGACTTTCCCCGAGACCTGCCCGTGGTCGATGGAGCAAACGCTTGACCCGACGTTTTTTCCTGATCGACCACAATAGTCAACACCCTGCTGACAACATGAAGACGTGGTTCAGGTAATAGTGTGAAGTAAGGCCGCCTTCGATCATTGTATGCTATTCAATGCCGCCGCACTGCTTGCAGGCGCAGGTGCTATTGCACTATCCGTAGTTGGACCTGCGCATTTTTTGTCTTCATACAAAGCTGTAAGCCGCTTAATTCGCGCTTGCGCGGCTTTCTGCTCGACTGTAGGAGCGTTCCCTAGATCCATAAAGAACCATGGCACAAGCAGGAACGCACCTGCCACCCCCAAACCCACGTTCTTGGCCGTCTTAACATTACCCTCACTTTGAGTAGAAAGTATTAGCGCCTTCATTTCTTCTATTTCGTTGACGATTGCTCGGCAGCTCTTGCTCTCGTCGCCGATTTGTGCCACTTGTACAGGATTCGCTGTGGTATGAACGCATCCACTTATGATAGAGGCAACAGCTATAAAAATTAATCTCTGATGCATGTAATTAATATTATTATTGATTCACAAGTTTTTTATTATATTTCCCCTTCGAGCGCATAACAAGGAGCGTTGTCAAATGAGCCATGGTAATTGGCGGCTTAATATTCATCGTATCTCAAAGCGGCTTTACATTGAATAGAATCCGACACGGGGTCAGCACGAGTTCAAGGATTACAAATCAAGGCTCCACTATCATGAAGGCTCACTATCGCCCCTGTCTTGTAGGAGCGCTCTGCTCCTTCGGTCTCTGGCGTGCGTCGTTGTCACTGGCACTCGTCGCTTTGCTTCGCTCGCTCCAGGAGCGCGGCACAGATACGCGACTTGCGACAATGTCAGCAAGCCTCCCGATCGAACACCCTCCTCATTCGATTTCTGTCCTCCCCTGAATCGGGTGGTTTGCCACAAATTTGCCACGGTTCACTTGGCGAGGCATTTGCATGGCGACGATTCGGCAAGGAGGACAGTACTGGAAAGCGCAAACTCGGCGACGCGAGTGGCTGTCGCTGTCTCGCAGTTTCGATATCAAGGCCACCGATGAAGCTTGGGCGCGGCGTGCCGAGTCCGAGATGGACCGGGGTATTCATTGACCGATCGGAAACTGAGCGGAATACCTTCGGCGATCTCCTGAAACGGTACGCCGAGGAAATCTCATCACAAAAGAAGGCGAGGCCAGCAAAATCTTGAAAGTACACAAGATCGGGATGGATCCGCTCGCGCAATACAAGTCTCAGCGATCAGCAGCGAGATCATTGCTGTTGATCAGGGCCGCCGGATAGCCAAAGATTCGAGTCTACTGTGAACCGTGAGTCGACACTATAGGGCACGCTCTCAGCGTAGCCCGCAAAGAATGGGAACGCCTCTCGAGACGCCCCTCTATTGATCATCCGTCATCCTCGCGAAAACCTCGTTGCTTACGGCGAAACGCGTGTCGGTCGAAACGGCGGCAAATTCCGGCACGACACGCATCAGGTCGTGCGTGCCTTTGCATCGTGCCTCGACATACATGTATTGACCGATTAAGCCAGACGGTCGCCTATGGCCGGTACGGCCGAGGCGCCGGTACCCATCTGTAGCTCAATCGCGAGCAAAGGCGAGGATGCTACGTTCGTCGCTGTCAGATACCACTGAGATAAAATCCTCGCGTTCCAAATCCTGCTTTACATCAGCGAAGGCAGCTGCGTGCGGCCCAAATTCCTCTATCGGACGCCGGACAGCAAACATAACGTCGCCAATGAGCTTGTCGTCGCGACGCAGCTTCTTGACCTTGCCCAGCCAGTCCCAGCCATGGTCGTACAGCCGTGAGGGGTCGTCATGCGCGAGAAACAGCGGCTTGATCGCACGTATCGCCTGGCCGTGCTCGTTTACCCGTGCGAACGGCAACCTTGCGCGGTAGGCGTCATCGCCGATCAACACCTGCTGTTTGTACAGCGCAGCCAGTTCTGCGGATTTTAGAATGCGCTGCACGTCCTTTTCGACTTCCCGCTCCTGATAGGCCCGGGTCACGAACACACGGCCAACATAGTGATCAAAAAGCTCGAGCAGCTTCTCGGCCGGATCCTCCGCCAAGACCGCCCGTTCCGCATCGGCATACATGATCGCCTGCCGCGGCTTCACCAGTTCGGTGAACGCGAATTTCGCATAGTCCGGACCCGAACCGTGCGATACATTGCAGAACGCATGTTCGATAGACGTGCCGATACGCGTCAGCTCTTGTTGATAGGTTTTCCTCGCACGGCGGAAGATATTCGGGTCAAGTTCGTCAAAGAACGCGGTCACCCGCCGCACGCTATCGAGCATGCGAAAACCAAAGAACCTCGCTGTGGGGCTCATCAGCAGGAGTCCCACGTTCGCGAACTCACCCGTCTCCAGATAAGGCATGAAGCGGACAATGGCGTAACGGCACGCGTGTTTCATTATGGTTTCCAAAAATCCTCGTGGCAATACCTAAGCAGCAGGCTGTATGCCTCGTCAGGCGTGAACCCGAGCGGCACGTCATCACCGACGATAGACCACGAAGCTGGCATTTTATCGCACGCGCACTCGAACTGTTTGAGCGCGTTTAGCATCCTCATCTCGTAAATCTGCCGGGTCACGAAGTCCTCATAGACGCTGCGCCATACCTGGGAGAACGGGTGAAGCTCGAGAAAGGCTGCCCCGTCGAAATAGGGATCGAATGCCTGGTTTTGATCAATCACTAACATTCGACTTGCTCCCGGGTCCCAAAGCAAATTTGGATTGCCGCCTTTCTCGGTCAGCGTCCGGTCCTGGTTCCGAATCCACCAGTCGAACACGATGACGTCCAACTGCAGTTTGGGATCGACATTGCCAAGCAGCGTCCATGACATCTCTAGTGCGTTTGGCACCGCGCAGGACGCAAATACATAGCCTGCGCCAAGTTCGGCGAAATGTGAAGGGCCGATTTGGATCAGTTCGTCGGCCACCTGCGCAATCCGAAACGGTGCAACGGGTAACCCGAACGCTTCGGCCATCGCACTCCCGAGCCACTCGGCGACCAGACTCCGGCGCCCAGCATGAAGCCCCTTTACAAAATATAGCTGATTGTCGTCGCCCCGGCAGATAAATGGCTGGGTGATACCCTGCGTGGCACGCCCCAGCACTTCGACGATCTGCACGACTTCGCGATTGAACATGGACTCCCCGTATATGGCCCGCCACGCTCCGCCACTGCGCAGCGCGAAGGGCGTAGGCCGGAAATGGTAACAGAGCCATTACCGTCGCCGCCCGGAGCGCGAACCGCTAGACATGGACTGACTGATGGCGGTTAGCGGCTCACCCAGGCGTACATCGGCATGCTTTGCAGTATCAAAGATTAGGAGGAACGGCCTTAATTGGAGATAGCCTCACAAGCACAATAATCAACACACTGCTGACAAGAGCATAGTGCGGGCGGCAATTGTAAAAGCTGCCCGCTCGCCGATCTAATTTTAATTAGACGGTCAACCTCCGGTTCTTGCTATTTAATTCCCAAAAATAACAGCGGATGTGACGTATCCACCGCACGAGCGACCATGATTACCCCGTTGTCCCCCCCCCCCGCGATGCCTGATTGCGTCCGGCCAGAGTACGTGCAAGACGGAGACTCGTCAAAATTCAGTGTCAGCGAATACGCGTTTCCGGAAGTACGATGTGCAATTGTTCCTTTCGCCTTGCACGCCCCGCTATCTAACGCTATATACCCGTCAGTTGTAATAGAAACACCAGTAGAATTGCTCGTATTTAACCCTTTGGTCGTGCCCCTGTAAGTGCCCGTTATCGCAGCAAGAGTTGGCATCTTTTCGTAGTCTTCGTCATATGTAGTTGCAAAAGTAACGCTTTCTCTATCCACGTCCGGGCTGACTAATGTACCGTTTAACCAGCCCTTCGGCGCGTATGTTGCAGAAATAATCGTTTTATGCGTTTCTGCGTTGGTCAAATCATAGTCGATAACATCCGAAGAGGACAGCGTACCACCCGAGGCTTTTACAGTACCAATGAGTAGCCTATCTCGCCACGGACTGCCCTCGTTCGCGTAGAATATATCACTCATATATAGAGGCATTAAACTCTCAATAAGCCCCGCTAGCTTTCAAGCCATCTCTATTTAAATAAACATTGTTAATCCAAAAAATTCCAAATGATCAAGGTGGAACTGAAATAGTTACGCTGCAACCTCGACCTCCATTCTTTGGCAAACCATAGCGGTCTGATTTGTTGTTATCTAGTTCAGGTTATTACCCTCCCTAATCCACTACAGCTTTTCTTTAGTCACAAAACTCCATTTTATTCCCCTGTCGAGCACATAACAAGGAGCGTTGTCAAATGCGCCATGGTAATTGGCGGCTTAGTACTCATCGTATCTTAAAGCGGCTTTACATTGAATAGAATCCGACACGAGGTCAGCACGAGTTCAAGGATTACAAATCAAGGCTCCACTATCATGAAGTGGAGCAGTCCCGTGAATCACCGGACACGGCCAGCCACTTAAACTAGCGGATAGGCATAAGACTGTGTTTGTGACTAACACTAGGCAGGAAGTGATGGAAGTGTTGAGGGGCCCGGAGCGGCGACGACGCTAGTCAGCGCCAGCAAAAGCTGATAATGGTGCGGGAGAGCTTCGAGCCAGGGAAATCGGTCTCGATGGTCGCGCGCTAACACGGCATGAATCCGAACCCGCTATTTCACTGGCGCAAACTGTATCAGGACGGGAGCCTGTCGGCGCTCAAGGCTGGCGAGGAAGTCGCACCGGCGTCGGAATTGACCGACGCACTCAAGCAGGTTCGGGAGCTGCAACGACTGCTCGGCAAGAAAAGCCTAGAGAACGAAATTCTGCGCGAGGCAGTGGAATACGGGCGAGCAAAAAAGTGGATTGCGCGCTCACCCTTGCTGCCGCAGGACGATCCGTGAAGCAGGTCTGCGAAGTTCTCGGCGTGACGCGCTCCAATGTGGTGGCGAAACTGTCGCGTCCGGCCTAGTGGCGGGATAGACGATGGCGCTTTGGTCGAGGAAATCCGGCTGGTGGTGACTGAGTTGCCCAGCTATGGCTACCGGCGCGTCTGGGGCATCCTGCGGCGTGAACGCAGTGGCACCGGTCAACGCCAAGCGCGTGTACCGAGTCATGCGTACGCACGCGTTGCTGATACAACGAAGGCCGCAGCCACCTCGAGCGCAACGTCGCCACGATGGCAAGGTCGCAGTCGAACACAGCAACCAACGCTGGTGTTCGGACGGCTTCGAGTTCCGCTGCGACAATGGCGAGGTGCTGCGCATGACGTTCGCACTGGATTGCTGCGACCACGAAGCGATGAGCTGGATGGCGACGACGGCTGGCTATAGCGGCAACATGGCATGATGTGATGCTGGCGGCCGTCGAAAACCGCTTCGACAACGCGCTGCAAGCACCCTCGGAAATCGAGGGGCTGAGCGATAACGGCTGCGGTTATACGGCCGACGAAACGCGCCGCTTCGCCACCGAAATCGCCTGAAGCCGTAGATGACGCCGGTGTGCAGTGCGCAGAGTAACGGCATGGCTGAGAGCTTCGTGAAGACGATGATGCGCGATTACGTGGCTTTCATGCCAAAACCGGATACGGCAACGGCCGTGCCCAATCTCGCCATTGCGTTCGAGCATTACAACGAGAAGCATCCCCATAGCGCGCTGAAATATCGCTCACCACGCGAGTTTCGACGCACCATGGATTCATCAACTGTAGTGTAAGGCCGTGTCCGGGACTACCGGGTCAACTCCAGGAAACTAAAATTTTGGGCAGCCAAGACGTTATCAAGCTTTGCGGGACGGCACCACATTGAAGCACAAACCGCAAAGCATCGACATTGGCCGTACTGGCTTCGTTCTACGGTAACTACGTTCGCTGCAAGCGCGCCATATCCAACGCATTGTATAGCTTTGTGTTAAGCGGCACACGTCGTGATGCCCTAGACGCACGACGGCATCTGCGCCGCAGCTATAGTCATTTGCTTCCGTTGTGGCTTACTTCCCTCCCGTAAACAACAGCGGGTGGGTTCGGTCCGCGCTCGTTGCGAGAGCGTTCAGATGGCCCGTCTCAGCCTCAATGACCACGCTGCCCGTCATCACTTGGCCAGACAGTGAGCAACTCGCAATCTGACCGTATCGAACCGTTATATCGTAGGCGTTGCCAGTTTTCTTAGGCGTAATTCCTCCAGCCGCTCGACAATCGTTAGGACCTGAAATTTCCACCGCGCCTTGCGGTGTTATGCTGACGTTCGCTTGACCTCGTTCCGATTCTCCGACGGCCAGGCCCGAATACACACCTGCCGCATTAGCAAGGGTTGGTGTGTCCTCATAGCGCGGATCATAGGTCACCGAAACCGGCATGATCCGCCCCGTCTCGGAATAAGTAACTTGGCCGCTTAAGGATTGCTTAGCCCGATATGTACCGGAAAGTTGGCCGCGCACTGGTCTTAGACCATTGAAACTATAGCCGATGATGTCCGAAGCGAAAAGGTTACCGTTACTGCCTTCAACCGTTCCTCGTAACGCGTGAAATTCCTTCCCCTCTTTATCAAACGATATTGCATATAAAGACCCGTCATCAAAGATGGCGGTTGACAATATAGAGCCGTCTGGCTCTATATTGGTGTAAAACCCTTGGTAATCCGCTAATGGAGCACTACGGACCATATCGACTTCACCGCTCCCACAACCGTATTGAGTCAGCGCTACGGCTACAGCGACAGATAATGCTTTAATACGTTGAATCAACTAACAACTCCATCCATCTACATTTACCATACTGCCTTTTATCCTATTTCGCACTGCGATCGAATGAAAAGACAAGATAATTCAGTATACCATACTAATCAGTCCATCTGATCAATTGAACCCGTCTTTATGTCAGCGTCGTGCGCAGCTTGCGTCACAGGACTAGATACGCCCATCATCAACTCCCCCACCCGACATGCAAGCGCACGATTACAATCCTTACAGGTCAAGTTGCTGTCATGATGAAGCGCCCCACCCCAAACAGCAATATAGTTCACGCATGCACACGCATCTGCAACGCCCTTATTCGTGTCAGTGTCCCTACGGGTGAACAGCACTCGGTAGCTGGACCGTAACTATAAATTAGCAAAGCAAAACAAAATTTTTTCCCTGCACCCCTGCCTAGACCAAGCATGCGGTAGGCACCTATCGCGGCCTAACTCTCCACTCGTTTTCTGTTTTGTTTGAGGATGCTTCCAAACGAGCGAATGGGGAAATTCGGAGACACTCATGCAGACGCGCGGTTCACGCGTTAGAAGACAATTTTCGGTGCGAACGGCTATGTGTACATACATAGCGATGCCGTAACCGTCCCACAACGCTAGGGACGCTCCGAGGCAAATTTTAAAAGTTTTAGCTCAGCGGTAGAGCGCTGGAAGGCTCGTGTAGCAAGGCGAAGCGAGCCATCCCTCTCGCACGACAAAGGACACTGGTTTGGCTATCTAATATCTTAATAGACTATAAACTGTCCTTAATTTAACAGTATGCGCACTTTGCGTGTCATTTCCTTTCCGCGGTGCTTGTTAGTAAGTCAACGCTTCTTGAAGGCGGTTCCTTGGCTTGGCCCTTCTTCGACGATAGGCATGGAAATATCGTGCATCGCGGCTAATCCTTTATCGCTCGCGATCATTGCATTGGGATCGTCCCAATCTAGAAAACCATTAAACTGCTGCAATGTTTTGGTTCGCTTAGCTCCACTCCATGGATCGTGATAAACAACCGTGTTTTCCGTTGCCCCAATTAACAATATGCAATGACCGAACACATGCCTTGGCCACCGGCCGCCACAGATGATTGGACCAAAACCATTAAGCAGCGAGCATAACTGCGAGCTTTCCCAACCTCCCGTCACCGTCCTATCCTTCGGATGCCGCTCAAATCGGGGTGGCAGCGGAATTGATGAGACCCGGAAGCCATGGCTTTCTAATAAATTTATCAGCTGAGTAGAATTCAAGCCTTCCCATATACGCCGTGGGTTCCTGTTCAAATCAACTGGTTTCTTTCCAAAGAAGCTCAACAGCATTGCTGCGCTTGCGTCGCCACACATATTCACATGCTGCTGGTGATGATATTTGACATCGAAAAAAGCATACTGCCCTTGTAAATTCCAGTCTTCACAAGGATCGGACACCGACTGCTCTTTGCTTGGCTCATTTTTTTTGTCGACAGAGCCAGCCTCCGGCTGAATGGACGCCTTTCGTAATCGCTCAAGCCCTGCTAGTTCGCCATGTACGCGGCCCTTCACATTGTATGGCTTCGATATCAGCACTGAGTTAACCGGCTCTTTATCTTCGAAGCTCAGTAATTTTGCCGTGATCCCGACTAGCCTCATACAAGCGCCTCCTTCGCATGACCTCGCCCTTGCGATACTAATGTGAAGCACGCGGTCACGTGCTCGCATTCCGATGTCAACTATGAAATTACGAAGCACTGCATGCCCAAGCGGACCTGCGCAAGTGAAGGGGCAGGGGCATGCTCCCATACCGTCCCGTCTCACAAAACTTTGATATCCGGCGTGGGCTGGATAAAAAAGAATCGTTGTTCTAGGAAAAGCAACAACCCGAAGATCAGATCGGATTTGAATTACTGCAAAAATCCTACGACACCCGTAATAAATACGGTGAGCTGTGCAGCGCAACCATCCGAATCCGGGTTACGCTCCAGCAAAGGCTTTGCTATACCCCAAACTTTCGAGTATTCGGGTGCGTCCCTGCTCGGAAAATCTGTTGTATTTCATATACGATAGGATCTCGCTGATCGCTAAGTCCCGCTTAGCATTGGACAACTGAGTTAGGACAATACCCCTCCTTTTGAGCACGTCGAAAACTCGATATAGTTGGTCTTCGTCGGCGTTATTGAGCAAGTTCAGCGCTTGCTGCCAAACCTGCCTTGATAGGCTGGCATCCATGAAAAAAGCGCACTCCAACAAGCCAGCTGCCACCTGCGTCCGCTGCGCCAACGGCACGCGTGCAAACCCTCGCTCCAGCACAGCTATTTCATCAGCGTGCCGATGGCTAGGCAACGCAAGCAATCCTGAAAATAAACCGAGGAGTGCAGTGCTCCATGGTTCATCAGGCAATGCCATCGCCACGTTGCGCATTTCCGCGTAGCGCACAGACCGCTCGGATTCTGGCAATGCCGATAAGACCGCCGCTAATGCGCCAATCGGAGCGCCTTGATATGGCATTGACAGTCGCAACGTCCTTTCGCGCAACTCAGCATACAGTTGCGGAACGAGCGTGTTAGCATACCCATACTTATCCAAAAACTGGAACAGTAAATCAGCCAAGACCGGAATCAGCTCTGCCTGCTGTGACTCAGGTAAGTCCGACGTTTTGGCCAAAATAAAATTGTAACCCTCTAAAATCTTGGGTGAAGTCAGTGGAAAAGACAGTAACTGGAGTGCAAGGTCTGGCCAGAGATTTTCCTGATCAGGACTACGATGTGCCAATTTCGCACTTAGATAGTTGAATAACAGAATACGCTCAGGGATCGGAAAATCACCGAGCATTGCCATCAGTGCCCTTTGTGTCTGCGCTCCTTTTTTCGGCATATCATCAGTCGCCTCACACAGCCACTGGAAAGCTTCGACTCGCTCCGCGCGGGGCAGCACCTTGAGACGCTGCTGCAGCATTTCAATGGGTTCTACACGCTGCTCGGGATCCTCGATAAGGCCGCTAAGGTCCCAAATAATAGTTTTGACCGCCGAAAGGCTAACGGCCCTTTCAGCGCGCCGCCAGAATCGCCAAACCGTTCGCCGTTCCTTCATTAAATGGTAAGTTCGACTATCGACTGCTCCAAAGCTGCCAACATCCTGGATCGGCACATGGCTGCCAATTCGCAGGATCACTTCAGGCGGCAAGTCGTTGTACGTAGTCGGCCTGTCAACTGGCGAATTAGCCAAGGCAACGTCTGCCGGCTTGTGTTGTGGCGGCATCGACGCGGCCGAAGGTTTTTGATAAACCTCCAACGCATAGATATAGCTCCGGTAATCATTCAACGTGGCGTTCAGATCCAGGTCCATTGGCAAGCTCGGCAACAAGAGACAAACACGGCGCAGCGCGGCTGCATGACAGGTTAGCTGAAAGCACACGCTACACTCCAGTAGTGCGTCGCACGCATTAGAACTGAGTCGGATAACACTATGCTGACCCGAGCGTCGCGCCTGCAAAAGCGCATGTACCCCACAACGCTATGCGTCGCGCCGATGTTGGCTTTCTGCGACGAAACGGTCCAATAAGACACCGTGCACGTGGCGACGGAGAATTTAAAACCGTTCGAGGGTTTGCGAGCGTGCTAAGTTATCAGACGAAAGGGGCTCAAACGGCATGATCCGCAGTTCCACCCAATTCGTTGGCAGACAGGGATCAGGCAGCGCTGAGCGACGCAAGCGCCCTCTCCAAAGCGCGACTAGCGGCAAAATCCGCGTCATTTTTGAGCACCACGTGCATCACCCGTTGCCGGTTGTGGCCGGCCGCCGCCGGCGAATTCCACAATAGCTGGGCACACGGCTGCTCGGCATGAACCCACCGCCGCCACGCACGGATCGGCGCACCTTCGTTGACCAAGCGCAGCGACAGCTCTCGGCCGTCATACTGGCCAACCTTGCGGCTCTCGACCCACACGACGGTGGTCCGCGTGACGAGATCGATGGACACCGCATAGCGACCGATCGCAAACCGCCGCGCCGCGAAATTCGATCGCCACAGCGGCCGCGGCCGGCAAATCCAAATCACAGCGACATATAGCCAAGGCAATACGGCCAACCAGCCATTGCTGTTTGCCACGGCATGCAGCGTCGCCTTGGGTTCGGCCGCGGCAACGAACGACCCGATTGACCATGCGGCGAACAGAAAACAGACAAGCGCAAAGCAACGCAAAGCCTGCCTCAACCATTGGGGTAGCGGATGAAATGGCCGTTCCACGCGCGCCTGCGCCCCGGGCAGCGCAACCAGCAGGAACAGCAGAATGATGTTCAGGCATGCCCACGGCGACGACGCGACGCCATTCAGCATCGACACGAAGCCCATCTGCGACATCGACTGCACCCAGCGTGCAAGCAACGCCAGGCCGATCGCTCGCAACGCAAAAATCGTCGCGGCACCTGGCACAGTATGGCGGTTCGGTCGCATTGCCCTCGGCAAGTCCCTCGGCAATTTATTCTCCTGTTTGTCGCACAGCCGCCCTGCAGGCCGCCGCAATCGCCCCAGCGGCACATTATAAGGACTCTTACGGAGCAATGCGGCAATCGCCGCGCAAACAAAAACGCCCACGGCATCGAACACCGTGGGCATTGGAGGAATGCAGCAGGCTCGTCGAACCGGCTCGATGCAGTTTGCTTAGCCGGCGGCGACTTCGCGCAGCACGGTACGACGGCTGCGGCGCAGCAATGCCTTGTACGCATCGACGTAGCGTTGCGCCATCACCTTCGACGTAAAACAGGCCTCGAATGCCGCTCGTACGCCGGCGCGCGGCAGCGTATGCAGCCGATTCACCGCAGCCACCGCGCTCAGTTCATCCTCGACGACAAAGCCCGACACACCGTTCTCGATGACCTCCGGCACGGAGCCGCGCTTGAACGCGATCACGGGCGTGCCGCAAGCCATTGCCTCGATCATGACTAAGCCGAACGGCTCCGGCCAGTCAATCGGGAACAACAACGCATGCGCGCCCGACAGAAACTCGGCCTTCTCGGCTTCCGAGATCTCGCCGATGTACTCGACGTGCGGCAGCGACATCAGCGGCTTGACCTGTTCCTCGTAATAGGCACGATCGGCCTTGTCGAGCTTCGCGGCGATCTTGATCTTCATGCCGCACTGCTGTGCGATCCGGATCGCGGTATCTACGCGCTTTTCCGGCGAAATACGTCCCAGGAAGGCCAGATAGCTCGGCTCGATATCGGTGCGGGGCGTCAGCAGATCGATGGGCAGGCCATGATGTACGGTCGAGAGCCAATTGGCCTGCGGCAACGGATTGCGCTGGTTGTCGGAGATCGACACGACCGGCACGTCGTTGAACACGTTGAAGATCGGCTGCAGCTCAGGCAAGTCGAGCCGGCCGTGCAATGTCGTCAAATGCGGCACCGGCTGGCGCGAAAACAGCGGGAACGGATAGTAGTCGATATGGAAATGCAGTACATCGAACGCTTCCGAGCGTCGGCGCACCTGCTCGAGCAGCAACATGTGCGGCGCCATCGTGTCGCGGATCGACGGATCCAGTCGCAATGCCTGCGGCCATACCGCATCGAGCTTGGCCGACGTTTGCGAATCCCCGCTGGCAAACAGCGTCACATCATGTCCGAGTTCGACCAGCGCTTCAGTGAGATAGGACACGACGCGCTCGGTCCCACCGTACAGCTTTGGAGGAACAGCCTCGTGCAGCGGCGCGATTTGAGCGATTCGCATGTCGGTAAACTCCTAAAAAAGTCAGGCGAAGTGGCTACTTCGTTTTAATACGGCTCAGGCCCCCCGGCTTGCCACCCGGGCCGCCGCGCCTGCGCCATCGGCGCGAGCGCGGCGGCCGGTTTTGCCGCACCGGCACGGTGCGGTTGTACAGTCTCTCGGTCTAATCCGTCTGCCGCGCTCAATGCCATCGTCTTCCGACGGTGGGCAAGCCATAAACGCTCAAGACGTCAAGCCGTTGACTGTTCGGCAAAACTATCTAGGGGCTGACCAGGACTCGATTATCGATGCCGCATAGCACAAATCCTTGCCTGCCTTTCAAAGTCTTTACCTTGTTACAGTATTGATACACTTTGCTAAGCCTTGTTTTAAAAGGCTGTTTTAGATTGTTTGCAGGGCTGGCCACGCGGGCCGGGCGTTGGGCTGCGCGATTTAACGCAACGCAACACGACGCGACGCGCTGGCAGTCAGCGCAGGCTGACTTGTCATTGTATCTTAAAATACAGTCACCTACGGACATGAAATGTCGCTTGCTGGCCACGCCCGATCGGCTGCCGTTGGGGTCCACCACCATACGTGCCCTGGCCTGCCGATTCGCACGTCGCCCGACTGAACCGTTCCCGGCGCGTTTACAATCCCGTCTTTGGCAGCTCGCCTGCCAGGGTCACCACTGTTCGAGGCCACCGCACTCGCCATGGCAAACACCGATTCGACGCTTTACCCCGACCAGAATGAGCGCCTGACGGCGGCCGAACGCAATGCGCGCAATACGCGGCTGGCGAGCTACGCCCATCGTCCGCTGTCGTTCCTGTTTCGCTACATTCGGCGTCATCCGGTCGCGCACGCCACCGTATTGGCAAGCGTATTCGCGGCGGTCGGCTGCGCGCTTGCATCACAGTATGCGATCAAGCATTTAATCGACGTGCTCAGTCACGGCCGCCATCACCCGCTCGAGGTATGGGGCGCGTTCGGGCTGCTGTTCGGCCTGATTGNCGCTGACAACCTGCTATGGCGGGTCGGCGGCTGGGATCTCCGCGCATACGTTCGTGGTCGTCACAGGCGATTTGCGCAAGGACTTGTTCCGCTACCTGAGCGGCCATTCGCCGACCTATTTCGCCGAAAAGCAGCCTGGGATGCTAGCCAGTCGCATCACTGCCACGTCCAACGCGGTCTACACGGCCGAGAACATGATGGCGTGGAATGTGTTGCCACCTTGTATCGCCGTGTGCGGCGCGATCGTGATGATTTTCGCGGTCAACCCCCTGATGGCTAGCACACTGCTGGTGGCCTCCGCCATTCTGGCGATCGTGCTGTTCAAGCTGGCCCGGCGCGGCAGCGCGCATCATCAGGCCTTCGCGACGCGCGCCGCGTCAGTGGACGGCGAGCTGGTCGACGTGATCGGCAACATGGCGCTGGTACGTGCCTTCGGCATGACGCTGCGCGAGCAGCGGCGCTTCGGCATGACCGTGCACGCCGAGATGACCGCACGCCAGCAAAGCCTGCTGTACCTGGAGAAGCTGCGGCTGTTGCACGCGGTGATCACTGCACTGCTCTCGGCCGGGCTGCTCGGTTGGACGCTGTGGCTATGGACACGTGGGCAGGCAACCTCCGGCGACATCGTGCTGGTGAGTTCGCTGGGCTTCACGATCCTGCACGGCACGCGGGACCTCGCGGTCGCGCTGGTGGATGTCACGCAGCATGTGGCAAGGCTGTCCGAAGCCGTGCAGACGCTGCTCGAGCCGCATGACATGCCCGACCGCAACGACGCTACCGAGCTGAGCACGAATGGGGGGTGCGTCGATTTCGAGCAGGTCACGTTCGCATATCCACGACGCCGCCCGATTCTCGATCATTTCGAATTGCATATCGAACCGGGTCAGCGGGTTGGGCTGGTGGGCAAGTCCGGCGCCGGCAAGTCCACCGTACTGGCGCTGCTGCAGCGCTTTTACGAGCCGCAGGGCGGCGTGATCCGGATCGACGGACAGGACATCTCACGCATCACGCAGGACAGCCTGCGCAGCGCCATCGCGCTGGTGCCGCAGGATATTTCGCTGTTCCATCGAACCGTGTATGAGAATATCGCCTATGGCCGGCCCGAGGCGTCCCGCGAGGAAGTGCTCGCCGCCGCGCGCGAAGCCCGCTGCACGGACTTCATCGAGACCATGCCAGACGGGTTCGAGACGATCGTTGGCGACCGTGGCGTCAAGCTCTCTGGCGGACAGCGCCAACGCATCGCGATCGCTCGCGCCATTTTGAAGGACGCCCCGATCCTGCTGCTGGACGAAGCAACGTCCGCACTGGACAGCGCATCCGAGGAAGCGATCCAGCAGGCGCTGGACCGGCTGATGCGGGGCCGCACCGTGGTGGCGATCGCGCACCGGCTCTCGACGCTGCAGAACTTCGACCGAATCATCGTGATGAGCGCGGGCAAGGTCATCGACGATGGCACGCCGGACGAGCTGAAGAATCGGCCCGGCCCGTATCGCGACTTGCTGACAAAGCAATTGGGACGCGCTGCAGCCCATGCCCACGAACCGAGACTCGTCGAGCACGCTTAACGAGACTGGCGCGTCCCTGGCCACAAGGTTAGCGCGTCTCTGGCGGGGCTCGGCCCGCGCAGTCGCCCCACCGCTGCGTGTGGGCGTCGCTGCGTATACGTCGCTGCCGCCCTCTTCGACGGCGTGCTTGCTGTCAGCCTGTGGCCGGCGCCAGCAAGCGCAGGTCGCCGAGGAAGTGATCGCGCCATACAGATACGTTATTCTCACGCAACTGCGTCATCATATCCGCGTGACGCTGCCGCCGCTCAAACAGCGGCATGCTCAGCGCGCGATCTAGGGCGTCGGCCATGCCCGCGAGGTCGGCGGGATTGACAATCAACGCGCCGTGCAGTTCCTGCGCGGCGCCAGCGAAGCGTGACAGCACCAAAACGCCCGGATCGTCGGGATCCTGCGCGGACACATACTCCTTGGCCACCAGATTCATGCCGTCGCGCAGCGGTGTCACGTAGCCGACATCGGATATCCGGAACAACGCAGCCAGCACCTGTCGCTCGTACTGCCGGTGAATGTAGCGGATCGGCGCCCAATCCAACTCGGCAAAACGTCCGTTGATCCGGCCCGCCTCCGCCTCGAGCTGCAGCCGGATGTCCTGGTACGCATTCATGTCAGCGCGGGTCGGTGGCGCGATCTGCACGAACGACACCTTGTTGCGGCGCGCAGGCGTCGCCTCAAGCAGCTTCTCGAACGCACGGAACCGCTCCACCAGCCCTTTCGAATAGTCTAGCCGGTCCACGGCCATGATCAGTTGTCGCTCGTGCAGCGTTGCCTTCAGATTGCGCACGTAGCTAGCGCTCTCGCCGACCGCAGCCAATTGCGCAATCTCGTCCGGATAAATGCCGATCGGATAGGCGCCGGCGCGCAGCGTGCGATCATACGCTCGCACGCTGCATACCCTGGCGTCAATACGACGTTCGACCTGCCCATGTGCCTCATGCTCGATGTAATCGACGAAGGCACGCAGATCCCCTTCTGTCTGGAAGCCGACCAAATCGAAGCAACACAGCGCCCGCATCAGTTCCTCATGCGGCGGGACGGTCAACAGCAACTGCGCGGGCGGAAACGGAATATGAAGAAAAAAGCCGATACGGTTCGCCACGTGCCGAGCACGCAGCGCCTCGGCAAACGGAATCAGATGATAGTCGTGGACCCAGATCACATCATCGGGCCGGATCAGCGGCACCAACTGGTCCGCCAGCCATCGATTGACCCGGCGGTAACCGTCAAACTCCTGCCGCTCAAAATGGGCAAGGTCGCAGCGATAGTGGAATGTCGGCCATAGCACCGCGTTCGAAAAGCCGCGATAGTATTGCTCGTAGTCGCGCCGGGACAACGCGATCGTCGCAAAGGTCACCGGGCCACGCTCCTCGAGCTTGATCGGCTCGATCGGGCCGGACTGCGTGTCGCCACTCCAGCCGAACCACATGCCACCGGTCTCTTTTAGCGCGTCATAGACGCCGATCGCCAGTCCGCCGGCGGCGGGCCCTCCCTCGGAAATCGGCGCAACCCGGTTTGAAACGATGATCAACCGGCTCATGCGGCACCGTACAAGTCGCCGTGCATCTGGCGGTTCATGCGCGCAGTGGCCGCGCGCCAATCAGCGTCGCGAGCCAATCGCGGAATGCGGCGACCGAAGGGACCCTGGCGCCGGCCCGCGTATCGCCGTCACCAATCTTGATCGACACGCCGCCGCGCGCATTGACCACGTCGAAGCCCTTTTCGTCCGTCAGGTCATCGCCCGCAAAAACCGGCACGCGACCCGCGAACGGCGGCTCGTCGAGGAATGCCGCGATCGCCCGCCCTTTGTCGACGTGCTTCGGCTTGATTTCGTACACCATCTTGCCGGGCTGCAGCACATACGCATCGCTGTATTCAACGCACAACCGCTCGGTCTCGCGTCGTGCCACCGGCTCTCGATCCGGCGCATTCCGATAGTGCAGCGCAAGCGCCGCGCCCTTGATCTCGAGCAACATGCCGGGATTATTACCGACCACACGCTCGAGCTCCCGTTCGATGCGCGCGAGTCGTGGATCGTTGAACCCCACGCGCAACACGCCGCCATTCGCATCGCGCCGCTCCGCGCCATGCAACCCCGCGATGGGCAGGTTTGCCAGCGCGTCCGACGCGAGCAGCATGTCAATGCTGTCGATGCCGCGACCGGACACCACCGCAAGCGCGCCGTGCGATGCTTGCCGCAACCCGCCTAGCAACTGGATGAGCACCGGTTCGACAACCACACGATCCGGCGCCCCCGCCAGTTCCACCAGCGTGCCATCGAAATCGAAGAAAAATGCTGCTTCAAGCGGGTTGACGTGAGGCAGTGCGGCAAATGAATCGGATAAGCGTTGCATCGAATGGATAGTCTGGATCAAAGAGACAGCGGCGCAGGACGATGCCCCATCGACGGGCATCACGCACGTTGCCGCATCGTCCGCCTTATTGTCGTGGCATCTTACCGCAACGGCAACGCGCGGCATATTGCCCCACCGCCGTGCATGGGTCGCCGTGCGCAACGAAATGCGCTAAAGTACCCCATTCGGTGGATGCGTCGATACGCTCCGCGCCAAGTCCCTACCCGTGTTCCGTTTGCCGATGTCCATCCCGTTGCCCCGATCGCGTATGCGCATTCCGCGCGCGCCCCGCCGCCAATCGGTGCTGCGCCACACCGTGCTCGCCGCGTGCGTCGGCCTATTGGTGACATTGTCAGCGTGCACGCGGGATAACGGCCAATGGAAACTGACCAACGTCTCTGGCCACCTGCCGGATCTTGGCTTCTCGCTGCAGGCAGACAACGGGCAGACTGTGTCCGGCGCGTCGTTCGCCGGCAAAACCACGCTAGTCTTCTTTGGCTATACGCATTGTCCGGATGTATGCCCGGAGACCATGGCCCGGCTGATGCAAGTTGTCGAGCAATTGGGCGACGACGCCCGCGACGTGCGCATTCTGTTTATTTCGGTCGATCCCCACCGGGACACGCCGCAGACATTGCATACCTACGTGCAGGCGTTCGATCCACAGCACGTGGTCGGCCTGAGCGGCTCCGAAAAACAGATCGCTAATTTGGCACGACGCTATCGCGTCGCGTACCAGGCCGAGAAACCCGACGGCAACGGAAGCTACGAGGTCACGCACAGCTCAGCGGTCTATGTGTTCGATCGTACCGGCCGCGCGCGCCTGCTCGCTACCGCATCCGACTCCGCCAACATGATCACCAACGACTTGAAACACCTGATCAAGCAAACGTCCTGACGCCGCTGCATCGCCGAGCTGTGCACGCGCGATGCACGTCGCATCGCGCGAGGCTGGTTCAGTAATCGAGATCGGGTACTTTGAACATGCCGCGTAGCGCCTTAAGTTCCGCGCGATGCAGCGACGCAAGATGACCCAGCACGTGCTCGCCTTTCTTCAAAAGATGCACCTGGACCTGTCGCCGGTCCACTTCACTTTGCACGCGCTTGACCAATTCCAACGCCTCGCAGCGCGTGACCAGCGCCACCACGCCATGCGGCTGGGCTTGCAGCCGTTCAGCCAACTCACCGATGGTCGCCCACTCGCGCCCCGGGAAACCCTTGACATGCAATAGCAGCAGGTATTGCAACGGTGTAATGCCTTCACTTTGCGCAGCGTTTTCCGAAAAACGTTGGAACCGCCGCATTTGGTAGCGGAACTCGGACAACGTTTCAAAATCCTGCTTGGTCAGGACAGCGCTTGTAGTAGCGTTCTTCATCTTGTTGGCGCAAAGGCGGTCATCAGTCACGGACGACGCATCCAGACATGCGCAATGCCATCGTCATCATGCTCGTCGGAGATCGGCTCGAATCCGAACCCGCGGTAGAAGCGCTGCAAGTGCGCCTGCGCGTGCAGCCGCACCGCCGTGTTTGGCCAGCGCGAGCCGATATGGTCGAGCGCCTGGGCCATCAACGCGCGGCCCAGCCCATCGCCGCGATGGCGCGGCGAAGTCAGCACACGACCGATGACGCGATCGGCGCGCTCATCGTGCTGCGCGGCGGACAGCACCCGGAGATAGCCCGCGCACGGACAGCCCGGCAAGCGCGTATCGCGCGCAAACAGATGCCACGCCTGCCAATCAAGTTGATCGATATCGCGATAAATGCACCGTTGCTCGACGACGAAAACCTCACTGCGCACGTCCAACATGTCGTAGACGTCAGCCGCGCTCAACTCGGCGAAGTGCCGGAAACTCCATTCGATCATTTCATCCGTTTATTCCAGCGTGCACGGGTTGCACAGGGCCTCAAAGGTAGACGTGCGCCACCATGGCACGCCGGTACGCCGGCGTCATGCAGGTGGCACGACCGCTACCATTGTCGCATGATGCCTGCGCATGCACGCGTGAGCATCATGCGCTGCCCGTCGCCAACTGCCTGCCATATCGGTCGCCGTACTGGGGAAGCCGCCGTGCACGAGGTGAACGCCAACGACGTCATTGCCCTAGCCGCGGCGATACACGGCGTCGACGCGGTCGTTAGCAGCACACGCTTTTCGACGTTGAAGGCCGCTACACTGCTGGCAGCGCTGAAGATAGCAAGCGTCAAGCAACTGGTCGTCGTAGGGGGCGTGGCGCAAACAAAAAACCCCCTGAAAATTAGGGGGTTGTCTGGAGGCGCGAGCCGGAGTCGAACCGGCCTAAACGGCTTTGCAGGCCGCTGCATAACCGCTTTGCTATCGCGCCATGGCACCTGGAGCGGGAGACGAGTCTCGAACTCGCGACCTCAACCTTGGCAAGGTTGCGCTCTACCAACTGAGCTACTCCCGCAAGCATGAGCTACTATGCGTCGTGGAGCGGGAGACGAGTCTCGAACTCGCGACCTCAACCTTGGCAAGGTTGCGCTCTACCAACTGAGCTACTCCCGCACGATGCTGTCGCCGTTCACGCGTTGGCGTGTTCAGCGAAGTTCGAGATTATGCTGAAAGCGACGCACAGTGTCAAGGACCGAGGCCGATAAAAAAATCCGGGCCATCGCAGAAATGCCCGTTCCGCTCCAACCCGTCATGCGGCCCGATCGCGGATCTGCGGCCAGGCCAGCTTCATGTAATAGAACATCGACCAGATCGTCAGCACGGCCGCCAAGTAGATCAGCCACTCGCCCACGACGCGCGTGTTGATCGCGAACTGCCCCGGCACGCCAATTGGCGCATAGTACAGCAGCATTGGAATCGCGATCATTTGGCACGCGGTCTTGAACTTGCCTAGCGAATTGACGGCGACGCTCTTAGATGCGCCGATCTGCGCCATCCATTCACGCAGCGCGGAAATCGTGATCTCACGGCCCACGATCACCAGCGCAATGGCCGAATCGAGCCGCATCAAGTGCACCAGCACCAGTAACGCAGCGGTCACCATCAGCTTGTCCGCAACCGGATCAAGAAAGGCACCAAATGCCGAGGTTTGGTTGAGCTTGCGCGCGAGAAATCCATCGAACCAATCGGTCAACGCCGCCAGGATGAAGATGGCCGCAGCCGCTTCGTTCTTGTCCTGCGCGATCAGCATCGTGTCCGGCAGATAGTACACGCCAACAATCAACGGGATCAGCACGATCCGTAGCCACGTCAGGAAAATCGGTAAATTAAAAGGCATCGAAACGAACGGGCGATGAAAGGTTGCGCAGAATTGTCATTGTGCCGCGTGATCCGGCGCGTCACAAGCAAGCGACCCGCGCGCCGGCCGCCATGCTCAATGCAATTGATGGTAAATCTGCTCGGCCAGTGCGCGCGACACGCCCTCGACACTGGCCAATTCGTCGATGCTGGCGGACATCACGCCGCGCAGCCCGCCAAAGCGCGCGAGCAATCGCTGCCGTCGCTTCGCCCCAACCCCCTCAAGCTCCTCCAGGCGCGAGCTGTGCCGCGCCTTGGCGCGCTTGGCCCGCATCCCAGTGATGGCAAAGCGATGCGCCTCGTCGCGAATCTGCGCGACCAGCATCAGCGCAGCACTCTCCTTGCCCAACTCGAGCGGCGCCCGCCCGTCCGCGAAGACCAAAGTCTCAAGACCGACCTTGCGACCCTCACCTTTCGCGACCCCGACCAGTATGCCGGCATCCAGTCCCAGTTCCGTGAAAACCTGACGGGCGATCTCGACCTGCCCCTTGCCGCCGTCGATCAGCACAATATGCGGCAGCACGCCAGCACCCGCGACCGCACCCGCCTGCGCCGCGGGCTGCGCGTCGCGGGCGGGTGCGGCGTCGCGAGCCGGTGGTTGCACGTCGGCCGGCAAAGTCGATGATGCGCCGGCCAACTGCGATACGACCTTTTCATAGCGCCGCGTGAGCACCTGCCGCATAGCGGCGTAGTCATCACCCGGCGTGATCCCCGTGATGTTGTAGCGTCGGTACTCGGCGGACTGCATCTTATGATGGTGATAGACGACACAGGAGGCCTGGGTCGCCTCGCCCATCGTGTGCGAGATGTCAAAGCACTCGATGCGCAATGATGACAAGTCCTCCAGGTCAATTGACAACACCTGGGCAAGCGCGCGCGTACGGGCCTGCTGGGAACCCTGCTCGGACAGCAGCCGGGCGAGCGCGAGTCGTGCATTCTGCTCGGCCATCGATAGCCATGCCCGCTTCTGGCCTTGCGGCTGGCGGATCAGCGAGACCTTGTGCCCGCACTGCTGCGCTAGCACGTCAACCAACTCACGCGTGGCCGGCGCATGGCTGACGATGATTACGGGCGGCACCGGATGGCCAATATAGTGCTGTGCGATAAACGCGTCCAGCACCTCTGCCTCGATGCCATCCCGCGCCGCCTTCCGTGTGCTACGGTCCGCCGCCAGGACATCGGCTGCCGCAGTGCTGGCTGCCGGGATGGCGGCTGTCGTCACTTCCAACCCATCGCCGGCCTCGGATCCACCATCCACCTCGGATCCATTGCCCAACTCGGATCCAGCGCTCGCCTCGGATCCACCGCCCGCCTTGGACCCATTGCCCACCTCCGATTCGTTGCCCGCCTCGGACCCGTCACCGGCTTCCGGCACCTCGGCAACTTCCGCGCCGTCTTCGGCATCGTGCCCAGCGGCGGTTGTCGGCGCCTGACCCACCGACAACCTATCGGCGACGCACGCCGTCTGCATAGCTTCCTCGACGCTGAGTTCGTGCGGCGCGGCCAGCGCGGTCTCGACGTGGGATGGGAAATAAGCCTTGTCGCCGAGATGGCGTCCGCCACGTACCATGGCCAGGTTCACGCACACGCGCCCTCCTTGCGCGACCACCGCCAGGATGTCGGCATCGCCGCTGCCACGCTCGGCGCCGACCTCGATCGCCTGCTGGTGCAGCACCTTGGACAGCGAACTCATCTGGTTGCGTACCGCGGCCGCCTGCTCGAATTTCAACTCGGCCGCGTAACCATGCATCTTGTCCTCCAGTTCGTTCATCACCTCACGCTGACGCCCCTGCAGAAAGCGCGCCGCGTTCGTCACGTCGCGCGCATAGTCTTCGTCACTGATTGCGCCGACACAAGGCGCAGTGCACCGGCCGATCTGATGCAGCAGGCAGGGGCGGGTACGGTTGCTAAAGACTGAGTCCTCGCAGGTTCGCAATTGGAATACGCGCTGCAGGATCTGGATGCTCTCGCGCACCGCCCAGGAACTCGGGAATGGGCCAAAATACTGGTTGTTCTTGTCGACCGCGCCACGGTAGTACGCCATGCGCGGGAAGCGATGCCCAGTGAGCTTCAAGTACGGGTACGACTTGTCGTCGCGAAACAGAATGTTGTAGCGCGGCGTCAATGCCTTGATCAGATTGTTCTCCAGCAGCAGTGCCTCTGCTTCGGAGCGGGTCACCGTGGTTTCGATGCGCGCGATGCGCTGGACCATCAACGCGATACGCGGCGACACTAGCGTCCTGGTGAAATAGCTCGATACACGCTTTTTCAAGTCGCGCGCCTTGCCCACGTACAGCACGGCGCCTTGTGCGTCGTAGTAGCGATACACGCCGGGCAGGTGCGGCAACTGTGCAATGACACTTTTAGGGTTGAAACCCCTATCGGGCTCGGCAACGGACACAGGGGCAGACGGTTCAGTCATGTAGCCAATACCGGATCAGTCCCGTGCGCTGCACGGAATCTGTGCTCTAAAATAAACAGTTTAGATCATTCGTCAAGCGGCCTGCGCGTCGCGCACGCATCCCATGTCCTCCTGCCCCGACCTGCTCGTCGGCGCGCGTGCGCCACTCACGTGCGACATTTTCTGCACGGTAATCGACAATTTTGGCGACGCCGGCGTCTGCTGGCGGCTGGCCCGGCAGTTGGCGAATGAATACGGCTGGCAGGTGCGTCTATTCATCGACGAGTTGGCCACGCTCGCGCGTCTGGCGCCTGGGCTGGATGCCGAGCGTGAGCGGCAAGTGCTGGCCGGCGTCGCCATCGAGCACTGGCATGAGCCCCAGTTCGCTGAACCTGGCGCGGCGGTACTAAACATCGCCGATGTCGTCATCGAGGCATTCGCCTGTGATCTGCCGGCGTCATACGTTGCTGCGATGGCGCAACGCTCGTCGCGGGTAGTTTGGATCAACCTTGAATACCTGTCATCGGAAGACTGGGTGGCAAACTTTCACTTGCGCGCGTCGCCCCATCCCCGCCATGCGCTGGCCAAGACGTTCTTCTTCCCCGGCCTCGGCGCCCACACCGGCGGAGTGCTTTGCGAGCAAGACCTGGACGCGCAGCGCCGCGCATTCGTTGAATCGGCGGCCGAACGGGCAGGCTGGTGGACGGGGCTCGGGCTGCCGCAGCCCGATCCGGCCGCCACGGTCGTATCGCTGTTCTCCTACGAGAATCCCGCCCTCGACGCGCTGCTCGAGCAATGGCGCGATGCGACGGATCCGTTGGTGCTATTGGTTCCACAGGGACGGATCTCCAGCTCCGTAGCGCGATTCTTCGGTCATCCTGCAGGAGCGCGCGCATTCGCGGCGGGCACCAGCGCGAGCGCAGGCGCGCTGAGCGCGCATGCGTTGCCATTCACCGACCAACGCGGCTACGATCGACTGTTGTGGAGCGCCGATATCAACTTCGTGCGTGGCGAGGATTCGTTCGTGCGCGCGCAGTGGGCACGCAAGCCGTTCGTCTGGCACATCTATCCACAGGCGGATGATGCGCATCTGCCGAAGCTGGACGCGGCCCTCGCGCATATCGGCTCGGCGCTGGAGCCGCGCGCGCGCGACGCATTGACGCGTTTCTGGCACGCATGGAACGGCAATTCAACGCATGGCATGCCCGATTGGCAGGATTTCATCCAGCACCGGGAAGCGTTCGCGGCACGCGCGCACGCATGGGCGGACGAGCTAGCCGCCGTTGGTGATCTAGCCGGGCATCTGGCCGCATTTGCCCAAAATACGTTAAAATAGTGGGTTTTCAAGAGCTTAGGCTCGCCTGCCGGACTGCCCAATGCGGGGGCGTGCCGTCAGTCATTCGCCATACCCATTTATCGGACAGGACAGTGTTATGAAGACCGCTCAAGAACTGCGTACGGGCAACGTCATAATGATCGGCAACGATCCCATGGTCGTGCAAAAGACCGAGTACAATAAGTCGGGCCGCAACGCCGCGGTCGTCAAGCTGAAGCTGAAGAACCTGCTGACCGGCGCGGGCAACGAGTCGGTGTACAAGGCCGATGACAAGTTCGACGTGGTCGTGCTCGACCGCAAGGAAGTCACCTATTCGTACTTCGCTGATCCGATGTATGTCTTCATGGATGCGGACTACAATCAGTACGAGGTCGAAAGCGAGATGATGGGCGATGCGTTGCACTATCTCGAGGATGGCATGACGTGTGAAGTGGTGTTCTACAACGACAAGGCGATCTCAGTCGAGTTGCCGACCACGCTGGTGCGCGAAATCGTCTATACGGAACCTGCGGTCAAGGGCGATACGTCGTCCGGTAAGGTACTCAAGAATGCCAAGCTGGCTACCGGCTTTGAATTGCAAGTGCCGCTATTTTGCAACATCGGCGACAAGATCGAGATTGACACGCGTACACACGAGTACCGCAGCCGCGCGTAACAACGCGCCGAATATTCCCCATGCCGCAACGCAAGCGCTCCAACTGGAGCGCTTTTTGTTTACAGGGGCCAATGCTACGCGACGCGACACTGCTGCGCAGCGGTGGAAAAATTTACGCGCCAAACGGGAAAAATTTGCCGCTTCGGGGTCGTACGCGAGTCACCCTGTTACAGCAACGCATTGATTGGTAAAGTGCTACGAATTGGCACGAAGCATGCTCACCCCGAACCGCCACCGCAGCGCTCAAAAATTCGCCGCAGATCATACCTCTTCGCGCTATGCCACACGCCCTAATCGTTGAAGACGACCCTAACAGCCTGTCGGGATTGTCGGCCATTCTGAGTACTGATGGCTTTTCCGTCGACACGGCAGCCACGCTCGTAGAAGCGCGCGCCGCGTTGCAGCGGTTTATTCCCGATGTGGTGCTGGTCGACTTAAACCTGCCTGACGGCAGTGGGCTAGACGTGCTGCACTCGCTGCCGTCTCAGCCGGACGGCGCGACGCCGGTCATCGTAATGACCGGTAACGCGACGGTAGAAAGCGCGATCGAAGGGCTACGCCACGGCATTTGGGATTACCTACTCAAACCAGTCAATATCCCGCGATTGCGCAGCCTGCTGGCGCGCATTCCGCGCCCATACGAGCTTACCGAGGAAGTCCAAAACCTGCGTGCGGCATTGCGGCGGGTCGGCCGCTTCGGCTCAATGATTGGCCGCGGTGCGGCGATGCAACAGGTCTATGACACGATCGAGCGTATCGCGCCGACAGAGGCAGCGGTGCTGATCGTCGGCGAGCCGGGAACAGGCAAGGAGATTGCCGCGCGAACGCTGCACGAGATGAGCCGTCGCAAGAAAAGCCCGCTGGTGAAGCTGGACGGCGCGGCGGCCAGTCACGCAGGCGCTGAGCCGTGGGAAAGCATGCTATTCGGTCACCAGCGCGGCGCATTCGATGGGGCGGAGACGAACGAAGCCGGCGTGCTGGAACGAGCGGCCGGTGGCACGCTGTTCATCGACCGTGTCGATCTGCTGCCCGCCGCGCAGCAGGAAGCACTCGCACGAGCGCTGGGCGTGCGCACGTTCCGCCGGATGGGCGGCACCACCGATCTGAAGCGCCGACTTCCGGGTGGTGGCGGCCACCGTCGAATCGCCGCAGCAGGCGCTGGCCCGCGGCACGCTGCGCGCCGACCTGCTGCAACGGCTGAACGTGGCGCCGTTGATATTGCCGCCGCTGCGCGAGCGCGGCGAGGACATCGAACTGTTGGCCACTTATTTCGTCGACGTGCTGAACCAACGCCACGAGTCGGTCAAGCGGCTCAGCCCGCTCTGCGTGCACGAGCTGTTCCAATACGAGTGGCCGGGCAACGTGCGTGAATTGCGCGACGTGATCGAGCGTGCACATCAGGCGTCCGAGGACATGATCGAAAGCTTGTCGCCGAACAATGAAGGCGGTCGCACTGGCCGTTCGCTATCGAGCAACCAGGTGCAGATCGCGGTCGGCACACCGCTTGCCGATGTCGAGGAGATGTTGATCCGCGCCACGCTCGATGCGGTGGGCGGCACCCGGCATCGGGCGGCGACGCTGCTCGGCATCAGCCCCAAGACGCTGTACAACAAGCTTCAGCGAATGAAGGTGACCTAAGCCGGCCATCCCGTTCACCGCAGACTGTCGATCAGCTCGCGCGCTTGGCAATAGTCGGGTTGGCGCATCAGTTCGCTCCACTTTGGCGCGCCGCCGCGGGGTGCGAGCCGCTTGATGCGGCGCCGGGACGCCGTATCGATGACGCGCGCGCGCAGGCGCTGCAGCACATCGTCGGCGTCTTCGGGACGATTGCACACGAGCACCATGTCGCATCCGGCATCGAGCGCCGCGTGCGCGGCCTCGGCGGTGGTCCCGGCCTGGCGCGCCGCCTCCATCGACAAATCGTCGCTGAAGATCACGCCATTGAACCCAAGCCTGCCGCGCAGGATCTGCTGCAGCCACACGCCCGAGAAGCCGGCCGGCCGGGCATCGACGGCCGGATAGACGACGTGGGCCGGCATCACCGCGGCCAGCGACAGCCCAAGCCATTGATACGGCTGCGCATCGCAGCCGAGAATCTCGTCGAGCGCGCGGGTATCGACAGGCGCCTCGACATGCGAATCCGCCTCCACGTAGCCGTGCCCCGGAAAGTGCTTGCCGCAGGCTGCCATTCCGGCCAGCGCCAAGCCATGTGCGACGCTTTTGGCCAACAGCGCGACGACGCGCGGATCCGCGTGGAACGCGCGATCGCCGATCGCCTTCGCGTGCCCGTAGTCGAGGTCAAGCACCGGTGCAAAGCTCAAGTCGAGGCCGCTCGCGCGCAACTCCGATGCCATCACATAGCCGATCGCCGTGGCCACTCGAATCGCCGCGAGTGCATCGTCGTTCCATAACGCGCCCAGGACGCGCATCGGCGGCAGCGACGTGAACCCATCCTCCCGGAAACGCTGCACGCGCCCGCCCTCTTGGTCCACCGCAATGATCACGTCGTCGCGCACATCGCGGATTGCGCCGGTCAGCTCGAGCAGTTGCGCGCGGCTTGCATAATTGCGGGCGAACAAAATCACGCCGCCGGTCAGCGGATCGGCGATCCGGCGGACATCGTCACGACTCAACGAAGTGCCGGCGACATCGAACATCACCGGACCATATTGGCACTTGCGATTGTTCAACTCGGGTTCCTGAGGTCGGTTGCGTGCCGCTCCATCGGCCCGGCATCGGGGCCCTCCATGGACGCGCCGACTTCGGCAATGACGAACGACACCGCATAATCGCGTTCGTCGCTGACGGATACGCGTGCGCTAAGTCCGCGCTCGGCCATCCACCGGGCCAGCTCGCCCGACGCGACGAGCACCGGCTTGCCGCTCTTCTCGTTGAGCGTCTGCACCGCGCGCCACGTCATTGGCCAATGCATACCGAGCCCGATCGCTTTGGAGAACGCCTCCTTCGCGCTGAAGCGCGTGGCCAAGAACGCCACGCCGCGCACGTGCGAGCGTGCCGCGCGCACGCGATAGACCGCCAGTTCCTGCGGACCGAGGATTTTCTCGGCAAAGCGGCCACCGGTACGCTCCATCACGGCGGCGATGCGACTGACTTGCACGATGTCCGTGCCGATCCCATAGACGGCGCGGGGCACCATCGGCGCGGCTGCGGTGCTCATGCGCGCGTGCCCACGCGCGACGCAACGATGATCGCCTTCATCTCCCGCACGGCGTTGTCCCATCCCGCAAAAATGGCATGCGCAACGATGGCATGGCCGATGTTCAACTCGGCAATGCCATCGAGCGCGGCAATGCGCTGCACGTTGGTATAGTGCAGGCCGTGACCGGCATTGACTTTCAGGCCCAGCGACAGCCCCAAGTCAACACCCGCGGCAATCCGCTCGAATTCCTGTGACTGCCGAGCGTCATCATCCGCGTCAGCGTAGCGTCCAGTATGTAGCTCAATCACCGGCGCGCCGCTTTCGTGGGCCGCCCGAATCTGCTCCGGCTCGGCGTCGATAAACAGCGATACGCGCGTGCCCGCATCGGCCAGTTGCCGGCTCGCCGCCTTGACTGCGTCGAAGTGTGTAACCACGTCCAATCCGCCTTCGGTGGTCAGCTCGGCGCGCTTTTCCGGTACCAGGCAAACGTCGTGTGGGCGCACGTCACAGGCGATGTCGAGCATTTCCTGCGTCAACGCGCACTCCAGGTTCATTCGAGTCTTGAGCAACGGCCGCAACGCGCGCACGTCGGCATCGACGATATGGCGGCGGTCCTCGCGCAGATGCAGCGTGATCGCGTCGGCGCCGGCAGCCTCAGCTTGCAGCGCCGCGCGCAGCGGGTCAGGATACGCCGTACCACGCACGTTGCGTAACGTAGCGACATGGTCGATGTTGACACCCAACTCGATAACAGGCGTTGGCGACGAGAAGATGTTCATAGGTTTTGCAAGTCGATCAGGATCTGGCGCGTCGCAAGCGGCGCGCCGCCAAGATAAGTATTCAGCAAAAAACGCATCAGGGTCTTGCTCTGCGCGACGGTCTGCGCACGCGAATAATCGTCGCGCTCCATGTCAAGCAGCGTTTGCCCGGCGATGACCGGCCCGCGCAACGCGTGCGCGTCAGGCTCGAGCATCTCGACGTCGCATACGCCCCGCTCGGGGTCGAACACATACGAGCGCCCGGCCACGACATTCTGCCTCGCCACGGTCCGATCGAGCGACATGGCATAGCCGGTCTCACGCAGTAAGACGCGCTCGAACGAGCGCAATACCTGCACCGCCGGTTCGTCATGCGCGAGCCGCGTCAACGTCAGCAAGTAATGGTCGAACAACGCGGTATGCGGATCTTCCCGTGCACAGAATCTGACGAGCAACTCGTTGACGTAAAAGCCACACAGCAGTGCATCACCGGCGAGCGGACGCATCCCGCCGACCCATTCAGCCCGGGTCAAGGTCCGCATTTCGGACTTGCCGGTCCATGACAGCGCGAGCGGCTGAAACGTTTGCAGCACGCCGCGCAGCGCCGAATGCGGCCGCTTCGCCCCCTTTGCGACGAGCGCGAGACGGCCGTGCATGCGCGTGAACACGTCGATGATCAGGCTCGTCTCGCGATACGGGTAAGTGTGCAACACGAAGCCCGGCTGCTCGGCGATACGGTGGCCCGAGCGCGGCGCGGCGGCGCGGCGACGGGTCGGCGCGGTGTCATCTGGCGCGGACCGCGCAACATCGCCCGACGCACCTGACGCACCTGACGCACCCGACGCGCCCGGCGGCGCACCATCGGGCGCCAGCCCGGGTGCCACGCCGGCATCGAGTTGCCCGGCCTCCTCTGGTTGACCCGGCCAGACGTCACTCGTACCCATAGGCGCGCAATCCCGCCTCGTTGTCCGCCCAGCCGCTCTTGATCTTCACAAACGTCTCCAGATAAACTCGACCATCGAAGAGCTGTTCCATGTCGAGGCGCGCCTCGGTGCTGATCTGCTTCAGCTTCGCGCCCTTCTGCCCGATAATCATCGCCTTGTGACTGTCACGATCGACGAGGATCGTTGCAAAAATCCGCCGCAGTCGGCCTTCCTGCTCGAACTTGTCGATCAGTACCGTACTCGTGTAGGGCAACTCGTCTCCGGTCCAGCGGAAGACTTTCTCCCGCAGGATCTCGGCCGCCAAGAATCGCTCGCTGCGGTCGGTCAACTCGTCCTCGCCATAGATCGGCTCACCGAGCGGCAACGACGGCCGCAAGATCTTCAACAGCCGCGTGATGTCGTCCGGCTGCTTCGCGCTCATCGGTACGACGTCACGGAACGCGCGCAGTGCCGCTGTGCTTTTCAAAAATGGCAGCAGCGCGCTCTTGTCCGAAAGCTTGTCGATCTTGTTCGCTAACAGCACCGTCGGCACCGACGGCGGGATCAATTCCAGCACCCGCTGGTCGTCGGGCCCATAACGGCCAGCCTCGACCACGAACAGCACGACGTCCACCGAGGTCAGCGTCGAGGTGACCGCGCGGTTCAACGAGCGGTTCAGCGCCGAGCCGTGCCGGGTCTGGAAGCCGGGCGTGTCGACAAAGATGAATTGCGCATCGTCCAGCGTGCGGATACCCGTAATCCGGTGCCGCGTGGTTTGCGCCTTGCGTGACGTGATGCTGACCTTTTGCCCGACGAGGGCGTTCATCAACGTCGACTTGCCGACATTGGGTCGCCCGACGATCGCGATCATGCCGCAACGGAAACCAGTTTGTTCAAGAGTTGAATTCATGGCAAGCGGACCTGCAGAAAATATCGCTGACGTGGGCGCGTAGCGCCCGACCTCGGCTGTCGGGTTCAAAGGGTAAAGCGCGGGCAGGCCATGCTGCGACGGGCCGCATTAGCGCGGTCGCGCTCACGCGCCGGCATCGGCCTTGCGCGGCGTCGGATGAGGCGCCGTATCGCGACGCTCATCGAGCGCCTGTCTGGACCCGGCCGGCACATCGGCAACCACCACGGTGGTAGCGGCAATCGCTGCCGCTGCCTTGGCCAATGGCGCATCGACCGCTGTGGCCGCAGCGGCCCCCTTGTCGGCCTGGCGTGGCGCCCGCTCGACCGAATGGTCAGCCTGCGCGGCACGCATCATCGCGACGGCGCTCGGCACGCCATTTGACGACGGCGCGCTGCTCACGCGTTCATGGTCATTGCCTCCCCGCTCCATCGGCTGCATCGCCCGCTCGGCGGGATGCGTGGCGCGCTCGGCGCGGCCCACCAGCCGCTCGGTCTTGCGGTCCAATGCGGGGCGTAAATCCAGTGCACCCTGCACCCCGGTGCTAGGCGACGGTGTGTCCCCGGATTCGCGCTTGGCAGCGCGTGCCGCACTCTTCGATCGCTTCGGCTTGCCGAGCAGCTGCGGCGCCACCGCCATCACTTCTTCGAGCGCCTTTTTTGCGGCAGCCTGCTCGGCGGCGCGCCGACTGGCGCCGGTGCCGAACACCTTGACCTCGAGCTTCGGCACCGTGCACTCGACCTCGAACTGCTGATTGTGGGCGGCGCCCGTGGTCGCGATCACCGCGTAGCTCGGCAATGCGATCTTGTGCCCTTGCAAATACTCTTGCAACAATGTCTTGGCATCCTTGCCCAGCGTGCGCGGATCAATATGATCCAAAATAGGGACATATAAACGCTTGATCACCGTTTGCGCCGCGTCGAACCCTCCATCCAGGAAGATCGCGCCGAGCACCGCCTCAAACGTGTCGGCCAGGATCGATGGCCGCCGGAAGCCGCCACTGCGCAACTCCCCCTCACCGAGCCGCAGCGCCTCTGCGATATTTAGCGCCTGAGCAATTTCGTACAGCGACTGTTGCTTGACAAGATTCGCCCGCACGCGGGACAAGTCGCCTTCGTCAAGCTTGCCAAAACGTTGGAACAAAAGGGCGGCCACCACGCAGTTGAGGACTGAATCGCCAAGGAATTCGAGCCGCTCGTTATGCGTGGCACTGTGGCTTCGGTGGGTCATCGCCTGCCGCAACAATTCCGCATTGCGAAATTCGTAGTGCAGCCGGCTTTCCAGCGGTGACAAAGGCATGGATAGAAGTATAACGCGTGCAGCAGGCTGAGCCGTGCAACGCTCAGGCGTCATTCGAACGAGCCGATTCGCTTCAGGTTCGAGAAGTTCAGCCAGATAAAGAACGCACGGCCAACCAGGTTGCGCTCAGGCACGAAGCCCCAGTAGCGACTGTCGGCACTATTGTCCCGGTTGTCGCCCATCACGAAATAGTGGCCCGGCGGCACCTTGCAAATCACGCCACGGTCGTTGTAGTGGCAATTGTCGCGATAGGGATAATCGTCTGCGCCAATCACGAACGGCGGCACGGCCGGATCGTTGAGCAACGCATGGCGCTTGCCCCCGAGTGTCTCGCTGTACTGCTTGACGTATTTGGCCGGCTGCCCCATTGACAGCCGGTCCTCATCCAGATAATCCGGCAGCGGCACTTCGAGCACCACCTCACCATTGATCGTCAAGTGCTTGTCCTGATACGCGACCACGTCGCCCGGCACGCCAACGACGCGCTTGATGTAATCGATCGACTCGTCCTTCGGATAGCGGAATACGACGACGTCGCCGCGCTGCGGGTCTCGGTTCGGGATGATCTTCTTGTCGATGATCGGCAAGCGGACCCCGTAATCATACTTGTTGACCAGGATGAAGTCGCCAACAAGCAGCGTGGGCACCATCGAGCCGGACGGAATCTTGAACGGCTCGACAATGAATGAACGCAGCACGAATACTAGCAAGATCACCGGAAAGAAGCTTGCCGAATACTCGAGCCACCACGGCTGGCGCAGCCGTTCTTCGCGCAGCCTGGCCCGCGTGCGGGCGGCGTCTTCGTCGCGAAAGCGCTCATCCATGCGCTGTTGCTGCTGATCAAACTCGTGCGCGGCGGCATCCGCGGCCCGCCGGCGCTGAGGCAGAAAAACCAGTTTGTCCGCTACCCATGCAATGCCGGTCAACACAACCAGGATGAAGAGGATCAGCGCAAAATTCATGGAGATTCCGTTTTTCGGTTATTTGTCTTCGACTTTGAGGATAGCGAGAAATGCCTCTTGAGGAATCTCGACGCTGCCAACCTGCTTCATCCGCTTCTTGCCTTCTTTTTGCTTTTCGAGCAGTTTCTTCTTGCGCGTGATGTCGCCACCGTAGCACTTGGCTAGCACGTTCTTGCGCAGCGCCTTGATGTTCTCGCGCGCGATGATGTGCGCGCCGATGGCCGCCTGGATCGCGACGTCGTACATCTGCCGGGGAATGATTTCGCGCATCCTCGCGGCCACCTCGCGGCCGCGATACTGCGACTGCGACCGATGCACGATCACCGACAACGCATCGACCTTGTCGCCGTTGATCAGCATATCGACCTTGACCACGTCCGATGCTCGGTATTCCTTGAACTCATAGTCCATCGACGCGTAGCCGCGCGATACGGACTTGAGCCGATCGAAAAAGTCCAGCACGATCTCGGCCATCGGTATCTCGTACGTGAGTTGCACCTGGCGACCGTGGTAGGCCATGTTGACCTGATTGCCGCGCTTGCTCGTGCACAGCGTAATCACCGCGCCGACATAGTCCTGCGGCATATACAGGTTTACCGTCACGATCGGCTCGCGAATCTCGGCGATTTTGGAGGGCTCAGGCATCTTCGCCGGGTTCTCGACCATCATCATCGAGCCGTCCTGCATCAGCACCTGGTACACGACGGTCGGCGCCGTCGTGATCAAATCCATATTGAATTCGCGCTCAAGCCGCTCCTGCACAATTTCCATGTGCAGCAAGCCTAGGAAGCCACAGCGAAAGCCGAAGCCCAGCGCCTGCGAGACCTCAGGTTCATATTGCAGCGACGCATCGTTGAGCTTAAGTTTCTCGAGCGACTCGCGCAACGCATCGTACTGGTTGGCCTCGACCGGATACAGCCCGGCAAACACCTGGGGCTTGACTTCCTTGAAGCCCGGCAACGGTTCAGCCGCCGGCTTCGCCGCATGGGTGATCGTGTCGCCGACCTTCGCGGCCGTCAACTCCTTGATGCCCGCGATCACGAACCCAACCTCGCCCGCGGACAAGACGTCACGGTTTTGCGACTTCGGTGTGAACACGCCCACGTGCTCGACCGGATACTGCGCGCCGGTCGCCATCATCTTGATCTTGTCCTTCGGGCGCAACGCGCCATTGATAATGCGCACCAGCATCACGACGCCGACGTAATTGTCGAACCACGAATCGATGACCAGCGCCTGCAACGGCGCCTGCGCGTCACCGCGGGGCGGCGGCACCTTAGCGATTAGCGCCTCGAGCACATCCTGCACGCCCAGGCCGGTCTTCGCGCTGCACTGGACTGCGTCTGTGGCGTCGATGCCAATCACATCCTCGATTTCGGCCATCGCGTTGTCCGGGTTCGCCGCGGGCAGATCGATCTTGTTGAGCACCGGCACGACCTCGACACCCAACTCGATCGCGGTATAGCAGTTTGCGACAGTCTGCGCCTCGACCCCCTGGCTCGCGTCGACGACCAGCAGTGCCCCCTCGCAAGCGGACAACGACCGGCTCACTTCATAGGAAAAGTCGACGTGGCCTGGCGTGTCGATCAGATTCAAGTTATAGACACGGCCATCCCGCGCCCGGTACGTCAACGCGGCGGTCTGCGCCTTGATCGTGATGCCGCGTTCGCGCTCCAGGTCCATCGAATCGAGCACTTGCGCTTCCATTTCGCGGTCCGACAAGCCGCCGCACAACTGGATGATGCGGTCGGCAAGCGTCGATTTACCGTGATCGATGTGCGCGATGATCGAAAAATTACGAATATGATCCATTCAATGCCGATCAAGCGAAAAAGGCGCGCTCGGACAAAAGTGGAGCACGCCTTGCGATAAAGTCAAGAATCCGCGCATTTTAGCGGAAAACGCATCGATCAGGCTGGACTCGTAGGCCATCGCCCCGCATCGAAGTCTGCCAACGCCCGCGCGACGCGCACAGGATCGAGCCGATAGCGACACAACTCGACGCCGTCCAGCAGCAGCACAGGTACCGCCTCGTCATACTGCGCTTGCAGCACTGGATCCGCGTCGATGTCAACCACGTCGACGACGATACCGCTCGTGCTCGGCCACAGTGCATCGAGCTGCGCCCGCATGTCGTCGCACAAATGACACCAGGCGCGGCCGTACAGCGTCAGGCGAGGCAGGCGGCGCGAGCCGTGCGCCATCATCGAGCGTCGGCCCGCATTACTTCTGTGCCGGCGCGAGCCGCGGCCTGACTGGGACGAACTGCGTGTTGTCGCCGCGGCGCACCAGCAACGCCGCAGCCTTTTGCGGATCGAGTTGCTGCACGAGCGACTCGAATTGTTTCGTATTCGCGACGTCAGTATCGCCGATTCGCAGGATGATGTCGCCCCGCTGCAACCCTGCGCGGGCCGCCGGGCCGTGCACGCCATCGACCTGCACGCCACCGACCAGATTCATCGCCTTGCGCTGCGCCGGCGACAGATCGCTGACCGCCAGTCCAAGCTGGTTCGATGCACGCTCGCGCGGCGGCGTGCGGCGGCTAGTCTGCGCCTTCGTCTTGTCCGGCTGCATCTCGGCCACAACGACCGACAAATCTTTCGTCTGGCCCTTGCGCCAGATCGTCAGCGTCGCTCGGGTACCGGGCTTGGTTTCGCCCACCATCCGCGGCAGGTCCGTCGCCGTATCCACAGTGCGCTCATTGAACTTCAGGATAATGTCCCCCGGCTGCACGCCGGCCTTGTCGGCCGGGCCGTCCACCTCGACGCTGGACACTAGCGCGCCTTGCGCCTTAGGCAGCCCCAGTGAGTCCGACACGTCCTTGCTCACTTCGCCGACCGCCACCGCGATCCGCCCCCGCACAACTCGTCCGTTGACCTTGAGCTGGTCTGCGACGCGCATTGCCTCGTCGATCGGGATGGCAAACGAGATCCCCATGAAACCGCCAGTACGACTGTAGATTTGCGAGTTAATGCCGATTACCTCGCCCTGCATGTTGATCAACGGCCCGCCCGAATTGCCGGGATTGACCGCGACATCGGTTTGGATGAACGGCAAATAGTCGCCGGTATCGCGCCCCTTCGCACTGACAATGCCGGACGTGACCGTGTTGTCCAGCCCGAAGGGGGAGCCGATCGCCACGACCCATTCCCCGACCCGAACCTTGTTCGAATCGCCGATCGTCACCGTCGGCAGGCTCGCCGCATTGATCTTCACAAGCGCCACGTCGGTGCGCTCGTCCACGCCGATCAACTTTGCCTTGAATTCGCGTTTGTCGGTCAGCGTCACATAGATCGTGTCCGCGTCATCCACCACATGCGCATTGGTCATCACATAGCCGTCAGCCGACAGGATAAAGCCGGAACCTACTCCGCTGCTCTGTTCTGAATCCGACGGATCTGAATCCTCGCCTCCGCCCCCTCCGCGCGGCGGGTTCGGCTTGCCCGGCTGCTGTGGCAGCGGAATACCAAAGAAGCGCCGGAAGAACTCGGCCATATCGCCGCCATCATCCAGCCCGGGGGGCAGGCCGCCTATCGGGCCCTGTTGCTGCGCATGCGTCGTGGTGCGGATATTGACGACCGCCGGGCCGACCTTATCGACCAGATCCGTGAAATCTGGCAGGCTGGCAGCAGCTGGCGCCGCGGCTGCGCACGGGGACACCAAGGGAATACAGATGGCCATGGCGGCCGCGAGCAGGAATCTGCGCACCGGATGGATATTCATATTGTTGACCAAAAGAAAGAGACCGCGCGAACTATCGAGGAGCCCTGTATTCTATGGCAGAAGTGAACCGTTGCAGCGTCGTCATCGGTACTTCACCCAACGCGGTGATCCAATAATCACCATGACGCTTGACTAGGATGTGCGTGGCTGCGCTCGCACCCGAACCTTCCTTGCGGGAATTGCGCTCGAATGGCTCGACGAAAATCGAGACCGCACAAAGCCCATCAGAAAACACCGCCTGATCCACGGCAATGGGCGACGACGACGGATCGCGTGCGGCCATCGGCCGACGTAGCTCCCGCACCTTGCGAAACCCGGGAATCTGATTCGGCAATTGCCAGCCCGCTGCTTCCATGTTGACTGGCTCCACCGGGGGGCGCACGCAACCAGATGCGTTGCGCACGGCCTGGGCAATCGCGTTGCGGCCCGCCGGCACGCCGAGCCGGACCTGCGAAAAGGCAACCTGCTCGAGCACCTGCCCGTCGCTGTCCAGCGTCTGCTCGCGCAACAGCAAGCCGGTCTTCTGGTCAGCCCACAACTTATACGTATAGCGCAGCGCGTCCTTTGGACGCAATTCGATCACCGTCGCGTCCAGTCCGGCGACACGGTCGGTCCCCAGCAGTTGCGGATCGTAGACACTCAATACGTGGTCGCTGCTCGCGGACAACAACGCGGGGAACGCATCCCTGTTCTGCCGATGCTCGAACACGCACAGCTTGCGCTCGGGCACGAACGTGTAGACCTCGTCGTTGTGCCGCAGCATTCGGCGCGGCTTACCGTCCAGGCTTTCAAGCCTTTCATATTCGCCGTCACCATGATCCGCGAAATGCACGATACTGGATGACTGCACCGCCGAACCACGCTGGTAGACGAAAATCCCTTCGTAGCTCTGCTGCTGCGCTGCCTGGTGGATCCGGTTCAGCCAATTGGCCGCCTCGCGCCGCGCGACGAGCGGCTCGTCGGTGCGCAGCTGAGCGTGGACGGCCGCGCAGACCATCGAAATGAATACGGCTGCGACGAACATCGTTCCCCGCAGCCGCCCCCGTGCATCGATTGTTTTTGACCGCTGAAGCTGCATCAGATTATTTGCTCTCGGAAACCGCGGCGGCACGGATCAAAGGCGTGGTGGATTGGATCATCGGCTGCTGCGCGAATTGCTGGTGCGCGGCCAAATATTGATCCAGATCCGCATCGCGAACAATGTTCGCCTCCTGGATGTCCTGCGGCACGCCGCCATTCATCGGCGTGGACGCCAATGCGACGCGTTGCATTGCCTCCACACCTGAGCCGCTAACCGAAGCGACTTGTGCCGGCGTGTCCGCACCGCCAAGGCCTTGCAGTTGCGGCACGACCACCCAGCTCAGCGTCGCGGCGGCAGCGGCCACCGCGAATACGGGCAGCATGCGGCGCCGTAACGCCAGCGTGCGCCGCACGCTGGTCTGCAACGCCGACGGCGCCAGCACGTGCGGCTCCTCGGCCAGTCGCGCGGAAAACCGGGCAACGAACGCCGCGCTCATCGCGGCATCCTCGGCCAATTCATCGGAACGCAGCACATCACCAATCAGATGATAGTCGGTCCACAAGGCCCGCCCGTCAGCATCCAGCGTCGACAGAAACTGGGCAAGCCTGTGCGACACGCGCGCGCGCGCCGCGTGCCCACCACCTTCCGGCAACTCACCATCCAGCGCGGCGGAAATACGCTCGGCAACCGAAATGTGGCTCGCCGACTCGTTCATTTGCAATGGAACCGACTCCATGATGCTCCCCATCTAACTGACAACCCCGTCGCCCCCGCTCGACCCTTACCACTACCACCGCTTGCCTTCGGGGGTATCCAGCAACGGGCGCAACCTTGTCGCAATGGCTTCGCGAGCCCGAAAAATCCGCGACCGAACGGTGCCGATTGGGCAACCCATCATCTCGGCGATTTCCTCGTAGCTCAGCCCCTCGATCTCGCGCAGCGTGATCGCCGTGCGCAGCTCCTCGGGCAATAGCGCCATCGCGGCGTTGACCGTCTGTGCGATCTGCTTGCTCATCAACACTGATTCAGGCGTGTTGATATCCCTTAGTTGGTCAGCATCGGAGAAAGTTTCAGCCTCCTCCGCGTCCGCTTCCGTGGACGTCGGCGCACGCCGGCCCTGCGTCGCAAGGTAATTTTTTGCGGTGTTGACGGCTATCCGGTACAACCACGTATAGAACGCGGACTCGCCGCGAAATTGCGGCAGCGCACGATATGCCTTGATGAACGCGTCCTGTGCGACGTCCTCGACTTCTGCGGGGTCGCGCACGAGGCGCGAAATGAGCCTAATGATCTTGCGGTGGTATTTGGCGACCAGGAGTTCGAACGCGGCTTTATCGCCTTTCTGGACGCGCTCGACCAGCGCCTGGTCGATTTCTTTTTCGCTCACCTGAAAAATCCGTTGTCTGTATAGATTGCGACGCGAAAGGACGCCTATTGTAGCGCCCTGTGGGCAGGCAAGCGTTACAACGGTTACAAGGGGCCGCGCGGGCGTGCTGCGGTGCAACAACTCATCCGGGCCGCCGGCGTTGACGCGCCAGCGCGATCGCCAACTCGCGGAAATGGGCCGGCTCGATTGCGTCGGCCGCGATCAGCACCGAACCCGACCGTGCACTGTGCCGCGTCGCCCGCTCGTCATCAGGCGCCAGGCGTAGCACCAACAGGCCGGCAGCAGGACGCGCGTGCCCAAGGATCCGGTGATATCGCACCGGCGCACCCTGGCGATGCCACGTGAGCGCACCATCCGGCCCGACTTGGATCGCAATCGGCCTCATGCGCTCCTGCCACTGCGAAAAAACAGCCAATACGAGCGCCACCGCGAGCGCTGCCGCTGCGGCAGCGATGAAACCGATGCGCGGCGCCAGCACCAACATCACCGCCAGCGCGCACGCACCCGCGCAGACCATGCCCAGCGCCGCAAGCATCGGCGAGCGCTGCAAAGCCATCGCGTCGTCGCGCGCCGCCGATGCGATGCTGGAGTGCAGCGACGGCGCGGGCCGCAGCCCCGCGAAGATGGCGCGATCCGTCATCAGACGCGCTTGAACACCAGCGTACCGTTCGTGCCGCCGAAGCCGAATGAGTTCTTCAACGCGACATCGATCTTCATCTCCCGCGCAGTATTCGCGCAGTAATCCAGGTCGCACTGCGGATCCTGATTGAAAATGTTGATCGTCGGCGGCGATACTTGGTGATGCAGCGCCAGCACGGTGAATACCGACTCCAGACCGCCCGCGCCGCCCAGTAGGTGGCCGGTCATCGACTTTGTCGAGTTCACGACCATGTGCTTGACGTGGTCGCCAAACGCGCGCTTAATGCCGATGGTCTCCGCCAGGTCGCCCAACGGCGTCGACGTGCCATGCGCATTTAGGTAGTGAACTTCATCCAAGTTCACGCGCGCGTTCTTCAACGCTGCCAGCATGCAGCGGCGCGCGCCGTCGCCATCCTCGAGCGGCGCCGTGATGTGGTATGCGTCAGCACTCATGCCATAGCCGGCAACTTCAGCATAAATCCTCGCGCCACGCGCCTTCGCGCGCTCGTATTCCTCAAGCACCATCACGCCGGCGCCCTCGCCCAGCACGAAGCCATCACGGTCCTTGTCCCACGGACGGCTAGCCGTGGCTGGATCATCGTTCCGCTGCGACAGCGCGCGCGCGGCGGCAAAGCCGCCAATGCCCAGCGGCGACACGGTCGCTTCTGCGCCGCCGGCCAGCATCACGTCGGCGTCCCCGTATTCGATCAACCGCGCCGCCTCGCCAATGCAGTGCAGGCCGGTCGTGCATGCGGTCACGATCGCCAGATTCGGCCCCTTGAGGCCGTAGCGCATCGACAGGTGACCGGAGATCATGTTAATAATCGAGGCTGGGACGAAGAAAGGAGAGATTCGCCGTGGCCCTCGGTTCAGCATCTCGGTTTGCGTGACTTCGATCATCGGCAAGCCGCCAATGCCCGAGCCGACGACCACACCGATACGCTCCAAATCCTCGCTTGCCGTGTCGATGCCCGCGTCCGTCATGGCTTGCACGCCGGCCGCAAAGCCGTAGTGGATGAACGTATCCATGTGACGGGCCTCTTTGGCCGCCATGTAGTCCTCGATATTGAAGCCCTTGACTTCACCGGCAAAACGCGTTGAAAAATTCGATGCGTCAAACTTCGTGATATTCGCGATCCCCGATTTGCCAGCAATCAGGTTCGCCCAACCGTCGGCAACGTTATTGCCAACGGGCGAAATCAGCCCAAGGCCGGTAACTACCACACGACGACGGCTCACGATATTCCCTTTTTCATAAATAACAGAAAATCAAAAAGCCACAGCGGCCGCACGGAAACCCGTGAGCCCTGTGGCCGCGATCTGCGACAGTCAACCCAGACGCTCAGGCCTTGACGTTAGCCCGGGCGTAGTCGATTGCCTGCTGGACCGTCGTGATCTTCTCGGCTTCCTCATCCGGAATCTCCATGCCGAACTCGTCTTCCAGCGCCATCACAAGCTCGACAGTGTCCAGCGAATCCGCACCCAAATCGTTGACGAACGATGCCTCGTTCTTGATTTCCGCGTCAGCCACGCCGAGCTGTTCCGCGACGATCTTCTTGACGCGCTGTTCGATGTTGTCCATGCACCCCTCCAGGGAAAATGAGTTCAAAAATGCAAGTGCGCGCATTTTATCAGGTTTGTCCCGCAAAAAATGACGCGCGACCAGATTCGCCGCAACCCTTGCAAGCACCGCGGCAAGCGCAGCCGGCACCCGTCAGGACATGTACATGCCGCCGTTGACGTGCAGCGTCGTGCCCGTGATATATCCCGCCTGCGCCGAAGCGAGGAATGCAACCGCGTGGGCGACGTCTTCCGGCGCACCCAGCCGGCCTAATGGAATCTGCGCGTCGAGCGCAGCGCGCTGCGCCTCGGGCAACACGCGGGTCATATCCGTGTCGATGAAACCCGGCGCCACGCAGTTGACGGTGATGTTGCGGCTGCCGATCTCGCGCGCCAGCGCCCGCGTCATGCCGGCTACCCCCGCCTTGGCCGCTGCGTAGTTGACCTGCCCCGGATTACCGGTCGAGCCGACGACGGACGTGATGCTGATGATGCGCCCGCCGCGCGCCTTCATCATCGGCCGCAGCACGGCACGCGACAGGCGGAACACGGCCTTCAGGTTGGTGTCGATCACCGCGTCCCACTCGTCGTCCTTCATCCGCATCGCAAGCTGGTCCTGCGTGATGCCGGCGTTGTTCACTAGGATGTTCAATGCTCCGAACTCCTTGACCACTGAATCGACCAGCGCATCGGCCGCGCGGCCGTCGTTGACGTCCAGCACCACGCCGCGACCGGCCATGCCTTCGGCGTGCAACGCGTCACTGATCGCCGCCGCCCCCTTGTCGGACGTGGCGGTGCCGATCACCGTCGCGCCGGCGCGCCCGAGCACGAGCGCAATCGCACGGCCAATGCCGCGCGACGCGCCGGTGACCAGCGCAATCTGTTTGTCGAGCGATTTTTCCATCTCGTCTTGGCTCCGAATCGAATGATGAATCCCGTTGACAGCCCGGCATTCAACCCTGCAACAGTTTCAGCGTATCGTCGAGCGATGCCGGATCAACGATCGCGCCGCCCACCAGGTTGGCATCAATGCGCCGCGTCAGCCCGGCCAACACCTTGCCAGGGCCGCACTCAATCACATGCGTGATCTGCTGCGCGGCGATCGCGCGCACGCATTCGACCCAGCGTACCGGTCCGGCGGCCTGGCGCACCAGCGCATCCTTGATGCCGGCCGGATCCGACACCATCGCCACGTCGATATTGTTGACCACCGGGATCTGCGGCGCGCACACGTCGACGTCGGCCAGATATTCGCGCAGGCGCTCGGACGCCGGTTTGAGTAGCGACGAATGAAACGGCGCCGACACCGGCAGCAACACCGCGCGCTTCGCGCCCTTGGCCTTGGCGATCTCACATGCCTTATCCACGGCCGTCTTGTGGCCGGCGATCACAACCTGCGCCGGCGCATTGAAGTTGACCGCCTCGACGATGCCGGCCGACCCCGCTTCCGAGCATGCGGCGCGCACTGCGTCATCATCCAGCCCCAAAACCGCAGCCATCCCCCCGGCCCCGACCGGCACCGCTTGCTGCATCGCCTGCGCGCGAAAGCGCACCAACGGCAACGCATCGCGAAACGTGATCGCGCCTGAAGCGACCAGTGCCGTGTATTCGCCGAGGCTGTGGCCAGCAACGACCGCCGGTGCCACGCCACCGGCTTGTTGCCACACGCGGTAAATCGCGTAGGCGGCGGTGAGCATCACGGGCTGCGTATGGGTGGTCAGGTTCAGTTCGTCGGCTGGCCCCTGTGCGATCAGGCGGCCGATATCCTGGCTCAGCACATCGGACGCTTCCTCGAGCGTCGCCTTCACGACAGGATGATCGCCAAATGCATCGAGCATGCCGATCGATTGCGAGCCTTGTCCGGGGAAAACGAACGCGAACTTCATATCGTCCTCAAATAGAAAAAACAGCGAAACGGCATGCGCTCGGACGGCGCAACACGCACCTGCGCATGCTGTACACGCATCTACATGCGGATGACTGCCGCACCCCAGGTAAATCCACCGCCAACGCCCTCGACCAGTACCCGGTCGCCGGGCTTGATGCGTCCGTCCCGCACCGCCACGTCCAGCGCGAGCGGAATCGATGCGGCCGACGTGTTGCCATGCTCGCCGACCGTCACGATCATGCGCTCCAATGGCAACCCGAGCTTGCGACACGTGCCCTGCATAATCCGGATATTGGCCTGATGCGGAATCAACCAATCGACCTGGTCCGCCGACATGCCGGCCTTGGCCAGCGCTTCGAGCGCCACCTCCTCGAGCACGTTCACCGCGAGTTTGAATACCGTGGGCCCGTCCATGTGCAAAAATGCACTCCCTTGGATCACACCGCCGTTGACGTTGCCTGGCGTGCATAGGATGTGCGCGTGGCTGCCGTCCGCGTGCAGCGCGCTCGCCAGCAGCCCTGGCTGATCCGAGGCGCCGAGCACGACGGCACCAGCGCCATCGCCGAACAGCACGCAGGTGGTCCGATCCTTGAAATCGAGCAGCCGCGAAAACGTTTCGGCACCGATCACCAAGGCGTTGCGATGCGCGCCGCTGCGGATTAACCCGTCGGCCACCGCCAGCGCATAGGCAAACCCGGAACACACCGCTTGCACGTCGAATGCCGCGCCGCCGTTGCGGATGCCGAGCTTGTCCTGCAGCAGGCAGGCCGTGCTCGGGAACACGAAGTCTGGTGTCGACGTGGCGACAATGATCAGCTCGATCGCCTGCAAATCGATGCCAGCTGCTGCGATCGCACGCTGCGCGGCCACCCGTGCAAGGTCGCTGGTGGCTTGCTCGGGCGACGCGAAATAACGGGCATGAATACCCGTGCGCGCCATGATCCATTCATCGCTCGTCTCGATCCCCTGCTGCGCGAGCCGCTCGGCCAGCGCCTGGTTGGTGACACGCGTCGGCGGCAGGTAGCTGCCGGTACCGAGCACGCGCGAGTAAATAGTGGAATGAGCCATCATACCTTCGAGGAGAGCGCGGCCAACGGCTCAGACGCGGATCCCGCAGTGCCGCCGGTGGTCGTATTGGAAAGTGCTTGTGCGACGCCGGACACGTCAGGTTCACCCAAGGCGGCGTCGGCCGCGCGAGCGAGCGGGTCGGCATTTTCCTCCAGCGCCCGCGTCAGGCGCTCGAGAACGCCATTTTTCACGGCATCATACCCACGCTTGATCGCCCACTCAAACGCGTACGCATCTGCCGAACCGTGACTCTTGATCACCAGGTTGCGCAGGCCAAGCAGCGCGGCGCCATTGTACTGGCGTGAATCGACTCGCTTCTTGAAACGCGACAGCACTGGTAGCGCGAGCAGCGCCATCAGCTTCGTGGCCCACGAGCGACTGAACTCTTCGCGAATCATGTCGGCCAGCATCCGCGCGAGTCCTTCGGATGTCTTCAACGCGACGTTGCCGACAAAGCCATCGCAAACAATCACATCGACCGTGCCCTTGTAAATGTCGTTGCCCTCGACATTGCCGCGGAAATTGAGCGTGCTCGCGCGCAGCAATTCGCCAGCGCGCTTGATGATCTCGTTGCCCTTGATCACCTCTTCGCCGATGTTCAGCAACCCGATCGACGGGCAATCCTTGCCCTCGATCGCAGACACCAGCGCGTGTCCCATCTCGGCGAATTGCAACAAATGCTGCGGCTCACAATCGACATTCGCGCCCAAATCGAGCATTGTCGTGTAGCCATGCTGGTTTGGCAGGGCGAACGCGATCGCCGGCCGCTCGATGCCGGCCAGCGTCTTGAGCACGTAGCGCGACACCGCCATCAACGCGCCGGTGTTACCAGCCGAGATGCAGGCTTGCGCATGACCCTCCTTCACCAGGTTCAACGCGACGCGCATCGACGAGCCCTTCTTCTTGCGCAGCGCAACCTCGACGGAGTCGTCCATCGCGACGATCTCGCTCGCATTGACGATCGACAGCGTCGGCATGTCGAGCGCCTTACATCGCTTGAGCTGCGCGCGGATCGCGTCGTCCAAGCCCACCAGCACGAGTTGCGCATCCGGATGCGCACGTGCGAAACTGACCGCGGCGGGAACCGTCACGGTTGGACCGTGGTCGCCTCCCATGCAGTCGATTGTAATCTTTACAGTCATGGGATGCGGCGAATTTCAGGCACAAAAAAGCGGCAGGTCAATGCCGCTTTTTTGACGAACCGATGGCAATTCAATCGCGAACAAAAGGTGAGGCAGGCGACCATTGCCGCCAGGCACTTAATCGTTCTTGGTCTTGACGACCTTCTTGCCGCGATAGTAGCCGCTCGGGCTGATATGGTGACGCAGATGGACTTCGCCGGTGCTCGGCTCGACGGCCAGCGGCGCGGTGCCCAGGAAATCGTGCGAGCGGTGCATGCCGCGCTTCGACGGCGACTTCTTGTTTTGCTGAACTGCCATGGTAACTCCAGAAAAATTTCGTCAATTTTAACACAGGCCCACGCCCCGCCCGCCACCCGCCAGAGAGCCGATGACAGGCCGGCACGACCGGCCTGGCCTCTAGACCGCGTCCGCCCACTCAATGCGTCGGCCCGGACTTCGACCCGCCGCCCTTAAGCGCCTCGAGCGCGGCGAACGGATGCTCGCGTTGCGCTTCGTCACCGGCCGGCGATTCGTCAGCTTCATCGCCGGAATCGCGCGCATGCTCGCCCGCCGCGCCGGTCACCAGGCTCTCGTGTATCTGAGTGCAAACCTCATGCTTCGGCACCAGCGGCAACGACAACAACAATTCTTCCTCGATCAACTCGACGAAATCGAATTGGCGCGACCCTACGATCACATCAAACGACGTGTCGTCGAGCGCACGCTCATCCGCCTCGTCGTCACGCTCGACGATCCGGTATTCGGCATCGATGTCCAGTGGCACGCGAAACGGTTCCATGCAACGTTGGCACTGCAACCAGATCGCGCCATGCACGGTTACCCGCAGGTACGGCTCGTCAAGCACGGTGCCATCGGGCCGCAGTTCGCGCACCGATCCACCCTGCGCCTGCCAGTGCAATGCCGGATCATAATCGTCGAGCGTCACCGCGTCGGCGGGCACTTCGGCTGCCAGCCGGGCCAACTCGCCGATGTCAAACTGCCCCGCCGCTTGCCGACCGGTTCGCGCAAACTCGAACACATCCAGCGCATGCAGGTTGAGCGCCACCGCACGGCCCATCGACGCGCCCTGCTTGTCCGTTGACTCCGCCATCTGGACCTCCTCCCGCGCCATCCCGTCAACAGGTGCAGCCGGTATTGTCGGCCGCCGCGCCGCGACGTTTATGAACCGCACCGATGAAAAGCCCGGTATCATATCGCTTTTGTCTTTACGCGTCAAACACTTAAGCCAGCACCGCGCGCGTTCGCGCAACGCGCCAGATGCCGGCCGTGGTCAAATCGCGCATCCTGGACCGCTTCCGCCCATGCAGCCCATACCCGCTTCAATCGCCGCGCGCCGGCTGATTCTCGCTTCCAGCTCCCCGTACCGGCGCGCACTGCTCGAGCGGTTGCGCGTGACGTTCGACGTCGACGTGCCAGCCATCGATGAAACACCCTTGCCGCACGAAGCGCCGGCCGGCACCGCCCTGCGACTGGCCGAGGCCAAGGCCCGCGCCGTGGCCGCGCGCAGCGGCGATGCGCTGGTCATCGGCTCGGATCAGGTCGCCACGCTCGCCGGCCGGCAGATCGGCAAGCCCGGCGACCATGCGCGCGCTCGAGCAGCTATGCGCGATGCGCGGGCGCGACGTCGAGTTTCACACCGCGCTGTGCCTCTATGATCCGCGCGACGACACCGCACGCTGCACGGACGTGGTCACACGGGTACGCTTTCGCAACTTGCCCGATACGGAACTGAGCGCTTACTTGCAACTGGAGCGGCCCTACGACGTCGCCGGCAGCGCCAAGGCGGAAGGGCTCGGAATCGCCTTGCTGGAGGCGGTCAACAGCGACGACCCCACGGCCTTGATCGGCCTGCCGCTGATCGCGCTGACCGACATGCTGCGCCAGGCCGGCGTGACGCTGTTCGGCACCGCCGACGCCGCATCCGAAGCACCGGAGCCAGCGCAATGACCGGCGTACTGTACTTGGTGCCCAATGCGTTGGGCGACGCCGCTGCGCTGGCGGGCGTGCTACCCGAACCAGTGCGCGCGCTCGCGGCGCGGCTGACCTACTATGTCGGCGAAAACGCGAAAAGCACGCGGGCGTTCCTAAAAAAAACGGGGGGCACGCTTCCGATCCAGGACATCGAGATTCGCGAATTGAACGTCAACACGCCGGCGAGCGCAATCGATGCGCTGCTCGCACCGATCATCGCAGGCCGCGACGGCGGGCTGCTGTCAGAAGCCGGGTGTCCGGCTGTGGCCGATCCCGGTGCGCTGCTGGTGCGCCGAGCGCACGAGCGCGGCATCCGAGTCGTGCCACTGGTCGGACCCAGTTCGATCCTGCTAGCGCTGATGGGCTCCGGCTTGAACGGCCAGAGCTTTGCCTTTCACGGCTACCTGCCGGTGGATGCCGCGCAACGCACGAAGAAGCTGCGCGAGCTGGAGCAGCAGTCGCGTCGGGCCCGGCAGACACAGATCTTTATCGAAACCCCTTATCGCAACCGTGCGCTGCTCGATGCGCTGGCCGGCGCGTGCGCGCCGGACACGCTCGTGTGTGTAGCCGTTGATCTGACGCTACCGGATGAGCAAATCGTCACCCGGCCGGTGTCGGCGTGGCGCAAGGAGCCGATCGAACTGCACAAACGACCAGCCATTTTCCTGATGCTGGCGAGCTGACAGCAGCCCAGCGTGCGGGGCCGACCGGGCCCCAAGTGTCCATCCCGAGTCCGAATCAACGCGTGGCAGGACTGTGCCCGGTCCACGGCCCAACGCCCCGAGTTGACAGCCAGGCTCAGCGTAGGCTTGGCGCGGCGCCGAGCGACAGCACACGAAGCGCCGCGCCGCCGACCGCCGCGCCGAACTTGCGGGCGACACGATCGGTGATGCTCTCCTTGACCGTATAGTCGACGATATCCGGTGCCTTGATGACCTCGCGTGCGACATAGTCGGTACTGCCGAATCCATCGGCCAGCCCGAGTTCGACGCTCTTGTCGCCGGTCCAAAATAGCCCGGAAAACATGTCTGGCGTTTCCTTCAGACGCTTGCCCCGACCTTGCCGCACCGCGGCAATGAACTGCGCATGGATATCATCCAGCATGTGCTGCGCATGCTGCTTCATTTTGTCGCTCTCGGGCGAAAACGGATCGTAGAACCCCTTGTTCTCGCCGGACGTGTGCATCCGGCGCTCGATACCAAGCTTGTCCATCAGCCCGGTGACGCCAAACCCGTCCATCCGCACGCCGATCGAGCCGACAATGCTGGCCTTGTCGACGTAGATTTTGTCGGCGGCCGCCGCCACGTAGTAGCCGCCCGACGCGCAAATGTCCTCGACCACCACATACAGCGGCTTGGACGGATACTTGTCGCGCAAGCGGCGGATCTCGGTGTTAATGATGCCGGCCTGCACCGGGCTGCCGCCCGGGCTGTTGATCCGCAGGATCACCCCGGCGGTATTCGAGTCGTCAAAGGCATTCTGCAATGCAGCATCGATGTTCTGCGCGCTCGCATTCGAGTTCGCTGCGATCTCACCGTTCAGTGAAACCAGCGCCGTATGGCGTCCGGCCGAAACCGAACGTTCGCCCAACAGGCTGAACACGCTCCAGGTGAGTGCGATCCACACGGCGAGGAACGCGCCGCGAAAGAAAATCCGCCAGCGGCGCGCCGCCCGCTGCTCGCGGATAGCCGCCAGCGCGACGCGCTCGAGCGCATCGCGCTGCCAATCGTCGGGCGCACGGCCGGCGCCGTCGGCTCGCCCCTGCTGGGCAGGCGTGGGGGTTCGCGGGTTGTCATCAGTCGAATAGTGGGTCATGCGCAGTCAGGTCCTGCTTCAAGGGAAAGAGGTCGAATTTCATTGTCAGGCAGCCAAAAGACGGCTGGCCCATCGGCCGTGTCGCGCTCCTGAACCTGGAGCGGGCGCAGCCGGCCGCCACGGCATGGGCCGCCGACGCAGCGCCCAGTGTCGGGGGCATAGATTGCGCCGTGCGTCGCGCACATCAAGTATAGGCGCGAGCGCTCGAAGAATTCGCCCTCGGACCAGTCCAACTCCATCGGCACATGCGCGCACCGGTTTAGATAGCCGTAAACCACGCCGTGGTAGCGGACAAAGAAAACGGTGGCCGGCGCGCTACCCGCTAGCGCGGCGCATCGGATGCCGCGGCCGCGTTCGACGAGTTCATCCGAAGCGCAAATACGAACAGGTTGCATGAGTTCAGCGCAATGTCTGTGACAATCCCGGCTCGACGCGACAACGGGCACCCACTCGCGCGCGCGCCAGTCATCCGTGCTCGCGCAGCCAATCGGCCAGCGACATGACGTCGGCGGCGCAAAAGCGCGGCTCCAGCTTGATCAGCTGCTCGGCTGGATGGGCGCCATAGGACACCGCCACGGCGGCGGCCCCAGCGTTGGCCGCCATCTGCAGGTCGTGCGTCGTGTCGCCGATCATCACGGTACGCGCGGCACCCTGCCCCAATTCTCGCGTCAATTCATGCAGCATTGCCGGATGAGGCTTCGAGAACGTCTCGTCCGCGCAGCGGGTCGCATCGAACATCGTCATCAACCGGAACGAGTCCAGCGCGCGGTTCAGTCCGACCCGCGATTTGCCGGTCGCCACCGCGAGCAGATAGCCCGCACCGCGTAATTCGTCCAACATCTCGCGCACGCCGGCGAACAGCTCGATATGTGGATCACCGCTCAGGTAATGGAACCGGTAGCGCTGCGCAAGACGCGGGTAGTCGACCGGGTCGAGCGTGGGCGCGGCGATCTGCAACGCGTCGCGCAGCCCTAGCCCAATGACATAGCTCGCCGACAACGCGTCGGGCACTGGCAAGCCAAGGTCGCGGCACGCCCGCTGGATGCTACGCGTGATGTGCGCGGTCGAGTCCATCAGCGTGCCGTCCCAGTCGAACACGATCAAGTCAAATTGTTTGCGCGTCATCCGTGTTCAACATATCCGTCAATTGTTGCAAAAAATTATCGCATTCGGCTGGCAGCGGCGCCTCGAACGACAGCGGCGCGCCGCTGGCCGGATGCTGAATGCTCAGCCGCCACGCATGCAAGAACATCCGGCGCAGCCCCGGCCGGACACCGGGACGAGCCAGGTTCTTGTTCAACGAGAAATCCCCGTACTTGTCGTCACCGACGATCGGCAAGCCTAGATGCGCGAGATGGACCCGGATCTGATGGGTCCGGCCGGTCTTCAGTTCCGCCTCCAGCAGTAAATAGTCACCCAGGCGCTGGCGCAGGTTGAAGACCGTATGCGAGCCCAGTCCATCGGGCTGCACGCGAACCCGCCGCTCGCCGTCAGCGGTCAAGTACTTGTGCAGCGGCGCCTTCACCGCGCGGCGCACGCCCCAATCCGCAGGCCACGCGCCCCGCGCGCACGCCAGATAGCGCTTATCCAGCCGGCCCTCGCGAATCTGCTCGTGCAGACCGACGAGCGCAGCACGCTTCTTGGCCAGCAACAGCACACCGGACGTTTCCCGGTCGAGCCGGTGGACCAACTCCAGCATGCGGGCACCGGGGCGCGCGGCGCGCATTTGCTCGATCACGCCAAAGCTCACCCCGCTGCCGCCGTGCACCGCAATGCCGGCCGGCTTATCCAGCGCGATCAGGCAGTCGTCCTCATATAACACCGGGAACGTCGCAGCCGGCGCGCTCACCGGGGAGTGCGCCGGCTGTGCCACCCGTATTGGCGGCACGCGCACAATATCACCATGCTCAAGCCGGTACGAGGCGTCGACCCGGCCCTTGTTGACTCGCACTTCGCCGCTTCGCAAAATCCGATAAATATGGCTTTTTGGCACCCCTTTGCACACGCGCAGAAGAAAATTGTCGATGCGCTGACCAGCCGACGCGTCGTCCACATTCAGCCATGAAACACGGTCGGCGGCTGCACCATTTTGTGATATTTTGCCTAACTCATTCATTCTGAATATAATTTGCTAAACAGCCCATGCGCCGGTGGCGACCCGCCCGGCACACGACGGACTGTTTCGGTGCAAGCGCCTCGGGCGTTATTTTACCTTGCACCCCAGGCCGGCTGCTCGCCTGGAAGGCGAGAGCAGCAAGTTGCACGCACGTCGTTGCACAGTGTAGGGATATCGCCCACAGGCGGATTCGGCATCGTCAACGGCAAGCCGGTAACGGAAATTTTGGTCATAAAGAATTTTTTGCGTCCAGCCCGCCGCACTCCACGTCGGCCGACGTGGCACGCACGAGCTGGACGGATTGCGAATAACACGCGCGCAGCAGTCGAATCGAGACAGCGCGCGCGAACGAGCGAGACACGCGGGCCACGGCGCCAATGGTCCGCGCACCCGCGCAGGTTTCGGTTCGCGCGCGGCGCGTATTGTGCAACGGCGGCCCGCCGGCAGCAGTGCATCGTACAGTTTGAGGCCGCGCGTCACGCGCTTCATTGCGCGATGCGCGGCTGCACCGCCGTGTTTTGCCGTAGTTTGGAACTATTCGCAGGTGCCCGCGGCATGCCGCGCCTTGGTTGGCGCGCGTTCCGGTCAAGGCAATTCTCCCCAGCCAGAGTTTCCCGCTCCAGCGTGCTTTTTTTGACAAAAAGAGGCGGCGCGCCGCTGCCCGTTTCGGTTCCGCTCTGGACCGTGGCGGGACGCGCAGCCGCACTGGAGCCGTTCAATGAAACGCATGTTGTTCAACGCGACGCAGCAGGAAGAGTTGCGCGTGGCAATCGTCGATGGGCAGAAGCTGATCGACATCGATATCGAAACCGCTGGACGCGAACAGCGTAAAGGCAATATCTACAAAGGAGTCGTCACGCGGATCGAGCCATCGCTCGAGGCGTGCTTCGTCAACTACGGCGAGGATCGCCATGGTTTTCTGCCCTTCAAGGAGGTCGCCCGGCAATATTTCAAGGATGGCGTCGAAATGCGCTCCGCGCGCATCCAGGACGCGCTGCACGAAGGCCAGGAACTGATCGTCCAGGTCGAAAAGGAGGAGCGCGGCAACAAGGGCGCTGCGCTGACCACGTTCATCTCGCTGGCCGGCCGCTACCTGGTGCTGATGCCCAACAATCCGCGCGGCGGCGGCGTGTCGCGACGCATCGAGGGCGACGACCGGCAGGAATTGCGCGAAACGATGGCGCAACTCGAATTGCCAGACGGCATGAGCATGATCGCGCGCACAGCGGGCATCGGTCGCTCCGCCGAAGAGCTACAGTGGGACTTGAACTACCTGTTGCAATTGTGGCGTGCGATCGAGGCAGCGGCGAACGGCACGCGCGGACCCCTGCTGATCTATCTTGAATCGAGCTTGGTGATCCGCGCGATCCGGGATTACTTCCAGCCCGATATTGGTGAAATCCTGATCGATACACCGGATATCCACGATCAGGCTCGCGCGTTTATGGAAGTGGTAATGCCGGACAATCTCGGCAAGGTCAAGCGCTACCACGATGATGTGCCGTTGTTCTCCCGGTTTCAGATCGAGCACCAGATTGAGACCGCCTACTCCCGTACCGTGCCGCTGCCATCCGGCGGCGCCGTCGTGATCGACCACACGGAAGCGCTGGTCGCCATCGACGTGAACTCGGCTCGCGCGACCAAGGGCGCCGACATCGAGGAAACAGCACTGCGCACGAACCTGGAGGCAGCCGATGAAGTGGCGCGCCAGTTGCGGCTGCGCGACTTGGGCGGGCTGATCGTGATCGACTTCATCGACATGGAGGCGAGCAAGAGCCAGCGCGAAGTCGAGCAACGGCTCAAGGACGCGCTCAAGCACGACCGGGCCCGGGTCCAGATGGGCAAGATTTCCCGCTTCGGCCTGATGGAGTTGTCGCGCCAGCGGCTGCGTCCTGCGCTGTCCGAGGGCAGCCATGTGACTTGTCCGCGCTGCAACGGCACTGGCCACATCCGCGACACCGAATCGTCCGCGCTGCAAGTGCTGCGGATCATTCAAGAAGAAGCGATGAAGGAAAACACCGCGGCCATCCATTGCCAGGTGCCGGTTGAGGTAACCGCCTTCCTGTTGAACGAAAAACGCCAGGAAATCAATAAGATCGAATCGCGTTTCAAGGTCAACGTGGTGCTCATTCCCAATAAGCACCTCGAAACGCCGCACTACAAGCTCGAGCGGCTGCGTCATGACGACGTGCGACTCGACGAGCCGCGCGCGTCGTGGCGCATGGCCGAGGAAGCGGCGCGCGAGTTGGAATCGGAAACCGGCTACAGCAAGCGCGACAGCGACGCGAAGCCGAAGCAAGAAGCCGCCGTCAAGGGTATTACGCCGGATATGCCAGCGCCCAGCGCCACGCCACGCCCAGTGCCGCCGCAAGCCCGGCCGAGCGCACCGGTCACACCGGCGGCCACGGCAAGTGGCGGATTCATTGGATGGCTCAAGCGCATCTTCAGTGGCGAGCCTCCCGCCCAGCCGGCCCAGGCCACCGTCAAAGCCACGCCCGCACGGCCGACAGGGGGACGTGCCGGCAGCGAGGCTCGTCAAGGCACGGAGCGCAACCGGCCCCATCGGCGCGGCCCGCAATCCGGTAGCCGTGACGCGGCGCCACGCGACGTTGCTGCTCAACCGGTCCGTGGGCGTCGCGATGAACGCGATACGCGGGACGAACGCGCTGCGCGCGACGAGCGGAGCGTGCGCGATACGCGAGTCCCCCGCCAGGAGCGGCAGCTCGAGGCCCGCGTGGAGGCAGAGCAACCGGCGCGCACCGAACGGCCGCCGCGTATTGAACGTACCGAGCGCGGTGAGCGCCGTGACCGCAACGAGGCGGCGCGGGGCGAGCGCGCTGAACGAGGCGAACGGGCGGATCGGGGCGAACGCGGTGAACGCCACGACCGTGGGGACCGGGCCGAGCGTAGTGAGCGCAAGCAGCTTGAGCAGCCGCCGGTCGAGTCATTACGTGACGAGCAGACATTTGAACAGGGTCAGGAGTCGGCGCCGGGTACCGGCGCCGCCCCGGAAACCGATGTCGGGCGTGACGGCGAGGAGCGCCGCCGCCGCCGGCGCGGACGCCGCGGCGGTCGCCGTGAACGCGACGAGGACAGCGTCAACCTGACTCATGCCGCGGACGTGGCTGAAGGAGAAGGCGAAACGGGTGCCACTGCACCGAGCGCCGCGGCTGGCGCCCCCACCGCGACAACAGGCGACGCAGTGATGGCCCGCGAGCACACGCCAGCACCAGGATCAGAAGCGGCGGTCGAACACGCCGCGACCCAGTCCCCCGCGCCGCGAGAGGCCAACGAGGCTGGCGGACGCCAGGAAATGGAGCAGGTACCGGTAGCCAAGCCCGTGCAACCGGCTGCGGTCGCGGCGCAGCCGCAGCCGCGAATCGTTGAGTCGGCGCATGACTCAAGTGCAGATCCTAGCGTCACCGGTGAGGTCACACGGCAGCAAGCGCCCCCTCCTCAACCATCGGTGGCGTCAACGATGGTGACCACCGCCGCGACGGTGGAGCCACTCGAATCAGCGCCGATACGACGCGACGAGCCGGCGCCGGTACGAGGTGATGAGCCGACACCGGTCAGCCCGCAAAGGGCGGACGAGCCGACATCGGCGCAGCCGGCGCACACCCACGCGCCGGTTGCGTCGACTCAGCTCCCAGGCGCGCAATCGGACGACACGGTGGTAACCGGCCGCGCCGGAGCGAGCCATGGGCAAGCCGTTGTTGGCAGCACACCGGCGGGCGAGCGCGAAGCGCCATCCCAACCGCGCAGCGCCGACGAACCGGCCTCGATCGCCACACCCGCCCCAATGGCTTCGTCGGCAGGCACGTTGTCGATCGACACGCTGGCGCCGATCCTAGAATCCGCTGGACTGGTGTGGGTCAACACCGATACCGACAAGCTGCGCGCGGCGCAGCAGGCTGCGCAAGCTGCCCAGGAGCCGTTGCGCATCGGCCGTGAACGCAAGCCGTTGCCATCGCCGTCCACGGAACCGATGCAGCAGGTCGAGACCCGGCACGGGGTGTAACTAGACGGGCGCGTCGCCCCCGTCGTGCGTCGCAAAGCGGTGCATCATCGATGGCCCTCGCCTCGGCGAGGGCTTTTTATTGGCCTTCTCGGTTATCCAGCGGGCTCGCGGGTCGTGCTGCCACCGATCATCGCAGCCGCGATATAGGATATTGCGCCACAGCAACGCCGTACTCGGCGCATTCGGATAAAATCCTTGGTTGAACTGGCTTGTGCGGCAACCATGAATCGACGTGTCATCCCGCTGAACGAACTGAGCGCCGTCCCAGCGTTCTCGAGCGCCCCTGGAGCGCCGCGCGGGCATGTCATTGACCGCCTCGCCCGCCCGCTGCGCGACCTGCGTATCTCGGTCACCGATCGCTGCAATTTTCGCTGCGTGTACTGCATGCCGCGAACCGTTTTTGGCCGCGACTACCCGTTTCTGCCACACAGCGCGCTGCTGACCTTTGAAGAAATTGAGCGCGTGGCGCGGCTGTTTGTTGCGCAGGGGGTCGAGAAGATCCGCCTAACCGGCGGCGAACCGTTGTTGCGCAAGCATCTCGAACGCCTGATCGAACGCCTTGCCGCGTTGCGCACGCCCGACGCGCGGGCACTCGATCTGACACTGACGACGAACGGCGCACTGCTCGCCCGCAAGGCGCGTGCGCTGAAAGACGCCGGACTCACGCGCGTGACAGTCAGCCTCGACGCACTGGACGATACGTTGTTTAAACGCATGAACGATGCCGATTTCCCGGTCTCGAGCGTACTGGAGGGAATCGAGGCCGCGCATGCGGCAGGTCTTGGCCCGCTGAAGATCAACATGGTCGTTAAGCGCGGCACCAACGACAGCGAAATCGTGCCGATGGCCCGACATTTTCGCGGATCCGGCACCGTATTACGCTTCATTGAATACATGGACGTGGGCCACTCCAATGGATGGAACATGACCGAAGTGCTGCCGTCCGCCGACGTCATCGACCGAATCAACGCGCATTGGCCGCTTGTGCCACTGGACGCGCATTATCCGGGCGAGACCGCGCAACGCTGGCAATACGCGGATGGCGCCGGGGAGATCGGCGTGATCTCCAGCGTCACGCGCGCCTTCTGCGCCAGTTGTACGCGTATACGGCTGTCCACTGAAGGCAAGGCGTATTTATGCCTGTTCGCCGGCACGGGTCACGATCTGCGCGCGCTGTTGCGCGGCGGCGTCACCGACGAGCAGATCGCCGATGCAATCGCGCGGCTGTGGCAAGCCCGCGAGGACCGCTATTCGCAGTTGCGCGGGCAAGCCGCTGGCGGCCCGCGCGTCGAAATGTCATATATCGGCGGCTAGACCGATGCACACCGTGATCCGCACGTGATGTCGCGCGCCAGCACCATCGGACTGATTCTCGCTGGCGGCCGCGGCACGCGCATGGGTGGGCGAGACAAAGGACTGCAACTGCTGCATGGGCACCCACTCGTCGAGCATGTCGCACAGCGCTTGCGGCCACAGGTGTCGCACCTGATGATCAGCGCCAATCGCCACGTTGACCAGTATGCCCGGTTTGCCGATCAGGTGCTGACGGACACCACACCCGATTTCCCCGGCCCGCTGGCCGGCATTCTCGAAGGGCTGTATGCACTCGAGCGCCAGGCGCCGAGGCACGGCGCGCTACTGGTCGCGCCCTGCGATTCTCCGTTCGTGCCGTTGAATCTGGCGCAGCGCCTTGCCCAAGCGCTGGAAGTCACGCACGCACCGATTGCTTATGCATGCACCGCATTGCCCGATGCAGCTGTGCCGAACACGCATGCCCCGCCTGCATCGTCGGCCGACATGCCGGCAGCCGGGCGTGCTCATTTTGTATTCGCGCTGCTGCGCGCTGGGCTGGCAGACGATCTGGCAACGCAGTTAACCCAGGGCGAGCGCCGGGTGCACGCGTGGTACGCACGCCACATGGCAGTACGCGTGCCATTCGCCGACGAGCGCGCGTTTTACAATGTCAACTCGCTGCAAGAATTATACAAACTCGAGCGGCCGGACATCGGGCGATGAGCGTGCCCGGCGTCCTTTGCCCGATTGCGCCCGCCCCGTTTTCTCCGTCCCGTGCCATGACCTCGCTGCAAACAATCGCAAGCTGTATCGCCGACTATGACCCGAACGCACTGCCGGTGAATGCCGCCCGGGCCATCGTGAACCAGTGGGCAACGCCGGTGGCCACCATCGAGCGGCTCGCGCTGCGTGACGCCTTGGATCGCGTGCTGGCTGACGACGTGGTGTCGCCGCTAGACGTACCAGCACACGACAATTCCGCCATGGACGGCTATGCGTTCGACGGCGCCGCGCTCGAGCGCGGCGGCATGATCCGGTTACGCGTGGCAGGCACGGCGCTGGCCGGACGCGCGTACGATGCACGGGTACGCAGCGGCGATTGCATCCGCGTGATGACCGGCGCGGTATTGCCGGCCGGCTGCGATACCGTAGTCCCGCAGGAGCAGGTGGCAATCGACGTGGCCGGATCGATCCAATTTTCGGCCGCCGCGCTGGCCCGCGGCGCCAACTGCCGACGCGCCGGCGAAGACCTGCGCAGCGGACATGCAGCCCTATTGGCCGGACGTGTGCTGCGCGCGTCCGATCTGGGCCTGCTCGCCTCCGTCGGGCTTGGCGAAGTACCGGTGCGGCGCCGCTTGCGTGCCGCCTTCTTTTCGACCGGCGACGAATTGCGTTCACTGGGGCAACCGCTTGCGCCTGGATGCATATACGATAGCAATCGCTATACGCTGTACGGGATGCTGCGCCGCCTGAACGTAGAGGTGATCGATCTCGGTGTGGTGCCCGACGATCGGCTCGCGCTGGAAGCAGCGCTGCGCAACGCAGCGGCGTCAGCGGACGTCGTACTCAGTTCCGGCGGCGTGTCGGTCGGCGACGCAGACTACACGCGTGAGCTGATGGGTCGGTTGGGCGACGTCGCATTCTGGAATGTCGCGATGCGGCCAGGACGCCCGTTCGCATTCGGCCGCATCTGGTCAGGCGGGCGCGCGGGCGAAGGCCACGATGCGCTCTACTTCGGCTTGCCAGGCAACCCGGTTGCCACAATGGTCGCCTTCTATCAGATCGTGCGCGACGCACTGATTTCGATGACCGGTGCGCTGCCCCGGCCCGTGCCGCTGATCACGGCAAGCACGCTGGATTCGATCAGCAAACGCCCCGGACGGACCGAATATCAGCGAGGCATCGCGCGCCGGCGCGACGACGGGCGCTGGGAAGTCGCGCTGACCGGCGCGCAGGGCTCCGGTATCCTACGCTCGATGAGCGACGCCAATTGTTTCGTTATTCTGGATCACCAACGAGGGCCAGTGGCCGTGGGCGACACGGTCGATATCATGCCTTTTGATGGACTGATTTAACCTTTTGACGGGCTGACCTGGCCTTTTGACGGGTTGCGCTAACCCTTTGACGGACTAATCTCACCCATACTCGACGTTTTCATACAACTTCCGCGCGTGCCCCGCGCGACCCTTTATCGCGAATGAGCGCCGACGCTTCGATATGAAAAAACAAATCTCGTACATTGCCCCGGGGCAAACCGCCAAGGCGCTGATCTTCGTGTACCTAACCTTCAGCGTGCCGATCGTCCTGCTCGGCGTGCTAGTGGCATTCGTGCGCTATGGCTCTGTTGAACTGTCGACGGTGTTCAGCGCGTTGATACTCAACGCCGTGCTTGGCTTCATCCTGCTATGGATCGCCTGCCACGCATACAACTGGGTGGCATCGCGCTTCGGCGGCATCGAGATCATGCTCTCCGATGCACCGGAGGAGGCATGACTTCGCCATTGGCCACGCTGTCGGACGACACGACGCCCCGCCATGCAACACCGGCCGGCGTGTCCGCGGTGCACGCACTGATCTACGGTCGCTGCCAGGGCCGCACCCGCTTATTCGCTACTGTCGTCTGGCGTCGCTTGCGCTTGCCCGTCATCGCCCAACAGTTCGGCAGCCTGCTCGCCAGATAGCGCCTCGACGTCGCGCAGCTTCTTGTGCATTTGCCGTGTCCGGGTCTCGGCCAGTTCGATAGACCGGGCAACGGTCGCAAGCTGGTTCTTCGTTTTCGCCAGGACGTCGCCGAACTTGCCGAACTCCGTCTTCACCGCGCCGAGTACCTGCCATACTTCGCTCGAGCGCTTTTCGATCGCCAGCGTACGAAAACCCATCTGCAAGCTGTTCAGCAACGCAGTCAGCGTGGTGGGTCCGGCAATCGTGACCCGATAGTCGCGCTGTAATGCATCGGTCAGCCCAGGCCGGCGCAGGACTTCCGCATAGAGTCCCTCGGTCGGCAGGAATAAAAGGGCAAAGTCCGTCGTATGCGGCGGCGACACATACTTGTCTGCAATTGCCTTGGCCTCCAACCTGATACGCGTTTCCAGCGCGCGGGCCGCCTCCTCGACGCCAAGAGGGTCAGCCCGATCTTGTGCGTCGATCAACCGCTCGTAGTCCTCACGCGGGAATTTCGCATCGATCGGCAGCCATACCGGCTGCGCATTGCGGTGCTCGCTTTCGCCCCGGCCCGGTAGCCGAATCGCGAATTCGACGCGCTCGCTGCTGCGCGGCACCGTCGCCACATTCTTCGCATATTGATCGGGCGTGAGCATCTGCTCGAGCAGCGCCTCGAGCTGAACCTCGCCCCAGGTACCGCGCGTCTTGACATTGGTCAACACCTTCTTCAGGTCGCCGACGCCCGCAGCAAGCGTCTGCATCTCGCCCAAGCCACGATGGACCTGCTCGAGCCGGTCCGACACCAACTTGAACGATTCACCCAGGCGCTGCTCCAGCGTAGCATGAAGCTTTTCATCGACAATGCGCCGCATCTCATCGAGCTTGGCCGCATTGTTCGCCTCGATATCCTTGAGCTTTTGCTCGAGCGTCGCCCGCACTTCGGCAAGACGCCGCTCGTTGCTCTCCGACAGCACGGCCAATTGCTGGTTCAGCGTATCGCCGAATCGCTTCAATGCAGCAGCCTGCTCCTCGCGCGCATGTTGCGCCTGCTGTTGGCCGGACAAGCGAAACGCATCGAGCTGCTGCGCATTGCTCTGCGTCAGTTTGGCCAGTTGCTGCGCGAAGCCGTCAATCTGGTTGTTTTGCACCGTAGCGATACTCGCGAGTTGCGCCGCGAGCGCCTGTTGTAATTGCGCGACGCCGGCGCCAGCATCGGCGCGCGACACGCGGGCGCTGTCGATCAGCTCCGCGCGCAACTCGCGCTCCAGCCTTTCCTGGGAGCGCGCGTGCGTGTCGCCCAGTTCGCCTACCCGCTGCGTGAGCGCTTGCAGCGATGCCTCGGTCGCGTTGCCGGCATCGCGTTGCCGCATCGCGGCCGCGACAACGAGCAGCGCGGCGGCCAATACGGCCACTGCGACGGCTAGGATAATCGTCAGCATGCGTGCATTGCCCCCAGCACGTCAAGGTTGATCGGTGTCAGCGGGTGATTGGCTTGCGGGCCGCAGCCAAGCGCTGCGATCAAATGATCGGCCGCCCGTGCCGCCACCGCCCGCCGCGTCGTCTCGATCGCGCTTGCCATGTGGGGCATCAACACCACGTTGGGCACTTGCAACAAGTCCGGATGCACGTTTGGCTCGCCGTCGAACACATCGCGCGTGAATAAATGGCCATCGCAATTCATATTGACATCGAAATACTGCTCAAGCGTTTCGAGTACGTCCGGGAAGATCATCCGCGCCACCCAAATCTCCTGCTTCATCACCGTTCCAGTCCAAGTTTGCGTCCGGCACTCAATGCCAGAAAAAGAGCCATGTCGTCATCGCGAATACCGGCAACAGTACGCAGGCCGACCATCCAATGAAGCCGAAAAAGCTCGGCATGCGCACACCGCGCGACTCGGCAATGGCCTTGACCATGAAGTTCGGCGCGTTGCCAATGTACGTATTCGCTCCCATGAATACCGCGCCAGCGGAAATCGCCGCGAGTGTCGACGCACCGGAGGTCATCAACGTCTGCGCGTCGCCGCCCGCGATGTTGAAAAACACCAGGTAGGTCGGCGCATTGTCCAGGAACGATGACAACAACCCTGTCACCCAGAAATACAGGGGTACGGTGGCTTGGCCGTCCTGCAGCGTCCACTGCACCGCGTCGGCGAACGCGCCCCGCTGTCCGGCATGCAGCATCGCGATTACCGGTGCAATCGTCACGAAGATGCCGGCGAAGAGCTTGGCGACCTCATCGATTGGCGCCCAGCTAAAGCCATTGCCATCGCGCGCGGAGGATGGCGTCACGCGCAGCGACACGAACAGCACGACCAACAGTCCGGCGTCACGGAGCATGTTTTGCAACTGGACTGGCACGCCGAAAACGTCGAATTGCACGCGAGGTTTCCAGACGCCGCTTATCAGCACCAGGACGATGATGCACGCCAGCAGTGCGAAGTTCACTTTGCCGTCGATCGCAACGCCGCGCAAGTCCGGTGTCAGCTTCACCCGCGCCGGCCCCGGGTTGCCGTCACGCCTGAAATAATAGCTATCCAGCACGTAGAACACCGACAGCACCGTGGCGGTGACGAACAGGGCCGGCAACGCCAAATGCACAGTTGTCCAGAAAAAATCGACACCGTTCAGGAAGCCGAGAAACAATGGCGGATCGCCGAGCGGTGACAACGCGCCGCCCGCATTCGCGACCAGGAAAATAAAGAACACCACCACATGCGCAGCATGCCGGCGATTGTCATTGGCCCGCAACAACGGCCGGATCAGCAGCATCGCCGCGCCCGTCGTTCCCATGATGCTTGCTAGCAGCGTGCCAAGCGCAATCAGACCAGTATTGAGCACGGGTGATCCATGTAGATTGCCGCGCACGCAGATGCCGCCGGCCACCGTATACAGCGCGGCCAGCAACACGATAAACGGCACATACTCAGCAATTGCGGCATGGGCGAGCGACGCAAGTGCTGCGCCGGCGCCGAACGACGCGGCGAACGGCACCAGGAAGGCCAGCGCCCAAGCCGCCGCGATTTTGCCGAAATGGCGGTGCCAGAACGTCGGAGCCAGCAGCGGCAGCAACGCGATCGACAGCAGCATGCCAGCAAACGGCAGCGCCCAATGCAGGCCTAGTTGCGAGCCATCGACGTCGGCCGCGCACGCGGCAAGCGGAATACAGGCGAGTACTACACCCGCCGGCAGAAAGGCAAAAAACCTCGTCATATGTCGTATTAGAAAAACAGGAATCACGCGTCACGCACAACGACTGCATGAACGCGATAAGGACCATGCGCACCTAGCACAATGGTTTGTTCGATGTCGCCGGTACGCGACGGACCTGAAATGAAGTTGACCGCGCGCGGCAATTCGCCGCGCTCGGCACGCATCAAGGCAAACGCGTCCTCGAGGCCGCCGACGACGCGCGACGCCGGCACGATTGCAATATGCGTCTGCGGCAACAGGCCCGCCGACACGAACTCGTCCTCGCCCGACAACAGCGCTAGCGTACCGGTCTCGGCCACCGCGCAAAAGCACCCGGTAATGCCGGTCAAGTCGCCGTCGCGCGGCATCCTGAATTCGAGTTGGCGGCCGACATCCGCCCATCCGTAATCAGCGAGCGCGGGCCACGCGACTGCGGTCGTGGCAAGCTTGTGCTCGTGCAGATAGGCCGCCACCGCAGCCGGCACCTGCTGCGGCCCATCGACGCACGCGACACTGGTCGCCATCTTGCGCGATTGCGTGACGAACAACTCGACGAGATCGCCTGGCAGATCAGGACGCGGGCCGACCGGGTGCCGCGCCAGATAGTCGGTGAGCGCCTCGCGCTCGGCCGCCGCCGGCAGCGCCGGCCGGCGCTGCGCCGCGCGGATGCGAGCAATGATGTTACGGCGAGCCGCCGAAGTGTCCATGGAGCGATCCTCTGATAGCGCGTTGGCCACGCCTGCGCGCAGATTATACCGGCGGGCGCAGCGCAGCCATTGGCCGGATGGCCATCGGCGACCCCGATGGCCGTGGTGGCATCCAGCCTGCAGCGGGACGCCACCTGCGCCACGCAGAGCGATGCGACCACGGGGCGCCGCGTACGTGCCGCTGCGCGTGCCGGCCTCACCTGGTTCAGTGGCCCGCCTCCAACGGCGTGTCGATCTCGAACACCTGCCGCAAGTACGCGATGTACGCGGGATCGTCGCACATGTTTTTGCCCGGCGAGTCGGACAATTTCGCAACGGGCTGGCCATTGCAGCGGACCATTTTCATCACGATCTGCAGCGGCGGATAGCCCAGGTCGTTGGTCAGGTTGGTGCCCACGCCAAATGCCAGTTTGCAGCGGCCGCGAAAACGCTCGTACAGTTGCAACACCTTCGGGATATCAAGTGCATCGGAAAAGACCAGGATCTTGGTGCGGGGGAATCGCAGCGATTCAACTCGTAGTGCTTCAATAGCTGCTCACCCCATTCGAACGGGTCTCCCGAATCGTGCCGCGCGCCGTCGAACAGCTTGCAGAAGTACATATCGAAATCGCGCAGGAACGCCTTTCATGCCGTAGACGTCGGACAACGCAATGCCAAGATCGCCGCGATATTCCTTGGCCCACCTCTCAAAACCGAAGATCTGCGAATCGCGCAGCCGCGGCCCCAGCGCYTGGCACGCCTGCAGGTACTCGTGCGCCATCGTGCCAAGTGGCGTCAACCCGTGCTTCATCGCGTAATAGACATTGCTGGTGCCGGCAAACTGCTCGCCAAGCCCCGCCATCAGCGTCAGGATGACCTCCTCGTGCCACTGCTTCGAAAAGCGTCGCCGCGTGCCGTAGTCGGCAATCTTGCAATCGGCGTAGTCGGGCCTCGCGCCGAGCATCGCCATCTTGTCAATCAGCCGCTCACGTCCCTCGTGGTATGCCGGCGAGCGCTGCGTATTGCGGAAATAGACCTCGTTGACGATCGCCAGTACCGGGATTTCGAACAGAATCGTATGCAGCCACGGCCCGCACACAACGATCTCGATCTCACCATTGGCCTTCGGCGACGGCCAGACGTGAATGTACTTCTCATTGAGTTGGAACAGCGCAAGGAAGTCAACGAAGTCGCTCTTAATAAAGCGCAACTGGCGCAAATAGTCGAGCTCGTCGTCGGTGAAACGCAACTGGCACAGGCGACCGATCTGCTCCCGGATCTCGTCCACATAGGGCACCAGGTCGATGCCGCGCGTGCGGCAACGGAACCGGTATTCGACGCTGGCGGCAGGAAAATGATGCAGCACGACCTGCATCATCGTGAATTTGTAGAGATCGGTATCGAGTAACGAAGTGATGATCATGGTCGCATAGCCAGGCACAAGCCGGAAGCTCGGACGCGCCGCGGCCGTTTGACGCGACACCTCCTGCTAAAGTTAGCGTAAGCGAGGCCGCGGCACGTACGCAGCAAACCGCGCGTCGCATATAAAGACATCACCAAAGTGTATAACAGCCTCGGGCGGGGGGCAGCGAAGCGGCGACGCGGTGCGCTACAATAACTGTTTTGCAAAATGGTGGCGTCCCTGGCTTCATTGCGCGCCCACATCGCTATACACAGAGTGCAGGAGCTTCATCAATGACTCACGTTGTGACCGAAAGCTGCATCAAGTGCCGCTATACTGACTGTGTCGACGTATGCCCAGTGGACTGCTTTCGCGAAGGTCCGAACTTCCTCGCGATCGACCCGGACGAGTGCATCGATTGCGCAGTTTGCGTAGCGGAATGCCCGGTCAATGCGATCTATGCGGAAGAAGACGTCCCCGGCGACCAGCAACAATTCATCCAACTGAACGCGGAACTGGCGAAGGACTGGCCCAGCATCACACGGACTAAGCCTCCTCTGCCGGACGCGGTGGAATGGAAAGACGTGAAAGACAAGCTGAAGCTGCTCGAGCGATGAGCAGGGCGCGCGCGCCGGGTTCGTCGATAATCCATGACACCACGCTTCGACGCGCCACCTGTTGACAAGACGATAAGACGCCGATAGAATTCCACTTCTCTGCTGTTCCCCGATAGCTCAGTCGGTAGAGCGCCGGACTGTTAATCCGTAGGTCCCTGGTTCGAGCCCAGGTCGGGGAGCCAAAAAATCAATCAAAAAGCCCAGCCTTCGAGGTTGGGCTTTTTGCTTTCTGGTCTCCATGTAGGCACCCTGTAGGCATTCCCGGTCAACGCGGCGGGGCCGGAAAATTAAAGTCCGTGATTGGCAATCCGTTTCGCTTTGGCGCAGGTAGGAAAAACCGACATAGGGTCGGTCTTGGCGCGACATCCCGCCCTGACCCGCGCCCATCAAGCGGCAGTTACGTTCAACGAGTTGGCGATGGTTTTCCGGCAGACATAATTTTGCTCAACTGCCATTACGCCGTTTGACTCCCTTGAATCAATTTTTCATATTGTGAAAAATTGTGGGCCTGTGGCTGTTTTTGCTGTTTTCAGCGCTGTTTTGGCGCGGGAAGCTTATCGAGCCCTCTTCAGGGCCATCTTCAATTTGAAGAAGGACCACCCTGTGAAAGGCAGTCCGGTAGTCTCTCCAAATTTGAGGGACCGCACTGACGCTAAACGATCGATACGTCCAGATGCTTGCCCAGTTGGCTGAACGCGCGCGTGGGCCAACTTCAGTGACTGACCGCCGTCAGCCCATGGGGCAAGTCGCAAGCCATGTGCCGCATGCAAAAATTCCACTGCCGTTTTTACCTTGATGTCGATGGGGTTATCCACGACGACCAAAGCGTCCTTGACATACCGTTTTCATAGACTATGCTTTGCACAACGATTTCAAGAGTTTTAAGTGTCATCATTATGGCCGAGGGTTGCGGACCTTAATCCAATATCACTATATTAATTTTTATGGTGGGATAGGGTATGAAAAAACTATTTTTCTCGTGTGCTATTTTCTTGCTTGCATCCCAAGCATACGCCATCGGTTACTTCAGTCGAGCGTGTCGAGTCGACCAAATACCAGGTCCATTACGAGGCGTAGCAACAGAATTTTTTTACCTCTTAGGCGCGCCCTTATGGGTTAAAAATATTTGGGCTCAGCCAGATCTGAATCGATATTGGATTTTGGAATCGATTACAACCGATTACTTTCAATCCAGATATTATCTCTATGCAAAACAAACAATTACACAATGGCATACATGGGCAAATATTTCGGGGTGGATCGGAGCAATGACTCGAACGTCACCCTTTTATACTGAAGGGCTGCCTGTTTGGGGGCACAACAGCAACGCCATGAGATTCGAGCACAATCGCCGGTTTCTTTATAGTGCTCGCGCAGGATCACCTGAGATTGTTGAGAAAACCGAGTATATTCCTGGCGCTTCGCCGTACAGTAACCGATGGAGAGTCCAAGGCGAACACCGCTACTATGATCCTGAAAGAGGAAAAAATATCAAACTGGGCGAGTCTCTGGCTGAAGATTGTAACTTGAGTGTGGGGTGGTTGCCATGAAATCCATTTTTTTAGCTTTAACAGTGACTGTTTTTTGTGGGCAGGTACAAGCCTATACAGCAAGCCCGGTACATGAGGCGAACACGGATAGAATAAGCCCGGTTCAGCCAGCAAGCAAAGCAGCGAATGGGGTGAGCAATACGCTACACCAAAGCGAAAAAGTAGTCAGCGACATGTGGGATGAAGTGGAAAACGCGAGCGCAGCACTGACTATTTCTAAAGACCCTACGCCCGAAGTGAGGGCAATGTTGTATCAGAACGTTTTGGAAAAAAATGACCAATTCAGGACGAATTTAAGTCCGCCTGAACGCCTCGGGTTAGTGCGTGAGGCTTACGCGCTGCTTCATCAAAAATTGAATATTAGGTCTGCCGGATCTCAAGGTCTTGCAGCAATCATCCAGCGCACTGATAATCTGAGAACGGTCGGTATGGAACTGCTGGGCCAACTGCCGGATGGCGGCAGACGAGGCTCTATCGTATTCAAAATGAAGAATGGAAAACTTGGTATGTTAAGCGTATGGGATTATGCAGCCGATGGCGGGAAGATCATACTTTACGCCGATTTCGCTCGTCAACGCGTCGGCCAAGCGCCAGCTATTCTTGCATTAGGCAAAGCGCCGAACGATGATCGACGCCTTTGGTCACTAGGATGGACAACTGATACCGAAGATTACGAATTGTACCTCGAAGATGCCAAAACTACAGAGCGTGACACCGAGTGGCAACCCGAGGAAATCATACAGTTTGCCGAACAATTGATGAATTAACCTTAGCACATTGCATGTACTCAATGCCAAATGGTGCATGTCTATTACCGGCTCATCCAGTGAGGCTGACCAAAAAACTGACGCACCATCTGGAAAGCAAAGTCGAGCAAGGTAAGGATGGCAATCATCGCAACGGGAGCCGCCCCAAGACGGTGATCACGCCCAGCGGCGAACTGAAGTTTGGCTATCCCCCGTGCTCGGCAGGCCAGGTTCGAGCCACAGCGGGTGGGTAAATATTAGCGCCGGCTGCCCGGTTTTGACGATCACGTCATTAGCCTGTATGCGCGCGGCATGAGCGTGCGCGAGATCCAAGGCCATTTGCTAGAACTGTATGGCCTTCAGGTGTCGCCCGATCTGATTTCGAGCGTCACCGACGAAGTACTGGCCGAGCTCGAGCAGTGGCAACAGCGACCACTCGAGGCGATGTATCCGATCGTGTATTTTGACGCGCTTCAATTGAAGATCCGCGACGAAGGCACGGTCAAGAACAAGGCGGTGTATCCGGCTGCGCAAATTCAGACCTGCATTGTTCATCTGATCCGCAATTCGCTGAAGCTGGCCAGTTGGAAGGAGCGCCAGCCTCTGGCTGCCGCGATCAAGCCGATCTATCAGGCCGTCACGGCCGAGGCGGCGGCAGCGGCGCTCGACGCTTTGGCACAGCGAGTGGGGCCGCAAATTCCCTACCGTCGCGGCCATGTGGCAGCGCCAATGGGAACAGGTCATACCCTTTTTCGCCTATCCGCCCCCAGGTGCGTCGAATCGTATATACGAACGGCCTACCCACCCGAAGTGCTCCCCGATGCCCCTGTCCCGGATGGTCGTACCATACGCCTAAAACTTCGCGGCGGGAACACGCGGGGCATCGGTTCATCATGCCAGTTACAAACGCTAATCTGGCCTTGCGCAACATCGAAAAGGACTGGAAGATGCCACCTATCACCTGGCAGCAAGCCGCCAATTAGTTCGCGATCCTGTTCGGCGAACGATTCACTTGCGCCATCAGCTAAGATTTTTTAACCGACCTCAGCACACAGAATCTATGGTCACCCCCTAACCGGTTGGCTACGGACACCTGCGACTATATGTGCTCCAATTGAATCGGGCTGGTTAAGGCCCACGGTGCTATCAATGACTTGTCACCGGCAGCACCTGTGCACAGGTTTGCTCAACCATGCCGACATCTGCGAACCAGCGGCCGATGTTTGGATAACCCTACGCGCGGCGCGCCGCTAAGTATCTAGCCACACGCCGCCCCGTACGGCTCACGCCGCCGCCCAGGTTGTCCACGCGTTATCCAGCGGTTTTCCACGGAGTTATGCACCGCGAGCAGGCCAGTTATCCCCAGCTTACCCACAACTCACCAGCTTACCGGTGCTGCGGCGCGCTGATCGGCTCATTTGCCGCACTTCAGATTGCACGCATCGCCGGACGGATCGCCGCGATCGGCCCGCCGCCGCCGCTCGTCCGGCGAACCATGTTGGAACTTCGGGTCCGGCGCAGAAGCGGCAAACTGCATCTGCGGGTGCTCGTTGAAGCGAAACTGATCGATCAGGATACCGCCCGGCACGCCAGGCTTGTTTTGTGCCCACGCTACAACTGGCAAGCTCAACGCGAGGGCCGCGACGCCCGCGTAGGCGAGCAGAGCGGCACTCGAGTGCCCGCGGCGCGGTGCACCACCAGGAGAAGGCTGACGCGGCGCACGCCGATACGGAAGCGGAATGTTGACGGAACAAAGCGACAATCGGTTGAACACACGCATGGTGGCAAACAAGAAAAATGGCGGTTTCGATCAGCGCCGCATGCATGGCATGACGCCGCATACTTGTTGCGGCCCGCATGCGCAGCGAACTGAGGCCATAGCGTAACGGAAGAACGGCGGCGCCGCTCCGTTGGCCAAAAACGCCGGGGCCGGTTTCACGTTACACGAGGTTACTCGCGTCATCGGTGTCGATCGTTGCGACATTGGTGGTAAATTGGAAAATATACCCGTGCGCTGCCCGGGATCGCTAACTTGTTGCGGGTGACCATGACGCCGTCCTGCCTTTCGATACCGTGCTTTGCGTTCTTCCCCGCCCGACCGCCTGACGCCCCAGGGAGGGCGCGCACGGCGTCCGATCCAGCCACCGCCGTCGCCGCTGCTCAGGTCCGCGCGCCGAACGCCGTGCGGGCGGACCTTGCGATGGCTTCGTCAAGCATCAAGCGAACGACAACGGGTATCGCGCTGGCCGCCGCCGCACTGCTGTGCTGGTGCGCGCCGACCGACGCAGAAGAAATTGGCAGGGTCAATACGAATTTCCGGATTACCGGATCGGACCGGGTCGTGGTCGAAGCCTATGACGACCCAGCCGTCAACGGTGTCACTTGTTACGTGTCGCGCGCGCGTACCGGCGGGGTTAAGGGCACGCTGGGCGTTGCCGAGGATCCGACCGAAACGTCGATTGCCTGCCGACAGGTTGCCGCCCTGCAATTCAAGGTGCCACTGCCGCTGCAAGCCGACATCTTTTCGGAACGGATATCGCTGATCTTCAAAACATTGCATGTCGTGCGCGTAGTCGACCGCAAGCGTAATGCGCTGGTCTATCTGACCTACAGCGATCGCGTCGTGTCTGGCAGTGCGAAGAACAGCGTGACGGCTGTACCGGTGCAGGGTCAATCCATCCCGCTCAGATGACCCATGCCCGGTGCCGATCCTCCTGCGGCCGACACCGCGCGCTATTGGCACAGTCTCGCAGGCCAGCTGTACGAATCGAAGTAGTGCAGCCATTGAGCCAAGATAAAGCACGTGCGTGGTGCATACACGTGCCGATCCCCGGGCGTCTGCTGAAAAGAGAAAAGTGCTGCGGCATGCCGACCTCCCCGCTCGTCGCCTCGGGCGGATCAAGCGTCAGTTCGGTCAGGAGCCGCTCCGCCTAGAAATAACGGGCGGCAAACTGCGCAAGTTGCGCAAGCTTGACCGTGCGGGCCGCCGCGTCGTCATAGTGGGACCGCAGCATCGGCTCGTACCAGCGGTGCGCCGCAGGCTCGTACCAGTGGTGCACCGCAATGAGCGCGCCGGGCCGGCCGCCGTGCTGCGCGCGTAAGCCGACGATCAGCGCGGCACTTGCCAACCACGCGCGGGCAGGATGCAGTCGGCCAATGTGCGCGACGGATCAAACGCCACCGCCAGCCCATCGGGGACAACGCCGCCGCCAGCCCATCGAGGACTCGTGCGGCAATCGCCGGGCCGATGCCGGGCCACTCCAAGGAGGTCGGCGCAGCAGGCGACGGGTTGGCGCGCACCGGCGACGGCGGCGCCACCCGCAACGCCAATCAGTTTTGCGCGCCCTTGTCGGCCGCCGCGCCGCCCGTTTGCTCATTGAGCGTCTGGGCCGCATCTCGCTTGGCCGCCTTGCGCTGTTGCTTGGCCGCCTTCAACTGGCTATGGTACTCCTGCTTGAGCGCCTTTTTGTTGGCGCTGTACTCCGCGTTGGCTGCCGCTTCCGCATCGCGCTTCTGCACGAGCGGATCGACTGGGCCCGGTGCGACAATACGCTGGCCGGTGCCCGTGCCACCGCTGCCCGTCGTGGAATCCGCGCTGTGCGCGCCCACGCCAACGGCTACACCAGCGGTCTCGCCGCCGCCTTGAACCGGCGCTTGCGCAAAGGCGGCAACAGTGGCGGCGGCCAGCGCAGCGCCCAGCGTGATACAACGGATTTGACGAATTGCAGTCATTGGATGCCTCCCTACGAAGTCGATCAATGAAACGGCGCAAGGCCGCATGGGCAACGACTCCCACGCGCCTGCCGACGTGCCCGTGCGTGACAACCTGGCACAGCGTGCACGCATCGGACCTTTGAACTGACCCGCGCTACAGCGGGAGGTTCGCCACGGTTTGGATTGTTACCTGTCGTTTCGTTTACCAGCGTTTACTTACAACCGACGACCGACCCCGTCATTTCGTATTGCGGACACACCAAACCGGGGCTTTTTCCTCAGTAGAGTACGCTGTTAAGATGAAAGATGAGTAATTAACTTCCGATTCGCTTTTAATGACCCATATTGGTACTGCCCAGCGCACGCCGGCACGCCATCACGGCAAGCCTACGCTCGCCCATCATGCGACCGAGACGGCGCGCCTGGCAGCGCCGCTCGCCATCGCGCAGCTGTCGCAAATGGCGATGGGCGTCACCGACACGATCCTGCTTGGCTCGCTGGGTCCCGACGCGCTGGCAGCCGGCGGACTCGGCGCCGCGCTGTTTTTCACTACCATGACCCTGCTACAAGGCGTGCTCCAGTCGGTCAGCGTGACGGTCGCACAAGCGCGCGGAGCCCAGGCAGAGCATCGCGTGCCGTCGATCTACTGGACGGGCCTTGCGCTATCGCTGGTACTGGCGGTGCCGGCATTCGTGCTGCTGAGCTTCGCAACACCGCTGCTGGTAGCAGCAGGCCAGCCGTCGGCGTTGGCTGAACCTGTCGGCCAATACGCGCGCGTGTTGCGTTGGGCGGCACTGGGCAGCCTGATCGGCATCGGCATGATGCGCGCGTTCCTGCCAGCGATCGGCGCAGCGCGACGGCTGTTGTGGGTATCGGTGGGGGGCGTCGCGTTGAACGGCTTCTTGAACTACGGGTTGATCCAGGGCGCGTGGGGCTTGCCGCGCATGGGGTTTCTCGGCTCCGCGGCGGCCACGACGATCACGATCTGGCTGACCGCGCTCGTGCTGCTCGCGCTGTTGCACCTGCCCGAGCGATTCCGGCCCTTCGTCGCCGGCTCGCGCCGCCCGCGCTGGTCCGTGATGTCCGAATTGCTCTCAGTTGGCTGGCCGGTCGCCGTGACGTACGGTGTCGAGACGATGCTGTTCCTCGCGACGAGTCTGGCAGTGGGCACACTCGGCGCAGCCGCCCTCGCGGCGCACCAGATTGCGCTGAACGTCGCATCGATCACTTTCATGGTGCCGCTGGCCATTGCGCAGGCCGCCAATGTTCGGGTCGGGTACTGGGCGGGCGCACGCCATCCCGTCGAGGCCCGCCGCGCCGGGTTCGTCGCGCTGGCGCTGGGGGGCGGCTTCATGGCGGCGTCCGGCGCCGTGATAACGTGGGTGCCGCACGGCATCATCGCGCTTTATCTAAACCCGCAGGAGCCGTCCAATGCGGCGACGATCTCGCTGGCCGCGTCGCTGCTGGCGGTGGCAGCCGTGTTCCAGATCGTGGACGGACTACAAACCGTTGGAGCCGGTTGCCTGCGTGGACTGCGCGACACGCGCGTGCCCATGCTGCTGGCCGCCACCGGCTACTGGGGCATCGGCTATCCGACCGGCTATTGGCTCACCTTCCATGCCGGCCTAGGCGCGAAGGGATTATGGTGGGGCCTGGCCGCGGGGCTGGCTACGGTCGCGTGCCTAATGGTCGCCCGGTTTTACTGGAAAAGCCGAGCGCTTGGACGTGGCCCCGCGGCATAACGGCGTGGCGGATCGCCCCGGCGACGCCCGCGCGTCACGCGCACACCAGCCGGCAAGCCATACCGGCAACGGGCCAAATTCAAATAAAATGAATATCCGCGCGGAACCGCCGCGCGCAGCGCCACTCAGCGCCATGCAGCAGTGCACAGCGGGGTACAGCGTGAAGCGGCGCGGCAGCAGACGGCACCGCTCGAGTACCGGCGGGCTGCAACCAATACGCCGGCGAGCGCCGGCCAGATCGGAGCAAACGTGAGCGCAAGCGGGTGTCGAACCATGGGCCTTCCGGCTCACACCCGGGTCCCCCGGATGCGCCAGCCGGTCACGGCGACATATGTGGCTACGACCGGCGCGGCGGCACGACGGCGGGCGATGCTGCTGGCCATGCTGCTGCTCGCGATTTCATCGATGCTGTGTGCCGGCTGCACGACGCATCTGCCGCAGCCTGGTGCACGTGCAGCGCCGGTGACCCGTGCGCTGTCTGGCGACACCGTCACGCCACTGTCACGTGTCGTGCGGGCAGCCTCGTCGGCCCATGGCGGCCTGGACGGATTCCGCTTGCTCGCCGACGGCACCGACGCGCTGCGAATGCGCATTGCACTCGCGCACGCGGCCACGCGCACATTGGATTTGCAGTACTACATCGCTGAAAAAGACAACACTGGCAAGCTGCTGCTGGCCACGGCGCTTTACGCGGCCGATCATGGCGTGCGCGTGCGCATGCTGGTCGATGACTTGAATTTTAAGGACATCGACAAGACGATGGCCGCGCTGAACCTGCATTCGAGCATCGAGATCCGTGTGTTCAATCCGTTCTCGTGCGCCGATGCCGGCTTGCTGGACAAAATGGCGAACCTGCTGACGAACCTAGACAAGCTGACACACCGGATGCATAACAAGGCGATGATCGCCGACAACCAGATCGCGATCATCGGCGGACGCAATCTTGGCGATGCCTACTTCAACGCCAGCGCAGATCTGGACTTCCGAGATCTGGACGTGTTCGCCGCCGGCCCGATCGTCGCTGGGATCTCGGCAAGCTTTGACGAGTACTGGAACAGCGACCTGGCCTATCCACTCAAGGCGCTGAACCGGCAGCACTTCGCTGCGCGCGATATCGAGAAGGTGCGCGTGGAGTTGCGTCAGCACTGGCGGCAGGCTGCCAATGCGTTCGGCGCAAGGCCGCTGAATGCGACGCCGCTCGCGCAGCAGATCCGTCTTGGCCAGTTGGGCCTGACGTGGGCGCCTGCACAACTCGCTGTTGATTCCCCGCGCAAGGCGAAGCTGCCGGTCGGGCACTATGAGAGTGCACCGATCAAGCGCCTGATGGAACGGGTTCTTGCCGCGCGCAGCGAAGTGCTGGCGATTTCGCCGTACTTCGTGCCCCACGATAGCGTCGTCGCCTTGACGCGTCAATTGGTCGGCCGTGGCGTGCGGGTGGCGGTACTGACTAATTCGCTAGCAGCGACCGACGCCCCCGCCGTGCAGGCAGGCTATGCACCGTACCGCGAACCGCTGTTGCGCGCCGGCGCACAGCTCTACGAATTCAAGTCGACCGCGCGCAACGGCCGTGCAACGCCCGGCATCAGCGGCTCCCGCTCCCGCTCGAGCCTGCACACGAAAGCCTATGTGATCGATCGCGAGACACTGGTCATCGGCTCGATGAACCTCGACCCTCGCTCAATCCATTTGAATACGGAGTTAGCGTTGTTCATCCATAGCAAGGCGCTCGCCGAGCAGCAGGCGCGGCTGTTCGAACGCGCGATCGCCCCCGCATTCAGCTACCAGCTGCGCCTGGCCACGCCCGAGGAACAGGCCCAGTTGCGCACCATCGGCGCGCCGGCTTCACCGCTCATCTGGACCGACGTCGAGGATGGGCATGTCGTCACGTACAACTTCGACCCGAACGCCGGCCTCGCACGCAATGTGCTCACCGGTTTGTTTTTCGTCCTGCCGCTGCGTGAACAACTGTGAACGGCCACCACGGCAGCCCTGTTCGATCACCATGGACCCCGTGTCCGCATTGCTGGAGCATAAAATGACAGAGAACGTCAGGATGGAACGCGACACGTTTGGCGCCATCGCCGTGCCTGCCGACCGGCTGTGGGGGGCGCAAACTCAACGATCGCTGCAACATTTCAAGATCTCCACGGAGAAGCAGCCAGCGGAGCTAATTCACGCGCTGGCGATCGTCAAACGCGCCGCAGCTGAAGTCAACGAAGCGCTTGGCGTGCTGCCCGCCGACAAGGCAAGCGCAATCATTGCCGTGGCAGATGAGATCCTCGCCGGCGAGCACGCGGCGCAATTCCCGCTAGCGGTTTGGCAAACGGGTTCAGGTACGCAAACTAACATGAACCTGAACGAGGTGATCGCCAACCGCGCGAGCGAGCATCTGGGCGGTGAACGCGGCGAGGCGCGCCTGGTGCATCCGAACGACGACGTGAATCGCGGCCAGTCGTCCAACGACGTGTTCCCGACCGCGATGCATATCGCCGCCGCGCAAGGCATCGTGACACGGCTCAAGCCGGCGCTGATTAAGCTGCGCGACACGCTCGCGCACAAGTGCGCCGCTTTTGCCGACATCGTGAAGATTGGCCGCACGCACCTGCAGGATGCCACGCCGCTGACGCTGGGCCAGGAGTTTTCAGGCTACATCGCCCAACTCGACCAGGGGATGCGCCATCTGGACGCGACGCTGCCCCATCTGTACGAACTCGCGCTTGGCGGCACCGCAGTCGGCACCGGATTGAACGCCCATCCGCAATTCGCGCAAAAGGTCGCTGCAGCCATCGGCCGGCTCACCGGACTGCCGTTCGTCACCGCACCAAACAAGTTCGAGGTGATGGCCGCAGCCGACGCGCTGGTGGCCGCACACGGCGCGCTGAAAACGCTCGCCGCCAGCCTGATGAAGATCGCCAACGACATCCGCTGGCTCGCGTCGGGACCCCGCTGCGGGTTGGGTGAGATCACAATCCCCGAAAACGAGCCGGGCAGCTCGATCATGCCGGGCAAGGTCAATCCAACCCAGGCAGAAGCGCTGACGATGCTGTGCTGCCAGGTCTTTGGCAATGACGTCGCCGTCAATTTCGGCGGCGCGAGCGGCAATTTTGAACTCAACGTTTTCCGGCCAATGATTGCGCACAATGTGCTGCAATCGATTCGGCTGCTGACCGACGGCATGCTGAGCTTCAACGATCACTGCGCGAGCGGCATCGAGCCAAACCGGGCACGGATCGACGCGCTGCTCAACGAGTCGCTGATGCTGGTCACCGCGCTGAACCCGCACATCGGCTATGACAAGGCGGCACACATCGCCAAGAAGGCACACCACGAAGGCACCACGCTGAAGGCCGCCGCGCTGGCGCTCGGCTATCTGACTTCTGAGCAGTTCGATGAGTGGGTTCGACCGCGGGACATGGTCGGCACGCGCGACTAGCCGAACCGACCTGCTGTCCGGCCGCGCGCAGCCGCTGCAACACACGGCCACGCAGGCCACGGCAAGCAGCGCAAAGCGTTCTTTCGACACAACGACCGCATGACGGCGATGGCTGGACAAGCACACGATTTGAGTTCAACCGGCGCGTTTTCCCCGGTCACGTAAAATAGTGCATTTGCCGTTTCCAGCCACTTTCCCCGACCGGGCCTGCAACCCGGTTCCAGACCATGGATGCACCGTACCTGTCTATTCTCAAGGATCTGCTCGAACGCGGCACGCTCAAGAGCGACCGCACCGGCACGGGCACGCGCTCACTGTTCGGCGTGTCGTACCGGCATGACTTATCCACCGGTTTCCCGCTGCTGACCACCAAGAAACTGCACGTGCGCTCGATCCTGCACGAGTTGCTATGGTTCCTGCGCGGGGATACGAACATCCGCTACCTGCATGAGAACGGTGTGACGATCTGGGACGAATGGGCCACGCCCGACGGCGAACTCGGCCCCGTGTACGGCGCGCAGTGGCGGTCGTGGCGCAATCCCGACGGCACCCGGACCGACCAGGTACAGGCGCTGCTCGACTCGCTGCGCACGAAGCCGGACAGCCGCCGGCACATCCTTAACGCATGGAACGTGTCGTTTCTGCCCGACGAGTCGAAGTCCCCCGAGCAAAATGCGCTGGAGGGCCGCATGTCGCTGCCGCCGTGTCACATCCTGTACCAGTTCTACATCGCCGAGGGCAAGCTGAGCTGCATGCTGACCCAGCGTTCCGGCGATTGGTTCCTCGGCATCCCATATAACTGCGCGTCGGTGGCGTTTCTCACCCATATGATCGCGCAGCAACTGGGCTTGCAGCCCGGCGAAATCGTCCATTCAATCGGTGACGCTCACCTGTACCTGAACCACGTCGAACAGGCCCGGCTGCAGCTCACCCGCACGCCACGGCCGCTACCCCGGCTGATCATCAAGCGAGAGCCGGACACCCTGTTCGATTACCGTTTCGAAGACTTCGAGATCGCCGGCTACGACCCGCATCCCCATATTGCCGCACCGATCGCGGTGTAGCCTGACGGCACCGGGGGGTGAGCGATCCCAGCCCGGGCCGGCCAGCGGCGTCAACCGCGACGGCCGTGTTCATGTCCGCCGCCGCTCGCCGAATGCTGAGCCGCAGTCAGCTACAATCGGGCACGCGGGGCGAGCCCCGCGCCCCTGCCTGTCCAACTCACGGTGGATCAATGACGACGCTTTACCTGATCGTCGCGCGCGCACGCAACGGCGTGATCGGACGCGACAACGCGCTGCCATGGCGGCTGCCCGAGGATCTTGCGCACTTTAAGCGCACCACGATGGGTGCGCCGCTGATCATGGGGCGCAAGACCCACGAGTCGATTGGGCGCGCGCTGCCGGGCCGCCGCAACATCGTCGTGACGCACGATGCGACGCGACGTTTCGAGGGCTGTGACACCGTCACGAGCCTGGACGCGGCGCTCGCGCTGTGCGAAACGCTGCATGCACCGCTTGCCTACCTGATCGGCGGCGCCCAGTTGTATCGCGAGGGCATCGGACGCGCCGGGCGATTGATCGTCACCGAGATCGATCACGCGTTCGAAGGCGACGCGACGTTTGCCGCGCCGTCACCGGAGCACTGGCGGGAGGTGTCGCGCGAAACCCATCGCGCGGCCCCACCGAACGACTTCGACTACGCGTTCGTCGAATACGAAAGGATCCGCTGATACGCCGCGGGACTCACTGGCCAGCAATCGTCATTTGCTCGATCAGCACCGAGCCGGTTTCTTTCGTTCCGCGCACGATCTTGTCGGCGCCGATCGCGACGATTTGCGCAAACATCTGCTGCAGCGTACTGGCGACCGTGATCTCCTCGACCGGATACTGGATCTGGCCATTCTCGACCCAGAATCCGGACGCGCCACGCGAATAGTCGCCCGTAACATAGTTCACCCCCTGCCCCATCAACTCGGTCAACAGCAGCCCCGTGCCGAGCTTGCGCAACATCGCGCGGAAATCGTCGTCTTCGCGCGTGAACGTGCTGGTCAATGACAGATTGTGCGAGCCGCCGGCATTGCCGGTAGTTTTCATGCCCAGCTTGCGAGCCGAATACGTCGACAGGAAATACCCTTGTACGACGCCGTCGCGCACGACATCGCGCCGCGTGGTGCGTACACCCTCCTCGTCAAACGGGGCACTGCCCAGCGCGCGGGGCACATGCGGATCCTCGCGCACCTGCACGTGCGGCGCGAATACAGGCTTGCCCAGCGAGTCGGTCAGAAAGCTCGTCTTGCGATATAACGCCCCGCCGCTGGTCGCCTGCACGAACGCACCCAGCAGCCCGACGGCGAGCGGCGCCTCGAACAACACCGGGCATTTTCGAGTCCCGAGCCGGCGCGCGCCGATACGCGCCAACGCACGCTCGGCAGCATAGCGGCCCACCGCTTCGGGCGAGGCCAATTGCGCTGCGCAGCGGCGTGACGTGTACCAGTCGTCACGCTGCATCTGCTGGCCGCTGCCGGCAATCGGCGCGCATGCGATAGCGTGCCGCGAATACGGATAGCCGCCGACAAAACCGCGGGAGGTAGCCAGCACGAACTGCGAATGCTGCGCCGACACGCTCGCGCCTTCGCTGTTGCGGATCCGCGGGTCGGTGTCGAAGGCCGCCTGTTCGGCGCGGCGCGCGATCTCGACCGCGTCGTCGGCATGTAGCTCCCACGGGTGGAACAAATCCAAATCCAGCGGGTGCATCTCGAGCAACTCCGCTTCGGCAAGCCCGGCGCAGTTGTCCTCTGCGGTAAACCGCGCGATGTTGTACGCGGCCGATACCGTATCACGCAGTGCTGCCGGCGAGAAATCGGAGGTGCTCGCGTTGCCGCGCTTGTTGCCGATGAATACGGTCACCCCCATCGTCTTGTCGCGGTTGTGCTCGATCGTCTCGACCTCGCCTCGCCGTACTGACACCGACAAGCCGTCGCCTTCTGAGATCTCGGTCGCGGCATCGGTTGCGCCGAGCGCTTTTGCGTGCCGTAGTATGTCCGCCGCGATGTCCTTCAGTTGCGCCTGGGTGTGCGGAAACACGCGCTGGTGTGCTGCCATGTCAGTTCGATCCTCGGTTTTCATGATGCGATCATAACAAGCCGTTTGCCCAACCGCGAGGACGGCACGCGGTACGCGCTAAAATACGCGCATGACGCGCAAGACACGAACCACGACAGCAACGCAGCCGCAACCGCTCGCCGACCACCAGGGCGGCCGCGATGACACGCGGCCGAGCAAATCGCAACTCAAACGGGAAATGACGGCGCTACAGGCGCTTGGCGCCGAGATTGTTGACCTGCCCAAGGATGCGCTTAAGCGCATGCCGTTACCCGAGGACCTAGCCGATGCAATACGCGAAGCGCGCCGCATCACCGACCATGAGGGCAAGCGGCGGCAATTGCAGTATGTGGGGCGACTGATGCGCGGCCTGCCAGCCACCGACGTGGCGGCGCTGCGCAACGCGCTGGACACATATAACGGCACGAACAAAGCCGAGACGGCGCGATTGCACTGGATCGAGCGCACCCGCGCGCAGTTGCTCGCGAGCGACGAGGCGTTGACCGAGTTTTTACGCACCCATCCGGGCGCCGACGTCCAGCAAGGCCGCACGCTGATCCGCAATGCGCGGCGCGAGGCGGCCCAAGGCAAGCCGCCGCGCTATTTTAGAGAACTGTTCCAGTGGATCAAAGAAGTGGCCGGTGATGCGGATCCGCGCGCCGAACACGCCGGGATCCCCGCTTCTTCCGACGACGAGCAAGATGATGACGACACCGCATGACCGTGCCAACAAACTGGTCGTCGGCCTGGTTTCGATTAGCGACCGTGCCAGTGCCGGCGTCTATGAGGACCAGGGCATCCCCGCGCTACAGGCATGGCTGAGCGACACGCTCACGAGTGCGTGGCAGGCACACACGCGGCTGATCGCCGACGATGCAGCCACCATCTCACGCACGCTGACCGAGCTTGTGGACGAGGCCCGCTGCGACCTCGTGCTCACCACGGGCGGCACCGGCCCCGCCCGGCGCGACGTCACGCCGGAGGCCACGCTGGCGGTGGGCACTCGGACGATGCCCGGTTTTGGCGAGCAAATGCGCCAGATCAGCCTGCATTTCGTGCCGACGGCGATTCTGTCGCGCCAAGTGGCGGTCATTCGCGAAACGGCCGATCATGCGGCGCTGATTGTGAACCTGCCCGGCCAGCCGAAGTCGATCCGTGAAACACTCGAGGGCGTGCGCGACGCGCAGGGGAACGTGATCGTCAATGGCATCTTCGCCGCCGTGCCGTACTGCATCGACCTGATTGGCGGCCCGTATATCGAAACCGACCCGGCGCATGTGATCGCATTCCGGCCCAAGAGCGCGATCCGGCAAAAGCCGCCGGCCGCAACCTGAGCGCAGGCCGCGCGGACCCGGCCGCTTGTGCGGCGCAGCCGGCTCGTCAGCCCACTTGCGGCATCACGGCGGCGTCGGGCGCGCGCAGGAAATGCTCGCGGTAGTACTTCAATTCGTCAATCGACTCATGGATGTCGGCCAGCGCGGTATGCAAGGCACGCTTCTGGAATCCCTTGTAGACCGCCGGCTGCCAGCGGCGGCACAACTCCTTCAGCGTGCTCACGTCGAGATTGCGATAGTGAAAGAACGCCTCGAGTTCCGGCATCCAGCGCGCCATGAAACGACGGTCCTGGCAAATCGAGTTGCCACACATCGGCGACTTGCCAGCCGGCACATATTGCGACAGGAACGCGAGCAATTGCGCGGCCGCATCAGCTTCGGTGACCGACGATGCACGAACCCGTTCGATCAGGCCCGAGCGGCCATGCGTGTTCTTGTTCCATTGGTCCATCGCATCCAGCGTCGAATCCGACTGATGGATCGCCAGTACCGGACCTTCGACGACCACCGTCAGGTTCGAATCGGTGACCACCACCGCGACCTCGATGATCCGGTCGGTGTTCGGCAGCAAGCCGGTCATCTCCATATCCAGCCAGATCAAGTTGAATTCACTCTTGGCCAACACGGGCTGGCCGCCAGGTTGCTGCAGGTCGGGACTCATTCAAACGCCTTAAAATGGATTCCTCGCTATTTTGCCCGAAGCGCCGCAGCGGCGACACCCGCGGCGAACGTGCGAGAATAGATGCATTACAGCGTTCCCACGGATAACGGATGTTTACGTTCCTCTTTGTCGTCGCGCTCGTCGCCATGATCGCCACCCGGCTGTGGCTCGCAAGCCGACAGATCCGGCACGTCGCCAACCATCGCCATGCGGTCCCGGACGGATTCCGCGACACGATCTCGCTGCAGGCCCACCAGCGCGCGGCCGACTATACGATATCGCTGACACGGCTCGCCATGCTGGAGCTCGGCGTGGGCGGCGCGTTGCTGGTCGCGTTGACGTTGTTGGGCGGCCTGCAATGGTTGGATACCCTGCTCAGTGGATGGCTGGGTCGCGGCTATGCAGGTCAGATTGCGCTGGTGACCACGGTCGCTGTCATCATCGGACTGGTCGATTTGCCGTTCGACTATGCGCGGCACTTTGTCATCGAGGCACGGTTCGGCTTCAACAGGATGTCGCGCAAGCTTTTTTTTGCCGACCTGGTGAAGGGAACGTTGCTCGGCGCGCTAATCGGCCTGCCGCTGTTGTTCGTCGTGCTGTGGCTGATGCAGCAGGCCGGCGCGATGTGGTGGATCTGGGCTTGGCTCGTCTGGGTCACGTTCAGCGTCGGCGTGCTGGTCCTATACCCAAGCGTAATCGCGCCGCTGTTCAACAAGTTCGAGCCGCTGACCGACGCATCGTTGCGTGAGCGCATCGAGTCGTTGATGCACCGCTGCGGCTTCGCCGCCAAAGGGCTGTTCGTGATGGACGGCAGCCGGCGCTCCGCGCATGGCAATGCCTACTTTACCGGCTTTGGCACGGCCAAGCGGATCGTGTTCTTCGACACGCTGCTCAGCCGGCTCGATGGCAGCGAGATCGAGGCGGTGTTGGCGCACGAACTCGGTCATTTCAAGCACCGGCACGTGCTGAAACGCATGATCATCACATTTGCATTGTCATTCGTGCTGCTTGCGTTGCTCGGCTGGCTCGCCCAACGTCCGTGGTTCTACACGAGCCTGGGCGTGACGCCGTCGATGACCGGCTCGAACGACGCACTTGCCTTGATCCTGTTCTGTCTCGTGATGCCGGTCTTCCTGTTTTTTGTGACGCCGCTCACCAGCCTATCGTCGCGCAAGCATGAGTTCGAGGCCGACGCCTTCGCTGCGACGCAGGCACGCGCGCAGGATTTGATCAGCGCGCTGGTCAAGCTCTATCAGGACAATGCGTCGACGCTGACGCCCGACCCGGTCTACTCTGCATTCTATTACTCCCACCCGCCCGCGGCGCAGCGCATCGAACGGCTGCTGGCGCACGCGCGTACATGAGCAGCCACGCAGCGCGCGGCGCACCGCGTCACACGGGCCCGACAACACAACGCGGCAACGATCACGACCAGATAGGGGGGCCCGGCAAGGGCCGGGTCATCGCCGCACATGGCCGGCACTATGTGGTTCAGCCCGACAGTGGTGGCTCGCTACTGCAGTGCTTTCCACGCGGCAAAAAGAGTGAAGTCGCCGTGGGCGACCGCGTCAGCTTCGAGACGACCTCCGCGGACCAGGGGGTCATCGTCGCGACCGATGCACGACGCAACCTGCTGTTTCGCTCGGACCAGTTCAAGTCGAAGCTCTTTGCCGCCAATCTCGATCAATTGCTGATCGTACTGGCCACCGAGCCGCATTTCAGCGAGGACCTACTTGGCCGCGCGCTGGTGGCGGCCGAAGCCCATCAGCTCGAGCCGGTGGTACTGTTGAACAAAGCCGACTTACTCGCCGCACTGCCGCTTGCCCGCAAACGTGTCGCATCCTACGCGGCACTCGGCTACCGGATCGTCGAGGTGTCCGCGACCAGTGCCGCCGATGCCACGCACGCCACGCTCGCACCGTTGCTCGCCCATCGCGCTACGCTGCTGCTCGGCCAGTCCGGTATGGGCAAGTCAACGCTGGTGAATCTGCTGGTGCCGTACGCGAACGCCGCGACGCGCGACATTTCATCGGCGCTGAACAGCGGCCGTCATACCACCACGTTCACTCGCTGGTATACGTTACCGAGCGGTGGGGCGTTGATCGACTCGCCAGGTTTTCAGGAGTTCGGACTGTATCATTTGACCGAGGGCCAACTCGAACGCGCCTTTCCCGAATTCCGCCCGCTACTCGGCGGTTGCCGCTTCTACAATTGCCATCATTTGCACGAGCCGGGCTGTGCGATACTGGACGCGGTGGCGCAAGGCCGCATCGCACCGGCACGCCATGCGTTGTATGCGCAACTGCTGCACGAAGCAAGCCAGGTGGTCCGATAGCACGCCGTGAGTGGTTCGATAGCGCACCGTAGGTGGTTCGATAGCACGCCGTGGGTGTGGTTCGATACCGTGCGTCGAGCCGGTAGATGCCAGCGCGCCCGCGCCATGCCACGTTGACTGCCGCAGGAGATTTGAATGGTCATCCTGACGAAAGCGCCTAATGTGGTGATCGCACAGCACTGGATCAATGTGCTGTCGACCGCAGGCATCCGCTGTGAAATGCACAATCGATATCTGCACGGGGCGCTCGGCGAGATTCCGGCCGATCAATGCGCGCCGGAGCTATGGCTCGTCGATGAGCGCGATGCGCCGCTTGCGCGACACATTCTGCTCGCGGTGACGAACAATGCCGGTGTTCGACAGCCGCAATGGCGCTGCCCACGCTGTGGCGAGACGCTTGAAGCACAATTCACGCTGTGCTGGCAGTGCGGCACCCCTCGCGATCTACGCGACGGTTGATGCAGCGCGGGTGCGTCACGATGCGGCTAGTGCTACTAGCCTAGCCGACCCACACCGCCACGGTCAGCATCAGCAACAATAGCATCCACAGGATGACGGCGCGCCAGACGAGGCCCACCGCCGATTGCAATGTCCGCGGCGTGCAATCCTCGCCCACCGGCACCGGGCTGCCATCGGTGGAGGACAACGCGTCGACGCTGGACGGCTCAGCTAGCGGGCCAGCCAGCCGTGCCCCTAGTGCGCCGCTGCCGGCGGACAGCAACACGCCCTCGTTCGGATCCGGCCACTGCTGCGCGGTATTGCGCCAAGCGTAAATCGCGTCCTCGAAGTTGCCCACGATCGCGAAACCCATGGCGGTCAGCCGCGCCGGCATCCAGTCGATGAAAAAGAACGCCTGCCGCGCAAACGCGGCGAATGCTGGCGTGCGGTCCGATACCGTATCGTTCCAGGTCCGCGCCAAATGCTCAGCCACCCGATAGAGGACGGCACCGGCCGGTCCGAGCGGCACGACGAACCAGAAGAACACGCCAAACACATGCCGGTGCGACGCGATCACCGCGCGAATCAGCGTATGGCGCACGATCTCGCTAACCGGCATGTCCACCGTGTCCAGGCCCGTCCACTGCGCGAGGATTTCACGCGCGCGCGGCACGTCATCGTTGTTCAGTGCGAGATGAATGTCGGTGAAATAATGGCTGAATTGTCGGAAGCCGAGCGTCAAATAGACGATCACCACATTCCAGAGAAACGCCAGTACAAAACTGATCCGATACAACAGGTAGTAGATCAGCGCGACCGCCAAGGTCCATGGAACAGCGACGGAAAGCCACGCAAGCAATCCGTGCTTGCGCTTGCCGGCATCGAACGCTTGCCCCGCACTGGCCGCGTGATAGTGAAGCAGCATCGACACGGGATTGTGCGGCGACAGCGCCCGCAACTGTTCAATGATCAGAGCCAGCAATACGGAAAAAAAGGTCATGCGCAGCGCCGTAATACGGTTTGGTACAAGCGTACCGATAAAGATGGCGTAAAGATAGCACAGTGCCTTGGCTCGGCGCTCATTGATCTGGAACTTGTTACGTAGACACGATAGACAGCAGATGGACAACGCTGGCCACGATACGATACAGCCGTGCGGCGCGCGACGGGACGCGCGCTGCTAAGCGGCTAGGAACCGATACAGGTTGCGCAGCATACCTGCGGTGGCGCCCCAGATGAAATAGTCACCGCGGCCGTCCAATCGTGGGTACGGCATCGCAAAAAAACGGTACTCGGCATTTTCCGAACGAAAAACGCGTACTTGATGATGGGACGGATCCATTAGAAAGGCGAGCGGCACCTCGAAAATCTCTGCCACTTCATAGCCGTCGGCCACTGTCGAAAAGGGCGGATGGACCAAGCCGACGACCGGCGTGACGCGAAATCCCGTGCCGGTCAGGTATTCGGGCAATGTCCCCAACACCTCGACGCGATCCCCCGGCAGGCCAACTTCTTCCCGTGCCTCACGCAAGGCCGTCGCTGTCGCGTCTGCGTCATCCGGCTCGTGTCGCCCGCCCGGAAAACTGACTTGCCCGGCATGGTCGGTCAGCATGTCTCCGCGCTGCGTCAACAACACCGTGACGTCGTCGCGAACCACCAACGGCACCAGCACCGCGGCCTGCCGCGGGTCGCCGCGTGTCCAGCGCACCTCATGCGGCTCCGCAGTCCAGGTGAGTTCCTGCTGGAACCGCTCACGCAAGCCGCGCGGCGTCAACCGGCCCGGAGCGACCGGCGCCAAGCGCGTATCGCTCGACTCGACAGGCAGTAACTCAGGATTGAAGATCGGCCGGCTCATGGTGCAATAGGACCACCAACGAAAAAAGCACCCCAGCGGGGGTGCTTTTTTCCGGTGCTGCCCTTACTCCTTGGACGCTGCACGTTCCTTGTTGTACGACAGCTTTTCCTTGATCCGAGCGGACTTGCCCGAACGCTCGCGCAGGTAGTACAGCTTCGCACGGCGCACGTCGCCACGGCGCTTCACGACAATGCCTGCGATCAGTGGCGAGTACGTTTGAAACGTCCGCTCGACGCCTTCGCCCGACGAAATCTTGCGGACGATGAACGACGAGTTCAGGCCACGATTGCGCTTCGCAATCACCACGCCCTCATACGCTTGAACACGCTTACGATTGCCTTCGACCACGTTCACGTTGACGACGACCGTGTCACCCGGCGCAAAGGCCGGGATGGTCTTGCCCGCGAGCACGCGCTCGATTTCTTCCTGCTCGAGTTTTGCAATCAGATTCATGATTGACTCCTGTGACCATCTTGCCGGCGTTTTCTTACCCCGATCACGATCGAGGTCCCGGTAGAGGATGGATTGACTTCCGGCAGCCGGCTCCGGCCACCGCCTTGCCCTCGCACACCGGCCATCAATGCTCCGATGCCACGAGGGTTGCGAGCCATGCCTCATCGGCACGGCTCAACATCTTGTTACGCCGGGCGCGCTCGATCAGATCGGGGCGCTTGACCCATGTATTGCGCAGCGCCTCGCGACGCCGCCACTGCTCAATCTGTGCATGATGCCCGCCGAGCAGCACGTCCGGCACCCGCACGCCGTCATACTCCTCCGGGCGCGTGTAATGCGGACAGTCGAGCAGCCCATCGACGAAGCTGTCCTGCACAGCCGACTGCGCATCGTTCAATACGCCGGGCAACTGCCGAATCACCGCGTCCATCAGTGCCATCGCAGGCAACTCACCACCCGACAGCACGAAATCGCCGAGGCTCACTTCGTCGTCCACCTCGCGATCAATCAGCCGCTGGTCGATCGCCTCGTATCGGCCGCACAACACGATCAACCCAGGCAGCGCCGCATACTCGATCACCTTGGCGTGATCCAGCGGCCGGCCTTGCGGCGACATCAGCACGACGCGCGCGCGATGCGGCAGTGACCCGGCCTCACCCGCATATTGCGCCTTCCGGGCGGCGGCGATCGCGTCGGCAAGCGGCCGGGCCAGCATTACCATGCCTGGACCACCACCGTACGGACGATCATCGATCGTCCGGTAGTTGTCCGTCGTGAAGTCGCGAGGATTCCACGTGCGCAACGTATAACGCTGTTGCTTGGCGGCCCGGCTGGTAATCCCCCAGTCGGTCAGGGCGCCAAACATTTCCGGGAATAGCGTGATGACATCGAATTGCATCGCGCGCGCCATCAATAGTCCATTCCCCAGTCGACCACGATGCGGCGGTCCGACGGCTCGACCGTTTTCACGTAAGCGTCGACAAACGGAATCAGCCGCTGCGCCTTCTTGATGCGCCCGTCCCGCCCGACCTCGTCGTACTCCACACGCAGGATTGAGTGCGCGCCGTTATCCATCAGGGCCACGACCTGGCCCAGCGCGTCACCGAACTCATTGACGACCGCCAAGCCGATCAAATCAACCCAGTAGTACTCGTCACGCTCGAGCGCCGGAAAATCCGCGCGGCGCACGTGCACCGTGGCGCCGCGCAGCGCAAAGGCCTGATCGCGGTCCGCGCACCCGGCAAGTTGCGCGACCACGGTAGCGCTATGCGCCTTGCTCGACACGACCTGCGCCGCACGGCACACGCCGCCCTTGACGAGCCACCAGGATCTTGCGCGCAGCAGCGCACCGCCACTCGAACCGACGCCGGCATGCGGCGTGATCTTCAACCAGCCCTTGACGCCGTAGGCATCGACGACCGCACCGACCTCGATCGCATCGTCCGGCAACGACGCCACGCTCTCGACGCCGGACTCGGGCGAGCCCGCACGGCCGCCCGCCTTCACTGGACGACGCACAAAATGGCCAAACGACACAGGCCGGGGTGGCGACGATACACGGGTTGCCATCTGCTCATCCCCCAGCGTTTGACCACTCGCGCACAGGACTCCGGCAGATGCCGCGATACCGCACTCGGCAAATGCCGGCCTGCATGCAACGGGTTACGCGGACGGTTGCGCAGCTTGCGCCTGCTTGACCAGGCGAGCCACGGTCGGCGACAGCTGCGCGCCGACGCCTTGCCAGTACGTCAGGCGGTCTTGCACGATGCGCAGCGATTCGCCCTTTGTCGCAACCGGATTGTAGAAACCGACGCGCTCAATGAAACGGCCGTCGCGGCGATTGCGCGAATCGGTTGCAACGATATTGTAGAACGGGCGCTTCTTCGAGCCGCCACGAGCCAAGCGGATGATGACCATGCTGTGTCCTTACCTAAATAGCCTGGGTATTGACCAGCAACACCCGGGTTTTCGATCTGCCGAAACGCGCGATTATAACCTGAAAATAGCGCTCCAACAAATACTTACCGTGTCGGTGACGGCGCTGGTGGCCGACATGCTTGCGTGCCGCCTTGCCGCGACGCTGCCCGTGAACGCGATCCGGGTGCCAATCGACGCACCGTACAACCATTTACGCGCCCGACCGCAATCGAGATGCACTGGTCGCCACGATGAACCGATGCTCCCGCCGCAATATCATCACACCATCTTCTCTTCATTGCCAAGCGCGGTTCGTGGAGCCACAGCACCAAGGTCGGCCACCGCGTCGCGCAGGTAACGCTCGACGGTGCCAGTGCCATCTATCGCGTCACCTACGCGAAGCACTGACGGCGCGACGTACAATATCGACCCTGTCATCGTATTCCTTGCCCGCCATGTCCGCCTCTTCCCGCCTGCGCTCCGACGGCTGCGTGCCGCCGGCCCCGCCAACCCGGTTCAAGTCTAAGACCCGCGCCGCCCTTGCCGCGTTCGTGCTCGGTTCACTCGGCGCACACCGGTTCTATCTATATGGCCCACGCGACGCGCTAGCGTACTTGCATATTGCCGCGACGGCGCTCGGCGTCGTCGGCGTGCAATGGCTCGTCGCGACGCAGCGAACGTCAGTCGCCGGGTGGTGGCTATCGGTGCCCGGTGCCATCTCGCTGCTGGCTGCGTTCCTCGCCGCAATCGTCTATGGCCTGCGGCCGGACGATAAGTGGGACACCCATTTCAACCCGCACGGCGACCGCCGGAGCCATTCCGGCTGGGGTGTCGTGTTTGTTGTGATCCTGTCGCTGTTCATCGGCGCGATGTTGCTGATGGGCGCGCTGGCGCTAGCGTTCCAGACCTACTTCGAGGCAACGGTTCAACCGTTGAGCCGTGTGGGCCTCGACGTGATCGGTTGATCGGTTGATCGCGGTGCCACTCATGACGGCACCGCGATCAGTCAAATCAGTCAAACAGGCTCATCTGGGCATCGCTGCAAAGACCGACCGCGGGCTTGGCGACGTGACGGCGGGCAGTCCGCGCCGCGGGCGGCGCGAACGCGGACATGTCCAATATCCCGTGCTGACGCCCGGCAAGCCCCAGCTTGCGCGCCGCCCGTTCAAAACGCTGCTTGAGCAGCTCAGCCCACGCCCCCTGGCCCTTCATCCGCGTGCCGAACGACGCGTCATAGTCGTTGCCGCCGCGCATCTCGCGAATCCGGTTCATCACGCGCTCGGCCCGGCCAGGGAAATGCACATCGAGCCATTGCTTGAACAGCGGTGCAACTTCCCACGGCAGCCTCAAGACGATATAAGACGCGCTGCTCGCCCCCGCCTGCGCGCAAGCGTCAAGCACCCGCTCCAAATCCGGCTCGGTGATGAACGGAATGACCGGCGCGATGCTCACTCCTACCGGAATACCCGCATCGGCCAGCACCCGGATCGTGCGCAGCCGGCGCAACGGCGTCGCGGCCCGCGGCTCGAGCGTGCGCGCGACGTTGGCATCCAACGTGGTGACCGTTATCGCGACCAACGCCTGACCACGGTGCGCCATCGGCGCGAGCAGATCGATATCGCGTTCGATCAGCGATGACTTCGTGATCGCCGCCACCGCATGCCGATGTCTGTCCAAGACATCGAGCACGCGACGGGTGATCCGCAGATCCCGTTCGACCGGCTGATAGGCGTCCGTGCTAACGCCCAGCGCGATCGGCTCGGGCATATAGGATGGCTTGGCCAGTTCGGCGTGCAATAACTCGGGCGCGTTGACTTTCGCGTAGATACGGCTCTCGAAATCCAGGCCGGGCGACAACCCGAGGTAGCTGTGCGTGGGCCGCGCGAAGCAATAGATGCAGCCGTGCTCGCAGCCTCGGTATGGGTTCAGCGATACGCTGAATGGAATATCGGGCGATGCATTGCGCGTCAGAATGCGCTTTGCCCGCTCGTTGAACACGCGCGTCTTCAAGGGTGCGATGCCGTCGCCGTCGCGATCGGCGGCCACGTGCAGCCAGCCGTCGTCAATCGGTTGCCGCTCGTCCACCTCGTAGCGGCCAGGCAGGTTCGTGATGGCACCGCGACCTTTACGTGGCAGCAGTGGCACCACTGGACACGCGTCATCAGCAGGCGATTCCATCGGTTCATGCGACTCAGTACTGTATAAAAATACAGTATCATTCACCCGCCGCAACCGTCAACGTCTCCTTGATTTCCTCCATCACGACATAGCTCTTGGACTGCACCGCCCCGGGCAATTGGAGCAGGATGTCACCGAGTAACTTCCGATAGTCGGACATCTCACCGATGCGCGCCTTGATCAAATAGTCGAACTCGCCGGAGACCAGGTGGCACTCCAATACCTGCGTAATGCGCTCGACCTCGCGTCGGAACTGGCCGAACATGTTGCCGTTTTTGTGATCCAGCGTGATCTCGACGAAGACGAGCAGGCCGGCGCCAAGCTTAGCCGGATCCACCCGGGCATAGTAGCCGGTGATCACACCGTCGCGCTCCATGCGCCTGACGCGCTCGATACACGGCGTAATCGACAATCCGACACGCTCGGCAAGATCCTTCATCGCCATGCGTCCATCGGACTGCAATAGATTCAATATCTTGTGGTCGAGCTTGTCGAGCGCCCGCACGGGCTGCCTTTGCGTTCTCATGATTTTTTACTAAATATCGTAAAAATACAATAACAATACCTGGATAGCTCGCAATAGGATAGGCGCGTTTACTACCAATCTGCCGACTTGCAGTACTGAGTCGGGATACAAGCGAATCGGAGCATCGCATGCGTGTCATCGTCCTGGGCAGCGGCGTGGTTGGCGTGGCAAGCGCCTATTACCTGGCGCGGGCAGGCCATGAAGTCACCGTGCTCGAGCGCGAGTCGGGCCCCGCCCTGGAGACCAGCTTCGCCAACGCTGGCCAGATCTCGCCGGGCTATGCCGCGCCGTGGGCAGCGCCGGGTGTGCCGCTGAAGGCGCTCAAATGGATGTTTCAGCAGCACGCGCCACTAGCCATTCGACTTGATGGCAGCACATTCCAGCTCAAATGGATGTGGCACATGCTGCAGAACTGTACCGCCAGCCGGTACGCGACCAATAAGAGCCGGATGGTGCGACTGGCCGAGTACAGCCGCGACTGCCTGCAAGCGCTGCGCGCGCAGACCGGCATCGCGTATGAAGGGCGCCAAGGCGGCACGCTGCAGGTGTTTCGCACACAGGCGCAGTTGGACGGTGCCGCGAAGGACATCGCGGTACTCGAGGACGCAGGCGTTCCATATGAACTGTTGTCGAGCGCCGAACTGAGCCAGGCCGAACCAGCGCTGCAGCGCATCGCGCACACGTTGACCGGCGGATTGCGGCTGCCTAACGACGAAACCGGCGATTGCCAGCTTTTCACGACGCGACTAGCGCAATTGGCCATGTCGCTGGGCGTGCAATTCCGGTTCGACACGCCAATCGACTCGCTCGCGATCGCCGGCGGCCGGATCACTGGCGTGCAATGCGGTTCCGAGCTGCTGCGCGCCGACGCCTACGTGGTCGCACTGGGCGCGTATTCGACCCGCCTGCTGGCCGGCATCGTCAAGATCCCGGTTTATCCGCTCAAAGGCTATTCAATCACTGCACCGATCGTCGACGCTGCCCGTGCGCCGGTATCAACTGTGCTGGACGAGACGTACAAGGTTGCCATCACCCGGTTCGATGACCGGATCCGCGTTGGCGGCATGGCCGAAGTCGTCGGTTTCGATACGTCGCTGCGCGAAGCGCGCCGCCGCACGCTCGAGAGGTGCGTCAACGACCTGTTCCCGGGGGGCGGCGACACGGTGCAGGCCAGCTTTTGGACCGGCTTGCGGCCGATGACCCCCGACGGCACACCGATCGTCGGCCGCACGCCGGTGCCCAACTTGTTCCTCAATACCGGCCACGGCACGCTCGGCTGGACCATGTCGTGCGGATCGGGGCAATTGCTCGCCGATCTGATGTCCGGCAAGCGACCCGCGATCCAGGCCGACGACCTGTCCGTGCATCGCTATCTCGCCGACGGGGCCGGCTCGCGCCGCCCCGCCTACGCCGGCGCGTGAGCGTGCAGAGCCGGCGCCATCGATCGATCACAAGCCACCTGTCATTGACGGGTGGCACATAACGCATCGCTGCCCCGCTTAGTCGAAGTGCCGTCTCGTCGTATGGCAGTGCAAAGACAACTAAGAGGCGCACGATACGCCCTTTCTGCCAAGATCCGTCGCGCGCATCACGCGACGTGTCAACCGCTTATAACGCGTTGACCAGTTCCGGCACCAGCGTGAACAGATCGCCTACCAGGCCGTAGTCGGCGATGCTGAAAATCGGCGCCTCCGGATCCTTGTTGATCGCCACGATGACCTTGCTGTCCTTCATGCCGGCCACGTGTTGGATTGCCCCGGAAATCCCTACCGCAATGTACAGCTGCGGCGCAACGATCTTGCCGGTCTGCCCCACCTGGTAGTCGTTCGGTACGTATCCCGCATCGACTGCCGCGCGCGAGGCGCCCAGCGCAGCGCCGAGCTTGTCGGCCAGCGGCCCGAGCACCTGCGTATAGTGTTCGCCGCTGCCCAGCCCCCGTCCGCCCGACACGATGATCTGCGCGCTGGTTAATTCCGGGCGCTCCAGCTTAGTCAACTCACGGCCCACAAAGCTTACACCGGGCGCCGCCGGCGCCGCGTCGATCGCCTGCACCGGCGCGCTGCCGCCGTCGGCAGCGACCGGATCGAACGCCGTGCCCCGTACCGTGATGACCTTGATCGGATCCACCGACTGCACCGTTGCGATCGCGTTGCCCGCATAGATCGGCCGCTCGAACGTGTCCGCGCTCACCACGGCCGTGATGTCGCTCAGTTGGGCAACGTCCAGCTTGGCGGCAAGACGAGGCGCCACGTTCTTGCCGTATGCGGTCGCCGGCAACACGATGTGCGTATATTCGCGCGCGATCGCCAGCGCCGTCGCCTCGACGTTCTCCGCCAATCCTTCGCCGAGCTGCGGCGCATCGGCCAACAGCACCTTCGCGACCCCGGCCACCCTGGCCGCCGCGTCGGCTGCGCCGCGTGCATTGTGCCCCGCCACTAGTATGTGGATTTCGCCGCCCAATTGCTGCGCGGCCGCTACCGTGTTTAGCGTCGCTGCCTTGAGCGCCGCGTTGTCGTGTTCTGCAATGACCAGTATCGCCATGTCTGCCTCTTTGCGCGTTGTCCGTTACAGTACTTTTGCTTCGCCCTTGAGCTTGTCGACCAGCGTGGCGACATCCGGCACCTTCACGCCCGCGCTGCGTTTGGGCGGCTCGGCCACCTTCAGCGTCTTGAGCCGCGGCGCCACGTCCACGCTCAGGGCCTGCGGCGTCACGGTCTCCAGCGGCTTTTTCTTCGCCTTCATGATGTTGGGCAACGTCACATAGCGCGGCTCGTTCAGCCGCAGGTCGGTGGTCACCACCGCCGGCAGCGTCAATGACAGCGTCTCGGCGCCGCCGTCCACTTCACGCGCCACCGTGGCGCGGCCGCCTTCGACCGTCACCTTCGAGGCAAACGTGGCTTGCGGCCAGCCGGCCAGCGCGGCCAGCATTTGCCCGGTTTGATTCGAGTCGTCGTCGATCGCCTGCTTACCAAGGATCACGAGTTGCGGCTGCTCCCGCGCGACCAGCGCGTTGAGCAGCTTGGCAACCGCCAGCGGCTGCAACTCCTCTTGGGCTTCAATCAGGATCGCCCGGTCCGCGCCGATCGCCAGCGCGGTGCGCAGCGTCTCCTGGCACGCCACCGCCCCCGCCGATACGGCAATCACTTCCGTGGCCACGCCCGCTTCCTTCAACCGCACCGCCTCTTCCACCGCGATCTCGTCAAACGGGTTCATCGACATCTTCACATTCGCCACATCCACGCCCGTGCCGTCCGATTTCACGCGGACCTTCACGTTGTAGTCGACCACTCTCTTGACCGGCACAAGAACTTTCATTCCACGCTCCAAAGTTACGAATACGGCAATCCATTAACGGCCATTATAACGACGGACGGTCGTGCGAATCCCGACACATCAGGCTTTCCGAGGATTGGGGCCATGCGGCAATGCGCCTCACACGCGCCCATCACCGCACTTTTAAAGAACGGTCGTTCTATTTTAATAACAAAAAAGACCGGCGAGAAGCCGCCAGCCTGACACAAAGCTCTAATCCAAACGCCCGATCATGTCAGCCACAACAGGCCAGTGCGGATTCACCGCGGCACCAGCGGCAACCGCAGCCCCAAGGCAGCCACAGTCCCGACCCAGCCGCAGCCCTGACCCAACCACAGCCCCGACCCAGCCGCAGCCGTAGTCGCCGTTGCTACACGCGTAGGCCAACGACGGGCGTTCCCCAATGGGATCACCACCCGGCCGCTACGGCACCGCCGTATTGGCTATCAATGTACTGTTTGACTTCCGGCGAATGGTACGCAGCAACCAGCTTCGCGACCCATGGCTTGTCGCGATCAGCCTGGCGCACCGCGAGGATGTTCGCGTATGGACCATTCGCGTCTTCGAGCGCGATCGCATCCCGCCTGGGCTGCAGGCCTGCCTCCAACGCGAAATTCGTATTGATCGCGGCCGCATCGACATCGGCCAGCGAGCGCGGGATCTGCGCCGCATCCAATTCGATAAGCTTAACCTTTTTCGGGTTCTCGACGATGTCCAGCGGCGTGGCCTTCAGCCCCGCGTCCGCGCGCAGCTTCAACGTGCCGAGCTTTTGCAACAACAGCAGCGCCCGCCCACCATTGGTCGGGTCATTCGGCATCGCAATCCGCGCGCCACTGGGCAAATCCTTCAGCGACTTGACCTTTTTCGAGTAGATGCCCATCGGGAACATCACCGTATCGGCGACCTTGACGATCTTGTAGCCGCGATCCTTGACCTGCGCGTCGAGATAGGGCTGATGCTGGTAGCTGTTCGCGTCGAGGTCGCCGGCGGCGAGGGCGGCATTGGGCTGCACGTAGTCGGAAAATTCAACGATCTGAAGATTCAGCCCGCTCCTGGCTGCGACCTTCTTCACGACCTCGAGGATTTGCGCGTGCGGGCCGCCGGTCACGCCCACCTTGATCCGGTCTTGTGCGCGCGCGGCACCCATGAAGAGCGCTGCGCTCCCCAGTGCCGCAACCAACTTGATCATGAAACGGCGTTGCATCGATTTCCCTTTTCTCTAAGTCAGTATGGGACTTCTCACCCCGTGGCGGCGCGTGCTGGCCGCGCCGCCACGCTTGTGCGCCGTACCGCTATTTGTGGCTAAGCCGGCGCACCAGATAATCGCCAAAGGACTGCACCAACTGCACGAAGACGATCAGCACGAGCACCACGGCGAACATGACTTCGGGCAGGAAACGCTGATAGCCATAGCGGATGCCCAGGTCGCCCAGGCCTCCACCGCCGATCGCCCCCGCCATCGCCGAGTAGCCAACCAGCGATACGAACGTCAACGTCAAGCCCGCGACGATACCGGGCCAGGCCTCGGGCAATAGGACCTTGAACACAACCTGCGAGGTAGTCGCCCCCATCGCCTGTGCGGCTTCTATCAGGCCACGATCCACCTCGCGCAGCGCGGTCTCGACCAAGCGCGCAACGAACGGTGCGGCGGCGATCGTCAGCGGCACAACGGCGGCGACGGTGCCGATCGACGAGCCGACCACCAGGCGGGTGAACGGAATAACTGCCACCAGCAGGATAATAAAGGGCGTGGAGCGCACCGCGTTGATCGTCATGCCCAGCACACGATTGAGGAGCACGTTTTGCAGCACGCCGCCACGCTCGCTCAAGTGCAGCAGCACGCCGAGCGGCAGGCCGATCGCGCCGCCGATCACCCCGGAAATGCCGACCATGATTAGCGTTTCCCAGAACGACTGCACGAACATGTCGAACATCTCACTCCACATAGCTCAGCTCCTCAACGATGACACCTTGCTCGCGCAGAAAAGCTATCGCCTTTCCGACATTGCCGGGCTCGCCGCTGGCAAGCACGGCAAGCGAGCCGAACGTCTGACCTTGGATCTCGTCGATCTGGCCATGCAGAATGCTGAAATCGAGCGCATATCGCCGAATCGTCTCAGACAACACCGGCTGCTCGACGCCGCGGCCCGAGAACGCGAGCCTTAACAAATGGTCGCGCCCCGCCTCCAGCCGCTGCTGGACCCTAGCCTTGAGCGCAGGCGGCAGTTCCTGCGCGATCACGTCGCCGATCAACGCGCGCGTGACTTCGTGGTGCGGCTTCAGAAAGACGTCAATCACGTTGCCCTGCTCGACCAAGCGCCCCGCGTCGAGTACCGCGACGCGATCGGCCACTTGCTTGATCACATCCATCTGGTGAGTGATCAGCACGATCGTCAACCCCAACTCCCGATTGATCTGGCGCAGCAGTTCCAATATCGAGCGTGTGGTTTCCGGGTCCAGCGCCGACGTCGCCTCGTCCGACAGCAACACCTTTGGCCGGCTCGCCAACGCCCGCGCAATACCAACACGTTGCTTCTGCCCACCGCTGATCTGCGCCGGGTACCGGTCCCGCTGCGCGGACAATCCGACCAACTCCAGCAACGGCAACACGACCTTGTCGATCTCCATGCGCCGCTTCCCCGCCAACTCCAGCGGTAACGCGACGTTGTCATAGACTGTGCGCGAGGACAGCAGGTTGAAATGCTGGAAGATCATGCCGATTTCACGCCGTGCCGCGCGCAGGCCATCGGCAGGCAACGCAGTCAAGTCGCGACCGTCGACGATCACGCGGCCCTCGCTGGGTCGCGTCAGCAGGTTGATGGTGCGCACCAGCGTACTCTTGCCCGCGCCGCTGCGTCCGATGATGCCGAACACTTGGCGCGGCGGCACCGTGAGCGTAACGTTGTGCAGCGCCTCTACCCACCCGCGAGGTCCAGGGAAGCGCTGCGAGATATTGTGCAGTTCGATCATGGCAAATGAAAAAACGGCGGACGACCGTCTCGTTGCCACAGTCCGCCGCCGCAGTGATCCGTTTTTTCGACTGACGATTCTATCAAACTGCCACATAGCTGGGCATAATTGTTTCTAGCCCATTTATAACTTCTAGAAATTAAGCGCGTGCACTGACATCCGTCACGCT